>NZ_CP195154.1:0-1124702 GCF_051200785.1 Mycoplasma sp. 6243
AAAAAAATGTTGTTAATAAGTATTAATATATGTATATTTTAGCAGTAGAAGTTGTGAATAACTTTTATATTTGCTTGGTATTTTATCATTATTTTTAATTATTCTTGTAAGTGTATATTATTTACTTTATAATTTAATTTATGAATGATGAAGTTGTTAAAAACATAAACAATTATGAAGATGTTAAACTCGATTCATTGACTGAACAACTTAAAAGTTATTTAAGGAACGAAATAACAGACAATGTTATTTGAAAGTCTTTCTTTTTTAAGATGAAAATCATTGATTTTAGTAGAAACATATTAGTTATATATATACCACTAGAACAAGAGCAATCACTTTTAGGAT
Organism: Mycoplasma sp. 6243; assembly: GCF_051200785.1. Lineage (NCBI taxonomy): Bacteria > Bacillati > Mycoplasmatota > Mollicutes > Mycoplasmatales > Mycoplasmataceae > Mycoplasma > Mycoplasma sp. 6243. The sequence continues at coordinate 349 of NZ_CP195154.1, forward strand.
TAAATGGTTTTTATAAAGAAATTTTTGATAAAGCAATAAAGGAAATATTTGGAACACAAGTTTTTTATAAATTAACAATAAAAAACAAAACAGAATATCAAAAAGAAACAGAAGAAGAACAAAGAAAAATTAATTCTAAAGTTATCACAAAAGAAGAAAAGAAAAAATTATCAAACAACTTTGTTCGAAATCAAACATTTGATAATTATTTAAAAGATGGTTTTAATGAAGAAGTTGTTGAAATTTGTCAAAATTTAATTAACAATCCTTTTGGTTTGAATACTTTATATATTTTTGGTAGTTCTGGTATAGGAAAAACCCACCTTTTACATGCGATAGGAAACGAATTTGTTAAAGCAGGTAAAAAAGGTTATTATATTTCTCCTAACTCTTTTACAAGACAAATTTCTTCTTTATTAATGTCAAATGAATCTTTAAAGATTTCTAACTTAATTAAGTTTTTTACAGAATTAGATTTAGTTGTTTTTGATGATTTTCAACTTTTTGGTGATGGACAAAAAAAACAAACTAAAAATTTCATATACGAAATTATAGATGGAAGAATCCAAAGCAATAAACTTACAGTAGTTGCTGCTGAACTTAATATACACGACTTAGAAAATAAATTTGATGACAGACTTATAACAAGATTGGAATCTGGTTTAATTACTAAAATTAAAAATCCAAACGAAAAAGAAATGTATAACTTATTGGGTTTTGTTCTTGATTTAGAAGGTTTTGATTTTCATATATTAGATGAAAATTCAAAACAATTTATAGTTAAAAATCACTTTAGTTCAATTCGTGCTTTATTGGGTGCAGCTAAACGTGTTTCTTTTTCTCGAAACAAACTTATTAATACAAATTATGTTTATGATGTTATTCAAAAAATTTTCGCTGATGTTGTAAGACAGCAAGTCGAAATCAATTCAGAAAGTATTATTAAGGCAGTTGCTAAATATTATCGGATATCCGAAAAAGATATATATGGTTCATCTAGAAAAAAAGAAATAGTTGTTGCAAGACATATAGCTATCATATTAGTGAATAGTTTTCTTTCTCTTTCATCCACAGAAATAGGAAAGATATTCAATAAAGATCACACAACTATATTAAATGCTATTAAGAAAATTAACAATGATGTATATGACAAATCAATTCAAAAAACTATCGAACAACTTTCTCGGGAAATCCGTGGTTTAAAATAAACATTTATACATAAATAAATAAGTTGTTAATAGTTCAAAAAGTTAAATTTTTAAGGTTTTTATAGCTTATTTTATGCTTTTTAGTTTTAAAGCACTTATTCACAAGAAATTATATAAATAATAAGGGGAAATTTATGAAATTTACAATATCAAAAAATGTTATTGATAATAATATAGATTTTTTATGTTCTTATAACGATAATAATGATGCTTTTGTTCCGTATCGTGGTATTTATTTTAAAATAGATGCAGATAAACTTGTTTTGATTTCAGCAAAAAATAACTTAGCGGCTAGAATTATAATTAATGTAGATGAAAAAGATTTATCAGTAGATGAAGCAGGAATATTTTTAATTAGTTCAAACATATTAAGAACCATAATTAAAAAAATGGATAATAGAATAACATTTGAAAGTTATGGACAAAATATAAAAATTTATGACAAGACAACTAAATATACTTTAACACAATTAAATTCTGATTCATATCCTTTTATCAATTTCGATTTAAAGAAAAATCAATTTACTATAAAATCAAAAATTTTAGAAGAAGCAATTAATAATGTTTCAATATCTACTTCACAAGGAACAAACGAAAGATTAACTGCTCTTTTATATAAATGTATAAATATAAAAAATACTGATATAAATAAACTGCGTTTGACAGCGACAGATAGTTTTAGATTATCAAGTTTATTAATAAATATAAATAAAGAAATAAATATAAACGTGATTGTTGAAGCTAAAAATTTAAAGAAACTTATTTTTAAAGATATGCCTGAAGAAATAGTAGTATTTTTTGATGAAGAAAAAATCGGTATATCTGCAAATAACTTAGTTATTTTTACTAATTTAACAAAACTAAATTATCTTGATATAAATAATTTTATAACACCTGTTTTTTCTAAAACATTAAGTATAGAAAAAGAAGAATTTTTAAAATTAATAAATAAGGTTGTTTTTTATAACTCTGATAAAGTACGTAGATTATCATTTTTTATAAATCAAGAAGAATTAAAACTAAGTTTTGAAGTCCCTGAACTTGGTATATCTCAAGCATCAACAAAAAATATTACTTATAATGGAAAACCTTTAGAAATGGATATAGATTTTCAATTTATTAAAGATGCTGTTTCTGTATTACCAAACGGAAAAATATACTTAAAAATAAACGAGACAAATGATCGTATTTTTGTTCTTTCAGATGAAAACAAAAATCATATACAACTAATTACTCCTATAAGAAGGTATTAATATGAATATAAAAATAAAAGGTAAGTTTATCAAACTGGGACAATTTCTTAAAAAAATAGAAGAAATAGACTCAGGTGGACAAGCAAAATTATATTTACAAGAAAATAACATAAAAATAAACGGAAAAACCCCCGAAGGAAGAAGTTCAAAAATATATATAAATGATATTGTTTGAGTAAATAATGATGTATACAAAATAACAAGTATTGATTCAGAAATATAAAATCTAAGATAATTCTTAGATTTTATTTAAAAAACTCATATTTATGGCAAAAATACGGAAATAATTTCTTTTAAAAACAAAATAATTAAGTTTTTATTATTAATTAATAAAGATAATAAATAATTTTTCTATAATTAATATTATAGGAGGATATTATGAAATATGACGTTGTTATTATTGGTGGTGGTATTATCGGTGCTTCGATAGCATATGAACTATCACAATATAAATTAAAAATTTTGCTTTTAGAAAAAAATCCAGTTTTTGCTGATGAAACATCTAGAGGTAATTCAGGAGCAATCCACGGAGGTTTTGATCCAGAACCAGGTAAAGTAGAAGCAAAATTAAATGTTTTAGGTAATCAATTATGAAGAGAAAAAATATTTAAATATTTAGATTTTCCTAGAGCACAAGTTGATTCGTTAATTTTAGCATTTAACGAAGAAGAAATGGAGCATGTCCATATGCTTTATGAACGCGGAATTATAAATAAAGTGCCTGCTGAATTCATGAAAGTTCTTACAAAAGAAGAAGTTCTTAAAAAAGAGCCGAATGTAAATCCTGATGTTCATGGAGCTCTTTTATGCACAAGTTCATGAGCAATAGATCCCGTTCGTGCAACATTTGCATTTTTAGGTGCTGCAGAAAACAACGGAGTTGAATTGCGAAATAATGCAGCAGTCAAAGATATAGAGTTTGATGAAACAGACTTTAAAATTCATATAAATAAAAAAGAAGTAATAACTGCTTCTGTTGTAATTAATGCTGCTGGGCACTATGCAGACGTTTTAGCCGAAAAAGCAGGTTATGGTGATTTTAAACAAACAACCAGACGTGGTGAGTATAGAATTCTTGCGCGTTCTGAAGGTGGTGTGGTTAATTCTATATGCTTTAAAGTTCCTACAATTCACGGAAAAGGCGTTATCGTTGCACCTATGCTAGATGGACATGTAATGGTGGGACCTACAGCAGAAGAGGGTGTTCCTAAAGATCAAACTCGGGTTGTGACAAAAGAAAAATTTGATTATATCGGTCAAATAGGAACACAAATTATTCCTTCACTTCGTTTAGATCGTACTATTATGACACTTGCCGGATCGCGTCCAATTGACATAGAAACAAATGATTTTGTTATAAGACCAGCAAAGAAAAATGCAAGATTTATAAATGCAGCAGGAATGCAATCACCAGCTATTGCTTCTGCTCCAGCTATTGCACAAGAAATAGCAAAATTAGTAGAAAAAGCAGGATTGGAATTAGAAAAAAAAGAACATTTCAATCCTAAATACAAAGTTAGATTTTAAAAGGAAGATATGATTAGTAAATTTAAAGGACTTACATACAAACAAATCATTGCTTTAGTTATTTTAGCAGCTTGTGATGTGTTTGTAATTGCAGCTCCATATTATATTAAAAATATAATACCTAATTTACACACATATTTGAATATACGTGAAGATCAAGTTGCTTCCCTTACATCGATAATAGGATGAGTTACCTTAGTTACTCAATTACCGGGGGGGGTCCTTGCCAACAAATTCAGTTCAAGATGATTGTTGTTTATAGCAGTATTTTCAACAGGAATAATAACTTTTTGGTTTGGTGGGGTGATTTGAAACTCAAGTACATATTCAAAAGAAAGTGTGTTTATTCAATATTCAATTATATTTGGATTATGAGGTGTTTCATCAACATTAGTATTCTGAACACCCTTATGAAAACTTGTTTCCCAACAAACAACTAAGGAAAATCAAGGTTTAGCATACGGGATACAAGGAACAGCAAACGGTTTAATCGGATTATTATTTGTGTTCTTTATTGGAATTATGATTACTACATACTGAGCACCAAAGGATGTTAGTTCACATATACCATTTTCAACTTATGCATTCTTAATAGCATCATTTTTAGTGGTTACATCAGTGCTTGTATTAGTTTTAGTTCCTGAAAAACCAATGCAAAAGAATAATGATAAACTTTCTTGAGCAAAGGTTAAAAAGAACATTTTAGAGGTTTATAAAGCCTTAAAAAACTGAAAATTATGAGCTTTATCATTATTTGTAATGGGTATGTATACTTTCCAAAGTGTCTTTGCTTACTATTTGTTACAATTGATTCAAAATTCATATTCAGCACCCGTAATACTTGTAACTGTTTTGGGTGGATTAAGAACATATGGACTTAGAACGATTGTATCAACATTTATAGGTCGTTGAGCAGACAAATTTAGAAGTTATATATTATTCTTATTAATTACAACAGGAATAGGAATTATTGTTTTAGGAATTATTATTCTACTGGGATTTGCACCTAAATCAGCCTCTGTTGCTGTGATAGTTATAAGTAGTATTTTATACTTATTAGCAGGGATTTTATCTTGGGCTATGGTTACATTAAGATATACACAAGTTGGTGAAATACATATTGAAAAGAATTCTTATGCTTCATCGGTTGGGATTTTATCGTTTATCGGATTTTCAACCGATGCTTGATTATATAATGTAACAGCTGCAGTGGGTAAAAGATATACAGAAAATAATTCGACAAATACATCTCAAACAGGATATCAAATTATTCTTGTGATTACACTTGCAATAGCGATTATCGGACTAATTGCAGGTGTTATAGTTCATATCGCTAACAGTAAAGAACTAAAGAAACTCGGAAAAACAAATTATAGATGGAGAACATTAGAAAATGCTTAGTAAACAATTAATTTTAGGACACAGAGGTTATTCGGGTATCGCACCTGAAAACACAAAGTTGTCATTTGAAATGGCATATCAATTTAATTTTGATGGAGTTGAACTTGATGTTCATTTAACAAAAGATAAAGAACTTGTTATCATCCATGATGAAACAACAAATCGAACATCATTGACATCAAAGGAAATTGAATTTACAACATTAGCAGATCTTCGTAAAGATGATCATTCAAAATTCTTTAAATTTAAAACTCAACCACAAACTATTTTAACCTTAGAAGAGTTTTTAGATGCATATATAGACAAATTTCAGGTAATTAATGTTGAAATTAAAACTGATCAAAAAGATTATAAAGGGATCGAAGAAAAATTACATAAATTATCTGAAAAATATGGTGATAAATACTTTGAAAAAATAGTATTTTCATCATTTAATTTCCAAACCTTAAGAAATATGCACAAAATTTCTTCAAAATACCGTTTGGGATTTCTTTTTTGGACTCAAACACAATTTAATTCTATTTCTGTTACAGAGATTAAAGAAATTTGCGAATTCTTAAATCCTTGATGGGTTTTATATGATAAAGATAAAGAAAAATATAAAAAAATCAACTTACCTTTGATGTTATGAACATTAAAAGACAAGAAGAAATTTGATGAATATGCTAATGATTCATTGGTTTATGCTCAAATAAGTAACTATAAATTCGAAAAGAAATAATAGAGGTTGTATGACAGATAAATATATTATTACACTTGATTCAGGTACCACATCATGTCGCACATTAGTAGTCGACCATGATGGGAATATAAAAGCAAGTGCTCAAAGTGAATTTACCCAATATTTTCCTAAATCAGGTTGAGTAGAACACGATCCACTTGAAATATGAAATACACAACTTTCAACTATGCAAACTGCTAAACATGCAGCAAAAATTAAATCTCATGATATTGCAGCGTTAGGGATTACAAATCAACGTGAAACAGTGGTTTTATGAGATAAAGAAACAGGATTACCTGTATATAACGCGATTGTTTGACAAGATCGTAGAACAGCTGAATTTTGTGACACCTTAATAAAAGATGGTAAAGAAGAAATGTTTCGTTCTAAAACAGGATTAATTATTAATCCATATTTTTCAGGAACAAAAATTCGTTGAATCTTAAAAAATATTAAAGAAGCTCAAGAAAAACTTGCACAAGGAAAATTGCTTGCAGGAACAATTGATACATGACTAATATGAAAATTAACAAACGGAAAAGTACACGCAACTGATGTATCTAACGCTTCTAGAACATTGTTATTTAATATTCATACACTTGATTGAGATCAAGAAATTTTAGATTTATTAGAAATACCAAAATCAATTCTTCCTAAAGTGAAATCATCATCAGGACACTTTGGAGTGGTAAGTCCATACCATTGATCAAATAAAGCGTTAGGACAAGTTCCTATTACAGGTGTTGCTGGAGATCAACAATCAGCATTATTTGGACAATTATGTACTGAAGTTGGTATGGTTAAAAATACTTATGGTACAGGATGTTTTACACTTGTAAATACCGGTAATGAGGCAGTTGATTCAAAAAACAAACTTCTTACTACTATTGCTTGAAAACTAGGTGATCAAAAAGTTGTTTATGCCCTTGAAGGTTCGGTTTTTGTTGCCGGTGCAGCGATTCAGTGACTTCGTGATTCGGTTGGATTGTTATATAACGCAGCAGAATCAGACTTTTTTGCTTCATTAGTAAACGATGATCAAAGAGTTTATGTGGTTCCATCATTTACTGGTTTAGGAGCACCATATTGAGATTCATATTCTCGTGGAGCAATTTTTGGTTTAGAACGTGGAAGCAAACGTGAACATATTATTAAGGCAACCTTAGATTCTATTGCTTATCAATCAAATGACTTGATCTCAGCGATGCAAAAAGATTTAGGTAAACCAATTGTGGCTTTAAAAGTTGATGGAGGTGCATCTAATTCTAACTACTTAATGCAATTTCAAGCTTCAATTTCAAATTTAAAAGTTGAAAGACCTAAAAATATTGAAACAACTGCCTTAGGTGCTTCATATTTAGCTGGTTTAGCGGTAGGTTACTGGAAAGATTTAGAAGAAATTAAACAAATAAATCAAATTGACCGTGTATTTTCACCATCATTTAGTCAAGAAAAGATTAATCACTTGCTTAAAGGCTGACAAACAGCGGTTAAAAAGACATTAAATTGAACTAAAGATATAGAATAGGAGAAATATGGATTATCATTTTTGATTAACGGTATTATCAGAATTTTTAGGTACAATGGTGCTTATTATTTTAGGTAATGGTGTTAATTACTCTGTGTCTGGTAGAAAAATGTTTGCAAATCAACCAGGAAAATGAACAGTAATCATTTTTGGTTGAGGTATAGCAGTTATGGCGGGTGTTTTAGTCTCAAGATCTCTTGGTGGTTTCGGACATTTAAATCCTGCTGTAAGTATTTATGGTGCGATAAGCAATAAAGATGCAACCTTATTGATATATATACCGTTTCAATTATTAGGTGCGATGGTAGGACAAATAGTTTTAGATTTTATAAATTGAAAACACATTCAAGAAACAGAATTATCTGCTATACGAAGTTCACATTGCACCGGACCAGTATATGATAACAAAAAAGACAAAGCATTAATTTTTAACTTTTCTTATGAATTAGTAGGAACATTAATGTTGGTTGGAGTTATTTTAGCATTTAATCGTGGTGCAGCAGCAAAAGATGTTGCTAGTTTAGGTCCTTTACCTGTAACTTGATTAGTTGTAGGTATCGGTGCTTCTATCGGTGCTTCAACAGGATATGCTATTAATCCGGCACGTGATTTTGGACCAAGAATAATTTATTGATTCTTAGAATCGATAATGCTTAAAAAACGTAAAAGTGAACATATAGGAGCAAACTGAAAATATTCATGATTACCTGTGGTAGCACCATCATTAGCAGGAGCAATAATTGGACTGTTTGCGTTAATTCATTAGAAAGTTATTATGAAGAAAATATTAAATAACCCACAAAACATAGTTGATGAAATGTTAGAGGGTTTTGTAAAAGTTAACAAAAATGTTAAAAGAGTTACTGGATTTAATGTTATTTATAATCCAAACTTTGATAAAAACAAAATTGCTTTAATTTCTGGGGGTGGTTCAGGACACGAACCAGCACACGCCGGATATGTAGGACAAGGAATGCTTGCAGCAGCGGTTGCTGGTGAAGTATTTACATCACCTACACCTGATCAAGTTGAATCAGCAATCAACCAAATAGACTCACAAGCAGGAACATTACTGATTATCAAAAACTATACAGGTGATAAATTAAACTTTGAAATAGCCCAACAACTTGCACAAGCGAATGGAAAAAATGTTGAAAGTGTTTTAGTTGACGATGATGTTGCTGTTGAAAATTCAACTTGAACTATTGGTCGTCGTGGAATTGCTGGAACAGTTTTTGTACATAAAATAGCAGGTGCAGCAGCAGAAAAAGGATTAAATTTATCAGAAGTAAAAAGAATTGCAGAAAAAGTAATTAAAAATGTAAGAACATTTGGAATTTCACTAAATTCAATTTTTATCCCTACCACAGGTAAAGAATCGTTTTCTTTAAAAGAAGATGAAATAGAATTTGGATTAGGGATTCATGGAGAACCTGGAGTAAAAAGAGAAAGAATTAAATCATCAAAAGAAATAGTTAAAGAAATGTTAGATCTAATATTAAATGATTTAGATTATAGCAATTCTGATGTAGCTTTAATGGTAAATGGACTTGGTGGAACACCAGAAATGGAATTATATATTGCTGCTAATGATATTCATAATTATCTACAAACAAAGAATATAAATATTTATAGCAGTCATTTAGGTAATTTTATGACTTCCTTAGAGATGCAAGGATTTTCTATTTCACTACTTAAATTAGATTCTGAATTAAAAGAAATGCTTGATGCACCAACCGAGGTAAGAAATTGGAAGTAAAATATCAGAACTTAGTTGATGCAATGCATCAGATAAATATAGATTTGCAAGATAATCAAGATTATTTATCTTCGCTAGATCAAGCGATAGGTGATGGTGATCATGGATTTAATATGGTGCGGGGTTTTGTTAAAGTTGCTGAAATAAGACCTAATAACCTTGATTTAAGTGGTTATTTAAATCAAGTTGGTAGAACTTTGATGTCAGTTGTTGGAGGTGCTTCTGGACCTTTGTATGGTATGGCATTTTTACAAAGTGGAAATACACTTAGAGGAAGTGAGAAGTTTGACCTTGTTGAATTTAAAACCTTAATTGAAACTTTTGCAGCTTCACTTGAAAAACTTGGTAGAGCTTCGCTAAATGAAAAAACAATGTATGATGTTTGAAAACCACTTGCAAGTTATTTAGAAAATAAAAATAACTTGCAGCAAAAAGAAAAAGATAACTTAATAGAGTTTGTCAAATCACTTTCTGATAAAACTAAAGAAATGCAAGCAAACAAAGGAAGAGCATCATATTTAAAAGAAAGATCGATTGGAACTGTTGATCCAGGATCTTATTCAAGTTATTTAATACTTAAAAACCTAATTAAGGTGCTTTAATGAAATTGTTTATTATTGTTAGTCATTATTTAAAACTTGCACAGACTATTAAAGAATACTTGTTAAAAATGTTGCCTATAAAAAAAGAAAATGTTAAAATAGAAGCAATAAGTGGGATAAATGAAGAATTAGGTACAGATCCTTTTAAAATTTTAGAAGTAATCCAATCTAATCCTGATATAAGTGAAATATTTATCTTCCCTGATTTAGGTTCTGCTGTATTATCAGCTGAATCAATGATACCTATGATAGAGGATAAAAAAGTATTTATCAGTAAGGGAGCAATTGTTGAAAACACATTTGCTGCATATGTTTTAGCCAATGCAGGTGCAGACTTTGAATCTGTTTGTCAAGCAAGTTTAGCACCTTTACAAAAATAAAACCAAGTTTATAAAACTTGGTTTTATTAATTATCAAATGGTTTAAAAAACCAAGGAAGTGGGTACATATTTGGATTTATTGCATTCATTTTCATCATATATGAAGCAAGTGATTTAGTGTTGTTTAATATTAATGGATTTTGTCCATCTCAGTTGATCCCAAAATAATTATAAAAGTTTTTACTATAGGTTCAACTTTGTAAAAATCTTAAAGGAGCACCAGAATTTATAGCGTGAATTATTAAACAAAATTTTACTAATTACTATAGTATATAATTTTGTAAGGATTTAATAATGAACAATAACTTTGAATTATCTAATTTCAGAAAAACAAGACTGATAAATTTACAAACAGTAATGCAATTTAGTGATTTAACAATACAGAGTTTAGCAAAAAAATCGGAAAATCTCTCGTAACTGTTATTAAATATAAGAAAATTATATAAAAGGGAGAAGAAGTTTATTAAAAAATTTGTTCTTCATAAGAATAGAGATAACATTCATGCCTGAAAATACTCAAATGAAGAGATAAAGAAATTAGCAGAAGATTATAATAATAAAAAACTCCTCACTTAGCGACGGGAAGAGTTCAACAGATTCATATTTGAGTTTGTTTTTATATAATGAAAAAATAAACTCGAATATATCTTACTCTCAATTTCATAAAAGACTAATAAAATTAGGTGTTATATCTGCTTTTGCTTATAAAAGTGACGAAAATTCTGCAAAAAATATGTAAAGTATGCAAAATTAACGAATAAGGAATATCTTTTTGATAATATGGTTTTTAAAAAACCTAAGAAAAAGAAGTAATTAGAACCGAACAAAGACGAAATTTCTCATTTGGTCAAAGGGTAGAAATAGATGGATGCTCACACAAATTCTTAAATAATAAAGAAATAACATTAATTGGTTCCATTGATGTAGCAACAGGTTTAATTTTGTCATTACATTTTGAGAAAAAAGCAGAATCATTAAATGGACATCAATCAAATATTGAAAAAATGATAAATAATTATGGAATTCCACAAATGATTATTACAGATAACAGAAAGAATTTTTATAATTCTGCTGAATCAAATGCTTCTACATATAATGCCGTAAGAGATTTAGGAATAGAATTTATAACCACTTCTGAATCAAACGGAAAACCACATATTGAACGTTTTTGAGATTTTGCACAAAAGAGAATTCCAAGTTGAATAAAAGACCACAATTATAAAACAATTGAAGAATTGAACCAAAATATAGGTGAATTAATGAATTATTTAAATATTACAAGAAAAAGTGTTATACAAAATCCACAAAGTAATTTCTTTAGACAACCACATAAAGAATACCTAGAAAATTACTTTGATTTAGAGATAAAAAGAAAAATTAATGCTGCTGCAGTAACTTATAATAATGTAAATTATGCACCCTATGAAAATGACAAAAGAATTAAAATTAATAGCAGCACAGATATAAAATTTGTCATAGGAACAGACGAAAAATTATATTTTAGAACCAAAAATAAAAGATATGAAGCAAAACCGATATCTACAAAAGATATGACTCATTATGAGAAAATAGCATTCTGAAAAACGCTTGCATTAGGGGTAAAAGAAGTATAAATCATATCAAGACTTCTTTCGAGTGGTTTCTCCTTTAATAAATTACTTGATTTAAAAATTAGAAAAATTGCTTCATCTGATAAATATACAAATTGATGAAATAAAAATATTGCAACAAATACTAGATGAACTCGAAGATGCTCGTAAAAAACTCGATAACATCACAAATTTATAAAATCAAACAAACAAAATTTATGAATATTTTACCAAAGCAGTGCCTGGGATTTTCCTTTACAGGAAAATCGTTTAAAACATACACATACAAATGTTTTTAAGGGTTTCTCACTTTTACCACTTCTAACCCCCGCCTAATGCTACAAAATAGGTAGGGAATTTTCTTTTTGAAAAAAAGAAACAAAAAACTTTATATCTGTGGCAGATACGCAAATATTTTATTTGCTACAAGCTCACTTTTTCAGATTTTGTTTTTTATATTTTTATATAAAGGTGTTTTATTATAAAAAGTAAACAGAAAAATCTTAAATTAAATTTTTTATGGTATTAAAAAAACTGGTAAAAAGTGATTAATCCTGCTTTATGCTATATAATTTTTATACATTGTAACTATGTAAAGTTTTGAATAATATTTCAGACTTAAAGGAGCACCAGAATTTATAGTAGAAATATAATTATTATCAGCACCCATAACACCTGTACCAGAATTACCGGCATTAAAATATGCAGGTGTATATCCATCTTGTCGGTTAAATCCGACATTTTGATCACTAAAGATAGCGCGATTTAATAAATATCCATTTTCTTTTGCATAAGGATAACCATTCATTACAAACTGAGCCCGAACTGAGGAGAATGATTCTAGATTTTGCCCATTGGTATTAAGTTTTAATGGAGGTAATTTATATCAGTTTTCAAACCATGCTGCTCGAACGAATTGTCCACTGTTATAAGCTTGTTCAATTACAGGTTTGATATCAACAATAGCAACTGTCATATCGGCAAAAGCTGGATTTTGCCCATTTAAATCAAGTTGCTTCAAACCTGTTCAAACTATAGCAGCTTTAATGTTTTTTGGTGTATAAACATTGTTTTGGCCTGCATCAACATTGTTAGAATAGTTATCTAAAGCGATATTCATATACCTACCTGCTTCAAAACGATTAGGTAAATTGTTTCCTTGCAGCGAATCTATATCGAATTTATTACCACCTTCAACATGGTTGTTAGTAATAATGTAAAATAAACCACTATTTGGATCATCATTTACTTTTGCTAGCATTGTAGCAGTTCCGCGAGAATAACCAAACGTTCTAGATTTTGCATTATTAACTAAATCTATATTTACATCATTTTCTTTTCAACTACGATGTAAGAATTTGTTATCTTGCAAATACCCATCATGTAGTTTAAAATCAACATTTTGGTTTGGATTATATCAACTTAAATCGTATGCTTTCGGATCACTTATGAATGTTATCGGTTCGTTTTCTTGATTGTAATCTAATTTTGTATAATCAAAAATATTAGTTTTTACACCAAAATTTTCTTCAACATTGTTTTCATATTCAATATGTATTGCAGCAGCATTTGATGCAAGCAGAAATGATTTATTTGGATCAAATTCATCAAATTTATCACTGTTATAAAATTTTGCATCACCGATTCCGTATAAGTATCTTAATAAGTTACCAACAACTAATTTGTACTTTGCATCAGTTATCTTGAAAACAAAATTAATATCACCTGAGTCATTTAATGTAGCAGTCAATGAAAAAGGTATATGAGGAAGTTCTTTTGAAACTTTTTCATAAAAAACATTAGATGTATGTGAATTTATAGTGATAGTTTTTTGAGTTTTTAATTTATCGTAATCTATTTCAAAATCATATCCACCTTTGTTTTGGTGAACTCTATCAGAAATTCTTGACTTTCTTTTTGCGTTTTGAACTAAAACATTTCCAAAAAGATGTAAATATATTTTTCGATGGTTTGAATTATTGGATTCAAAAGTTTTAGCAAGATATTTAGATTTTAAAATTCAATGAGTAGCATTATTTTCCTTGTCAAAAGTTCATAATGCATCTTTATAATATAATTCAATTTCCCTGCTTCTAAAAATTGAATTTTTCTTGTATACAGTTGTTAAAGGTTTTTCTTTTGAAATATCTAAATCAACTTTAACTTCATTATTAGAGTTTCCTAATAAATATCATGTTCTACCGAAAATAGTTCTTCCTGGTTTCTCGTATTTTAAGGTTACATAGACATTATCACCTGCTTTAACAAGTTTATCAAGTTTAATATAATCTTTTGCAACCGTGTAATCATTGTATGTTAGTACATTAGGATTTATGGTAATAAATTGATTAAAATTGCTTGCAGAAAGATTTTTAGCAACAAAGTTGCTTGATAAAGTTAAATCGGATTTTTTAATATTATTTAATATAACTTCAGGATATAATTTATCTTTATAATCGTTTTTTAAATTAACCAATGTGATAGAGTGATTAATATGATATCTTTTGTTTGTGTTTGTTTTATCTATAAATCCTAATTTGAATATCATCTTTCCGTGTTCAGGATTTTGAACATCGTAGAAATAAATAAAATATTTCTTATTTATTTCATTTAAATTTAATGTATTTAAAACATCTGTTGATAAAGATATATCATCGTAATTGTATTCGTTTTTGTTGGTATTTTCTTTTTTGAAATTATCAGTTTCACCTTTAAATTCTTCTTTTTTTTCATCGGGTTCTGCTGTTGTGTTTTTAAATGCAAGTAAGTAATTAAGCATTATTTGTGCATTTTGCTTTACTATATCAGTTGGAACTAACACACTGTATTTAACTTCACTGTGTCCTGTAAATTCAGCAAGGACTTTGCGATATTCAAAGTTTTTACTATTAATTTTATTAATGGTATCTTTATCTTTTTGATCAATTTCGTTATTTTCTCTTCGTGAAGGTGTTGGTTTAAAGTCATCATCAGTAAATTTGTTATTATTTTTAGGTTTAATATCACGATATTGAATAGGTTTTCAATATTTGATATCTAGCGTTAAATTATCATAATCACTTTGATTTAATTTGATTTCATTACCATTTCCATCTTTAATTGAAAAAGTAATTAAAGCATTATCGGTAAAATGTTTACCTGCTGATTCGATAGCCGATGATTTAGCATATATCTGATATTCACCTATTTTAGGAATTATATAGACATCATTGAATGTATCTTTTGGGTTTCTTTGGATTATTGAATAATTATTATGTGTGTTATTTAGATTTTTAATTTTTATAAGGTTAAAAAGTTTTGAACCAGATTTATCCCTAAAAATTTCAAAAATCTTATCCAGTGCTTTTTGTTGACTTTTCGTTAAATTATCAATTCTATCAAAATTTTGTGTTGTAAAACGAAGCGAGATTTCTTTTTTTAATTGTCCTTTTGTAACTAGAAAATTGAATATAGCAGATGATTTAGTCGGATCACCTGGATCAATTTCAAAAAAGTGATTATTGGTAGTTTTTAAATCAATCGTAGCATCAGATGGAATATTATAATTAACTCAAGGATTGTTTTCTTTAAACCACATTAAAACAATGTTTTTTATTTGCATTGCTGAAAGTTTATTTGAATGATCTGCTGCATCATCAAGTAAAGGAAAATTTTTCTCGTTGTTTTTTGTTGTTGGTTCAACAAAAAAATCTTTATTATTAAATTGACTCTTTATTTTTTCATAAAAAGGTTCAATGTTATGTTTTCAAAATCATCATCTAAATAAACCTGCTTTTGTAAAAGCATTGTGATATTCTTTGTATTGTCCGTTGCTTCCTGTTTCGTTGTAATATTTTGTGTTACCTAAATAAATAGGGTTAACATAAAGATTTACAGGTTTATAATAATCGCTTTGTTTGAAAGCATTATTTAAGGAAATAGAAGCATCAAAAGTTTGATTATCTTCAGGTAAAAAATCTATTGAGTTTAAACTTGATACATTTAATGTTTTAATTATATGATTATTAAATAGTAGTTCTATATTCAAATTTAATTTATTATTTAAATCAAAGAAAGTAGTTGAATTTTCTTTGATTTTAAATTTAAAGTAGTTGTTAATATATGTTTGTTTGATAGATAAGTTATCTTTAAGAATTTGTAATGTAATATCACTTTTTTTATAAAGACCTAAATTAAAATAATTAATATTATATATTTCATCGAGATTTTTAATCGACGATTCATTAATAATGTTATTTACATCTTTTTCAGTATTATTAATGCTTAATTCACTTGTTACATCACCGCTTCAGACATTATTTTTAGCAGATGCATGATATGTTAAAATCAAAGTATTTTTATTATCATCTTTTAAATTTATATCAGTTAATTTATAGTTAAATTGATTACTTTTTGGCTCTTGTAACCATAATTTTGTATTTTTAAGATTAAAAGAAAGAGAAGTTAAATAACGATTTAAATCATATTTTGAGAGTCGATCATCAAGTTTTACATTAAGTTGTTTTTGTGCTTGTTTCTGATAATCATTGTTATTAAACAAGGACATAAAAATTAACAGAAAATTAACATTGTATCATCTCGGCATATTGCAGAGGTGATTTTCAATCTAAAACAGATTGAATTCGTTTTGTATTATATCAAATTATGTATTGGTGTATTAGTTTTTTTAATTCATCGAAGTAATTTTTGAATAATCTACCTTTTTTAGTCATTCAGATTTTAAGCATGAAAATCAATACTCTATTTCTCTATTATCCAAAGAATTACCAACTCTTGAAAATGAAACTTTTCCATTCTTTCTTTCTATCATATCAATATAGTATTTTGAAGTATATTGATATCCATGATCAGAATGGATTATAAAAGAATCACGATTAAAATCTTTAATATTTTTAAAGTTATCAATAACAAGTTCTAAGTTGTTTTTGGTGGATATTGAATATCCTAAAATTCTTTTAGTTTTATGTTCAATAATTGCAGATAAGAATATATGGTTTTGGAAAGGTTTTAGAGTCGGCAGGAGCAGGGATATATGTTACATCAGTAGCGATGATTCCTCTAGAATCTTTATCATTAAAATCTCTTTTAACTAGATCTTCTTTTTGAAAATTTGTATTCTTTTTTCACGAACTTTTTCTTATTACGAACAAAAGATTTTATATTTAAATATTTCATTATTCTTCCTAAAGTCCTGTAATTTATGTATATTCCGTATTTTTCTCTTAATACAATAGACATTTTTACACGACCATAAACTTGCTTGTTTTCGTAAAAAACTTTCAGGATTATTTCTCTGTACTGCTCGTATTTTTCTTCCTTTTTGCTTATTGAATTTGTTTTTCATTTTGAGATAGTTTGTCTAGTTGCATCTAATATTTCTGCTGTCTTAGTTTGTGATAAGTCTTCTAATTCATGAGACTCATTTTTCTTTTGATTCTTATCCATTTTTTCTGCGATTTCATAGTATCGAGTCGCGATAATTATTAGATCTTGTCTGGTAAATTTTTCAAAATTTGGAACCTTAGATTTCTTGTCTTTCTTCGGTCTTCCAGAACCTGGTTTTCTTTGTGAACCACTTTTGGTTAATAATTGATTTTCCATATTTAAATTATAATATGAAACAATTTTTTTCAATCTATTTCTTAAACTTGTTGATTTAATAAAGATTAATTTTGAACTGATTTCTTTCATAAAATATAAAAGCTTTTTCGGTTCCTTCACTTGAATAAATTTCAAAAATTTTATCAAATTCTTCCTTCTTAAAATGCTTTGACATTGCTTTCCTTTCTTTAATATTTTTGGGTGCGGACACCCCTAGGGGTGTTGGTTAATCCTATTAATAAAACAAAAAGATTAACAGAATTAATTGTTAATCTTTTTGTCCTACTTTATATTTTGATTATCTTTTTTATCTAATAATGAATCGAGTTTTTGCTTTCATAGAATCTAAGTTATTAATAAGTGTTTCCCTTAGATTCAAGATATGATTTAGATCGAATGTTTTAAGTTTTAAATCAGAAGTAAAAAACCTTAAAACAGCAGCAGAAAGTGAATTTAATTGATTTAAATCATCTTGACTGATATTGGATTTATCTAACTGTGATTGAGTGCTATAAGTTATGTTCAACTTGTTAAAAATATCTATAAACGAACTTAATTGATTGGTCTAAACATGGACACTTTTGTGGTACTAAAAATGTGTTTTGTTAAAAATTGAATTCTCTCCAACATTGTTGTGGAGTTTTCCGATTTAAAACTGATTGGAATCTAATTTTATTATAAAAATTTATATATTCATCAATTAATTGATAAATTTCGTTAAATGTTAATTTATTTAAGTTGTATAAATTTAAGCATTCTGATTTTATAACAGAAAAGAAATATTCTGATTCTCTGTTGTCCAGTGAATTTCCTATTCGTGACATTGAAATTTGAGCATTTAATTTTTGTGTTAACTTTATATATTCTTTTGAAGAATATTGATATCCGTGATCGGAATGAAGTATTCATTTATCTTTAAAATGAATTTTTGAAATATGCTCAATAACAAGTTTTGTGTCATTTGTTTCTGAAAGGTTTCAAGACACAACAGGCTTTTGTTTTGTGATGTATTGCAACTGATAAATATAAATGATTTGATTCTGAATCTTTTGGAGCAGTAATATATGAAACATCTCAGAGAAACAATGTTATTCTTTTCACCGTTATAATCTCTTTGCACAAGATCGATAAATTTTACATTTATATCCTTTTTTCTTTTTTTCTTTTCTTTTGTCTAACGAGACATTTTAAAGAAAATTTGTTCATTATTCTCCCTATTTTCCTGTAATTTAGGTTTATTTTATATTTTTTGTAGATGTAAATCGATAATCTTACACGACCATATAAACCTTTATTTTCTTTGAAAGATTTAATAACAAGTTCTTCATCAGAAGTATTTTTAGACTTCTGGTTTTGGTAAATTAATTTGTTTCTTTCATCTGAAATAACTAGTTCTTGAAATACCTAAAAGGTAAAGAATTTTGTTTAACGAAACATAAGAATTTAACTTCTTAATTTTTGAAATTGCTTCATCTAAATCGATTTCATTATTTGTGGATTCAGTAAAAATTTTCAAAATTTCTATCACAAACTCTTTGCTGTAATTATTCAGTTCATCGTATTTAATGTTTAACTTAATTTTCTTTCTTCCGACACCTTTATTTTTCTTCAAAGACTTTCCTGTCTTGCTGCATAAATTCATATTTAAATTATATATTTTTATCTTATTTTTGAAATTTTTAATTACTTCTTTTGTTAATTTTGTATTTCTAATTTTGCAAAATTCAATTCAAAAAATATTTACTTCAATTTTAGATTTACAACTTTGATATTTTTCGATTCAAAACTTTCATTGTTCGTGAGTTAGGTGTTTTGCCATATTTTTACTCCTTTTTTATCAAAAAAATCGCCGGGGTGGTACCACCCCGGCGTCCTACTTTAGTCTTTTGATTAATATCAGCTGCTATTTTTTGTGTTGATATATATTCATCAAGTTGCTTTTTTAAATCATTTGAAAAATTATTATTATCTTTGATTTTGTTAAACTCAGATAAAGCATTTTGGTAAACTTGATTACCGTTTATATTGTTTAAAAAAGAAGAAATTAAACTTATATATGTATTTAGTTTTTCTAGATAATTGTTATCTGTGGCTATATTTTCAATGTTTTTTAATAATTTTGAATTAGAAGCATCATCAAATGAATTTTTTGAAATTTGTTCATCTAATTTAGTTTTATTATCGCTGTTTATATAGTTAATATCATTATCTGTTTTTAATTGATTATATTTATCTAAAAGTATATTTAATTTTTCTTTTTCTTTGTTTAATTTATTTGCTCTACTTAAAAGTGTATTAATTTCATTGGAAATTAATACATTATCAATAGCATTAATAAATTGTGATTTAGTATCGTTTGTTAAAAGATTGAATGAAGTTATTTGATTTTTTGCTTGATTTTTAAGATTGTTTAGTTGAGTATTTGATTTATTTTTGTTTTTTAAACTATCAATTTCAGCATTTATTTGCTCTAAAATACTTTGGTATTGTATAGTCAATTTGTTAATATCATCAAACTTTTTTGTTGATATATTTAATGTGTTAAATTGTTCAAAATATTGCTTGAGTTCCGAAACATTTTGATGAGAATTTTTGATATTGGAAATTTCATCAAAAACAAATTTATTTGACTGTAAAATAGTCAAAAAAGAATTAAAACCGTTAATTCCATCTTGTTTTAGTAAAATTTGCAAAAATTTATCATTTGATAAATCATAATATGAAGAAAATTTACTTATTTCTTGTAAAAAAGTGTCATATTTTGCTTTAAATTTTACATAATTATCAATGGTAGAACTAATTTGAGCATCTTCATTAATAATTTTGTCCTTATATTCATCTATGTTTTTTGAATTCACACTTTTCAATTGATTAAGCAACAGGTTAATTGATTCATCTACATTTATATTTGAATTGATTAACGTAAAATATTTGGAAATATTTGCATCTGATAAATATGTTTTTAACTGTGAAACCTTTAAAAAAGCATTTTTTCAGTCTGTTAAATAATTTTTAAAAGATGTTAAAAACTTATTGAAATCTTTTTCTTTTACATCCTTTATAATCTTTCTTAAATCAGGTTTATAAGCGTTTGTTTGTGTTGGTAAACCTTTTCATTCTATAGTTTGTTCTATTTTAATAACAGACTGATTTTGATATTTCTTTTGTGATTCCAATGCTAAATTATTATGAGTTAAACCTATTCCTAAACCTACTGCTGTTGCTAAAACAGCAGAAGATGCTAATGTAGCAGCAGTTATAATTATTTTTGTTTTCTTTTTCATAATTACCTATATTTATATATTTATATTTTAGATTATTTAAAAATATAATGAAATTTCTTATAAAGTTCGCATTTAGTCCTTTTTTTGTTCTCTTTCGATAAAAATAAATAATAAAAATGCAACTGCATTTATAAATGATTAGAAAAATATAAAAAAGTATATAATATAAAAATATTTATATAATGTGAAATTAGGAGAAATGATGCTTAAAATTTTAGAACACCCACTTATTAAAATAAAACTTACTAAATTACGTGATAAAAATACATCACACAAAGAATTTAGAAGTAATTTAAATGAAATAGGTTCGCTAATGGTTTATGAAATTATGCGAAATTATAAAACAAAACCTAAACAAATTACAACTGCTTTAGGACAGGACTTTGTTGGTGATACATTTTCAAATGAAATAGTTTTGGTACCCATTTTACGTGCTGGATTAGGTATGACAGAAGGTTTACTTGATTTAATTCCACAAGCAAGAGTAGGACACATTGGAATGTATCGAGATGAAGAAACCTTACAACCAAACGAATACTTTTTTAAGATGCCTAATGTTCCAAAAGACAGTTTAATTATAGTAGTTGATCCGATGCTTGCTACTGGAAATTCAGCAGTCGATGCGATTAGACGGATTTATCAAGAGGGTTATACAAATGTACAGTTAGTGTGCCTAGTTGGAGTTAATGAGGGTGTTAATAATGTTTTAAGCCATTTTGGAGAAGACTTTCATATATATTTATCTGCACTTGATGCTAGGTTGAATAATAAAGGTTATATCGAACCTGGTTTAGGTGATGCAGGGGATAGAATTTTCGGAACAAAATAGGAGCAGAATGTCTTATAAATTTGAAGAAATAGAAAAAAAATGACAAAAATATTGACTTGATTCTAAAAATTTTGAACCTTCAAATAATTTTACATTACAAAAGAAATACATAGTTAGTATGTTTCCGTATCCTAGTGGGAAAATCCATATGGGACATGTTAAAAATTATGCTATAAGTGACGCGATGGCACGTTTTTATCGTCGTCAAGGGTTCAATGTATTTCATCCATTTGGGTGAGATGCGTTTGGTTTACCTGCTGAAAATGCAGCAATAAAAAATAATATTCATCCTAAAAAATGAACTTATGAAAATATTAAAAATATGGATGCTGAGTTAAAAAGACTTGGTTTATCTTTTGCCTGAGATCAAGAATGTATTACAGCAGATGCAACATATACAAAATGGGAACAATTTTTATTTATTCAACTTTGAAATAAAGGTTTGATTTATAAAAAGAAGAGTTTGCTTAATTGATGCGAAAATGATAATACAGTTTTAGCAAATGAACAAGTAGTTGATAATAAATGTTGACGTTGCAATGAAAATGTTGTGCAAAAAGAAATGGATACATATTATTTAAAAATAACTGAGTATGCTGATGAACTTTTAAATGATTTGAAAACATTAGAAAATCATTGACCCCAACAAGTTTTGACAATGCAAAAAAATTGAATTGGTAGAGAAGAAGTATATAAAATTATCTTAGAATCTGCAAATAAAGATTTTGAAATAGTTGTTTTTGAAAAAGATTATCAAAATATTGTAAATGCAGACTTTTTGGCTATAAATTTTAAACACCCACTTGTGAAAAAACTAAAAAATCAGGGATTTTTGAACGAAAAAAAACAAAAAATACTTGATGAAATAAATAATTGTGTGATTAACAAAATTTTTGGAAAGAAATTATCAATAAAAACACCATTTCAAGTTATTAATCCAGTTACTCATGATTTTTTAGATGTTTATATAACAGATTTCGCAAGTTTTTCTGCAAAAGAAGCACAATTTGCTTCGAGTAAGAACGAAAGTCATTTAGCATTTATGAATGTAAATAGCATAAGTGTAAAAAAGAAAATTAAAAATCATATTGTTTTAGAAAAAGAACTAAAAAAGGTAGTTCAATATAATCTTAGAGATTGAGGAATTTCGAGACAAAGATATTGAGGAACACCAATTCCTTTAATTCATTGTCAAATGTGTGGAACTATACCGGTTCCTGAATCGGATTTACCTATATTATTACCCGAAAAAGTTGAATTCACTGGAAAAGGAAATCCTATTTTAACAAACAATGAATGAGTAAAGACTAAATGCTATCGTTGTGGTATGGATGCAAAACGAGAAACAGATACACTTGATACATTTTTTGAATCGAGTTGATATTGAATGAGATATACAACACCCCAAAACCTTAGAGATAACAACTTGTTTATCAAAGAAAATATAAATTACTGAAATCAAGTAGATGAATATATTGGTGGTATAGAACATGCAATTTTACACCTTTTATATGCTAGATTTTTTTCTAAAGCACTTGCTGACCTTGGTTTAATAAATTATCGCGAACCTTTTTTAAATCTTTTAACACAAGGAATGGTGTTAAAAGATGGTGCAAAAATGTCGAAATCAAAAGGTAATGTAGTTGAACCAAAAGAAATGATAGAAAAATATGGTGCAGATGCAACCAGATTGTTTGTTTTTTTTGCTGCTCCACCAGCAAAAGAATTAGATTGAAGTGATGCAGGACTAAATGGATGTTTTAAGTTTTTGAATCGACTAAGTGATAGGATTAATGAATTGCCTGAAAATACAACCTTAGATGAAATAAATATAGAAAAGTTATCTTCACAAGAAAAGAATGCAAGAAGAAAACTTTATCAAGGAATGCAAAAATATTTAGATGTCTTTAACAAAAGAGAAAATGAATATGCATTTAATACTGTTATTGCATGAGTAATGGAAACATTTAATGAGTACGATACGATTAAAGATGTTGCTTTATTAAAAGAGATGTATTATGTCGTTTTGAATATTTTAGAACCTTTTGCCCCACACCTTGCTTGAGAATATTCAGAAAAATATTTTAATTTAAAAAACTTAAAAGATTTTAGTATAGATGAATCAGCATTAATTGTGAACGAATTAAGTTATGGTATAACCGTAAATGGTAAAGTCCGTGGAGAAATATTGGTTGATATAAATTCAAGCGAATCAGAAGTTTTAGAAAAAGCACAAAAAGAAGTTACAAAATGATTAGAAGGAAAACAAATTATTAAAAAAATATTTATACCTAAGAAATTAATTAATTTTGTCATAAAATAAGGAGAATAATGAAAAATAAAAACATATACCCATTATTAGTTGTTGATACAAACTGAATGTCTTTTCCAAAAGGTATTCATCAAATAGAAACAGATGCATTTAATTTGTATTCATCTGGCGCTTTAGTTATTCCTAAAACAAATATAGAACATAAATTTGTTATTTCGTTTACAAATAATGAGCATGAATTAGAAAGTAAAGCAGTATTTGTTAAATTCTTAAAGGCAGAACCACTTGAACCTCCTGTAAAAGATTCAGAACGAGATCAAAAATGTATGTTGACATATGAAGTTTTAGGTTTTTTTAACATAAAAGAATATGGTTTCGCAGAAACAGATGAAGATGGTTATGTTTTGTTAGAAACTTATCAACCTGTTAAAGAAGGAGATGGAGATAAACTATATGAAGAACAATTAGTCAGAGTTTGTTCGGGTGAAGTAAAGTTTGTTCCTGAAGAACCTAATTCTGATGAAACAAATGAAGTTTATAAATTTGACTTATTACCACAAAATCATGATTTAGATGCAATGCTTTCTGCTTTAAAAGGGATAAGGGATACTGAAAAAATCCCTGGTATAAAAGAAACACAATCAGTTAATATTATTTTTCAATATAATCCGATAACAAAAAAACCATATACAACCGATGACCTTTCTGCACTTATTAATTCATATTATCCGAACTTTGAATTAAAAACAAGAGAAGAAAAAATTAAGTTTTTATTTACTTTTTTATCATTTTTATCACCCGAAATAAATGAAAAGTTTGCTGCATTTTATAAATTTAACATTATTTCTTTAATGAAATTAATTGCATCCGCAACAGGTATGATGAGTCAAAATGTTGATATAGAATCACAAATGACTCAAAAGATGACAGATAAAATGGCAAGTCAACATAAAGAATATGTACTTCGTGAAAAATTAAAATATATACAAGATGAATTAGAAGGAATGAATGTTGATCCAAGCGATGATGATGATTATGCAAAAGAGTTAAAAGATAAAAATAAATCTTTCCGTTACCCTGAATCAGTAAAGAAAATTATTGCTGAAGAAACAAAGAGAGCGAACGAAATGATGGCTACATCACCAGAAGCAAATATTTCAAAAACTTATGTCAATCATCTCAAAAAACTACCATGAAGACTTACACAAAAAGAGTTATTAGATTTAGATCATGCTAAAAAAACCCTTTCTAAGTATCATTATGGACTTGAAGAAGTTAAGCAACGTGTTTTAGAATATATCGCTGTTATTATTAATACAGAAAGAAACAAAAAGAAAAAAGAAAATAAATTACCTTATGATGAAAATTATGAGATTGATATGAATTTGTTTAAGGATTCTAATAAACAAAATGATAAAACATTTAATAATGTCCCTATTATTTGTTTAGTCGGGCCACCTGGGACAGGAAAAACTTCGCTTTCTAAAGCAATTGCAGAATCATTATCCAGAAAGTTTGTAAAAATTTCTCTTGGAGGAGTGCATGATGAAAGCGAAATCCGTGGACACAGAAGAACCTATGTAGGAGCAATGCCAGGAAAGATTATCAAAGCTATTTCACAATGTTCTGTTTCTAATCCAGTTATCTTATTAGATGAAATTGATAAAATGGCTTCAACAAATAAAGGGGATCCGGCATCTGCGATGTTAGAAGTTTTAGATCCAGAACAAAATACAAAGTTTCAAGATCACTACTTAGAACATGAATACGATTTATCTAAAGCAATTTTTATTGCGACTGCTAATTATTATGAAAACATTCCTCATGCTTTAATAGACCGTGTTGAAGTTATCGAATTATCTGCTTACACATTAACTGAAAAATTAAAAATTGCACAGCAACACTTGATGCCAAAAGTAACAGAACAAGTTGGGGCAAGTAGCGACTTTATGCAGATTTCTGAAGACACAATGAAATACATTATTCAAAACTATACCAAAGAAGCCGGAGTTCGTGGATTAAAACGTGTCTTAGATAAATTAGCACGCAAATTCGTGCTTAAAAAACTCGAATTACCAAAACTAAAAAATAAACAATTCGAGGTAAAAATAAATGATTTAAAAGAACTTTTAGGACCCGAAAAATTTAAAGATAATGAAAATGATGGATACAAAACCCCTGGTGTAGTTAATGGTTTAGCATATACATCAGTTGGTGGATCAACCTTGCAAATTGAAGTTAATACTTATCCAGGAAAAGGAGAAATTAAATTAACAGGTTCATTAAAAGATGTTATGAAAGAATCTGCTAATATATCACTTTCATATGTGCGTGCAAATGCTGCTAGATATGGTATTACAGACTTTAATTTTGATGAAACAACAATTCATATCCACGTCCCAGAAGGAGCAGTACCAAAAGATGGCCCAAGTGCAGGAGTGACATTTACCACTGCATTAATATCAGCATTATCACAACGAATTGTATCATCTGAAATTGGTATGACTGGCGAAATAACCCTTAGAGGTAATGTTTTAGATATCGGTGGCCTAAAAGAAAAATCATTTGCTGCCGCTTCTAAAAACTTAAAATATGTTTTTATACCTACAGGAAATGTAAAAAACTTAATTGATGTTCCTATGGAAATTAAAGAAAAGTTAACTTATATTCCTGTATCTAATTATGAAGAAATATATGAAGTAGTTTTTGAGAAGAAGAAACCCAAAAAACAATTAGAGTTTAAGCAATAGTGAAAAAACATTTTAGTGAAAAATCATTTACTTTTTTCACTATTAACTTTATTGTTGGTTTAGGTTTCCTTACAACTTTTTCAGAAATACTAAATATAGGATTTTACGGATATTTAGTTATTGCTCTTTGTTTGCTTACAATGACAGGAACTGCATTAGTATTTGCTCGTTTAGGGAATGCTTTTAAAGAACATTATGGTGGTTCATATGCTTATGCAAGACACCTTGATTCAACCTTGTTTGAAGAACAGCCAAATGTTGAAAACAAATGATATAAATTTAAAAAAGGTTTTGTAAAGAATTTTTGTTATTTCATTGGTTGAAATCAATTCTTACAATCACCTGTTTTATCATCTGTGTCACCTTTGTTTTTAGCGCAAACTTTTGAATTAGTAATACCTAAAACTATTTCAAATTATATAACTATAATATGGATTATAAGGGTCATTGCATTTATCTTCTTTGGTGCATTGATATTGATATCAACCAAAGGATTATCACTTAATACAAAAGTTGTATTTTTAACATCTGCTGTAAAATGAGCATTTTTGTTGATAGGTTTTGTAAATTTAGTATATCTTTCGGTTATAAAACCAGGTGGATATACAGTTGTTTATGAAACAACAAAAAAAGCAACATCTACAATGATTTTTGGAAGTATTTTAGTTTTTATTTTTGCTTTTGCAGGAATTGAAGATATGGCTTCTATGGCAAAGGACGCAGAATTTAAAAATTTTAAAAGAATTTTATTTGTTTCCCTAGGAATTGTAGCAGTTGTTTACTTAGCATTTTATAGTGTTTATTTAGCAATAAAGTTTGATTCAAATAACAATGAATTTTCACAAATTTATTATCTTGTAATGAATATTACAGGAACGATTGTGTTTATTATTGGATTTATATTTAATGATATAGGGTATAAAATTACACAAACGGTATCTACAGCAAGAAAGTTAATTCCGCTTGCATTAGATAATCATATTAATCCAAAATATGCAGATCATAATAAACACGTTGAATACCGTAATGCAATCATTTTAACAGCAGTTATTACATTTATAGCAATGCTTGTTTTATGATTAGTACCAACCCTTTTAAGCAAAACAAAAGATAATGATAACCCGTTCTTTACAGCTGTTATAAAAGTAAATAGTTTAGCACTGTTAATTGAAGATACTTTAACAGCTGTTGTAGCATTAATTTTAGAAAAAAAGAAACAAATATCTAAAATCCCGTGATGAGAAAAAACAATATATATAGTTAATATTTTATGAATTTCAACTTTAATTTTATTTTTCTTAGTACCAAACATATTAGGTAACAACTGAGATGAGACCAACACCTTTGTTGTAGTTGTATATCTATCATTTGTTTTGATAGGATTTATAATAAAATGAATGTGAATTTATAAACAAAAGAAACCGAACAATTTAAAAAAGATAATTTTTTGAAAGGAAATATGGAACAAAAGAAAAAAGAACAACGTTTAAAAGAACTTACAGAATTACAATATAAAGTAACTCAAGAAGGATATACAGAACATCCATATTCAAATGAATATGATGAACATTTTGAAGAAGGAATTTATGTGGATATCGTTGATGGAACACCACTTTTTAAATCACAAGATAAATTTAATTCAGGATGTGGGTGACCAGCATTTAGTAAACCGATAGATGAAGATGTTGTAACAGAACATAGCGATTATTCACATAATATGATTCGAACTGAGGTAAAAAGTAAAAATGCCGATTCACACTTAGGACATGTATTTAATGATGGTCCAAGAAAATTAGGTGGACTTCGGTACTGCATTAATTCTGCATCATTGCGTTTTATTCCTGTAGATAAATTAAAAGATGAAGGTTATGAAGAATACCTTGAATTATTTAAAAAATAACTGTAAAGCACTATAATGTGCTTTTTGTTATTTCAAAATATAAAAAATAAAGTAAAATAACTATATGAATTTTAATGGTTCAAAAGTAGATGATTCAAACGAAGATAAGGATGTTTTAGATAACCTAATTCTGCTATCTCAATCAGGAAATGATGAACTAAAAAAAGAGCAAAAATGATTCAAAAAGAACATTAATTCAGCTTATAAATATCAGCAAAATGTTAGTATCGAATCCAAATTAATAGAAAAACAAGAAGTTTTTGATTTCGATTTTAATTATTTGTATAAAGAATTATTACAAGGTTATATAGACTTAAAAATTAAATTCGATAAACAAAACGACTCATATGTAGATGATATAGAATTTATTGAAAAAGATAAAGCACAATATTTAATTGATACATTAGCTTCAGAAGAACACAATATATCAAATACTACAAAAGTAAGAATAAAGAAAAAGAAACTTGGAGGTAGTGATGAAAGTTAATATTGCAATAGATGGGCCATCTGGAGTAGGTAAATCCACAGTAAGTAAGCAAATAGCAAGCAGATATGGTTTCACTTTTATAAATAGTGGTAGTGTATATCGGGCAATAGCAAAAAACACCATTGATAATGGTGTTGATTCTCGTGATCAAGAAAATGTTATTAAGACATTACAAAAAGGTATGATTAAACTGCTAGAAAATGACAGAATTGAATTAAAAGGAATTGATGTATCAAAAGCTATAAGAGCCGATTATATCTCACAAATAACTCCGTCTGTGGCTAAAATTCCTGCAGTTCGAGAGTTTGTGGTTGATTATATCCAACAACTCACTAAAAAACGTAAAGGATATATTATCGATGGGAGGGATACAACTTTTAAAATTATGCCTCATGCGGAAGTAAAAATCTTTTTATGAGCAGAAGAAGAAGAAAGAGCAAAGCGTAGAATGAAGCAAAATCAGGAATTAGGTTATAATACAGGTTTTGCAGAAGTGCTTTATGAAGTAAAAAAACGAGACGAACAAGATATGAATCGTGAAGTTGATCCGTTACATAAAACTGAAGATGCAGTATTTATTGATTGTACTAATTTAGAGATAGAAGAAGTGATAGCAAAGATTATGGATTTGGTTAAAGAAAGGTCAAAAGATGCATAATACAGTTGCAATTATTGGAAAACCTAATGTAGGAAAAAGCACCTTATTTAATCGTATTATAGGTAAAAAGATATCAATTGTTTATGACCAACCAGGTGTTACAAGAGATAGATTGTATGAAAAAATTACTTGATCAGGTCATGAAATCAAATTAATTGATACCGGTGGAATTGAAATTGAAAATAAACCTTTTCAAGAACAAATCCAGATTCAAGCAAAAATAGCGATTGAAGAAGCAGATGTTATTGTTTTTATTTTTGATGGGACAAACGAAATAAGTAATGATGATTTATTCATAATGAATATTTTAAGAAAGAGCAATAAACCTATTATTGCTGTGGCAAACAAACTAGAAAACAACCAGCAATTTGATTATGGTTGATATGCTTTAGGAGTTGAACATATTTATTCTGTTTCTGCATTACACGGTGAAGGTGTTGGTGAAGTTTTAGATAAGTGTTTAGAATATCTTGATTTCAGCGATGAAGACCAAAATGATTATTTTAATTTAGCGATTATCGGAAAACCTAATGCTGGTAAAAGTTCGCTACTTAATAATTTAACTAAAGAGTATCGTTCAATTGTTTCAGAAATTGCAGGAACTACACGAGATAGTGTTAAATCAACCGTTGAAATAGACCATAAACTATATAATGTGATTGATACAGCAGGAATAACAAAAAAATCAAAATTAATTGAAAGTGTTGATCATTATGCTTTGATGCGAGCGATGAATTCGCTATCAGAAGCTGATTTGTCTTTGATAGTAATCGATGCGACACAACAAGAAGTATCGCATTTTGATTCTAGAATTATAGGATATGCATTAGAGAATGAAAAACCAATAATTGTGGTAATAAATAAATGAGATTTAGTTGAAAAACAAACAAATACAATGGCTGATTATGAAAAGAAAATGAGAAATAAATTTCATTTTGTTCCATGAGTTCCTTTTGTATTTATTTCAGCAAAATTTAATCAAAGAATTAATAAGTTGATAGTAACTTTATCAGAAGTTCGTGAAAATATGGAAAGAGATATAAAACCGTCGTTGCTTTCTAATTTAGTGCTTGAAACACAACTTATTCAACCAGCACAACCGTTTAATGGTGGAAGATTAAATATTTATTATGTTCGTAAAGAATTATCAAAAATACCTACTTTTACATTCTTTGTAAATAATAAAAAATTCTTACACTTTTCATATCAAAGGTTTTTAGAAAATCAATTGAGAGCTACCTTTAATTTCAAAGGTTGTCCAATTAAGATGTATTTTAAGAATAAGAATGGGTTGGAGTAAAATTGGTTGATAAAAACTAGAGTTAGTTAACATTTTCTTTAAGAAAAATAATTAAAATAAGGTAGAAGGTTATAGTGGCATTGATTAGAACCTAAATTTTTACTGTTTTTATACCTAGCAAAAAAACGGCATATTTTTAAAGTAAGACGCCGAGTGGTCCCTTAGGCGTCCTACTTATGAATAGTATAAGGATTTTATTTATTAATGTGGTATTAAAGAAAGAAAATTTACATAATACTTTAAAATCTAAATATTCTCATATCATTTTTTAATTTTTTTTGCCATTAATTTTCTTCTTTCAGGTAAAAATTTATCTTTATAATCTTTATATGTTCAGTTTATTATATCTTTTGGAATACAGTTTTCATCGAGATTTTCATCCAATTCTTCTAAGGAAATCTTTCTACCAAGGAAAAGAGAATTATTTGTTTTTATATCTTGAATTATTTCTTTAAAATATACATTAGGTGCTTTGTCTTTGATCTTAATATTTATATTCTTTTCTAAATATACTAAGTTAGCAGAATGGTTGTATCATTTTTTCTCAGATAAAAATGAATATTCATTAAATTCATTAGAAGAATTAATTAAATATTGTTTGGGAAAAATATGGTGTTTGTCACTGATTAAATTTTTTAACATATCCTCTTGTGTTAATCAAGGAGTAAGAAATCCTTTATTGCCGTTAGCAACTGAGGCGGCATAATAACATTTTAGAAAAGGATTTTCTTGTATACTTGTATCTAAGAGTTCAGGAAGTCTTAGTTCTCAAAAATCAGTTGTCAATTCTGTTTGATCTATTTTTCTTAATATCACTTCGATTCCTAATTCTTTTATATTTCTTAAATCATTAATAACTTGATCAACATAACTATCTTTATATCTTTTTGTTAATAAAGACATTATATACCATTTAACAGTGTATTTTTTAACTTCTTCCATACCAAGACGAGATAGTTTTCTAAGCTTTAAAAAGACTATATAAGCAACATTTATTACAACAGAATTTTTATTGATTTTTATATTTTTAAATCCTATATTTTTGATTGCTTGTGTAAAAGTATTGAAATTATATTTGTCTATAAAACTCGAAATTCCATTAATAATTTTTTCAAAATTACTTTGTATATTTTCTGGAATATATTCTCTTTTTTCGAAATCCCTACCAGATAATAATTCAACAAGATCGCTCATTTTTGCTCTATCAAAAATATGAGAAAATGAAACAAATAATATATCATTCACTGATGGTTTATAAATATAATCATTATTATTTATATTACTAAGTCAAGTAATTTTCTGACCCATTTCAGTTTTAAAAAAATCTGGATCAATTTTTTCAATCTCTCTGTAAATATTATTATCGGTTTTTAGGATTTCAGAAAAATAATTCATAACTCTAATTATATTTGTTCCGTAATTTTTATTTGCAGAAATTTTACTTATTGAATAATCCAAAAGCTTTAAAGGTGTCCCTTTGGAATTTATCCTTATAAAAATTTCTGTAAGCGTTTCCAGATCAACATATTCTTTTATTTCAATTACCCCAATATTAGTTGATCATATTTTATGTTTTAAATTATCTATTTTGCTATCGATATCTTCCATAGTTATTTCTGGATTATCATTAATATATTTTTGACAAACTTTATAATGAGAATGACCTTTAAATATATCTGAAATATCAGATATTCATTTTTTACTATTTTTTGTATATGCATTTTGTATTTTAAAAATCTCTTCATTTTTCTTAGGGAAGGGGTTAAAAGAAACAATTATTCTTCTTTTTTTATAATTTTCATCCAAGACTTCTAAACCATTAATTATTGCATTTAGAGCAGTTAACCTTTGTTGACCATCAATCAAAACAGTTTCAAAATCATCATTTGAAACATAACTCTTCCGTTTTATATCATTATTACGAGGTCTGTTTGTTATTATATAACCTATTGGGAAACCATGATATAAGGAATCGAACAAATCACTTACTTGTTTGTCTTTTCAAACATAAGGTCTTTGCATTTCGGGAATTATAAGTTTATCCTGAGAAAGTTCATAAATAATATCTTTAATTGTTCTTTGTTTTAGTTCATATTTAGTATTATTTTCCATAATCTTCCTTGTATAAATGTGAATATTTCCTTTATTATATACAAAAAAAAAAAAAAACAAACAAACCACAAATTTTTTCATTATAGCTTGTTATTTGTTTAATAATTCGTTTTCTTTTTCTTTGGTTAATTGAACGACTTTTTCAATTAATAAATCTACTTCTTTTTGAACAGCATCTAAGTATTTCTTTTCTTCATCATCAGAAAGTTCTTCATTTGCTTTAATCATCTTATTTATTTCTTGACGAGCATTACGGATTCCTATTTTAGCTGCTTCAGTAAGTTTTGCTAACGATTTAGTCATTTCCTTACGGCGCTGAGTTGTTAAAGAAGGAAATGTAAGTCTAATTTGATTCCCTTCATCAATGGGGGTAATCCCAAGATTTGCTTTATCTAAAGCTTTAGCAATTTCTTTTACTGATCCCATATCATAAGGCTTAACTAAAAGTTGTTGTGGTTCAGGAACCGAGATGTTTGCTAATTCATCAAGTGGAGTAGGAACATCATAATAGTTTACCCGAATCCCTTTAATAAGTTGTGGATTGGCTCTACCAGTAGAAATTTTTGACATCTCAAATTTAAAATGACTAATTGCTTTTTCAGATTTTTCTTGTAGTTCTAATAAATAAGTTTCCATATCCATTATTTAATTACCTCTGTGTGTGTTATTTGTCCTTTTAAAGCTTTTAATATTGAATCTTCTTCGAGTAAGTTAAATATAATTAAATTAATATTGTTATCACGAGCCATACTAGTGGCAGTTAAATCCATAACTTGTAATTTTTTTTCAAGTATTTCATTATATGTAATTTTATCATATCTTTTTGCATTCGGATTTGTTTTAGGATCACTATCATAAATCCCATCGGTTCCATTTTTACCCATTAAAATAACTTCTGCACCAATTTCAGATGCATATAATGTAGATGCAGTATCAGTGGTGAAATAAGGACGACCAGTTCCACCGACAAAGATTACAACCTCTCCATCTTCAAGGTATTTCATTGTTTTTTCATTTACATAGTTTTCCGCAACACGAGCATCAATGTTCAATGAACTTTGCACCCTTGCTTTAAGTCCCACAAGCTCAAAACCACTACGAAGCGCTAAACCATTCATTATGGTAGCGAGCATCCCGATGTAATCGGCACGATTACGAGGAATACCATTTTTTTCAGCAGATGCACCTCTTCAGAAATTACCACCACCAATAACAATAGACACTTGTACACCTTGCTTTACAATTTCTTTTAATTGTATGGCAATTTTCTTAACAAGTTCGTTATCAATTGCTAGGTGTTTTTCTTTGTTAGCAAAACCTTCACCAGAAAGTTTTATTAAGATTCGTTTATATTTAATCATTTTTCCTCTAATATAATTTATTTATCATATTATAAACAAATTTTATGAATTGTTATATTTAAATATAAAAGGTCTGAAATATTATTCAAAACTTTACATAGTTACAATGTATAAAAATTATATAGCATAAAGCAGGATTAATCACTTTTTACCAGTTTTTTTAATACCATAAAAAGTTTAATTTAAGATTTTTCTGTTTTACTTTTTATAATAAAACACCTTTATATAAAAATATAAAAAACAAAATCTGAAAAAGTGACTTGTAGCAAATAAAATATTTGCGTATCTGCCACAGATATAAAGTTTTTTGTTTCTTTTTTTCAAAAAGAAAATTCCCCACTATTTTGCTATCAGTGCGGGGTTAGAGGTGGTAAAAGTGAGAAACCCTTAAAAACATTTGTATGTGTATGTTTTAAACGATTTTCCTGTAAAGGAAAATCCTGAGACTACTTTTGGTAAAATATTCATAAATTTTGTTTGTTTGATTTTATAAATTTGTGATGTTATCGAGTTTTTTACGAGCATCTTCTGAGTTCATCTAGTATTTGTTGCAATATTTTTATTTCATCAGTCTGTATATTTATCAGATGAAGCAATTTTTCTAATTTTTAAATCAAGTAATTTATTAAAGGAGAAACCACTCGAAAGAAGTCTTGATATGATTTGTACTTCTTTTACCCCTAATGCAAGCGTTTTTCAGAATGCTATTTTCTCATAATGAGTCATATCTTTTGTAGATATCGGTTTTGCTTCATATCTTTTATTTTTGGTTCTAAAATATAATTTTTCGTCTGTTCCTATGACAAATTTTATATCTGTGCTGCTATTAATTTTAATTCTTTTGTCATTTTCATAGGGTGCATAATTTACATTATTATAAGTTACTGCAGCAGCATTAATTTTTCTTTTTATCTCTAAATCAAAGTAATTTTCTAGGTATTCTTTATGTGGTTGTCTAAAGAAATTACTTTGTGGATTTTGTATAACACTTTTTCTTGTAATATTTAAATAATTCATTAATTCACCTATATTTTGGTTCAATTCTTCAATTGTTTTATAATTGTGGTCTTTTATTCAACTTGGAATTCTCTTTTGTGCAAAATCTCAAAAACGTTCAATATGTGGTTTTCCGTTTGATTCAGAAGTGGTTATAAATTCTATTCCTAAATCTCTTACAGCATTATATGTAGAAGCATTTGATTCAGCAGAATTATAAAAATTCTTTCTGTTATCTGTAATAATCATTTGTGGAATTCCATAATTATTTATCATTTTTTCAATATTTGATTGATGTCCATTTAATGATTCTGCTTTTTTCTCAAAATGTAATGACAAAATTAAACCTGTTGCTACATCAATGGAACCAATTAATGTTATTTCTTTATTATTTAAGAATTTGTGTGAGCATCCATCTATTTCTACCCTTTGACCAAATGAGAAATTTCGTCTTTGTTCGGTTCTAATTACTAGTAGGACGCTAGGGTGGTACTACCCTAGCGATTTTTTTGATAAAAAAGGAGTAAAAATATGATGAAAACACCTAACTCACGAACAATGAAAATTTTGAATCGAAAAATATCAAAGTTGTAAATCTAAAATTGAAGTAAATATTTTTTGAATTGAATTTTGCAAAATTAGAAATACAAAATTAACAAAAGAAGTAATTAAAAATTTCAAAAATAAGATAAAAATATATAATTTAAATATGAATTTATGCAGCAAGACAGGAAAGTCTTTGAAGAAAAATAAAGGTGTCGGAAGAAAGAAAATTAAGTTAAACATTAAATACGATGAACTGAATAATTACAGCAAAGAGTTTGTGATAGAAATTTTGAAAATTTTTACTGAATCCACAAATAATGAAATCGATTTAGATGAAGCAATTTCAAAAATTAAGAAGTTAAATTCTTATGTTTCGTTAAACAAAATTCTTTACCTTTTAGGTATTTCAAGAACTAGTTATTTCAGATGAAAGAAACAAATTAATTTACCAAAACCAGAAGCCTAAAAATACTTCTGATGAAGAACTTGTTATTAAATCTTTCAAAGAAAATAAAGGTTTATATGGTCGTGTAAGATTATCGATTTACATCTACAAAAAATATAAAATAAACCTAAATTACAGGAAAATAGGGAGAATAATGAACAAATTTTCTTTAAAATGTCTCGTTAGACAAAAGAAAAGAAAAAAAGAAAAAAGGATATAAAATGTAAAATTTATCGATCTTGTGCAAAGAGATTATAACGGTGAAAAGAATAACATTGTTTCTCTGAGATGTTTCATATATTACTGCTCCAAAAGATTCAGAATCAAATCATTTATATTTATCAGTTGCAATACATCACAAAACAAAAGCTTGTTGTGTCTTGAAACCTTTCAGAAACAAATGACACAAAACTTGTTATTGAGCATATTTCAAAAATTCATTTTAAAGATAAATGAATACTTCATTCCGATCACGGATATCAATATTCTTCAAAAGAATATATAAAGTTAACACAAAAATTAAATGCTCAAATTTCAATGTCACTGAATAGGAAATTCACTGGACAACAGAGAATCAGAATATTTCTTTTCTGTTATAAAATCAGAATGCTTAAATTTATACAACTTAAATAAATTAACATTTAACGAAATTTATCAATTAATTGATGAATATATAAATTTTTATAATAAAATTAGATTCCAATCAGTTTTAAATTGGAAAACTCCACAACAATGTTGGAGAGAATTCAATTTTTAACAAAACACATTTTTAGTACTACAAAAGTGTCCATGTTTAACCATTATCTTGTGTAATTGATTTAACATTTAATTTGTATTTTTTAATTGTGTCTCAAAGTAATCGATTAATCTTTCAAGGATTTTTTTCTGGTAGAAGAATGATAATTCCATATCTTGTAATTCTCTCTGTGAAAATAAGTAAATGACTATGTTTTGCACGGTTTCTTCCTATGATTAAATCGACTTCTCAATGTCCATATTCACTTCTTTCTGCAATACTAGTTGGACGAGATCAAAAGGACAGAATCCATCTTTTTCCTACTAATTTTTCTACTCCACTTTTGTAGTCATCTGGATGTTTCTTTCTATATTTGCTGCGTAAACAGTCTTTTCTGCTTATAACTCAAACACCACTTTCGATTCAGTTGAATACTGTTCTTAAAGTCTGGTATTTGCACTTTTGAGTATTTTTAATATACTGATAAGTGACATCGATTCCAAAACTTCTTTTATTAAATTTGCTATGGAAAATTTGCGAAAATATATCATATTTATGCATGTGTGATTTTAAAATACAATGCTTTTTTCATTGATTTCTTATCTCACATTTTTCTTGCATATAATAAACATCATAACCAAATAAATGAGAATTTCTCTTTATTTCTCTGCTGATAGATGAACGTGAAATTTTCATTTCTGTTGAAATTTCAGTTAGTGATTTTTTCTCTGTTTTTAATAAAAATTCTAATCAAATTCTTGTTTTCAGGGTAAAATTATTAATGAGAGGCTCCTTTCTATTCACTAGATAGAAAAGGGGTTTTTACAACCGTAATAATTTTATTTAGAAATAACAAAAACAAAGCTTCTCTTTGTAAAATATACATACAATACATTTATCTGTTTTGCACTTTCACCACCCCCTCTGCCCTCCTAATGAGCAAAATAGGTAGGGAACTTTCTTTTGTAAAAAGAAACAAAAAACTCCCTACTTTGCAAACTCAGTTTATAAAGCAGGTTTTATTTTTAAGCCTTGCATAAAAAATAAAAAAAGTTACTAAATTTAAAATTTAACTTTTGGGATTAATGACTTTGTAAGTTCAAAATTATTTTTGCTTTTGTTAAATTAATATCGTAAATTTATTATTGAAAATATTTGTGGTTATACAAAAAAGCTACACAATAGTCTAATTTTTATAGTGTAGCTTTTTAGATTGCATTTTGGGAGCACTGTATACAGTGCTTTTAGTTATTTCTTGTAAAAATCACTTATAATTTTAAAGTATTTATCAAAGCTTTCAAAATATAGCATATGACCAACTTTATTAAAAACTTCAATTTGGATATCTTTAACATTTTCCTTAAAATATTTGATGCAGTTTTCTCTATCAATAACAGCATCTTTTTCACCTAACATTAATAAGGTAGGAACATTAATTTTATTTAACCCTGATTCAATTTGATTCATCAAATTTATATCTGGCAAGCTGTGTCCGAGTTTTAAAATTGTAGGATTGTTATAAAGTCAAGGATTAAAGTTGTTTCTTTCATTTTCCATAAAATCTTTATTTTCAAATAGATTAGTTGGATCAAAATAGAGTGCTTTTAAGAAAACTTTATAATCATCAAAAGTTTTAGGAAAATATGTATCTAAATAGTCTTGTTTTTTAACTAATGATGATTTATTCATCGGAGCAACATAAATCATTTTTGAAAATAGTTTAGGTGCTTTTTTATAAGCAAGCGAAATAGTTCCACCTCCCATTGAATGGCCAATTAAAACTACATCTTTTAAATTATTTTGTTTGATAAATTTAATTAATAAATCAGAAAAACCGTTAACGCTAATTTCATCATTATTTTTTGCTTCTAATAAGTTGTTGCCTGGAAAAGAAATTGCATAATAATCACTTAGGGTTCATTTATCCATAAAAACATTATGAATTTCTGCTCTTGAGTTAAATCCATGTACAAAAATAATTGGGTTTTTAGGTTGGTTGTTATCTTTAAAAACATAAGGATAATCGTATTTTAAGTTCATATAACCTTTCTTTTATCTATTTATTAATAGATAAAATTATAACATCTAAAATTTATGTATTTTATATTTTTTGAAGTAAAATTTCTTGTTTTCTTTGTGGAAATTTTTGTCATTTTCTATAAAGAAAAACCTTAAAAAACACTAAAGAAGAAATTAAGAAAACAATGCTTATGTGAAATACTATTGCAATATAAGGAATCGGAATAGGCACAATAGAAGCAATTGTGTAAAATTCTCCTCCATATTGTCAATCTAAGTTTACTAAACCAGAAGCATTGTGTGTTATATTGAGTGCAAAAATCATTATAGTAGTGTATACAAGTTGAATAAGGAAGAATATATTTGTGTAAATGATGTCTTTGTATTTATTATCGTGATAGGATATATAATAATATGCTCCTATAACATATATAATAAAGTGCAACATAAAATAAAGTTTGTTTAATGATGTACCTATAAAAATATATCATAAATTTATTGATGCCTGTGGTTCAGTATAAGGAACAAAAATAACTGTTAAAAATCCACAAAGAGCTGCTGTCGGAGCGATATACGAAATGATTTTATGATTTTTTTCACTTATCAACAGGATGCTAATTATTAAATATAACATCGGACATATATCGAGTAAAAGTGATTTTGACAAAACAGTGCTTCGATAAAAATCATTGCTAGGTGCTGATGTAATTTCTGTAATTAAAGCAATATCTCTAAATCATCTTGCTGCAGCAAAGTATATTAATAAAGTAATTCCGATGCTAATTTTTATCCATCTTTTTCTAAGTTTGTTTTTTGTCTTTTTGTTTATATACCAAGGGATAAAAGTGAAAATAAAAGATAAAAACAAAATAAGTATTAAAAATCCATTTTTCATTTATTCCTAACTAATAAATTATATAAGTTTTATGAAAAAAGACAAAAAAACCACAAAGGTGGTTTAAATGAGGATATTTTATCTTTTAATTTCTTTAAGACGAGCACTTTTACCTTTACGATCACGCATGTAAAATAATCTTTTTCTACGAACTTTATTTGAACGTACTACTTCGATGTGTGCTATTAAAGGTGAGTGTACAGGGAATGTTCTTTCAACACCAATTCCATAAGAAATTTTTCTAACTGTAAATGATTCTCTTGTTCCTGATTCTTTTTTAGAAATTACTAAACCTTCAAAAACTTGGATACGTTCTTTTTCACCTTCGCGGATACGAACTGAAACACGAACATTATCACCTGTTTGAAAGTTTGGTAAATCATTACGCAACTGACTTTGTTCTACTACTTCTAATAATTTATTTCTCATTTTGAATCCTTTCAATG
This sequence comes from Mycoplasma sp. 6243, assembly GCF_051200785.1. Taxonomy (NCBI): domain Bacteria; kingdom Bacillati; phylum Mycoplasmatota; class Mollicutes; order Mycoplasmatales; family Mycoplasmataceae; genus Mycoplasma; species Mycoplasma sp. 6243. The sequence continues at coordinate 40,954 of NZ_CP195154.1, forward strand.
ATATCGGGGCGATTTTTTAATGTTTTTGTATATTGTGCATCCCGTTTTCATTTATCAATTTCCTTATGATTACCATTAAACAAGACTTCAGGGACTTTCATACCCTTATATTCTCTTGGTCTGGTATATTGTGGGTAATCTAATAAACCTTGTCCTTGAAAAGAGTCATTAATATGTGATTCTGCTTTTATAACACCAGGTAGCAATCTAATTATACTATCAGCAATAACCATTGCTGGGAGTTCTCCGCCTGTCAAAACATAATCACCTATTGATAATTCTAAGTCAACTAGTTCAACAACCCTTTCATCAAAACCTTCGTATCTACCTGCTATTAATGTAATTTGATTCTTTTTAGATAATTCATTTGCAATTTGTTGGTTAAAAGTTTTACCCTGTGGTGAAACTAAGATTTTATAACCACCACGATTCTTTAATGAATCTAATGCTAAATCAATTGGTTCAACTTGAAGCAAAAGACCGTGTCCACCGCCATAAATTTCATCGTCTACTTTATGGTGTTTGTCTTTACTGAAATTTCTAAAATCAATAACATTAATTTCAATAATATTATTCTGAATAGCTTTATGAATAATGCTTTCTTGATAAAAAGGTGTGAAATAATTTGGAAACAAGGTTAAAAAATTGATTTTCATTTTATTTTGATACTTTGTGAGCTTTAAGTAGGTTCGCAACTGTGTCAGTAGGTTTTGCACCTTGATTTAATCATTTAACTGTAGCCTCTTTGTTTAAAACAAATTCCTTAGTCGATGGATTGTAGTGTCCTAATGCTTCAATAAATCTTCCATCACGTGGAGCTCTTGCATCAGCAGCAACAATTTTATATACTGGTTTGAATTTACTTCCCATACGTTTAAGTCTTATTTTTACCATTAATATCCTCCTTTACTGTCAAGTAATTTTACTTGACACTCTAAAATGTTGTATAAATTATAATAAAAAAATTTTTATAATCAAATTTAATTTAAAAATTCATTTAAGACTATATAAAAGACTTAAATGAATTTTGTTAATATATTAACCTACTACCCGTAAATCAAGATATCATTTTGGAAGTATATACTGACCTATTGAGAAGGTATTGTTAGCACCAAATTTAAAATCATAATTTTTAAAATAAATATAGTTAAAAATTATTATTATAGCTAATGCAATAAATGCTAATAAAACTAATATATCGATTCAAGTAGGTTTAATTTGTCGATATTTTGTCCGTTTTTCATATGGATCATAACCACGAGTTTCCATTGAGTTTGCTAAATCATCCGCTTTTTGAAAAGATGAAACAAATAAAGGGATAATTAAGGTGGTAAATGCGGTTATTTTTTCTTTTAAATTACCATTTTTAAAATCCACTCCACGTGAAGATTGAGCTTTTATAATTCTTTGCGATTCATCTACTAATGTTGGGATAAAACGCAAAGCGATCGAGATAATTGTAGCGATAATATGTGTTGGAATAAATAAGAATTTTAAAGGATAAATTAAATCTTCGATTGCTTTATTTAATAAAATAGGCCGTGTTGTGTTGGTAAGCAAAGATGTAATTAAAACCATTATGTAAATTCTTAAAAACAATGCTAAAGTTCTGTTGATAGAATTTAAAGAAACACCATATTGGATTTTCGCATTTTGTCCAAATGTTTTTACAAGTGTTGAATAATCAAAGTTAGTTCCTAAATAATATTGCTGTCAACTGATCGGGGTGGTAAAATCTGATTTAGATGTATAAAAACTTCAAAAAAGTTCATTGTGATAGTGATCATTATAGACTGATTCAGAATTTATGATATATAAATTAACTAAGAAAATAACAACTGAAATAAAAATAGGTAGTTTAAGTAACTTAAATAAAGGTCTAATTTTTTTAGTAGATGCTAGATAAATAATTACCAAAGGAAGTAAAATAACAAATAAATCAATAAATGAACTAGCAATAAATACCATTATAATATATAAAACAGTTAAAAAAACCTTTATACGAGGATCGAAATTATAAAGAAAACCATTACCAGGGATATAACGACCAAAAATACTTTTCATTATTTATCCTCTCTTGATAAATTGATAAAATCAGCAAGTTCTTTTAATGATTTTACCTTAGGTACATCTAATCCGTTTTGTCTTAATTTAAAGACAAATTCGAGTAATTTGGGAGGTTGTAAATTGTTTTCTTTTAAAAAAAGAATATCATTTAAAACTTCATAAGGTTGTCCTTGTCGCACAAGTTTTCCGTCTTTTAAAACAACAACTTTACTTGCTCTTTCTAAGACATGGTCTAAATCATGTGTAACATTAATAATGGTTTTACCACTTTGGTTTAGGTTGGTTAAAATATCTAAGATTTCTACCACACCCACAGGATCCAATCCAGCAGTAGGTTCATCAAAAACCATAAAATCAGGGTTCATTGCTAAGATACCAGCAATAGCAACGCGTCGTTTTTGTCCACCCGACAACTCAAAAGGACTGCGAGACAAATATTCTGAACCTAATCCTAACATCTCTAAACATTTTCTTGCTCTTTGATATGCTTCTTCTTTAGGTACACCATATGCAATAGGGCCAAAAGCGATGTCATCTTTTATAGTATTTTTGAAAAGTTGGTATTCAGCAAACTGAAAAACTATCCCGATTTTCTTACGTATTTCTTTTAGGTTTTTAATTTTTCTTCGTTTTTGCGAATCATTTATGATATGAAAGCTTTCTGTATGGTAGTTTTTTAACTTTTTATTATATATATCAGTTGAAAAAGTTCATTCTACTGTTCCAAAAGAAGGTTTAAGTAAGCCATTTAGATGTTCAATTAAAGTAGTTTTACCTGAGCCAGTTGACCCGATAATACCTAAGTATTCACCATCAGCAACATCTAAGTAAACATCAGTGAGAGCAGTAAATTCTCAAGGAGTTCTTTTATTAAAAATATGTGTAATTTTGTTTGTTTTTACTTGCATATATTGTCTATTAACTCCTGTTCGTTATAGGTTGGATTAATTCCTTTAATAAGTTCGCTAAGTTTATAAATAAAAGGAGAATCAATTTTCGCTAAATCAATTATGTCTTTATTATTTAGTATTTCTTGTGGTGAGCCAAATGCCACTAATTCACCATTTGAAAAAACTAAACATTTATCAGCTAAAATTGCTTCATCCATATTATGTGTAATGGAAATTAAAGTTTTCTGTCTTGAATCACGAATTTCTTTAATTAAATTTAAAACATCATTACGACCTTTTGGATCTAACATAGAAGTAACTTCATCAAAAATCATAACATCTGGATCTAATGCTAAAACTGAGGCGATTGCAACACGTTGTTTTTGACCACCAGAAAGGTTTTCAGGTTCTCTTTCAAGATGATCTTGCATCCCGACACGTGTGGCACATTTTAAAATAATATCTTTCATTAATTTTGGGTTAACACATCGATTTTCAAGTCCAAAAGCAATATCATCTTCAACAGAGGAACCGATAAACTGGTTATCTGGGTTTTGAAAAATAATACCTATTTTTTTGCGAACCTGAACCAATGTAGTGCGATGATATTTGATACCATCAATAGAAACCGAACCTTGTTGTGGTTTGAGCAAACCAACTAAAATTTTAGAAAGGGTGCTTTTTCCACTTCCGTTATGACCTAAAACAGCTATATATTCACCTTTTCTGATGTGAAACGAAACATTTTTCAATGCAGGTTGCAAGATTCCAGGTTTATAACTAAAAACGATGTTATTAACTTTTATCATATATATATTTTAATAAAAAAGCAAGATTTAAAGAATTATTTTTATTTTTATGTTTTATAATAAATTATAAATATTTTAATTTTGTTTTATTAATTTGTATTTTAAAAATACTTAGCGACCTACAAAAAAGAACTTGTGGAAAATTTCCACATTTCGTGAATTATTAAACAAAATTTTACTAATTACTATAGTATATAATTTTGTAAGGATTTAATAATGAACAATAACTTTGAATTATCTAATTTCGAAAAAACAAGACTGATAAATTTACAAACAGTAATGCAATTTAGTGATTTAACAATACAGAGTTTAGCAAAAAAATCGGAAAATCTCTCGTAACTGTTATTAAATATAAGAAAATTATACAAAAGGGAGAAGAAGTTTATTAAAAAATTTGTTCTTCATAAGAATAGAGATAACATTCATGCTTGAAAATACTCAAATGAAGAGATAAAGAAATTAGCAGAAGATTATAATAATAAAAAACTCCTCACTTAGCGACGGGAAGAGTTCAACAGATTCATATTTGAGTTTGTTTTTATATAATGAAAAAATAAACTCGAATATATCTTACTCTCAATTTCATAAAAGACTAATAAAATTAGGTGTTACATCTGCTTTTGCTTATAAAAGTGGCAAAAATTCTGCAAAAAATATGTAAAGTATGCAAAATTAACGAATAAGGAATATCTTTTTGATAATATGGTTTTTAAAAAACCTAAGAAAAAGAAGTAATTAGAACCGAACAAAGACGAAATTTCTCATTTGGTCAAAGGGTAGAAATAGATGGATGCTCACACAAATTCTTAAATAATAAAGAAATAACATTAATTGGTTCCATTGATGTAGCAACAGGTTTAATTTTGTCATTACATTTTGAGAAAAAAGCAGAATCATTAAATGGACATCAATCAAATATTGAAAAAATGATAAATAATTATGGAATTCCACAAATGATTATTACAGATAACAGAAAGAATTTTTATAATTCTGCTGAATCAAATGCTTCTACATATAATGCCGTAAGAGATTTAGGAATAGAATTTATAACCACTTCTGAATCAAACGGAAAACCACATATTGAACGTTTTTGAGATTTTTGCACAAAAGAGAATTCCAAGTTGAATAAAATGACCACAATTATAAAACAATTGAAGAATTGAACCAAAATTATAGGTGAATTAATGAATTATTTAAATATTACAAGAAAAAGTGTTATACAAAATCCACAAAGTAATTTCTTTAGACAACCACATAAAGAATACCTAGAAAATTACTTTGATTTAGAGATAAAAAGAAAAATTAATGCTGCTGCAGTAACTTATAATAATGTAAATTATGCACCCTATGAAAATGACAAAAGAATTAAAATTAATAGCAGCACAGATATAAAATTTGTCATAGGAACAGACGAAAAATTATATTTTAGAACCAAAAATAAAAGATATGAAGCAAAACCGATATCTACAAAAGATATGACTCATTATGAGAAAATAGCATTCTGAAAAACGCTGCATAGTAGGGGTAAAAGAAGTACAAATCATATCAAGACTTCTTTCGAGTGGTTTCTCCTTTAATAAATTACTTGATTTAAAAATTAGAAAAATTGCTTCATCTGATAAATATACAGGCTGATGAAATAAAAATATTGCAACAAATACTAGATGAACTCGAAGATGCTCGTAAAAAACTCGATAACATCACAAATTTATAAAATCAAACAAACAAAATTTATGAATATTTTACCAAAGCAGTCTCAGGATTTTCCTTTACAGGAAAATCGTTTAAAACATACACATACAAATGTTTTTAAGGGTTTCTCACTTTTACCACCCTAACCCCCGCCTAATGGCGAAAATAGGCGGGGAATTTTCTTTTTGAAAAAAGAAACAAAAAAACTTTATATCTGTGGCAGTTACGCAAATATTTTATTTGCTACAAGTCACTTTTTCAGATTTTGTTTTTTATATTTTTATATAAAGGTGTTTTATTATAAAAAGTAAAACAGAAAAATCTTAAATTAGACTTTTTTATGGTATTAAAAAAACTGGTAAAAAGTGATTAATCCTGCTTTATGCTATATAATTTTTATACATTGTAACTATGTAAAGTTTTGAATAATATTTCAGAAGAACTTGTGGAAAATTTCCACATTTAGACATTTATGGTATAATCTAAATTATGAATATCAAAAAACAATTATCATATAAAGACATAGCAGCACAATCTAAAGTTTCTATTTCAACTATTTCAAGGTTTTATAACAACGGATACGTGTCTAAAAAAACAAAAGAAAGAATTCAAGCCGTAGTAAAAGCAAATGAGTATTATCCCAATCAAGGAGCCCGTTTAATCAGAGGTCGTGATAATTCGGTATTTATTATTATGCCAATTTGAGCGCAAAATTTATATGCATCTATTGTAAGTGGAATTACCATTTCTTGTGCAAAAACAGGAAGAAGAGTAAATACAACTTATTCAAGCAGTTCAACATCTGAATATATTGATTCAATAAGATATGCATTATCTTGAAAACCCGGATCAATTGTTGTATTTATTCCACAATATGATAAAGAATTATTTGACTTTATTCGTAAAACAGATGATACAACATTTATAGTTTACGGACATCAAGTTCGGGGGATAAATTGAATCAAACCTGATGTGACCAAAGGCTTTTATGATTTAACTAACAAAGTAATGTTAAGTACACACCCTAAGGATCGAAAAGCAATTTTTGTTAAAGATGATCGCCTTAGTGATTCGCAAATTGCTGAAAGAATTCAAGGATACGAGAGAGCTTGTTCGGAAAATGGTTGAGAAATTCATGATTTTCATCTAAGTACCAAAAAAGAAATTGATGAAATTATTCGTTTGAATAATTACCTTAAAAAGAACAATATTAAAAATATTATATGTTCAACACACGAAGTTTATGTAACTTTAACTGTTACATTAGGGGTGCGTGAATACACATTTACAGATATAGGTTATCAATCAATTTATGATAATATGAAGAATTATTCAGCAAAAATATTCATTGATTATCCTAATATCGGTTTTAAAATTGATGATATGATTACAGTTTATAAAGAAACACATGAATTTATTTCTAAAATAATTCCTATTGAAATTTTAGAACCAAGAAGATAATGTCAAAATTTAAAAAACATTATGATAATTTTATAACAATCTTCACATCAATTGTTTGGTCAACGAAAAAATTAGATGATGTTTTAGGTAATCAACTTAAACGCATTCGTTTTGTTCGCTTAGGTTATGTAGGTTTAGTAATTTTTGCTTCTCTAATTTCAGTTTTTTCTTTGGTTTCACCAACCGAAGTGATTAAACCTTATTGAGGACCTGCTGTTGCTACATTACAGCTTATTACCTTTACATTTTTTATCTTTGATTTTGTTGCACACTTAGTTACATATCGGATTTATAATAATTTAAATAAAGATATTCAGTTGTGAAAAAGTACAGTAAAATTTATTTTTTCTGGGACAGGGATTGTTATTTTATTGTGTATTTTAACGTCTTTACATGTGATTGAGGATTTTAGTAATCATATTTCACCTGCTTTATCTAAAGCGATAAATTTCTTTAGAATCTTAAATATTTTTAGATTTATTCGTTTGTTTATAGTGTTGGCATTTTTTGCGCCGTTTAAGATTATCATCGATGTTTTTGCTAAACAAAAAAAGGTGCTCTCATATGTTTTGTTATTAGTAATTTTAGTGATAATTGTTTTTGCGATATTGATATGAAATAATGAAACAGTATATTTAGAAAATGAGCAAAAAAACTGATTAGAAAGTCAAAAAATTGATTTTAAGCAGTGACAAGAATTTTTAAATTATAAAAATTTAAATGAAATAGAGACAAAAAAATTCTTACAACAACATCCTAATTTACAGACAAACCTAGCAAATTTTGAAAATAATTATCAAAGTTATCAAGATTTATCTAGTGCTTATGTAAAGAATTTTGTGGATGCTTTGTATTTTTCAACTATCACATTAACTACAATAGGTTATGGTGACTTACTACCACATGCAACAATTACAAAAATTATAGTTTCAGTCAATGCATTGATTGCTTTAGCGATTATAGCTATCCCATCTGGGGTTATAGCAGGAGCATTCTTAACAGAAATGCAAGCACATATACAGAAAAAGAACAAAATGAAGGATTCTGAAGTGGTTAATGAAACAGTACAAAATGCTTCAGAAAATGAGGTGAACAATGATTAAATTAGGATCTCATATTTCTTTTAAAGCTCCACATTATTTACCTGGGGCAGTAAAAGAATCACAAGAAAATGGTGCAAATACAATGATGGTTTATCTTGGAGCACCACAAACTACCAAAAGAGTAGACATAGAAAAATATAAATTACAAGAATATGAAGAAAATTGAGCTAATGTGATTCCAAAAGAAGATATTATAGTTCATGCACCATATGTTATTAATCCAGCAAGTCCATCAAAACATGCTTTTTCAAATGATTTTTTAATAGCAGAAATTAAAAGAATGAATTATTTAGGATTAAAATGATTAGTCTTGCACCCAGGATCATATACAGAATTTGAACCACAAGAAGCACTTGACCAACTTGTTGATTCACTTAAATATATACTTGAAAATACCAAAGATGTAATAATCTGCATTGAAACAATGGCGGGAAAAGGAACAGAAATCGGAACAAACTTTGAGCAAATTCGTTTTATTTTAGATTGAGTTGATTCAGAACGAGTACAAGTTTGTTTAGATACGTGTCATATGTGGGATTCTGGATATGATTTGCAAGATTATGAAAATTTTAAAAATGAGCTAAAAAGGTGAAATCTGCTTGAAAGAACCAAAGTAATACATTTAAATGATTCAAAGCACGGAATTTTCTCTCGTAAAGACCGCCACGCAAACATCGGAAAAGGAACAATAGGAACTGAGACACTCAAAAAATTTGTTCATGATCCTGATTTTGATGACATTCCTATTATACTAGAAACTCCTTGAGCAGATGATGGTCCAATTTACAAAGAAGAAATAGCATTATTATTAAGTAAATAAAAAGATTTGCAGTGCAAACTGCATTTTTTTACTTTCTGGTAACAACAAAAGATTATAAGTTCGCTTTTTGTTCTTTTTTAGTTCGTGTTTAAAAATCATTAATAATTTAAATGGAGCGAATATGAAAAAAATTAAAAAATGAATATGAATTCTTTTAAGTGTGTTGGTTGTTCCTGCATCTGCAAGTGGCTTGTTTTTATATCAACATAATAAACAAAATAATCATAAATATATTATTATAAATGTTCAAAAGGTTATTGATGGTGATACAATCATAGCAACTGATTTATCTAATAAACAATATCATATACGGCTGTATGGAATTGATACACCTGAGACTCAAAAAGATTTTAAAAAAGAAAAGCTACAAAAATATGAAAATGATTATGCACAGAAAGCAAAGCAATATACATCAGAATTAATTGAAAATAAAAGAATATATATGCAGCAGATTCAAGTTGATAAATATAAAAGAGTAGTTGCTGTCTTGTATTTGTCAACAAAAGATTATTTTGATAATTCAATTAATGCTAAATTAGTAGAAAAAGGACTTGCCAGAGTTCATTATATTCAAGATAAAAATCCTAAAACGTCTTACTATACATATAATGAAGAAATAAAGCAAATGTATGTAAAATTACTTAAAAAACAAGAGATATCAAAAAGTAATTTAAAAGGTTTTTGAAAAGAAAATTTATATACTATTTTCTCGAAACCATAGGTTTTTCTATACAAAAACAAGGGATTTATAACAAAAATGGTATAATTTAAAAAATATTTATGCTTTAGGAGTAAAGAATGTCAGCAAAGAATACACAAGATTATAGTGCAGCAAATATTAAACACTTAGAAGGTTTAGAACATGTTCGTAAGCGGCCAGGGATGTATATTGGAAGTACATCGAAATCAGGACTCCATCATATGGTTTGAGAAATTGTAGATAACTCTGTTGATGAAGCAATGGCAGGATATGCAAAAAATATTCATATAACAATAACAAAAGAAGAAAATATAATAGTAGAAGATGATGGTCGTGGGATTCCTACTGATGCTCATCCAAAATTTGGTATAAGTGCATTAGAAGTAGTTTTAACCAAACTTAATGCTGGTGGTAAATTTGAATCAAATGCATATAAAGTTAGTGGGGGTTTACATGGTGTTGGGGCTTCAGTTGTTAATGCTTTAAGTGATTCGATGAAAGCATGAGTTAAACGTAATGGGAAAGTTTATTTTGCTGAATTTCATAATGGTGGGAAAACTTTAACACCCACAAGTGTAATTGCTGATTGCGATCCAAACGAGACAGGGACCAAAATTCAATTTCATCCTGATTTTAGAATAATGGAGAAGTTGAGTTTTGATAAAGATATAATAATAGATCATACTAAACAAATAGCTCACCTTAATAAGGGTTTACTTGTTACAGTTAAAGATGAAAGAGACGATTCTTATCAAGAATTTCGATATGAAAATGGGATAATTGATTATGTTAAAGAAGTAGATGAAGGTTATAAACCTGTGAATAATGATGTTATTTATGCTTCAGGAGAATATAAATATATTGATGAACATACTCAAAACGAAGTTATTATAGGCGTAGAAGTAGCTGTGCAATACCTTTTTGACTTATATCGTTCTAATATAATTTCATATACAAATAATATTCTAACAATTGAAGGTGGGACACATATATCTGGTTTTTATGATTCAATAATGCGTTTAGTCAATTCATATGCTCAAGAAAAAGGTATTTTTAAAAATGAATCAGAGCGTTTTACCCGTGATGACTTAATTGAAGGAATGACAGCGATTATTTCAATAAAACACCCTGATCCACAGTTCGAAGGACAAACAAAGGCGAAATTAGGTTCTAAAGATGCTCGTAGAGCAGTAAATGAGATTTATTCAGAAGCTTTTGAACGCTTTTTAAATGAACATCCCGATTTAGCTAAAAAGATAGTAGAAATTGCTATAGCTGCACGTAGAGGACGTCTTGCATCGAATGCAGCAAGAGATAATGCTCGTAGAAAGAATGTTTTTGAAAGCGGAGGTTTACCAGGTAAGTTATCAGATTGTTCATCAAAAAATGCAGAAATTTCAGAGTTATTTATAGTCGAAGGAAATTCAGCTGGTGGGTCAGCTAAGATGGGTCGTGATCGTCATATCCAAGCTATATTACCACTTCGCGGAAAAATCCTAAATGTAGAAAAAACCAGACAAGAAAGAGTGTTTGGAAATGAAGAAATAATGTCGCTTATTACAGCATTAGGAACAGGATTGGGTGAAACCTTTAACATTAATAAATTAAGATACCATAAAATAGTTATAATGACAGATGCCGATGTCGATGGTGCACACATTAGAACTTTATTATTAACATTCTTCTATCGTTATTTTAAACCTTTAATAGAATATGGATTTATCTACATCGCGCAACCTCCTTTATATAAGATTTCACAAGGAAGAACGGTAGAATATGCTTTTAATGACCAACAAAAAGAAGAAATTATTGCTAAATTTAATCAGAGTCAAAAAATAACAATTCAACGCTACAAAGGACTTGGGGAAATGGACCCTATTCAACTTTGAGACACAACAATGAACCCGAAAAACCGCAAAATGTTACAAGTTCAAATCGAAGATGCAGTAAGAGCAGACCGTATTTTTGAAATTCTTATGGGTGAAAATGTTTTACCACGTAAACAATTTATAGAAAATAATGCAAAATATGTTAAAAATATTGATTTATAAAAGTACCTATTAATTAGGTACTTTTATAAATTACATTAGCATATGGTTATTTAATCAATAACGATTCTTCATCCATTTGTTTTGGTTTTGGGATATTTAGATAATCTAATAAAGTTGGTGAAATATTAGCTAGACATCCATCTTTTAATTTTACTGATTTATCGGTGCAAATAAGCATAACAGGACTACTTGTATGTTTGGTTGCTGGTTTTCCGCTTTCATCTTCAGTTATTTCTGCATTTCCGTGATCAGCTGTTATAAATACAGTGATATTGTTGCTTTGTGCTCAATCAATAATTCTTTTAATTTGTGTATCTAAAAAACTTACTGCTTCAATAGTAGATTTAAGATTTCCGGTATGTCCTACCATATCAGGGTTAGCAAAGTTCATAATAGTAACATCAAAATCTAAAGCATTTTTTAATAACTCATCGGTAATACCTTCAGCAGACATATGTGGTGCATCAGCATATGATTCTACTTTTAATGAATCAACCATGATTCTTTTTGAGTTTTTAAACACAATGTCTTTTCCGCCATCCATAAAGTAAGTCACATGTGCATATTTTTGTGTTTCGGCAACACGTAATTGACTTACATCTGCTTCTTCCAAAACCCTACCAATAGGCATATTAATTTCCATTTCATCAAATGCAATATTTGTTTGAATTCCTTCATATTTCATCATTGAAACAAATTGGTTAATTTTAACAGGTTGTGACGGTTTATTTTCGTATAAAGGTGAACTAATTAATAAATGAGTCAGTTGTCTAGCTCGATCAGGACGGAAGTTAAAGAAAATAATTGAATCACCATCTTTTATAAATGAATCTGCTGACAAGTTTGCTTTTTGTGCAGGTATAAAAAACTCATCAGAAATATCATTAGCATATTGCGAATCAACATAATCAAGAGCATTTTGATATTTATTTTGCGAATTACCTAATAAAGTTGCGTATGCTTTTTCAACACGATCAAACATTTTGTCGCGGTCCATTGCATAAAAGCGACCAGAAACGGTTGCGATGTTGTAATTATATTTATCACAGATATCTTGTAGTTTTTGCATTGATGCTTTGATTGAACGAGGGGCAACATCACGACCATCACCAAAAGCATGTACAGAAACTTTTTTAAGTCCATATTCGTATGCTGCATCTAGAAGTTCAAATAAATGTGTTTCTAATGAGTGAACACCACCTGGAGATAAAAGTCCCATTAGATGAAGTGTTGAATTATTCTTTTTAACATCCTCGAATGCTTTTACAAATGCTGGAGCAGATTTAAAAGTTCCATCTTTTAAAGCTTTGTTAATTAATGATAATCCTGTATACACAATTGTTCCTGCACCAATATTTAGATGTCCAACTTCTGAATTACCCATTTGTCCTTTTGGTAATCCTACAAACTCACCAGAAGCCTGAATTAATGAATTAGGGTATTCAGCAAATAATTTATCAAAGGTTGGTGTATTTGCTAAAGCAAAACCGTTTCCTTGGCTTTCCCTACGTAATCCTAATCCATCTATAACTATTAAAATAACTTTTTTCATATTAAACCTCGATATATTTAATAGATATTGTATCACAAATTATCTTTTTGTTGCAACAGATAATTTTCCATCTATAACTGTATATTCCATATTTTCAACCATTTTAAGTTGATATTCAAATTCGGATAAATTATCGTATGCTTTAGAAAATAAAAACATTATAAAATCATACACCATCATCATTGCACGAACATCATTTTCACAATATTTTTTTAAGTTAGGAACGATATTGTTTTGTCATACAGCATCATTGGTTGCACCTAAATATCTTAATATAGCAGCTTCCATTGCCATTGTTCCTTTTTGAATTACAAGTTCTGAATAAGGTGTGATTTTGTTTTTCAGATCAAAATTCATATGAGTGATGTATTTTTCTATTTTCTTAATAGAAAAATAGTATTTTAGGAAGTTGATATGAATTAGTTTTTTAGTAGTTATTATGTTTTCTTTAATAAAATCTTTATCAACTTTTGTTGTTTTTATATTATTACCATCCTCAAAAAAAACAGTAATTTTTTGATAATTGTTTTTTTCTTGCTTTGAGTTTTTAAAACAATCAGCTAAATCAATTGTGTGATTATTAATTCAATCCACCATACCAGCAAAATAATGAATGCTTTTATATTTTTGATCAATGTATTGTTCAAATTCTTTGTTGTTTAGATAATTTTCAGTAACTAAATCCTTAATCTCTTTATTACGTGCATTTTCATAATTTTTGTTATATACAACAAATCAATCTGCTTTATTTGAATAAATGACATCGATTAAATCAACTAAATTATATATAGTCAAACCTTTTGTATCTATTACAATATTTTCAACTTTTTCTTCGATACCATTTTTAGTTATAATAACAGAAACTTGATTTACTAATTGATTATATGGAGCAATATTATTTAAAGGAGGATATAAGTCAGAAAAACCCTCATAATCATATCAACAGATCCGAGCATCTTTTTGATGTAAAGGGAGAATTTTTGTCAAAGCATCTAAGTTAAAAAAATTAATGTTTTTATTATATAGTTCTATTTTTCTTGTAAATTCAACTAAATTTTCTTTTTCTTTTTTGCTAAAGAAAGAAAAAGAAATTTCATCAAAATTTGGACCTATAAACAGTTTATATAAAGCAATTTTTTGTTCTTTATTAATAAAGTTTCATTCATCAATTCATATTTTTTGTGAATTTGTTTGATAGTCTAATGTGTTATTCAATCAGCTTATTACAGATTCGATTTTTTTATCTTTTTCAATTGATAAAAACTTATATATTGCATCAAAGTTGCTTTTGTTGTTAAATTCATTAAATGCTTTTTCAATAATTTTTTTATATATCTTAAAAGACCAAAATTCAATGGTAATTTCTTTTGAAAGATTTTCAACAATAAAAAGTTTTTCATCAGTTGAATGAAGTATATCAGCAGTTTTTTGCGAAAAAGAAATACCATTTCTTTTAATAACATTAATAAATTCTAAATGACTGTTTTCATAATGATCAAAACCTAATTTTAAATTAATATCACCTGTTCTTACTAATGCTTCAAACATCTGTTTTTGATATGTGGTTGGATTATCCTTAGAAATTTTACGGATAGATTTTGCAACATCGGCAGCAAAAGATTCATAAAAATTTATTTTACCTTTTTGTACCTTACGATATATCCTATCTCATGGATTTATTATTAAAACTGACATATCTTTAATATTAATATTGTTTGTCTTAAAAATTTGATAAATATAGAAATGTTTGTAATACATTTCATATTTACATCTTGCTGTATAACTTAATAAAACTAATTTGTTCAAGGATTTATGATAAATAAAGAAAGGTGCAATATAATCAAAATCGCCTGATACATCATATAAAGTTCCGTTAAAGATTAAATCTATTTCATTATCCTTGATAGCTTTTAATGTATCGATATGCTTGGTTTGATAGTCACTTTTCGATGAAATAAATTTAACTTGTGAATTTTTAATATTATATTTATTTAAATATCAATTTAATGCATCTTTTAAATAATTATCATAACTATCTTTATTTACTTTTATATATGTTTCTGTATCACTAACAGAATCTAAATTTAATTCGTGTAATGCATCAATATCGTGATTTTCAAAAAATTCATAATCAAAATTAACAAATTGCTCATCATCTTCTTCGTTAGTTATTTCGATGTTATCTCAAGTTCTGTTTCATCTTTTTTGATATTCTTGTTTTATATCATTAATAAGAGAATCGTTATTTCAAATTAATGCAGGATTATTACCAAAAACGCGTTTAAAAATATTTCATGTAATTTTATTTTGCTGCTTTTGCATTTTATTCAGATTCCTTTTTCTCGATTAGTTTTTGCTCTGCTTTTTCAAGTTTAGCAATTTCTTTAATAAATTCGGATTTTCCAAAATCACTTATCTTACGCTGCATTTTTGAAAAATGTTTATGCGCTATATTATTTGCACTATCTTCTATGCTAGATAAAAGTTTTCGCATCTTATCTGCATTTTCAATAATACCTTCAATTTCTTTGTTTGATTTCTCGATATGATTTAATATATTTTTTTCTACAAAGTCGTTGAATTTCTCAAGTATTACTTTTTTACTATTAAATTCTATTTTGTCTGCATTTAATGAATATTTTATTTGTAAGATGTTTTTTAATAATGAAATAAGATTTATTAAAGCAACATCACGAACAATAAATATCTCGTTATAACCTGAAATTTTTTCAATATAAAGAACGCTATTAGGTTCTAATTCAGTGACTAAAATTGCAAAATCAGCCTTAAAGTTTTTTCGATCTTGTTCGAGTTTTTCAATAAAGTCTTTGTTTCTTCTTGATCCTTGTTCAGTGATTCTGTTTTTTGCTTCAATTATAATAGTTCCATATGAATTTTTATCATCATCTAAGATATTTAAATCTTTAAAATCTATTTTAAAATCGGGTTTTCTATTGTTTATATGTTTGGTGGTTTTCTCAAAACTAACATCTTCTGAAAAAGCAAAGCCTTCTGCGAGTTTATTAAAAATATGATTCTCAAATTCCTCACCATATTCCTTGGTTGATTTATTATATCTATATTTTTGTAGGGTTTCTAACTCGGTTTGAAGTTTAGTTGATAACTGTTTTTTGTCTTCAAATTCAGCAAGTAGTTTTTCGTTCTTTTCTAGAAGTGATTGCTTTTCTACATTTAAAATTTGAAGTTTATTTTCTAATTCCATCAATTGTTTTTGATGTTGTTGTTGAAGTTTAAGTTTTATGTTTTCAATTTCTTTATTTAAAATAGTATTTTTATAATCTTTCTTTTCTGCTTCAAATTTATCTTTTAACTTATCTCTTTCTTGCTCGAGTTGCTTGTAATAATTATCCTTAAGTTCGTTTTCAAGTTTTTGTGTTTTTTCAACATTTTCTATTATGAGTTTATTAATTTCATAATCTTTTTCACTTTTTAGTTCATTGTATTCTTTTGAATTCTTTATTTCTCTTGTGAATGTTTTTTCTAAATTTTCTTGTATTTCTTTAGTAAGTCGATTTTTTTCATTTTGTATAATTTGTTCCCTGATTTTACCTGTTTCATCTGTAATTTTTTTTAGATCTTGGTTGAGAATATCATTTAAATTAAAATAATCTCCATCTGAAACATTAATATCATCGATGAAGAATTCAAGGTTTTGAATATCTTTAATTTTAATATTAATTTTTTTTGATTTAACTTGCATGTCACCTCCTTAATATATAATTATTTTTATAATTATATATATAGTTTAACAAAAGCAAATAAAATACAAGAAATTTTCTTGTATTTTAATTATTAGTACACCGATTCTAGTCATTCTTTTTATAAGGTTTTAAGGTTAATAATTCAGTTAGTAGTTCATCATAATCAAATTTAGAATTATCTATACCAAAGTTCTTAATAAGACTTAGTCATTTTTCTTTTAAATCTTTAACATTGTTTGATGATTCTAATCCTATATTGATATAATCTTCTTTTTCGTTAAGTCAGTAGACATTTAAATTAGAATTATAAGATTCATTTTTTTGATATCACTTACAATTAATTTCATTACCATTTAGATCTGTATTTGTATTAATTCTTCTTAATCTTTTATAATTTACATCGATACCTATATTATTTTCATTATTTGTAACAAGAGTAAATGTTCTGTTTCCACCATCTTCACGATTTAGTTCTAATACAGCATGACCTGTTGTTCCAGAACCGGCGTAGAAGTCTAAAACACGGGAGTTTTTGTTAAGTAATTTTAGAATATGTTTAATTAATGTAGTTGGTTTTGGTGTTTGAAATTTTGAGTTTTTATCTAAAATTGATTCTATTTCTCTTTTTGCACTGGTCAAAGAACCAAGGTTTTCAAATATACTTGATTGAACTTTTGAATTTATATTGTATTCAGATTCATAAATTTTTAATCTTGGAACATTGTTTCCATTAAAATATAACGAAACAGTACCATTTTTATAATCATCATATGAAAATTTTCAATTTCTAATGCATTCTTTGCCACCAGGAAGAGAAATAGGGAATTTATTTCTATCACTATTTTGATTAGGACTGGCTGCATTGCTACTGAATCAGTTTCCTTTTGGGTCATTATCGGGATTTTGAAAATTCATTGTATTTTTCTGTCTTAAGAATACAACCTCGGATATTTTCTTTGCATATAAAAGAATATATTCGTGATCATTTCTTATAAGTTTTGATTGTTTTAGAACACTATTTACAGATTTTCATACCAAAGAATCAACAAAATTCCCTTCTCCAAATATTTCATCCATTAAAACCTTTAAATATGCTTGTTCATTGTTATCAATTGAAACAAAAATAACCCCATCATCCTTTAACAGCGCTCTTGCTAGTTGTAACCTTTCATTCATCATATTTAGTCAACCATTTTGTGTGAATTTATCACGGTAACTAAATGATTTTGCTGCAATGTTTTCTTTATCATTTGCTAATTTATTTCCATCTTTTAAGGAACTTTCGGTATTATAAGGGGGATCGATATAAATTACATCGTAATTAAAATCTAATCCGTTTCTTTGTCTATATCTTTCAATTAATATGAGATTCTTTAATGCATCATAGTTTTCACCTATGATTAAGGTATTTTGATCTTTTGGTTGTTTATTATCAAAATTAAATGATAATTGATCATCTTTTCTTAAAATAGCAATAGTTTTACTATCTGACTCAGGTGCTGCATCGAAGGTAAAACCCATTTTTACTCTTTGAATAATAAATTGTGAGATATATTGCACTCTATTTGGATTAGTAATATTATCAATAATTTCTTTAGCAATTTCTTTTTGGTCTTGGTTAAATTCAGTTGAAGAAAGTTCATCAATTCTAGCTTTTTCTTGTTTCTTTAGTTCATCTAAATTCTTTTGTAATTTAGATTTCTTTACACTAGTTTTGTTCATTATTCTCCTGTGAAACAAGATTATTTTCTGATATTGATTTAATTATCTGTTTGAGTTTAACACTTTGATTTTGAAGAATTATTCTTACACTTTCTAATGTTGAATCCCCAGAGAATGAAATATTTTTATCTTTATCAATTTTTGCTATTAAAAGAGTTAAGTTTATATTTGTGCTTGTTTTATAGTTTTCTATATATTTTTTATATGCTTTGAGAATGTCATCGGTCTTTTGAGAATTGATATCGTTTTCAGATTTAACTTCTATATATACAAAATGATTTTTATACTTCAATATAAAATCTGGATAACTTGAACCTTTTTTAAGTTCTGAATCATAGTATTCGATGTTAATCCCTTCGAATACTGGGTTTTTAGTTCATATTTTTAAGTTACCATCCATATCATTGTTATAATTGATTAAATTTTTAATTTCATTTGCAAAAACAGTTTCCGGATAAGAATCAAGGTATATATTTATTTCTTTATCATAATTTGTGTATGCATATTTCATATTTTCGGATACTTTAACACAATTAGTACATTCGCTTTTTTGCTTATCAACAAATACAGAAATTTCCGTAGGTAGTATTTTATCTTCAAGAAAAAAGAATTCAATTTTTCCTTCATCTACAGTTTTCTTATTTAGTTCTTTATAAATTTCTATGAGTATATTTAAATACTTTTTGATAAAAATATATCAGTATATAGTTTTGTCAAAAAATTGGACTGATTTTTTATATTTATTAGATGTTTCGTTTTGATTTTCATTTTTGCTGTTTTTATAAAAATCGACATTATAAAAATTCTTGTGTATTTTAATAAAATCTAAGTTATATCCTATAAAAAGGTAAGTAGTATATATAATAGCATCTTATCAGAAAAATTTAAAAATTTTTTTGAAAAACCCGCAAAATAAAGCGAACAAAAGTAATCTTTTGTTCTTTTGCTTTATATTTTGCAGGTTTTTCAATACCAAATCGAAGTTTAACCAATATTTCTAAATCCGTTTGTTGCTCTAAAACTTCTGTCAATATTTCAGTTATCAAAAATATGTGCTAAAAGCAGTGATAAACTTTCCATATTAGGAAATGAAACTTTTCTTTTTAAAATCAATTTCATATTCGAGTTTAAGGATTCGATTGGATTTGTTGTATAAATAGATTTACGCTTTTCAGGTGGAAAATCAAAAAATGTTAATAAATTTTGCATTTGCAAAAGATATGAGACTTCTTTTTGTAACCTTTTATAGTTCATTTTGATACAAAGTTTTCTAGTTCTTTTTGTGCTTCAAGTTATATTACTTCGTTTTGCAATCAACATAAAATCATTAGAAATTTCTTTACGATCAGAAACCCTTACTTTAGACACAATATTTCTTTGAATGTGTATAAGACATCTTTGAGTCTTAGATTTTGGAAAAATTTCATTTACAACATTTTCTAAACCAGGTAAACCGTCAAAGACAAAAATTTCAACTTCTTCTACACCTTGTTCCTTGATTTTTAGTAATAATTCTCTAAAAATTCCTTTGTTTTCATTTGGACAAATTTCAAAGTTTAGCACTTGCTTATAACCATTTTCGTCAATTCCCATAACGATATTTATAGACTTCCTTTGCATAACTTCCTCGTTTTGATGGAAAAGTAAGTAGAATCAAGAAAAATTGCTTGAAATTTCTTTGGTAGACTTTCTATTTTGGAATTCATCTACCTTTTCCTTTGTAGTAGTAAAGATATTAGAAATTGTTTGTCTTGACATTTTTATGTCTGTAGAATTCTCAATGAAATCAGTGATTTCTTTATAAGAACCACCTAGTTTGCAAAAGGACATTATCATCTGAGTAAGATCATCACTTCTTCGACTATATCTGGTAAATAATTTACTTTTAATTCTTCCTGCTCTATCTCTTGGAACATTTAGCAATGCTTTTCCAATAGGTGTATCTAGTCGCTTCTTGTATAATAACCATTTCGTGTATTTTTCTTTTTCATATTTAGAATTTTCAAATTCAAATTTTAAGTTCTCATCAAACTCTTCTTTTAAGATTGCATTCATTATATTAGTAATGATATCTCTTGAAAATTCTGCTACGAATTTAAACCCATTTTCTTTTATTTCATTAATCTTTTCTGAAATTAACAAATTTTTTGATATAATATCTGTCATGTGTTCTCCTTTGTTTTATTTCACATACAATTTTAAAGGAGTTTCACTCTTTTTTAATATTTTTTAAAAATCTTTTTTTGTGAAGATAACTCAGTTATGAATACACAACTTTTTTTAAGGTCCCTAAAAATCATCTACTTTTTGATAAAAAGCATCAATTTCCTTAATAATAGCATCTGTTAAATAATTACTATTTTTATCAATTTGCAATAGATTATATTGTTCCATATCAATTTTATTTTCTATAATTTCACTGTTGATTACTTTATTTCCATATTTTTCTGTTTGTGCAACAATATATCCTTTGTTTTTGTATTCGTTGATAATTTCTTCTTTTATAGTTATAAATGTATCTATAGTAATATTATTAAATTCATCAATTTTTTCTTTGATTTTTGCTTCATATTCTGATTGATTTTTTTGTTTAACAATATCAAAGTTTCTCAATCGACCTATAACAAATTTCTCGCTATTATACTCATCTTTAAGATATAACTTTATTGCTTCTCTTTTTTCATAGTCAATATTACTATAAATATAGTATTTAAGTGCTTCCGAATCTAGATTTTGCTTCTTTTTAGGTACAGGATTTCGTTTAATTCTTCCAATAGTTTGAATTGGTAAGGTGCTAGACGAAATATTACGCAGTTGTACCAACATACAAGCTCTTGGGATATTTCAACCAGTTGAACCACCGATTTTAAAGATAATTACATCAGTATTATCTGAATTTTTAGAAATATCTTTAAGTGAATATCCATCTTTAGTCCGAAGTTGTTTTTCATTAATATCATCATCAAAATATTGAACATATTTTAAATTATATTTATTTAAAATTTCTTTAATTTTATTTAAATTTTTACTAAATTCTTCTTTTTTATTTAGGTCTGTATTACTGCTGTTATCAACCTGTATAAGCATCGCAGCATTAATACCAACTAAATCTGGCTCTTTTTTTGCATCATTATATCTTGCTTTAATTTGTTTAAATTCTTTACATGCAATATCTAAAATTGTTTCTAGATCGATATCATCTTTGATGTCATTTAGTCCTTTATTAAAAATCCTATGTATTTTTAATAACTTAATATCTGCTTCCATTAATTGTTTTTCAGTTAGTTCAATCAGATTTTTATAATCTTTTGGAGTAGCAGTCATCTTAACAGTAAAATGAGCATTTGATTGCATTAAATTTTCAAACTTATCTAAGTTTGCTTGTTCAGTTTTTCCGTTTCCTTTAGATTTATCAACATCAGAACCAATATGTGCTTCATCGCGGATGTAGATTAATTTATATTTTTCTTTTTTAATTTGACTAATTAAACTTTCGATAGCGTTTTGTTCTTTTAAAATAGTATTTTTGCTATATGAAGAAGAACCAATTATAAAAACTTTATTATTAGCAGCAAAAAACCGATAGTTGGTTTCTTTAGAATAATTTTTCTTATTTGAAGGAGATTCAATACGTTCGACTAAAATATCCGAACCTTTTAAATACCTTTTATATTCATTAAAATTATTTTCTAGTTGTTCTGGTAGTTTGGCAACTGATAAAGTTGTAACAATGAAGATTATTTTGTCTTTTTTAAGAGTTTTGTTATGTCATTTAATCATTTGGTGAATGAAATTTAGCATCATAAAGGTTTTACCAGAACCAGTAGGTGCTTTAAAATATACTGTTTTACCTTGAGGATTTTCATCATTTATATTTATGGATTTAAGATGACCTTGTGCTTCTCTACAAAGTTGTTTTACTACTTTTTCTTGTGGTTTTATGAGTTTCATACTAATTTTTACCATCCTTAATTAAAGGTTTTAAGGTTAAAAGTTCAGTAAGTAAATCATCTTTATCAAAATTAGTTTCTTGTACACCGAAATTTTTAATTAGGTTTTTTCATTTTTCTTCTATTTCTTTAACAGTAATGTTTGAGGATAAGCTTATATCAATATAAGCATCATTATCAAGTCAATATACATTTAAATTAGAATTATATGGATCGTTGTTTTTGTATCAAGTGAGATTATATTCATTCTTATTTAAATTAGTTCTCGTATTTATTCTTCTTAACCTTTCATAGTTTATATCTCTACCAATGTTGTTTTCATTATTTGTAACAAGTGTGAAAGTCCTGTTACCACCATCTTCGCGATTTAGTTGTAAAGTAGCATGACCGGTTGTTCCAGAACCGGCGTAGAAGTCTAAAATTCTAAGGTTTATATTGGGATGTAAATTTATTAATAATTTAATAATATTTACTGGTTTTGGATTATTAAACATTCCATCTGCTGGTTTTATAATATTTGTGAATTCTGTTGTTCCACCTGACGAATCTATTGATGAAAAAATGCTTTTATCTCAATATAAATCATCTAAAAGTTCATTAAACGAAAAGTTAGCAATAACTGATTTAAATTTTTGATAACTTTTATTCGGAATAAATTCAGAATGTTCATATTCATAAACAATGTTCGAATCTTTAGTTGTTTTAACCTTTAATTTATTTTCTTTTATAAGTAATTGAACTTTATCTAGTCCAACCCTTCAACGGCCTAACTTGTTCTTATTCTTTTTTATAGCGGGAGTGATATGTATAAATCCCGATTCTAAAAGAGTTTTTCGTTTTGGTGTATTAAAGTCATATATAAAGTTAAAATCACTACTTGATGTTTTATCGCTTACCTTATTTTTTATACCATCATTATCAATAATAAACTCATTTGTTTCTTTGTTTCATCAAATAATATAACCCATATTTGGTCTTTCATTTAATGTTTCTGCTCCACCACCTTTTTGCAATGGATATAATTCTTTTTCATATAAATTTAATTTTTCGTTAAATTTTCATTTGTTTGTATTTTCTTGAATCCCGACTTTTTTAAAACTTAAATTGTCTATGTTTTTAGCATAAATATGTATATATTCATGACAAGAAGCAACGTTATTTTTATCACTTCTTCCTCCAAAGTTATTTACTCATATACATGATGCTACAAAATTATTTTCACCAAAAATTTCATCCATTAAAATTTTCAAATATGCTTGTTGGTTATCATCGATTGAAACAAAAATAACTCCATCATCTTTGAGAAGTTCTCTTGTCATACGAAGTCGTTCATTCATCATATTTAATCAACCGTTTCTAGTATATTTATCACGGTAAATTAAAGTTTTGTTTTTCTTGTTTTCAGTATCATCTGCAATATTATTTCCATCTGATGCAGATCTTTCGGTATTATAAGGAGGATCGATGTAAATTACATCATATTTATAATCTAAACCCGCTCTCTCTCTCTCTCTCTATGAGTATTAGATTCTTTAATGCATCATAGTTTTCACCTATGATTAAGGTGTTTTGATTTTTTGTAGGTTTATTATCAAAATTAAATGATAATTTATCATCTTTTCTTAAGATAGCAATAGTTTTGCTATTGCTTTCGGGTGCTGCATCAAAGGTAAAACCTATTTTTACTCTCTGAGCAATAAATTGAAAAATATATTGTATGTTATTTGGATTTGTGCAATTATCAATAATTTCTTTAGCAAGATCTTTTTGATCTTTATTAAATTCTGTTGGTGAAAGATCATCGATAATTTGTTTATATTGTTTTTTTAGTGTTTCTAAAGATTTAGTTTCTTTAGCAGTTAACTTTGTTTTGGTTTTTGTCATGATTCTCCTTACATATATTATGTAAATATTTTACTATGATCTCAAAAACTTTACTATATTTAAACTAAAAAGAAATTCATACAGAGAAAAGGAAAGAAAAATATAAAAATAAATACCGTTGAATAAATCAAAGGTATTATATATGGAAAATTAATCTCTAATAACTATATAGTTATCTGCTCACTTTTCAGGAAATGTTCCTTTTTTCATTATAATAGTAAAAAAGTCTATGATAAATGTAAAAATAAGCATTCTTCATATAGCTCTAAAAAGTCATAATTTTAACATTCGCCACTTCCATGACTATATGTAATGTTAACAGCATTAATTCCTAAATTAGGTTTACCTTGTATAAAATTAATTAGAAAAACTATTCCCATAATTCCAATGGTTACCGTAACTAGTAAACCGTTTATAAAACGACTTCCTCATCTTCTTCAATATCCTGCAATTCTCATAATCCCTTCTTTCCTTATAATAAACAAATTCTTTGCAAAAGAATCAAATCTATATTACAAAAAAAGGAATTCATAAGAAAACATAAAATATTTATGAAAAAAATATGAAAAGCAAACCTTTGAAAATCAAAGGTTTGACTTATGAAATAAATTGGCTATATATGTTTTAAATGTGTTTTATTTGAAAATAATGTATAATTTAGTAATGTCAACAAAAGATGAAAAACTCAAACAACTAAAATTAATGACAAATTCATGAATAAAGTCATTTACTGACCTTCCGAATGATGTTAAAGAAGTATTAGCATCTTATATTACTTCATGAAATAATAGTAAAGATATAACAATAGAAAAACCTAAATATTGTCATAGATGTGGATACTGTAAAGATACACAAGCACGGTTCAACAAACAACATCGCCTCGTTATAGAATGTTTAGATTGTAAGAAAACTTTTAGTAATTGCACTGGAACAGTTTTTGAAAGGCTAAGAAAAACACATCAGCTTAAATATCAAATGTTTCTTGAGTGTCATTTAAAGAAATTAACACTTAAAGAAACTGCAGCGATTTGTGGAATTAATTTAAAAACAAGCTTTGTTTGAAGACATAAATTATTAGATTTTATTAAATCTAAGCAAAAAGAATCAGATGTCAGTAGTGGAATAATCAGAACTTGACGAAATATATTTTCTTGATGTAAAAAAGGTAGACACAAGAACGGAATAGGTAGAGCAGCAAGAAAACGTGGAAAATCTTTATACTATAACTCAAAAAGAGGTATAAATAGTGATTTAGATTGTGTTTCTACTATGGTTGATAGAAATGGGGAATCGCAATTTCTTATTTAGGAAAAGGTAAAACCTTCTGCAGAAAAACTATATTTTGCTTTTAAATACAAAGTTAAAAATCCTGAATCTGCAAAATTTATAACTGATGGGGAAACATCATATAAACCTTTTATAAATAAGATAGGTGCATCTCATTATATTGTTGGTGCTTCTAAGAAAAAATCTTTTGTTTATAAAGAAAATTCAGATAAAACAAAAAGTGTAAGGGAAAAATTACATATACAAAATGTTAATAATTTTCATCGCAAGATTAAAGAATTAATTGAAAATGTATATAACGGAGTTTCAAGTAAAAATTTAGATAAGTATATAAATTGGGTAAAGTGAACAAGAATAAACAAAGGAAATCATTATTCAATGATGATAACTTTAAATAAATTTTTAACAAGCAGGTAAAAATAAGACAAAAAGATTTTTTGGATTCTTAAAATATAACAAAAAATAAGAATTTAAATTAAATAATAAGTTGTTTTTTAGTTTTTTAACAAAAACATTTAAAATTATTTAAAAACACACATTTAAAACATAAATAGCCAATAAATTTTATTATAATTTAAAATTTTCTTTTAATTTTGATTCGATTATTTGTTTAATTTTTGATGATGCTATATCTTTTTCAATATTTATAAATGTATGATGTTCTTTAGAGTAAATTTTTAAATTCTTTGAAAGTAATTTACCTAGTTGCCTATTATTTAAATACTCAATATTTACAACTTTAAAAAACTCTTTGTTCTTCAATTCAATCTTTCTGCGATCTCGTTCTGTTTGTAATTGGTGGTTTTTGCTTGCATATAAGCGATTTTTTCATATAAAGTCTATATCTTTTAAAACTACAAAGACTAAATCAATTTTTGGTTCCAAAGAAAGCAAAAACTTATATCAAGGATGATAGAAGTAGTTTCAAGCAAATTTTTGTCATTTAGTAAAATAATTTATCTTAATTAAACATTTTGGGAACAAGAAATCATCTATCATATGTCTATCTATTAAGGATTTATTGAAATTTTGCATCTGCTTGATTTGTATATATCGATCTTTAAAGAATATTTTTTGAGTTCTATATCCATTTTTCTTCATATCATTCATATAATCTATGAAAATCTTTTCATCTTTTAGTCTTTCATCAATAATTTGGATGTTATTTTGATTTAAAAATTCTCTGAGATTATTGATAATACTGGATTTTCCACTTGCACCCATACCGACAAAAGCAATTGATAATCTTGATTCTTTTGATGTGATAAAGTATAAATATATAGATATGGATAAATATATAAAGTTAATAAATATCAAGGTTCAACTTAAAAAACCAATACCAGAGAAGAAAACAAAACAGAAGATGTTTTTAAAACATCAAATTATTCAATTTGATCGAAATCCAAATGCCATCATAATCAATGCGATAATAGATATTGCATTAAATATAGCAAGGTTTGCAGATGCTGATGTTTTATACTTAAAATTAGAACTAAATTCGATGTAGTTTATCCTAAGCAATTTACTAATAAAATCATTGGTGTATGGGTTTAAAAGTAAAATGATGTTGAAATCACTACAAAGATTATAAAGAATAATATCGCTGCATATGATGATAGTCTTAGTTCCCTAATCCTTTTATTGTGCTTATGAATCAGTATTTGTTTTATATAAATATAAAACAAAATAAGGATATAAAGAATTTGGACAAATCCATCTATAACTAATCCATTTGTAAAAGAAAAGAAAAGATATAAAATTGCATTAGCAATCGCTAAAATATAAGCGATTTTCTTTCTTTTAGCAAACAAAATAATTGAGAAAACACCCAATAATCCAGAAAAAGCAACAAAAATATTAACTACCTTTTTCCAAGTATCAATATCCTTTTCTCAAATTCAAAATAGTGAATCTAAATCATATAAAGAAAGAAAAATTAATAATGCAGAAATGATAGTTAATAATAAGATTTCGTATTTTAATCTTCTAGTTATTATAAACCTCTATTAAAATTTGTGACTTTTTGTAAGAAGTTTTGGTTGATGTGGATTTGAAATGTCATAAATTCCACTGCTGCTGTAACCATCAACCTTTTTAACTTGAAAATTAGTTCCGTTTAAATTTCATGAAGTACGATCTGCTCTTAATGAATTGTTATTCACATTAGCAACTGTAAGATTTGTATATGCATCGGTTCCACCTAATGATTCCGGTGTAATATGTTCGATATTTCATCCAAAGTTTGATTTTTTACCATATTCATCAAAATGAACAATAGATCCTGCATAATCTTTTCCTGTATTACTATCACCAAATTGTAATCTTCATAATTTTTCTGCTTTTGTCGTCATAATATCTCCTTTGTGAAATGTTTAAATATTCGAATGTATAAAGCTTATAAAAATAAACTATTTATTTTTTAGGGTTGTTGTTACCACGACCACCACCAGAAGGATTTCCGGTTTTTGATGATCACCCAGCACGATTTGGATCGTTATCTGGTCTGTTATTTCCTTTGTTTCCAGGCATAAAACCTCCTATTTATAATTAAAAATTTTTTTGCATAATAAGCTTTATACTTTTTTATTCTACAAAAAAAAAAAAAAAAAACAAAGCAACTCAAGCATTTGAGTGCTAAATTTTGTAATTCGTTTCATATATTTTCATAATTGCTATTTGTGCATTAAAATAGCAGTTTGTAAGTCTTGTGCATTTTCAAAATAATTTATGTTTTTAACGTTTATTTACTGCTTTAAAAGTTTCTTAATAAGTTCTGAAACCACTGTAACATTTATGCTATTTCCTAATTGTTTATATGCTTTTTGATCATTTTGATGTAATTTAAAACTTTCTGGAAAACTTTGTAATCTTGCACATTCTCTTGGTGTTAGTCTTCTTTTGTATTTACCTATTATCGGAATGTGTACCATTGCAACTAATGCAGGGAATACATCAGGTTTTTTAACCCTTATACCAGAAGGACGAAATTGAATGATTCCATCTCAGATGTTGTTGATTTTATCCCCTGCTTGTCATTCAAATTTTTGATGAGTTTTCCTAAAGTGTGAAATATCTTTTGATATTCATTTGTCGATAAAATCTTTGTTTTGATTATATAGTTTTTGATTTTTTCTAATAATATCTTGTTTTCATTTCGGAAATAATGGATCGACATCGTTGTTATTTAAATATTCAATATAAACAGGAAAACCAATAACTTTTTGATTTATATTTAAATAAAAATCATTTCAAAAATTTAGTACTTCTTCATCATATTCACTAATATGATATTTTGAATTATCAATATTTTTATCCAAAATATCATTAACAGAATTTGCATCTTTTTTTATTAAATTATGAAATGAGATATTTAAAGGAACATCTTTGTTTTTTGGGTCATATTTACCTAGTATATAGACACGTTCGCGAATTTGCGGGATGCCAAATTGGTGCGGGCTTAGTATGAGAGGATTTTTAGTTAATCTATAACCTAATTTATATAGATTTTCTTGAATAATTTTTCATGTCCTACCACCATCGTGACTAATAAGATTACGAACATTTTCTAATAAGATGTATTTTGTTTTAGTATGTTTTAAAATTCTTTCAATTTGGAAAAACAAGGTACCTCTTGTATCGTTTAAACCTTCTTGTTTACCTGCTTTTGAGAAAGCCTGACAAGGAAATCCAGCGAATAAAATATCGTGTTGTGGAATCGAATCCACTTTTATATTAACAACATCTAGATTCGAATCAAGATGGTAATTATCATAATAAGCAGCAACACATTCTTTATCTATTTCAGATGCAAGAACACAAATTGAATCCTTATCAACAATTTTCATCGCTTGATGAAAACCACCGATACCAGCAAACAAATCGACAAATTTCATTTTATTTCCTTTCTACATCAAATGAATATATAATAAAGTTATCTATAGCATTTTTATTGATTGAATATTTAGGTTTTCTTAAACTACCATCAGGTTGTTTACCTTGTTTAAATAAGTTGAACACATATTTGATATTTATCTTATTTACTTCTAGAATATACATCTTCTTAAACTTTATAGAATGTTTCATTCTGTTGATATAACTTAATGAAGAAATATCTTGTTGTTTGGAGATAAAATCATCAATTTGTTTGATATTTCTATGTTGTTTTAAATTGTTTCAAAACCGAGTAGTTTGATAATTTGTGTTACTATCTTTATCTTTTAATGAACTATGTTCATAAATTAGGTATCATAATTTATTGTGTTTTATTAAAGCATCATTGATGTGTTCTATATCATTTCCAATAATTTGTATGTTTTTTTCATCGCTTGATTTTAAATCACCATAAAAATCATCATTTTTAAAATATAAATCAAAATCCAAAAATTCTTTTTTATTTATGTTTTCTGAATTAGTATAAACAATATTATATATCTTATTATCTTTAATGAATTTTTCAAACAAATATTCTAAATATCAACCACTTCATTCTGCTTGAAATGTGTTTTTAAAGTTTGCACAAAACATCTGTTTATATGCATCAATACCTTTAATTTGTATATTTCATTTTAAAGAAAGATTAAATAAATTTATTTGATTTATTAATGATGGATTATTATTTATTTGTTTGTCCAAATAATCTTTAATTTTATCGCTTCTGATTACAGTTATTTTATTGTTGTTTTTATCATATTTTTCAAATATTCCATACATTAACCCCTGACTTAAATCATTTATATATACATGCGCAGATGAATTATTCATTTTCTTGTTTATATAAGTTTGTGTATCAAAGGAAACGAACATAATGTTTGTATTATATTTGTATATACCAAGAATAAAGGTATTTTTGTTCGTATTTATCACATCTTTATACCAAGATTTTAGTTGAATTCTCTTTTTATAAATAGGATGTTGTCCATTACCACCTAAGTAAGTTATATTAACAATAAGAAGAAAAATGTCTGTGTTATTTAAACTGGAATATTTGAAAAATTTAGCATTTTTATTACATTTTTCTATCTTTATTTTGTTATCTAGCAAATAGTTAAGCAACTGAAATTTTTCATCATAACTTAATATTTGATCCAAATCAATACAAACAGAATTATCAATATTTAATTGTTCACTTTTTAGATTCATCATTCTCCAATAAGTTGATTAAATTATACTTTTATATTAACATTTCAATGCATTTTTGTAAATATTAAAAAGATAAAACAGGATATAAAGTATTTAAAGGTTTTATATATAATATAAATATGAAAAATATAATTAATGTAAAAATAGAGATTCAAAAGAACTCTCCCATAAAATATGAATTTAATCGAAAAACCAAGCAACTAGAAGTTGATCGAATTTTACGTGGTGATTTTGTTTATCCATGCAATTATGGATTTGTTCCAGATGCTCTAGATTGAGATGGAGATGAATTAGATGTATTATTATATTCACCTGAGACATTTATTCCTGGTGTTTCGTTGAAAGCTCGCATTATTGGAGCGATGAAAATGATTGATGATGGAGAAACCGATACAAAGCTAATTGCTGTACATGCTGATGATTATCGTTTAGATAACATAAAAACCTTAAAAAATTTGCCGGCACCATTTTTAGATACTGTAAAAACATTCTTTTCAACATATAAAAACTGAAAAAGACCTAATATTACTGAGATTTCTGGATTTGAAGATGTTGATTGAGCATTATCAGAATACCAAGAATGCATTGAGTTAATGCAAAAATATGGACAAATGGATAAAAAAGAATTTATCAAAAAGATGCAAAAAGAACATCCTGATAAATATAAATAAATAAGTTTATTCGCTTATTTAATATAAAAATGATTTTATTTTCATAATTTTGCAATTTTGAAACAAGAAATTTGTTTATATCATAGTTAAATACAATTAAAAACTGAAAAATTCTATAAAATTTATACATATATAAATAGGAGATTTAAAATAATATGACAAAAAAATTTAAGAAATTTTTAATCGGGTTTGGAACACCGATTGCTGCTACAACTGCATTGATTGCAGCATCATGTGGAACAAAGACTCAAACACCAAAAAAAGAAGTTCTTGATATTCCTAATCCAAGCAATTACATTAATCCAAATGAACGTGTTGCTACAATTACTAAAGATAACACATTTACATTACCAGATAGTATGGTAGGAACTAAAATATATGTTATTACTGACACAGGACATGTAACTGATAAATCATTTAACCAATCACAATGAGAAGCGGCATTAACCATTTTAGATCAAACAAGAAAAGATGAAAAAAATCAACTTGAAGTAAAATCAGTTGAACCAAGAGAAGGTAAATATGACGATTCATATAGAGCTGCTTTAACATCGGGAGCAAAAATTTGAGTTCTTTCAGGATTTACCCATATTGATCACATTAAAAACTTTATTCAACAAAATAATGCTGCATTAAAACAAAAAGGAGTAAAAATATTTAATGTGGATTTTGCATTAAATCCAACTGAACTTAATTATCCTGATATTTATAATATTAACTTTAATGTAAACGAAGCATCATGAATGGCTGGTTATGCATTAGCTAAATATGTTGCAGAAAACGAAACTGATAAAAAACTTTCATCATTTGGTGGTGGAGCATTTCACGGTGTAACAGATTATATTACTGGATATCTAAAAGGTATTTTAGAATGAAACAAAGAAAACCCAAGCAAGAAAGTAACTCATGAAGCAGTTAGATTAGATTCAGGGTTCCAACCTGGACCACAAATGGACCCAGTTATAACATCTGCATTAGCTTCTAACCCAGTATTAATTTATCCAGTAGCTGGACCTGCTACAAAAGCAACATTAGATAAACTTAATCAAAATAACCAATCTACATATATTGTAGGAGTGGATGTTGACCAAGGTAAATCACTTTCTGCACCTGATAGATTCTTAACATCAGTGCTTAAAAATATGGCTCAGGCTGTTTATGATTCAATTTTAGAAAAAGCATTTGGTGATACTAAGAAACCTGTATTTGGCGACAAAAACAGTGTAAAAGGCGACTTTGCTGAAGGTTGAGTTGGTTTAGCTCCATCTTCATTAAAAAATACCACAAAAAGAGAAAAAATGAATGAA
This sequence comes from Mycoplasma sp. 6243, assembly GCF_051200785.1. Lineage (NCBI taxonomy): Bacteria > Bacillati > Mycoplasmatota > Mollicutes > Mycoplasmatales > Mycoplasmataceae > Mycoplasma > Mycoplasma sp. 6243. The sequence goes on from NZ_CP195154.1 coordinate 73,781, forward strand.
GCTATAACAGCAGCAGAAACCAAATTTAATTCATTAACAGCTGATCAAAAAACATTTATCGATTCAAATAAAGCAACTACTGATGGAACAGCATATACAGATGATCAATTAGCTAATTTAATTAATGCACTTGTTGAAGAAGTAAACAAATAATTAGTTTTATCAAAACACATCATAATTGATGTGTTTTCTATCATTATGTCATTAAAGGAGTAAAATGGAAAAACACGCAATAGAATTTATTGATATTTGCAAATCCTTTGGTGAAATAAAAGCAAATCAAAATATTTCATTTAAAGTTAAAAAAGGTACGATTCATGCCTTAATAGGAGAAAACGGAGCCGGAAAAAGTACTTTAATGTCTATTTTATTTGGACTTTACGAACCCGATAAAGGAATTATTAAAGTTAATGATAAAGAAGTTTCAATAGATGGACCAAATGAAGCAAATCGCCTTGGAATCGGTATGGTGCATCAACACTTTAAATTAGTAGATGTATATACAAATCTAGAAAACATCGTTTTAGGTAGTGAAGATAATAACAAACACACCCGAATCATTGATTTTAAACCTGCAATAAAAAAAATAAAAGCCATTCAAGAATCATTTAATTTATACTTTGATTTAAACAAAGTTACAGGAACTGAAACAGTTGCTACTCAACAAAAAGTTGAAATTATGAAGATGCTTTATCGTGATTCAGATATTTTAATTTTTGATGAACCAACTGCTGTTTTAACAGACCAAGAAATTCAAGGATTGTTAGAAACATTTAAACTATTTCGTAGTCAAGGAAAGACAATTCTATTTATTTCACATAAATTAGGTGAAATAAAGGAAGTTTCTGATAATGCTACCGTGCTGCGTTTAGGAAAAGTAACTGGAGACTTTGCTGTTAAAGATGCGTCAATAGAAGAAATGGCTTCAAGAATGGTGGGAGGAGATGTTGAAATCACCAGAAATGAATATTCTGATACCACTAAAAATCCTGTTGTATTAAGCATTCAAAATGTTTCAACCCAAGGAGATAAGCCCCTTAAAAATGTTTCATTAGATGTTAAATCTGGTGAAATACTAGCAATTGCTGGAGTTGAAGGGAACGGACAATTAGATTTAGAATATGTTGTTAGTGGAATGAAAAAACCGATTTCAGGTGATATTTTACTAGCACAAACTCAGTTATCACAAAAACGTGTAAAAGAGATAGCAAAGACAAATAAATTTAAAAACATCGGATTATTAGTTTTAAGTTTATTGATGCTAATAGTTGGAATTATATTAATAGCAGTCCCGAAGCAAGTATCTGAGCAATTTACATTTAGAATTTTAGGTGGCATATTCATTTTTGGATTTGTATTATTATTAGGGATATTCTTTAAATTGATACTTGGAATTCAAATCAAACATGTAATAAATAAGTTCCATTTAAATGGGTTAAATAAAATGAAACTACCATTTCAAAAACTAGCAACCTGATCTTTTTCAAGTATGATAATAATGTTTCTTTTCAGCTTAATATTTGCAGGATTGTTATTTAAATATAACACTGTAGCATTAATTGTTTTATTAATGATATCGATTATTTGTTTCATAGCATTCGGATTAATTGTTTTACATTCATTTTGATATTCAACAATTTATGGAAAGTTTAAAAACAAAAAACACGAACTTTTAAGCGCTCATCTTATAGGCTTACTATCATTAATAGCATTAATTGATTTTATTTTTTCATTAATCATTAGAAGTTCAACTTCATTAGTATTTCAAAGTTTAATAATTGTTTTTAGTAGTATCTTTTTAATCGGTTTGCTTATATATATGTTTTTTGTATTTAAACAAAACCAGGCTAAATTTATGATTAAAAAAGACACTACTGAAAATATTTCACTTACTGATTATGGAGTAAAAAATATTTCACGTTTAGGTGTTACATTTATACCAAGTGATAGACACAAACACGGACTTGTTTTAGATTATAACATCAAAAATAATACAATATTAAGACGTTTATGAGATAGTGAATATGTGAGATTTGGTATCTTAAGAGATGCAAAGATTAAAAAAGAAAATAACCTAATTACAACTAAATATGATGTGCGTGGGACAAGAGGTGGTCTGTCACAAGCAAGACAATTATCTGGTGGAAACCAACAAAAATTTATTGTTGGTCGTGAAATGAATACTCCACATGATTTTATTTTAATTGTGCAACCTACCCGTGGTTTAGATGTTGGAGCAATTAAAAACATTCATGAACAAATTTTATTAGAAAAGAAAAACGGAAAGGCAATTTTGTTAATTTCATATGAACTTGATGAAGTCCTTGCTCTTGCTGATAAAATTGCTGTAATTAACAGTGGAGAAATATTGGCAGTTAAACAAGCACAAGATTTAACCAGAACCGAAATTGGTATATATATGGCACATAAAAAAGAAGGAGGTGTAAATGCATAAATATGCAGATAGTAAATTTGCTTCATTTATGGAATCAACTCGACGATTCTTTATGTTTGAAGAAAAGAAGAACACTCGAACAAAAATTTATTCATCTTTATGAGCTATATTTTTTGGTTTACTAATTGCTTCAGTCTTCTATATGATTCTGGGAAGATCTGGGCAAAATGGTCGGCAAACAGGACTTTTCACATTTATAACATATGTATTTACTTTTGCGTTTGATTCATTAAACCAAAAATATTTATTGCTTTATTTAATTTTCTTCGGTTTTGCCGGAATAGGTGTTTCCATCGGATTTAAGTCAGGATTGTTCAATATTGGTGCTGCAAACCAGATGACAACACCAGCAATTATCTTTTTTGCTGTATTGATTCTTTCAAGAACACCCGTTAATAAAATAAGTGTTTCATACCTTGTGATAATGCTATTTATCTTTATTATAGTTGCATTTATTATGGGTGCCTTATCAGGGCTTTTGAAAGCATATTTAAATGTACATGAAGTAATTTCAACCATCTTTTTTAACTGAATTATCGCTTACTTAGCACAATATTTATTTAAAAAGGATAACGGTGCATTTGGAACAGGGTTAGAACCTTGATTTGATCAAATCCAAGGAACAACACAAATATTTATTAGTGAAACAGTTACATATAACTTTATTTATGCAGGACTAGTTTTATTAGGTTTTTTTGCAGTTTTAATCTGATATATTTATGCAAAAACTTCAATAGGTTATAAAATCAAAATGGTTGGTTTAAATAAAACCAATGCAAAATATGTAGGTATAAATGAAAAAATGCTGACTGTAATGGTGATGGGATTGTCGGGAGCATTCATAGGATTTGCGGGATTTTATTACATAGTCTTACAACGTAATTCCTTAGAAGCATCAAATTCACCAATAGTCATCGGATTTGATTCGATTGCTATCGCCTTGATTGCTTTAAATTCCCCAATAGGAGTCATTTTATCTGCATTTTTATACTCACTGCTATATACATCAGAAACTTTCTTTCAAGCTATTCCACAAGGAAGCGAAGCAATTCGAGAAGAATTCTTTATGCTAATTTATGGAATTATTATCTTCATCGCTTCGCTGTCACTAATCTTTTATAAATTTAAACCGTTTCGGTGATTGTTTAAACAAAGTTATCTGATTACGAATAAAGAGTACTGGAAAGAATTTAAAAAATACTATCAACAAAAATTTAGTGTTTTTGTTCCGAATCGCTTTAAATTAGTAAACAAATGATTTGAAGGTCAAAAACTCAAACGAGCTTTTGCTAAAACCGAAAAAGACTACCAAAATAATGTAGCCCAAAGGATTATTGCTTCAAAAGACTTTAGCAACGAACAACTGATGCAGATGTATGATGAGTTATCAAAAATTAAATTTCAACATAATGCACAAAAAGAAGTTTCAGGATTAAATATTTATCGAGACTTACTTGGAAAACATAAAAATGAAGCAAAAATGTTAAAAAACAATTTTAAACATTTTCAAGAAGAACTGTTTTTAACATTTATTAAGAAAATAAAAGATAAATACTTTAAGACCTTTAAAATCAAAGAGGAGGTTGCATAATGGAAATTATTATTAGTCATGGTGCATTCTTTCTTTGTATCTTGTTATTAGGAACAATTTCTGGTATTTTCTCTGAACGTGCAGGGATAGTTAATATTGCAATTAATGGATTTATGGTATTTGGTGCTTCTGTATATGCTGTTTATAGCACAATATTTACTGAAGTAATTAAAACAAACAATGTTTGAACTAATATTCCTTTAGTATTTCTTTCTTCAATTACAACTTTGTTGCTTTCGTTCCTATTCGGGTTTGCTGTTATAAAGTTAAAAGCAGACCAAACAGTTGTAGGTTTTGCAATTAATATACTTGCTGGTGGAATTGGTGCTTTAATTGTCTACCTGCTTGCTTCAAAAGTATATGCAGGACAATATGTAGAGTTTAAAAACAGGTTTGAATTAGCATTGGATACCAACGAAAACAAGTATGGGAATATACTTTCGCTAAAGGTTGTTTTAACCGTTGTAATCACATTCTTAGCCTGATTTGCATTGCGTAAAACAAAATGAGGACTTAGATTTAGAGCGATAGGAGAAAATCCACAAGCAGCAGATGTAGCTGGAATTAATGTTAATCGTATGAAATGACAAGGTTTAATGATTGTAGGTTTAATTTCAGGTGTTGCCGGTTCAATCTTCATTCAATCGAGTCGACTCACCGAGTTTTCACTGACTAAGGATGTTTCTGGTTTTGGTTTCATCGCATTAGCAATTATGATAACTTCAAGATGGAAAGTATCGATTTCAATTATAGTATCGCTATTCTTCTCGGTTCTACTTTCTATTTCATTTTATGGAGCAATTTCATTCGGGGAAGGATTCCGTCGTTATAAAGACTTATTCCAAATCTTACCTTATATTGTAACTTTAATAGTCTTAGTTGCTACAAGTCGCAATACATACGGACCTGCAGCAGCAGGAATCCCGTATGATAAATCAAAACGATAAACAAAACAAAAAGAGCATCTGCTCTTCTAAAACACAATTTAAAAAGCTACACAATAACTTAATTTTTATAGTGTAGCTTTTTAAATTGCATTTCGGGCATCGCAGATGCGATGTTTTAAATTATTGATTTGATTTTTTCTTCTTGTTTTTAAATCAAGTATATCCAAAGGTTGCTATACCGAGAACAAATGCTAATACAGCGATTACAATACCAGCGATTGCTCCACCAGTTGGTCCAGTAGATTTTTCAACAGTTTTTGTATTTTCTGTATTTTTATTATCTTGTGGATTTTGGTCTTTTGGTTTGTTTTTGGAAGTAGGTGGAGTGGTTGTTGATCCACTATTGCCTCCTTCTTGTGGTTTTGAACCTTCGGTATTTGCTGGGGTATTAGTGCTTCCGCCTTGCTCTGGTTTTTGAGTATCTTTATCACCATTTTCTGGTGTACTTGGCTGAGCAGGTAAGGTTGGTTTTGGACTTAATAGTTGTAACACTTTTGATTTAAAGTTTGCTAATTCATTTTCGGTTTTAGCTTCTTTAACTTCTTGCTCTAAGTCTGCTTTGAGTTTTTCGTTTGTTAGTTTATCTAATAAACGTTTGATGCTATTAGATAAAACTTCTTTATTTTTCTTGCTTTGTTGCACTTCATCATTAATTGCGTTAATGATTTTAGCTAATGCAGCAGTATCTTTTGCTTTTGCAAGTTGGTCATTAAATTCTTGTTGAACATCTGAATCTAGACCTTCAGTTAATGCAATAGCTTGTTTTTTAGCAGTTTCAAGTTTAGTTGGTGAAATTGCTAACATACTTTGCGCATCTTGAATTTGTTTTACATATTTTTGGATATCCGATGCAGTTAACATCGATGGATCGTGATTGATTGTTTTAATTTGATTGATTGCATCAAGATATGAATGATATGAATCAACAGTATAGATTTCATTAGTATTAGCAAGTGGTGTCAATAAATTATCCAATGAAGCAACTAATTCATCCTTTTGAGTTTGTGCATCTTCGTTAGCACGATTCATCCGATCTAAAGCTTTTTGTAAATCCTCTAACTTAGCATCTTTGTTGTTTAAAGTTGCCTGTCATTGATCGATTTGTTTTTGTAATTGTTGTGATTGTTGTGGGAATTTTAGAGCGTTTTCAGCAATAAATGCTTTTGCTTTAGTAATTGCATCTGCTAGGTTTGTATATGTAGTTCCTAAATCATTTGGTTTTAGTTCTTCAACTTTGGTAGCAACTTGGGCATTAAGTTTAACAAAATCATCGATAGTAGCAGTTCCATCCTTGATTTTTGCTTCAAGTGCTTTTTTAGTTTCTTGTAGTTGTGCATAAGTTTGCGGATCATAGTGATTTGCATTCAGATTATCAAGTTCTTTGAGATTAAATTCAGCTACTTGTTGGTTATATGTAGAATATTTTAATCCTTGTTTAGCTGCATCCAGCTGTGATTTTAATTCATTAAAATCATCATTTGAATATTTTGATGGATTAGCAACAATTTGCTTCACTTGATCTAATAAGAATTGATATTTAGCATAGTTGGCATCCTGAATGTATGATTGATTAGAATATGCAGTGTTGATGATGTTATTTAAGGTTGCAACATTCGCTGTCGAAACTGCTGGTGTTCCTGCTTTAGCAGCATCAACAGCAACTTTAAGTTGATGAAGTGAACGATCAGTTAATGCAACATTTTCAGCGGCCATTGCATCAATTGATGTCTTTATTTTATCAAAACGAGTTTTAGAATCTTGAGTTCAATCATTATATCCAGTTGGAGCGGTTGCTAAAGATTCTTTTAGTGTTGCTAAGGTTGGTTTATTTGTTTGATCTCCACTGTCTTGAGTTTCTCGTGGAGATGGAGAAATTTCATAAATTAAAGGTTTTTTATCTGTTCAATTAATTTGGAATCCTACTAGTTTTTTAGTATTATCTGAGTTTTTAAGTGAAAAACTCAGTGCTTCAAGGTTTAAGGTTCCTAATTTAGTAATTTCTTCTTTATTGGTAGTTGTATTATATCAGATTGCATTAAATGTTGCATCTTGTGCGCTACCATCAGAAAAGACATTAACATCTTTATCATTATATGTTTGTGGATTGATATAGAATTTTAAATTTCCATTATTTTGAGCAGGTGTTCAGTATGTATAATAATCACCATCTACAAAGTATTTAGGTGAATTAATCTTTAAAGTAGGTTCATAATTAGTGCCTGTAAATCTTGCATCAGAATGTGGTACATTATCTCATTTATCATTAATTACAATTTCATTAATTGTTACACCACGATTTTTATTATGTGATGTTACTTGTAATAAGTCATTTATATCTTTGGTAAATACAATTTTTACATATCTAATATTTTTGTTTCCTAATGCAGCAATCTTGCTTGCGTCTGCTTCAAAATAGGTAAAGTTGTTGCGTTGTGGATCAACTTTAACCATATAATTTAATCTCGAATCTGAAAGAGTATTATCAAAAAGATATTGAAAATCTTTAACTGCTGCTAAGGTGGTTGGTCCTGTTACAGTGGTAGATGAATCAGATGTAGCTTGTTTGTTCCCTGAATAAAATATTTCATGTCAGCTATTTGTTTCATTGCTATTTGTTTCTGAAACATATATCTTAAAGAATCGTGGATAATCAGATGTGTTTGGGTCTACATAAAGTTTAAGAGATTGAAGTGTAGTAGGTTTACCTAAATCATACAAAATATAATCATTTGCTTTAGGTCATCCTTTAAAATTATCAGATGTAGTATAATTCCCGTCTAATGCAGAATCTGAATAACGAGTATCATTACCTCAACCATTAATAATTTGCACATTTGAACCAAGCAATGTACCAAATGATTTAGGTTTTTGAACACTTACATCTAAATTTGAAAAAGAAGGTGTTTGATTTGTTGCTCTTTTAACACGGATATAACGAGCAAACTTATTAGTATCATCAAGTGTTCCTGTATATTGTGTTCATTCAATTCCGTTTCTTGATGTTTCTAAAACAACTTTGTTATCTAGTGTAGCTTTTCCGTTAAACTTAATATTAGTAAGTTCATACATTCTTAATAAGTCTAATCCAACATATTTGTCATCATTTAAAGTAATTTGTGTTGTTTGAGTTTGTGAAGATGATGCAGTTGTAGAATTAGGGGTTGCTACAAACAAGTTAAATTCATTATTATTTAACTTCGTGGTAAATAAATTAGTTTTATTTGAATCATCTTTATCAGTATATAAAAACTGATTTGAAGGCCCGAAAAGATGTAATGAAACAAGATTTCAAGTTCCTGTTAGTGATGTATCTGTTGATCTAATTCTAAAAAATTGAGCACGAGCTTGACCACGGATAATTTGATATGCACCACTATGGATGTTACCAAATAATTTTCAAGTACCTGCTGAAGAAGCACCTTCTCTAGAAGGTGTAGATGCATTTGAATCTCAATATTCTACCACCCCTGAATTTAATTCACTATTACCTTGTTCAATGACTACCGATGTAACTTCTGATTCATTTGCTAATTTAAATTGGATGTATTTGTTATTAGCAAAGTTATTTATATTAGTAGATAAATCAAAGATTGATTTTTGAACATTGGTTATATTATTAGAATCAAAAGTTCGTTTATTCGATGAATCAGCACTGTTATGATTTTCATTATCTTCTGAAATTTGTAAATTATCTGAAATTTTCCCGATTCTAGGTGCAGTATCAGTATTTACAACAAATTCATAAATTCTAAACCAAGCATTTCTCTGAGTGTTTGCAGGTTCTGTATCTACGATTCTAATTGCAGATACATTATCTTTATTTACACTAATATTTCATTTATTATTATTGGTAGTTGTAGTTAACGCTCCACTATTTAATGTGTAATCGTTACTAGTTGAACCACTTGTTTGTGAATCTTGTGTAGTTGCATCTTTTTGCAAATCATTTCAAGTACTTTGTCCATAAAGTTGATATTGTACTTTAAAGGATTTAAAGTATTCATTGCCATTATTATTATTAGAACCGAATTTTACTTGTAAATCTTTAGCATAAATTGGTTTTTTAAATGAAACACCAAATCAATCCCCTGTTTTGATTTTATTACTTCCCCTACCATTATTTTTATAAACTAGTTGTCTTTGGTTTCCTAAGATAAAAATATCTGAAAGTGAAGCATTAGATGGATCTGACATTGAAGTAATGACACTAGGTTGGTTATCACTATCATCATCACCTACTGGTTGAACTTTATCAAGATATTTTGAAACTATATCTTGTAGATATGATTGCAGATTTTTCATTACATCTGCACCCACATTTAAGTTTTTAATAATCACTTGTCCATATTTTGGATCACCGTATTTGTAAGTTGCAAAATTTTGTAAATAAGTTTGTCCGATGTTATATAAATTAACTACCCGATCTAAAACTGGAGCAACTTTTTGGTTTTCTAAATAAGCTAGCACATAATATTTATATGCTGAAAACATATCTTTAACTGCAGATAAGTAGTTATCTTTGATGTTTGCTAAAAATAACGAATTATCCTTGTTATCTTGTAGTAACTGAATTTCAGAAATAATATTTTCTAACTGTTCTAAATATGCATTCGCTTCAGTAGAATGATTACCTGTATATAAATCTAATTTTGAAAAATTAGTAGCCGCTTCTTTTAAAGGATCATCACCAAACACATTAATTTGTCCAGTATACTCAACTGATAAATATTTAGCAACATGTCGCAAAGCAATTGATGCTGGTGTATCAAGGAGTGTATTTGATGCAACCACTTTAAACGAATCATAGTATAACTTTTTCTTTGTTTCATTTCGTGAATTTGAATGTGTAGGTAAAATTTTTCAAGAGATGTTAGCTAAATCATAATATGAAAACAAAGAAAATTGTGGATGGATATTAACATCAGTTAATACCAATCCACTAAATTTATCTGGATTGATATTGTCACTGTTATTATTAGATAACTTAATTAAATCTTCTGCTCCACGAGTTAATATGGTATTTTGTAGTCAAGAATTATCTGCTAAATCAACTGAAAAAGTTTTGTGAAACACAGGTTTGATATTATATGAATCAGATGAATATCTATCAACTGTAAAAGCATCAATATATCTTTTTGATGCATCGTTAATTAAAAATGGAATTACTTCGTGTGGTAAATTAGCATAATAAGGTAGATATCCTGTATTTAACGATGTGTGATTTGTATCAGTAAAATCAGAACCACCTTGACCATATTTACCTTCAAATAAAATTTGAGTGCTTAAATCTGGATAGGTTGTTTGTAGTTGTTTTAATCAAGTCACTAAATCATTAAATAACTGCGATACTTTTGTAGAATCTTCACCTGGTGATAACATTCCAATATGACGAACTCCACCATCTTTGATAACTTGTAATAATTTTTCTTTAAGTAATCCTAAATCCTTCTGATATTCAGCATCGGTATATGTTTGCGAAGAATTTTTAGCATTAAAATCACCTAGTGCATCTAATGTATAAATAAAGTGAACGTGACTTTGTTTTGATGCTTCGGTGATATCTTTGAGATCTTTTAGTTCATCTGCTGTGTATAACACACTTCAACCAGGTTTGCTATCTATTTGATTGCGATTTGATTTATTTTCTCCTAAGATTTTTTGATCTGGGTTTCAGATGTAGGTATTAAGTTTATAAAACGATGCAAAATTCATTAAGTTAATAATATCTTGTTTAGTTTGAGTTGGAGCATATGAATATAATTTTCACGAATCCATCATTCCACGCATTTTAATATCAGCATAGTCATTAATGGTAAAGTCTTCTATTTTATATCCATCAAGTTGTTGAAAGATATGTCATAAAGTAGTAGCACCAAAATAAGCAGCATCAGAATCTTTTGCTAAAAGTTCAATGTAGTTATCTTGTGTTTTGATTACATATGAATCGTTTTTAGTAAAATTAGAAGCATTAAAATCATTTGATGAATCAATTTTTTTAATTTGATCATCAACTAAGGTGTCACTATCACCTTGAATTCCTACGAGGATATTAGTTTTCCCTTCTACTATATTTCTTGATTCTGAAGATGTAATATTTCTAAATGCTAATGCAGCCTTTAGACGATCTTTAGTTGCTTGATCAATATTAGATTCATAAACTAAATTAACATCTCTAGAAATTAAAGATGTTTTATTTAAATAAGTAATAGATTGAACTTCTGGTGCAATATTATAGTGTCTTGCAGAAGTTATATCTTGATTTTGTGCTGTTGTAGTTGTTGCTGAAACAGCAACAACACCAATTGATGATGCACCTAAAATCAAATGTTTTAATTTTTTATATTGTTTCATATAACATATTATAAATTAAAACCAAAAAAAAAAAACGGTTTTTAAAGCAGTCTGAAATATTATTCAAAACTTTACATAGTTGTTAAGTTAATATTCTAAATTTATCATTGAAAAATAATTTGTGGTTATACAAAAAAACTACACAATAACCTAATTTTTATAGTGTAGCTTTTAGATTGCATTTTGACCCAAATGAGCATCTGCTCTTTTGTGCTTTCTATGCTTCCTTAGATAATTTAACAAGCATTGAAAAAGTTTTTGATTCGTTGATTGCTAATTCTGAAAGCATTTTACGGTTGATTGTAACATTTGCTTTTTTAAGTCCGTTAATAAATCTTGAGTAACTAAGTCCTTCTGCTCTGGTTGCTGCATTAATACGTGCAATTCATAGTTTACGGAAATTTCTCTTTACTTGTTTACGGTCTCTAAATGCATAAGTTCATGATTTTATAACTGCTTGTTTTGCGACTTTATAACCGATTGATTTATGTCCAAAGTAACCTTTAGCTAATTTTATTCATTTCTTACGTCTTGCTCTTGTAACTGTTCCACCTTTAACTCTTGCCATATTTATTTTCCTTTCTTAGTTAATAAAATATCAAGCTGAAAGATTAAATCAATGATTTAAATCTTTTAAGGTCGCTTCTGTGCATAAGAGTTGATTTACGGGCTTGACGTTTTTGTTTGGTAGTTTTGTTTTGTGCTAAATGTGAACGGAAGGCTTGTTCTCTCATAACCTTACCTGTTCCGGTAACTTTAATACGTTTTTTTAACGCACTTTTAGTTTTCATCTTTGGCATTTGTTTCTCCTTCTATAGAACCTTGATGCTGAGCATTTAAGTTCTGTTCTTTTAAGTATTTAGCGATTTTTGTTTTATTTGGTTGGAGATTCATGTCTAAGAAACGTTCATTTACAAGTTTTGGTTCGGTTGTCTTATCAGCGATATCTTCGACCTTAGATAAAAACTTTCATAATACATTTTCACCTAAGTCTTTTCTACCTAATTCGCGTCCTCTAAGTTTTACAGAAACCTTAATACGATCACCTTTAAAAAGAAACTCGCGAGCTTTTTTTGCTTTGGTAGTTAAATCGTTTTCACCAATCATAGGAGTCAAACGGATTTCACGATTTTGAATGGTTGTTTGTTTTTCTTTAATAACCTTTTGTTTCTTTTTACGATCATATTTAAATTTTCCGTAATCTAAAATTCGAGCAATAGGTTTAGGTTCCACACTGATTAAAACTAAATCCATTTTTTCGTTTCTTGCTATTTCAATAGCTTCAGAAGTATATTTAACACCTAATTTCTCACCACCACTTCCGATTAAGAAAACTTTTGGAAATGGAATGTCTTTGTTAACATAATGTTCTGAAGTAGGTTTTTTTCTTTTGTCGTGTATGATAATGTCTCCTTATAAAAAAGTTTGATTCGCTCTCCTACTTTAAAAGTATCAGAAGTTTGATACATTTAATTGTAGCTAAACCCAAGGCTATGACCATCAGGTGAGATTTCATCTACTTTCTGCAATTAAATAAATTTATTGCTTCTATATTTTATCATATTTGTATTTTTGTGTAGTGATAACAAAAGAAATTAATATATTTTTTTAACTGGTATTAAGTATTAAAATTTATAATATCTTAATTTTTCGAAAAAGCATATATCTAAATTACAAAAATATAAAAAATTTATTATATTTTTCTCTTATTTCTGACTTTCTTTTGCGACTTTATCTAACTTTCTAAATCAATGACTAATTCCACTTTTTGATATATAAATATTGTGATGTTCTTCTAGGGTATTTTTTATATCAGTTAGTGAAATCCATGGATTTTCCATTCTTATTCTATATGCAATAAGTTGATTTTCATTAAAAAGGTTCATTAAATTATTATTATATATATAGCAAATATTATCGAATTGTTTTTTTGCACTATCTGTAACTTTCTTTAAATTTGAAAAATCTATATTATTCAGCCGATTTGAAAAATTTTCCATATCGCGATTTATCTTAATGTTTTGTAAAGAAAATCAAGATTTTTTAGCATTTATTGCAGATAAAAAATCAAGTAAATTATCAAGTTTTTTAGTATAAGCAATAAATTTTGAATTTCTTTCTAGTACGTTAAATTCAAATTCGTATTTATTAAGTTTATCAATTATGGTTTTTATATGTTCTGAATAATTTGTCTTTAATTCTAGGTGATATGAAGTAGAGTTTTTATCTGAAATACTTCCTCCACCAACAAAAACACCAGCAAAAAAGAAAGTGGGTTGCTGGTTCATTTCATTTTCAAAATTTATTTGAAAATCTTTTTTGTTAATTTTTATTTTACTTTGTTTAGGGGTAAATTTCAAACCTTTTTTTTCAAATTTTTTAACAAGTTTTTCAAAAATATATTCATTTCTTATATTTAAAACAAATTCGGTTTCGGACATAATCGCATTAGAAAAAATAAATCCATTTAAAAAAGCAACAAATTCATTATCTCTTTTAATTAGATTTATTATTTCCTTTTTTACTTCGCGTGAAAAAGAGTTTTTTATCTTTTTGTGTTCCATTATTAAATTTTACAAAATTAAATTGATTTTTTTGAACTTAAAAACTTAAATTCTTAGAATCTCCATGGTGAAAGTTATAAACAGTAAATTCGTGTTTATATGTCGTTAATACTTTTATATTATTTGCTAATAAAGGTAATTGATTCTTAGATAATTCAATAACTTTTTTAAATATATAAATTGAACCAATTGATGTAAAGGGATTTTGATTTAAATATAATGTTCCTAAAACAACCAAACCTAAGAAAGAACTAAATTCAAGGACAATTTTAATAAAACTATCATTTATAGAATTTATAAAATTATATTTATAGTTCGCTTGATAATATTTATAAATTTCTTGTTGCATAAATTCCTTGATAAGATGTTCTTTATTTGCAAAATAAAGAACTGGATATCTTTTCATATAGTAGGATAATTTATTTATAAGTTGCTTAAAAGCGACATTGTTCTCTTTTGAATTTTTTTTAAGTTTTTTAGCAAATATAAGATAGATTATCGAGCAAAAACTTAAAACTACCAAGAGTAAGACTAAAGCAATTCAGTTTGTAATAGCAAAAAATATTATGATAGCTAAATAAGTAAATAAAATAGAAATCGATTGTGATAAAGGGATAAAGGTATGAATATCAATAGTCTTTGATTGATCGATTATTTCTTTAAAAATATCTTGTACACAGTAAGTTTGTTTTACTTCGATACTTGCATCTTTAAATTGTGAGAAAAGGTTGCTGGTAATTGATTTTGATATATATAAAACAAACTTATTGTTTATTTTTTGATAGTAATATTTACCGATTAAAGAAATAAAATAAGCTAAGCATACAACAGATAATAAAATAACAAAATTCAATATCTTATGATTTTTAATTACTTCAAATCTTTTTAATAAAGCATCAATTGCATATCCTTCTAAAAAAGTAATAGCAATAGCGAATAAAGATATGAATATAGATAAAAGAGTAAAAAATATAAATATTGATTTAATATCCTTAAATACTTTCTTCATATTCCTCCGTTTGATTATCAAGATTTAAAATAAAATCATAGTGATTTAGATTTTTGATACTACCCGTTGAATGGATGATGATAATATTTTTTGTTTTAAGATAACTAAAAATCTTATTTAAATAATTCATTTCAACATTTGAAAAAGCATCATCTAAGATAATAATAGAATTATCTTCACAAAGTCCTCTAGCAAGGTGTATTCGCTGTTTTTGACTACGATTTAGCGATTGCTCTGATATTTGCATATCAATATCTAAGTTTTTTAGTTCTACAATATCTAAAACCACTTTAACCTTAGTTACCTGATTTTCTTCTCATAGTGTAATGTTATTATAAAGACTATCATCAAAAAGCTTATAATGGGAAGTTATATAACTAATACTTTTAAGAAATTGAGCTGTATTTATATTATTTATATTTTCTCCATCAAAACTTATTTGTCCATTATATGTATTTATTTGTTTTAAAAGTATGTTGATAAATGAGTTTCTAGTATTTTTATCGTTTGCTGTTATTGCATAGGATTTACCCTTGATAAATTCATAATTTATATTATTTAAGATTGTATGATTATTATTTTGATAGGTTAAATTGTTAATGCTTATAGAACCGAAAGTAATTTTAGAAAAATCGTGATGTACATCTTTAAATTCAAAATTAAATTTTTTATAAAAACTTTTATATTCATTTAATTTTGAATTTAATTTAATTAAATTATGAATATTTGATGAAAAAGCGACAAAGAAACTAGGTAGCACAAAAATAATGGCAACTGGTTGATGTTGATTTATTATAAAAAAACCTGTAATAAAAACTAAAAAGAGTCCTATAATAAAGGTAAACCCATTGTTAATTGTTTCAATGATATTAATCTTGGAATGATCTTTATCTATTCTGATAATTCACTTTTTCAAAATCTCATCTATATACTTAATGATGTGACTATCATCCCCTAAGTAGTAAAAAAGTCTAAAACCGTTAAAAGTAGTTTGTAGATAGTTTAAAAATCTTGCTTCTTTTTGTTTATTTGTGTGCTTATGTTTATTAATTATTAGATTCAAAAAGGAAGGGAAAATAAGTAGTAATATAAGTGCACCTATACCGATTAGAGCAAGTTTATAACTTAAGACAATTAATACAAATAATGTTCCAATATTAACTATGAATGATGTTGCTGCATCTAAAGAAGTTTTTAAAACAATACTTCGAAATTCTGGGATTCTATGTTTAATTCAATTGATATTTTCTTGTGATTTTGAACTTGAAAGCTCTATATTTGGCACACTAAAGATTTTGTCTACAATATTATTCGTTACTAATTTTGAAATATAATTATCTAACTTATTTCTAAGAAAAACATTGATAATACTACTTATTAAAAATATAGAAATTAATGATATATCTGCATATAAATCTGTATAAAATTGTTGGTTTTGTTCTTGTAGTAGACTTATCAGTTCAGTAGTAAAATATACCAATAAAAAGGTAGATGTAGTTGAAAAGAAAGTGAATAGTAAGATAAGTATTATTAACAATTTCCTAGATAATATTTTTGTCATCAAATCCTTTCATATATATTAAATAATCATATCTTATTATTAGATTTTTATAAAAATAGTATTAAAAAAGCACAAAATATTGAAATAATTAATATTCAGAAGCATACAGATTAACGAAAGCAAAATTAAAGAATTTGATAAAATAAATATAAGGAGAAAAATGCAATCATTTAATAAGAAAATTATTTGAGATTTATTTGGTGGTGGTTGCAATTCTGTATCAAGAGCAATAAAAGAATATAATTTAGATCAATATTACAAAGTTTATACTTTCGATGTTGTTAAAACACATAAAGAAAGTTTTCGTGGTCAAACTGACTATAATTTCCAAACTTATATAGATATCGATTTAAGTTCTGATTCAATAATCAGTGATTTTAATAAATTAATTAAAGAAAACACTATACAAAAACCTGACATTATTCTTAGTTCAACATTGTGTCAGTCTTTTAGTAAGGTTTTATCAATGGTTGGAGGAGGAACTTGTTTTTGAAAACAAGAAATAAAAGGTGACAAAAATTCCAAACTTATCGAAAGAAGTTTGGAAGAATTTGAAAACCTTAAATCTGGTTTTACTAAAAGACTTAACGGACCAAAACAACTTTTTATAAAGAGATTAGGTGAAAAATGCGCAGTCAATTCCGTGAATTTGATAAAAACTTTTAAACCAAAATATTGATATATAGAAAATCCTGATAGTTCGATGTTATTTCAATTTTTAAGAGTGAATTTAGGTTTGAATGGTTATGAAAATGTTGCATGTTATGGTGCATATGATTTTCCACAAAATAAATCTGGTTGCTTTTATTCAAATATACAAATAGAATTGAAAAAAGAGCGTAGACCCAGAACATATGAAACTCAATGAGAAGAAGTGTCCAAAGAATATTATGATAAATGAATTGAAAATGTAAAATATAAAAAAAATTACCTAAATGGTTCAGGTGATTTTAGACATGTTAAAAAAGTTCTTGATGAATTTGGTAGCTATAAATATTATCGTAGGTGATATGTTGATATAGGTTATAAAATTGGGGATAAAGGACACTCATCACTAAAGAAAACTTCAATGACATTAGGAAAATTAACTAAACAAAAATACGCATTAAAAACTATTGGTGATTTTAATACAAAGCAAATAGGGGAAGCAAATGAAACATCACATATTCCCGCTGGTGTAATTTATCAAATCTTAAAGAAATTTAATTAATCTATTTTGTGTACTTTTATTCAAGCTTCTTCAATTTTTTGTTCTTGTTCTTTGTTTAATTTAATATCCATTAGTCTTGCAAAAGTATAAATATCTTCTTTAAAACCAAAATCAAATATGACAAATTCACCATATGTGCTTTTGTAATAATCTATAAAATTTCAATAATTTTTCTGTAATATTTTTCAAAAACCTACCAATATAACAATTGTTTGAATTCTTATATTTTTATCGAATAATTCTGATAAATTGTTATAAAAGTGATGATGATATCCAAAATTAGATTCTAATTTCTCTCAGTCAGAACCATTTATTTGTTTGAATTTACTTTCTAAAAATAAATATTGTAGTCGGTTTTTGAATTTAATTTTAAATGTATTAGGACAATTTATAACAAAATCAGGAGACATATAGTTGTTTGATTCTAATTCGCTTTTAACACTGTGAAATTTATTTCCAGGTGTTAGTTGCAGAGTTTGTATGTTTAGGATATTTAAAATGTTCTTTAGAAAGTTTTCACCTTCTTTTTTACCTTCTACTGCTCTGGTTCCTTGTGATCAACCAGTAAATTTTTTCATTCCTTGCTTCATAACTACTTATTTGAAAAATTATATGCTTTTTGCAAAAAAAACAAAAAGCAAGTTCATTGAACTTACTTTTTAGAAACCAAAACCTCCACCTAATCCTCCCAATCCTCCTCCGTTTTTAAGTGATTTTGCCATTTCTGTCATACGTTTTACCATTGCTTCGTAGTCAGAAATAAGTTTGTTAAATTCTTGAGGAGAGCGACCGCTACCTTTTAATACACGTTCTTTCCGTGTAACTTGTTTTAAAAGTTTTGGATTTTGACGCTCTCTTTTTGTCATAGAAGATATCAAAATTTGGTAAACATACATCTTTTCTTCTGCTTTTTCTATTTGACTTTCATCTACTTTGGATGCAAGGTTTCCGGGGAGCATTTTTAATATTTTAGAAAATTTACCGAGGTTTTTTACCTGGTTAATTTGCTCAAGAAGATCATCTAAACCAAAATCACCTGTAATCATTTTATGAAACATTTTAGTTGCTTTATCTTCATCAATTACATCTTGGGCTTTTTCGATTAAAGACATAACATCACCCATACCTAAAATTCTATCAGTCATACGTTCAGGATAGAACAAGTCTAAATTAGATGTTTTTTCACCAGTTCCGATAAAACGAATCGGTAGGTTTAAGATATATCTTAAACTTAATGCTGCACCACCACGAGCATCAGAATCAAGTTTAGTAATTATAGTCCCAGTAAGCTTTAATGCCTCATTAAAGGTTTTTGCAACATTAATAACATCTTGTCCACTTAAAGCATCTGTTACAAAGAATATTTCATCTGGATTTGCAATCTTTTTTAATCATTTTAATTCATCCATTAATTTTTCATCAATTGATAAACGACCTGCAGTATCGATGATGATTAAATCATTTTGATTTTCTTTTGCTACTGCCATTGCTGTGGAAACAATATTATCTACACTGTTATTTATACCTTCTTCATAAAAATCTACTTGAATACCTTTTGCTAATGTCACAAGTTGTTCAACAGCAGCAGG
Source organism: Mycoplasma sp. 6243 (assembly GCF_051200785.1). Lineage (NCBI taxonomy): Bacteria > Bacillati > Mycoplasmatota > Mollicutes > Mycoplasmatales > Mycoplasmataceae > Mycoplasma > Mycoplasma sp. 6243. Next base: position 93,058 of record NZ_CP195154.1, read on the forward strand.
ACGATAAATATCGGCGGCTACAACTAGCGGTTTAGTCACCATTTTCTTCTTACGGAATCAGTAAGCAAGTTTTGCTGTTGCAGTTGTTTTACCAGATCCTTGCAAACCACACATCATTATTATATAAGGTCGCTTGCTAATTTGAATTTCTTTTACTTTTGAACCAAGTATTTCAACAAGTTCGTTATGTAATATTTTGATGAAGTGTTGCGATGGATTAAGTTTACCAACAATTTTTTCTTCTAAAGCTTTTTCTTTAACCTTAGAAATAAATTCTTTGACTACTTGCAAGTTAACATCAGCTTCTAAAAGTGCCATTTTGATGTCGCGCATGATTACCAAAATATCTTCTTCGTTTAAGGTAACTTTTTTTTGCACTTTTTCAAGTGCCTTTTGCATTCTTTTTTCTAAAAATCCTAACATAATTCAATTATACATTAAGACAATATTTTCGTGTGACTTTTTTAAATTTGGTATAATTTGAAAATGTTACATTTAACAGTCAAATATACAGAGAGGATTGATAAATATATAGCAAATAATTCTAATATTTCTCGAAATGATATAAAAGAATTGATTGCACAAAAAGTAGTTTGAGTAGATGGAATTTTAGTAAATAAACCTAAATTTGTTGTTTCAGTTGGGCAAAACATAGAAATACAGAAAGTTTTAGATAAAGAAATTCATGTTCAACCTGAAAAAATGGATTTAAATATAATATATGATGATGAATATATATCTGTAATAAATAAACCTTGTGGACTTGTGGTGCATCCATCACCAGGTCATACCAGTGGAACACTGGTAAACGGACTTTTATATCACTTTAAAAACAATTTATCTAATGAAAATGGATTATTGCGTCCAGGGATAGTGCATCGAATTGATAAGGATACTAGTGGTTTATTAATAATTGCTAAAAATAATTTAGTACATCAGTTGCTATCGGAAAAGTTTGCAAAACATCAAATAAATCGTAAATATTTAGCAATATGCGATGGGATAATAGAAGATAAAAAGTTACTTTTAAACCTACCAATAGGTCGTTCGAACATCGATAGACAAAAGATGACTATTACAAATATAAATTCCAAACCTGCTATAACTCATATTACAATGATTAAGAGTTTTTATATTGATTATTTACCTAAAACATTAGTTAAATGCGAATTAGAAACAGGCAGAACTCACCAAATCAGGGTTCATTTAAAACATATAGGAAATCCTGTTTATGGGGATCCTTTGTATGGTAAATCAGTTGATGATAAAGGACAAAGACTGCATGCATATAAATTAGAATTTGAGCATCCGATAACCAAAAAATATCTAGAATTTTATAGCAAACCAGACTCAAAATTTGATGTAGCTAATTTAGATTTTGATGAATTTATTAAAATATATGAAGCAAAGAAAGGACAAAATGAAGAAGTATTATAACGAACAATTTGCTGATACACAAAGTCTTTGAGATAAATACAAAAACTATTTTAATATTTGAGTTTTTAGTTTTATCGGACTTTTATCTGTATTAACTGCTTTATATTTAGCACAAATTATATTTGTAGGGCTTAATTATAATTCTTATGTAGATTTATATCAAACAATTAATAAAACTGTTGAACCAAATGAACAAATAAAAGATATTCAAGGCGCTGCTGCTTATACATACAAACAAGACATTACAACTACATTTTTTTCGTTAGTGTTTTCTGCTTCTACTATTATATTTTTTGTAATGTCAGTTCAAAGGTCAACAAAAGAGAAAAATTATGGTTATTTATCTAATGGAGCATTGTTATTTAATTGATTAATTAGTTTATATAACATAATAACATTAGCGATTTTCTTATTTACTCCAAATAATTACAAGGGTTTACAAGGAAATCAGATTATATTATTTAAATTCATTGTATCAATAATTATTTTATTTATTTATGTGTTATTGTTTGTTTTGGTTCAAAGAGAAGTAAGTCGAATAAGAAAAACATTTATTATTATCTTACAAACTAAGGCATTAAAAGAATTTATGCAAAATGTAAGTCAAAACCAAAATAATAATCCCTTTGTTTCGCCTTTTGGATTTACTAATCAAAATCCACAACAAAACCAGCAAACACAGCAACCACAAGAACCGAAACCACAAGAAAGCGAAGAATATAAAAAGCTTATTAGATTGCCACTTAGCCAGCTTCATAAAATAGGAGAAAAATTAAATATTTTTGGTTATGCTGATATGGAAAAAGAAGAATTAATTCAAAAAATTATTGCTTATACAAAGAAAAATAAGACTACATAAATTTATATGTAGTTTTTTTCTTGCTTTTTATGCTTGTGTGAAAGTAAAAAAGCAAGAAAAACATAAAATTAAAAATAATTTGCTTTTTTATATTACTATACTATAATATTTATATATTACTATTAAGTAATATAAGGAGACAAATGAAAAAGTTTTTCTATTATGTATTTTTTATACATAAATTAATTTTGAAGAAAAAGAACACAATTATAGTACCCATTATATGGATTATAATTTCAATAATAAGTTCAATAGTATTTAGTCAACTAAATATAAATACAAAACAAAAAATGTTATCCTTTTATATAGTAATCTTTGTTGAATTATTAATTACAGTTTTCTTTTCATCAATAAAAACTATTAATATATATAAAGATTTAGAAGAAGAAGGGATAGAATTACTTACTTTATCAAAATCTATTTCGAGAAAAAGCATTATATGAGCAAAAACATTTTCTAATATAGTTTTTGGACTATATTGAGCTGTTATAATTATATTCTCTAATATATTTATTCTGGCAAGTTTAAAACTATTAGTAATTATGTGATATTTAATCTTTATAAGTCTTGCTACATTCTTTCTAGCATACATTTTATTTGGAACATTCACATCTTTGATTGCTTACAAAATCAACACAAAAGTCGCTATAACACTACCTATTTTGCTTTTTAGTCCGCTAGCAATAGGTGGAAGCATAATTGCTGCTAAAAGCACTTCAACAGCAAACAATTATGCATATTATTTAAATTTACCATATCAGAATCATTTATCAGGAAATAGAGTAAATGCAGAAAAATTCTATTTAAACAATGGATATGATAAATATTACATAGTTCCTAATGGATATGAGAGTTCAGAATTCAATAAAAATCAAAAAGAATTTCTTGATAAAGCTTTTGCTACTTCAAAAGCATCTGCTAGAGATTGACAAATATATTCATATTTAATTACACCATATCAAATGCTGGATATATTTAATATTAATAATGCTAATATTTTTAATGCATTTTCAGATGAACAAGACAGCAATTTATCCAAATACTTGTTTTATAAAAACAAGGATTCTTATATCTATAATTATATTCTTTTACCTAAATCTAATCTAAAACAATATAGTGTAACTGATAAGTTAAAAAGCACATCTGAAGTTAAAAATCCTGATTCTCAAATTATTCAACCTGCTGTTATAGTAAATAAAAATGCATTTTTGGTGCCTACAGCACTTAAAAATCAAGCTATATTCAATAATTTAATTAATACCAATATTATTTATGCAAGAGAGGGTGCTGATACTTTTAAGACTGAATTTCCGGAAGATAAATTTGTTTATAACTCTTCGCAAAATATTGTAGGTGAACTAAAGTGAAAATATATTAAGGAACTTTTATCAGATTTGGCATTTGATGATTATGCACAGAAATTTTATCAACAAGTGCTTAATAAAACACAAAATACACAGCAACTTGAAAGCAAGGATATCTATTTTAAATATCTTTCAGATGCATTAAATAGTGAAAATAGTCATTTATTAAGATTACAAACTCAGAGTGTTGTATTGGATCCAAGTTCTTTAAAAAACAAGTTAATAAAGAGTTTGACAGAAAAGAAAATTTATTTAGCAGTTGCATTGATTTATTATGGATATTTTTCTTATTTAGACACAAAACTTTTTGATGCAATTTTACATAATGATATTAATAATAATTATGATCCTGATACATATACAATTAATATAGATGGTTTTGACTACAATATAGGTGGATATTCTGATTATGTAGCAAAACAAGAAGTATCAGGTGATAAAAACAATTCAAAAATAATTATTCGCTATGATTTAAACAAATCTAACAATTATTTATTTACACCAGTTGAAGATGTTTATGAGCTAAGTCGAACAAATATAAAGGTAGTTGAAAAAAATATTTACTTTTTGATTTGAATTATTTTATCAGCAGCATTGGTATTAGTAAATAACAAATTATATTATCGTAAGGATTATAAATAATGAATATTCTAGAAGTTAGAAATTTAAGTAAATTTTATTCAAAAAAGAAGAATACTGGTATTTTTGATTTAAATTTTGATGTAAAAACCGGAAGTTTTCATGCTTTTATAGGAGAAAACGGAGCAGGGAAAACAACAACAATAAAAACTATTATTGGATCATATATAAATTATCAAGGAGATGTTTTAATAAATGGAATAAGCATTAAAAAACCAGATAGTAGACAAAGATTAGGATATGTTCCTGAAAACACTATATTCCCTAAAGAAATTACTACATTTGAATATTTAAAGTATTTAGGGATGTTAAATTTAAAACAAGCAACTGAAAAAGAAAAATTGTTACAAAAAATCGATCAGATGCTAGAAAACTTCGGTATTTTAGATCTAAAAAACAAAAAACCTTTTTATTTTTCATCAGGTCAAAAGAAAAAAGTTCTATTAATTCAAGCGTTACTAAATGATCCGGAATTGTTAATTTTAGATGAGCCTGCTGCTAATTTAGACCCAACAGCACGATATCAATTATTCAAAATACTAAAAGAATTACACCAAAACGGAACAACTATTTTTATAAGTTCGCATATATTGAGTGAAATTAAAAAATATGTAGATTCATTTACACTGATTCATCAAGGAAAAATTTTGTATTCTGGAGCAAATGAAAATAATTTAGAGGAGGTTTTTTATGAAAAAGTGATTAAAAATTAGTCTAATAACATCAGCAAGTGTTTTAGGCGTTGCTGTTATATCACTTGTATCTGCTTTTGTTAGTATAAACTCTAACAAAAGCGAATTTATAAACTCGTATACAAATAAACAAGAAAGTAAAGTGGATTACAGAAATTATTTAGTAAAGCAAGTTCATCAAAATGATGATTTATTAACAATTGCTAATAGTTACTATTTTGATGAAAGCACAAGCGAGCAAGTTAAAAACGAATTTTATAATGAACAAAATTCAATAAACAATGGTTATTTATCAGATATATCATCTGCTTTAACGTATGCACCTTTATTTATTTATGTAAATTCGAAAGATCGAAGTGAATTGACTGGTAAATATGCTAAAAAAGGTATAAATGTTTTAACAAAATTGTTAAATGAAAATTGGTTTTGGTATTTAAATAATATTAATAAATTCACTTTTATTTATAACACATATGGTGAAAATTTCAAAGATGATCGTGATTATTTAAATAATCAAACAACAAATATAAAGGATTTGTTGTTTGAAAAGTTAATGATTAAAAACAAAGATGATGAAGTAAAAAATACTGATTCGCTTTTGTATAAAATAAATAAATTCAAAATTAAGAAAATTTATGAACAAAGATTCATTAATTTGATACCAGATGAATACAAAGAAGCAGCATCTGAGTTAAATAAATATATAGATACAAAAATATTATTTATAGAACTTAATGATGGTTCAATTATGCCAGTATTTGTATATAAAAAACAAGTCAATAATCAATCACAAAAGCATGTTTTTATATTGCCAGAAATATTAACCACAAGAGTTTTAGGGACATTCAATGAAGTTTATGATGTATTTATCCAAAGTTGAAAAGATGCATATAAAAAATCACTTGATAGTTTATTTAATTACCAAAAAAAGATAATAGATGAAGATGAAAATAAAACAGATGCACAAATAAAAAAAGAAGTTTTTGCAAAATTTACAGACCAAAATTTTGCAAAATTATTCGAAAGAGAAAATTATTCTGAAATGCTACATCGAAGCATTTATGAATACAATCTAAACCACAAATATAATTATATTTCTCGTTTTAGTCTGGGAGACAGTGATGAAAGTTAAAAAAATATTTTTAAATTCATTATTTTTAGTTCCTTTGATATCTGTTTCTTGCACCAATTATTCACAGGGCGAAAAACTAAGTGCTTTGATATCAAATGAAGAAGATATAAGTTCAAATCCAAATAACATTAGACAAAAGAAAACAGATGCTCTTATTAATGATATTTTAAATGATTTATTTAAAGGTTCAGAGGTTAAAAAACTAGAATTTATAAACAAACAAAAACAAAGTAAAGATGAAATTGAAAAAACTTTTATAACTATGTCGCAGGAATATAATAAATTATTACAAAAATACAAAGAACAGTTAAGTAATATAGAAGACGAAATAGACGATATCGAAACCGATTTAAAAGAACTAAAATTTACACCTAAAATAAACAGTAAACAAATAATTGAAAAAGAATCACAACTCATAAATAAAATAAAACAATTATCTGATATAAGAGTTCATTTTAGAGATTTTGCGATAAGACAAAATGAAAAAATTTCTAAAAATTGATATTATTTTTTTACAAATATAGATAAATTTAATTTTGAATTTATAGAATATGTCTATGATGGACTGCAAAATGGAAAAACAGCAAGTTCAGAATACAAAAAATCAATTGATTCAAAAATCTCATATCCATCATTTAAATTTAAGAACAATTATTTAGATAACAAGATTCAAGGAATTGAAAGCGTAGAATTTCGAAATAGTGTTATCTATTACATTAGTAAAGGAAAGATGGTTTTCAGAATTTTAATAGAAAATTTAGATACTGAAAATCCTAAATTATCTATGAAAGCAATGAATTGATATTTTGGTAGTTCAAAAGCAAATACCATTTCACTTCCGTTAGTTTCATCAGTTGTTCACACATTATTTATACATCAATATCCTAATGCATATCCAGAATTTGAAGATGTAATGGTGAAAAAACAAAAATATGGTGAACCTGCATTTATGTTTGGAGTTTGAAAGAATGAAAAAATGAGTTAGAAAAACTATAAGTTTAGGATTATTTATTATGCCAGTGCTTGCTGCTATTTCTTGTTCTAAGCCACAGCAAAATGAAGTTAGTTTCTTAGTTAATAATTCTGTAAATGCAGAAAATGATAAATGAGATAACTTTATAAAAAACGACTATATCCAAGAAATTTTACACAAATTGTATGATAATAATGAAGATATTCAAAAGTATATTAAAAAGCAAAAGAGTATTAATGCACAAGAGTATTTAACTTCATTAAAAACTTGATTAAGATACTCAAATAATTTCATTTCTTCCTATGACAAAGGTTCTTTTGACTATAAAACATTTAAGACTAAAAGAAATTTTACAACAGAAAAAGCAGAAGATGAAAAAAGAGTGTTGTTCGAAGAGAATTGATTGTTTTTATTATTTAATTTAGATAAATTTAAATTTATGCAGTCACCAAATATCGCAACAGATGAATTTGTTAAAGCAGATGTTGTTGATGATGCAGAGACTAAACAAAAGATTTATAAAGATTATTTTATAGCAGATAATAATGAGATAATTGATTTTGTTGTTCAAAGATATAATTTTTATGAAATTGAAGAACCATTAAAACGAGAAATACCTAAAGAAAAGAAAGAAATAGTAGATGATAAGCAAGAAAATAAAGAGATTGTAGAAAAACCAAAAGAAGAAAATTATATTGAACCTAAAAAAGATGAAAAAACACAAAATCAAAGTTTGTTAGAGAAACTAAAGAACTCATTCAATGAACCAAAAACCCAAAAAACAGATGATGATGATGATGATAAAGAGAAAGATGAACAAAATGAAAATCAAAAAGATAATAATCAACTAGAGGAAGAAGAAAAAAAACAAAAAGAAGAAGAACTGAAAAAATCAGAAGACTCTAAAAAAATACAAGAATCCGATGAAAAAGATGAGGATATGGAGGGAGAAAATAGCAAAGCTTCTGATGTTGATGAAGATGACGATGAATGTGAGGATGAGGGTGAACTTAAATGCAATGATTTATCAAAAATCCCACCATCATTTTTCCCTAAGAAAAAATTATTTAGTATTGCAAATGATGTAAAAGTTTCTATAAAAAAACCAACATATCATTATGAAGAAAGAATATTTATGTTAACAAAACAAGGATATATCCTTTCTTTTGAAATAGAAACTACTGAAAAAGGTGGTAAAAAGACAATAACAAGAAAAAAATTAAGTGAATATATTTATACATATCCAAAATTGCTATTAAGTAAACAAAAATTAGAAGATTTTGATTTAAAAAAATATGTAAATAGCACAAGAATATGAGCCGATCCAAATGTTTCGCCATCACCTGCTACAAAAGTTATCTTTGAAGAAGAATATGGTGGTAGAGAAATGCGATATACATTAATTAACACAGTTAAATAGTTTATATTTTGTTCTTTATTAGTCCATATTATCGTGAATTATTAAACAAAATTTTACTAATTACTATAGTATATAATTTTGTAAGGATTTAATAATGAACAATAACTTTGAATTATCTAATTTCGAAAAAACAAGACTGATAAATTTACAAACAGTAATGCAATTTAGTGATTTAACAATACAGAGTTTAGCAAAAAAATCGGAAAATCTCTCGTAACTGTTATTAAATATAAGAAAATTGTATAAAAGGGAGAAGAAGTTTATTAAAAAATTTGTTCTTCATAAGAATAGAGATAACATTCATGCCTGAAAATACTCAAATGAAGAGATAAAGAAATTAGCAGAAGATTATAATAATAAAAAACTCCTCACTAAGCGACGGGAAGAGTTCAACAGATTCATATTTGAGTTTGTTTTTATATAATGAAAAAATAAACTCAGAATATATCTTACTCTCAATTTCATAAAAGACTAATAAAATTAGGTGTTACATCTGCTTTTGCTTATAAAAGTAGCGAAAAATTCTGCAAAAAATATGTAAAGTATGCAAAATTAACGAATAAGGAATATCTTTTTGATAATATGGTTTTTAAAAAACCTAAGAAAAAGAAGTAATTAGAACCGAACAAAGACGAAATTTCTCATTTGGTCAAAGGGTAGAAATGAGATGGATGCTCACACAAATTCTTAAATAATAAAGAAATAACATTAATTGGTTCCATTGATGTAGCAACAGGTTTAATTTTGTCATTACATTTTGAGAAAAAAGCAGAATCATTAAATGGACATCAATCAAATATTGAAAAAATGATAAATAATTATGGGGACACTTAAAAAAGTTGTGTATTCATAACTGAGTTATCTTCACAAAAAAGATTTTTTAAAAAATATTAAAAAAGAGTGAAACTCCTTTAAAATTGTAAGTGAAATAAAACAAAGGAGAACACATGACAGATATTATATCAAAAAATTTGTTAATTTCAGAAAAGATTAATGAAATAAAAGAAAATGGGTTTAAATTCGTAGCAGAATTTTCAAGAGATATCATTACTAATATAATGAATGCAATCTTAAAAGAAGAGTTTGATGAGAACTTAAAATTTGAATTTGAAAATTCTAAATATGAAAAGAAAAATACACGAAATGGTTATTATACAAGAAGCACTAGATACACCTATTGGAAAAGCATTGCTAAATGTTCCAAGAGATAGAGCAGGAAGAATTAAAAGTAAATTATTTACCAGATATAGTCGAAGAAGTGATAATCTTACTCAGATGATAATGTCCTTTTGCAAACTAGGTGGTTCTTATAAAGAAATCACTGATTTCATTGAGAATTCTACAGACATAAAAATGTCAAGACAAACAATTTCTAATATCTTTACTACTACAAAGGAAAAGGTAGATGAATTCCAAAATAGAAAGCCTACCAAAGAAATTTCAAGCAATTTTTCTTGATTCTACTTACTTTTCCATCAAACGAGGAAGTTATGCAAAGGAAGTCTATAAATATCGTTATGGGAATTGACGAAAATGGTTATAAGCAAGTGCTAAACTTTGAAATTTGTCCAAATGAAAACAAAGGAATTTTTAGAGAATTATTACTAAAAATCAAGGAACAAGGTGTAGAAGAAGTTGAAATTTTTGTCTTTGACGGTTTACCTGGTTTAGAAAATGTTGTAAATGAAATTTTTCCAAAATCTAAGACTCAAAGATGTCTTATACACATTCAAAGAAATATTGTGTCTAAAGTAAGGGTTTCTGATCGTAAAGAAATTTCTAATGATTTTATGTTGATTGCAAAACGAAGTAATATACTTGAAGCACAAAAAGAACTAGAAAACTTTGTATCAAAATGAACTATAAAAGGTTACAAAAAAGAAGTCTCATATCTTTTGCAAATGCAAAATTTATTAACATTTTTTGATTTTCCACCTGAAAAGCGTAAATCTATTTATACAACAAATCCAATCGAATCCTTAAACTCGAATATGAAATTGATTTTAAAAGAAAAGTTTCATTTCCTAATACGGAAAGTTTATCACTGCTTTTTAGCACATATTTTTTTGATAACTGAAATATTGACAGAAGTTTTAGAGCAACAAACGGATTTAGAAATATTGGTTAAACTTCGATTTGGTATTGAAAAACCTGCAAAATATAAAGCAAAAGAACAAAAGATTACTTTTGTTCGCTTTATTTTGCGGGTTTTTCAAAAAAATTTTTAAATTTTTCTGATAAGATGCTATTATATATACTACTTACCTTTTTATAGGATATAACTTAGATTTTATTAAAATACACAAGAATTTTTATAATGTCAATTATGGAATTCCACAAATGATTATTACAGATAACAGAAAGAATTTTTATAATTCTGCTGAATCAAATGCTTCTACATATAATGCTGTAAGAGATTTAGGAATAGAATTTATAACCACTTCTGAATCAAACGGAAAACCACATATTGAGCGTTTTTGAGATTTTGCACAAAAGAGAATTCCAAGTTGAATAAAAGACCACAATTATAAAACAATTGAAGAATTGAACCAAAATATAGGTGAATTAATGAATTATTTAAATATTACAAGAAAAAGTGTTATACAAAATCCACAAAGTAATTTCTTTAGACAACCACATAAAGAATACCTAGAAAATTACTTTGATTTAGAGATAAAAAGAAAAATTAATGCTGCTGCAATGACTTATAATAATGTAAATTATGCACCCTATGAAAATGACAAAAGAATTAAAATTAATAGCAGCACAGATATAAAATTTGTCATAGGAACAGACGAAAAATTATATTTTAGAACCAAAAATAAAAGATATGAAGCAAAACCGATATCTACAAAAGATATGACTCATTATGAGAAAATAGCATTCGAAAAACGCTTGCATGTAGGGGTAAAAGAAGTACAAATCATATCAAGACTTCTTTCGAGTGGTTTCTCCTTTAATAAATTACTTGATTTAAAAATTAGAAAAATTGCTTCATCTGATAAATATACAGGCTGATGAAATAAAAAAATATTGCAACAAATACTAGATGAACTCGAAGATGCTCGTAAAAAAAACTCGATAACATCACAAATTTATAAAATCAAACAAACAAAATTTATGAATATTTTACCAAAGCAGTGCCTAGGATTTTCCTTACAGGAAAATCGTTTAAAACATACACCTCTACAAATGTTTTTAAGGGTTTCTCACTTTTACCACCCCTAACCCCAGCCTAATGGCGAAAATAGGCGAGGAATTTTCTTTTTTGAAAAAAGAAACAAAAAAACTTTATATCTGTGGCGTTACGCAAATATTTTATTTGCTACAAGTACTTTTTCAGATTTTGTTTTTATATTTTTATATAAAGGTGTTTTATTATAAAAAGTAAAACAGAAAAATCTTAAATTAGACTTTTTATGGTATTAAAAAAACTGGTAAAAAAGTGATTAATCCTGCTTTATGCTATATAATTTTTATACATTGTAACTATGTAAAGTTTTGAATAATATTTCAGAATTTTGTTCTTTATTAGTCCATATTATTGAATATTTTATTATAATATTGGAGGTAAAATGGAAAACAATAAAGACATTATAGCTACAACGATAAATCAAATCGAGAAGAAGTTTGGTAAAGAATCTATTATGCTTTTAGGAGATGTTCCTGAATTAGCAGTAGAAACATTCAGTAGTGGTAGTATAACACTAGATAATTTACTTGGTGGTGGTTATCCAAAAGGACGTATCATAGAGATTTATGGACCTGAAAGTTGTGGTAAAACAACTTTATCATTACATGCAGTAGCAGAGATTCAAAGACAAGGTGGAGTTGCGGCATTTATCGATGCAGAACATTCAATAGATCCATTATTTGCTCAAAAAATAGGTGTAGATGTTAATAATTTAATACTATCGCAACCTGATAGTGGTGAGCAAGCACTAGAAATAGTCGATATTTTAGCAAAAACAGGTAATATTGATTTAATAATAGTCGATTCAGTAGCAGCATTAGTTCCAGAAGCAGAATTGAACGGAGAAATGACAGATCAACAAATTGGTGCTCAAGCCCGCTTAATGTCAAAGGCATTAAGAAAAATAACAGGAAATCTTAATAAAAATAAAACTACTATTATTTTTATTAATCAAATCCGCGAAAAAGTTGGGGTAATTTTTGGTAATCCAGAAACAACACCAGGTGGTCGTGCGTTGAAATTCTATTCAAGCATTCGTGTAGAAGTTCGTAAGGGACAACAAATTATTGAAGATAAAGAAGTTATAGGTGCTGAAATTAAATTTAAAGTTGTTAAAAACAAAATTGCACCACCATATCGTAGTGGACAAAGTGAATTTTACTTCGATAAAGGAATTGATAAAATTGGTGAAGTAATTGATATGGCGACTGAAAAAGATATACTTGATAAAAAGGGTGCTTGATATGGATATCAAGGACAAAATGTTGCTCAGGGTAAGAAAAACCTACGTGATTATTTATTAACACATTCTGATATATATGATGAAATCCTAAGTCAAGTTCAAGAATATAGTAAGCATTAGCCTTACTTATTTTTATAAACATTTATAATATATGTATTATGAGTATCAGAATCTTGTTTTTAGGTGATATTTTTGGATTACCAGGTATTATAACTGTTGAAAAATATTTATATAAGATAAAAAAAGAACACAATATTGATTTTGTCATTGCACAAGGAGAAAATGTAACAGGACGTAAAGGTTTGTCGGTGGAAGATTATTATCGTTTAAAAAAAGCAGGAATTGATTGTTTTACAATGGGAAATCATGTTTGAGCTGATGAAAGTATATTGCAAATTATTAATAAAGCAGATATAGTGAGACCTTTTAATGTTAATTATGAATATGAGGGATTTGGATCAAAGGTTTTTAGTATAAATGGTTCAACATTAAGAGTTTCTTCTTTTATGGGAGTAAGTTTTAACGAACTGTTTAAGCCTTGACAGGAACAATATGCTAATTCATTTTTATTATCCTTTGATGAATTAACAAATAATTTCCAAAAAGCAGATTTTCATTTTATAGATTTTCATGCAGAAACAACAAGCGAAAAATATGTTTTTGGTTTGTATGTAGACGGAAAAGTTGATGCTATATGTGGGACACATACACATGTCCAAACAAACGATGCACATATTTTACCAAACGGAACAGTCTATATAACTGATGCCGGAATGGTAGGTCCTATTAATTCTGCTATTGGTGTAAATCCTGCTGAAATAATGGCTAAAATAAATGATGATGGAAGTAAAAAAGAAAAATTTGTTGTAAGTTCGAACAACACCCAAATAAACGGGGTTATTATTACATTATATAAAAATGGTATGAAAGAAAAGAAAAATAAAATAGAAACATTAAACATTCAAAATATTGATATTTATAAATAAAATACTTTTAAGTTATAATAAAGACTTAAAAGTATTTTAAACAGAACGAACAATTTTCTTAGAAAAAATAAAGTAAACTGTTAATGGTATAGCAATAACAACTAATGCCCCAGCAGATTGAATGTTTAGCAAACTTCCTCCAGCAGGGACTTGTCCAATTTGTCTAAATCAGATACCGACAGTTGCATCATTTGTTCCGCTAAGTATATAATTTGGTCATAAATAATCATTTCATACAGAAACAAAACTAAAAATAATCAAGAGAATATAGGTTTCTTTCATTTCTTTTCAATAAATTAAATATATTTTCTGTCATAATGTGAGATTATCAATTTTCATTGCTTTATAATATTTTTGTTTACTCTTTTCAAAATGGATAAGTAGATTATACATAAAAAAGTAAGAGAAAAATCCATTTGTAACAAGTGATAAAGGTGTTAAACTGTTTGTGATGTTCAGTTTATTAAGCACCTTATTTAATGATAAGTATATAGCAAATTCAGGGATGAAAGATAAAATAAGTATTATAAGTAAGATAACCTTCTTAGATCTTTTTCCGAGTTTTGAAATACCTATGACAAATAGTGTGTATGTTATCAAACGAATAGATAAAAGCATCAAGGAACTACTTAGAGAAAGTCCAACTGCTTTTCAAAAACGAATATCACTAAAGAAATTGAAATTAGAAAAATCAAACTTTCTCAATCTTATAGTAAATCTTTTATTAACCACATCATCGGTAGGCATTAAGGCAGAGACGATTAAAATATAAATCGGAAATAAGATGATAATGATTAAAATGACTATTAAAATAATAATTAATGCTTCCTTAAATGCTTTTTTATACATCTTTTGCTCCTTTATACTTTATAATAAGTTGAAAAGTCTTTTTGAATACAAATAAACCTAATCAGCTTATTATAAACAGAAACAGTAAGTATAAAATTACTAGTAAACTTGCTGCATATGCTTTGTTTGTATCTACTGATAATGTTCCTGCAAAAGGTTTAATTAATGAAAAAATATAACTTGTAAGTGTATGGGCCCCAGTTGGTACGATGCGTTCTTCAGGTATGATAGCACCAGGATACATTAAAAAAGAGAAAATTAAGTTTGTATATGTAACTAAAATAAAGTATTTTCGGAATTCAACATAATATAAATATTTAAGTCGATCTCAGAATCTAAGATTATCTATTTTAATTAATTTAGCATATTTAACATTAATGCGACTAAAAATAAAACCAAAAATAACGATATTAAAGGGCATTGATCGTCAAAGTTGAAACAGCGTCATATAAAATTTAATACTTAATAAGTTATTTCCGTAAAGAAAACTCCGTTTCGAGTTAAATATACCAAAAAACAAGTTCTCTTCACCAAACAGTAAGATAAAGGCTAATCCAACTGTATAACCAGAAATAAAAAATTGCGAATAAATCAACTTTAAAAAGAAGTTTCTTGTTCTTTTTAAAGTTAAAGAACTTATTAAATATGAAACAATTATAGATAAAAATAAAGAGATAAATGTAGGCACAAAAAACAAAAAGGTGGAATTTTTCAAGCCTGTCTGAAAGTCGTTATCTTCTATAACACGACGATAATTATCTCAACTATAAAAATAATAAATCTTTTTAGTCTTTGATGGAAAATTTATAAATGATTCATGAACTAAATTTACTATGGGGTAGATATAAAAGATGATTACAAGGATTAACAAAGGTAGAATATATAATAAAGCAAGTGAAACATTAGATAATTTAGTTTTGTTGATCAATAACTTCTTCATGTTTAAAACTCATTATTTTGTTTTCTGGTATATTTACATCTACTTTATCTAAAATATTCAATGTTGAATTTGTGTTTGAAACTACATATTCTTTGTCTTGATTTTGTATTGTATATATTGTTAGATCAGCAATATTTTCCTTTTGTCTAATAATTCATTCTGAATCAGATGATAAGAAAATTTGAATATCTTTAGGTTTTACAAAATATTTGTATATATCATCTTCTTTGATTAGATTTAATCTTGGTGAGCAAAAGAAGTGTGCTACAAAGTATGATGCAGGTTCTTCTAACACTTTATCTTTTGTATCGAATTGTTCTATTCTACCATTATTCATTACCATTATATAATCACTAAGTTTTAAAGCATCATTTTGATCGTGGGTAACTAAAATAATTGATAAATTAAATTCTTTCTTGATTTTTAAAATTCATTCAATAGTTTTTTCTTTAATCTTAACATCGAGAGCCGAAAAGGGTTCATCCATAAGCATCAAAGTAGACTTTTTAATTATCGCTTTAGCAATTAATACACGCTGCTTTTGACCACCTGAGATATTTTGTGCTTTTTGCTTTAAAATTTGCTTTATTTCTACTTTATCAGCAATAAAATCTAGGTCTTTTTTGAAAAACTGCTTAAGTTTAGATTCTTTTTGTATAACTTTAAATGCATTTTGGTTTTTAAACATATATTTAAAAAACAAAAAATGTCATATTGTATAGAATAATTATCTTTCTTTCTTTTCGTTTTTTGTTTCTTTATACTTATTAATAAGTTTTTGTAAAAAAGGTGATAAATAATATTTAGCATCAAAATTTTGTAAGAATTCTAACCTTTTTTCATGTCTTCAAACAAATGAGTTTTTTGCGCTTAGATAAATATTATGAAAAACACTTATTTCCTCATAAAGAAAGTTTTCTTGCAAAATATAACCTATTTGAGCAGTCTGCATATTGTTAAAAAGAGTGATTTCAGCACTTTTTGGTGTTTCAATTTTAGATAACAAATTTAATAAGGTAGTTTTGCCTGCTCCTGATGGTCCAACTATCGATATTATTTTATTTTCGGGAATATATAATTCTGGGATATTTAAAATTTCTTTTTTTTGTTTTACAAAAACAAGATTTTTTACACTTGCTATACCATTCATAAATAAATTTTACCAAATATACAAAAACAAAAATAAATATGACAATAACTATGAGTTTTTTATCATATTTAAAATGATTTGATATGCTTGTTCTCCTGTTATTATTTTTGGATTCTTTTTCAATGTAGAATCAAGAAGTAAAGAGCGAATTTTTTCGACAATAGCAGATGTTGTTTGGTCGATAGGAACTCAAAAAATATCTTCGTTTTTACTGTTTTCAAAGTTTTTTAATCCTTTAAAAGTTGTATCAGCTGCATATAAATAATTGCTTTCTGTGCTTAATTTATCAATTTGTTTTTGGATTTCATCGGAATTATTTGAATTAGTTTTAAGTTGATTTTTAAGTAACTTTAATTTATTAGTTAAAATAGTTTGTCTTTGAACATATCAATCTGATGCAGATTCAATTTGACTTTTTTGTGGGATTATATAACCAGTTTTTTGTGCTAATAAATCAGTAACCTTAATGTATTCACCATTATAATTTACATTTCCTTGATAAAGTCATTTTAAAAATAATAAAGTTGCATTATCTTGTTTTCCTCCATTATCAATTGAAATTGGGATTAAATTTGATCCACCTTCGATGTATGTGGAAAAAGCATCATTTGCTCTGTTTTTGGTAAGTTGTTCCTGTAAATAAATATCATCTTTTTGTGCTCATTTTTTATATTTTTCTTTATCATCTTTGCTTAAATAAAAAAATCTGGAAATTGGACTATCCATAGATTGCTCATAACCTACATTAGCTACAAAAGAAAAAATCGCTTTATAATCACGCAATGCTCATGAACTTCATTCATCCATTTGGTTTTCAAATTTTATATCTTGAAAAACTGCATTATTTAAATATTCATTATGATTTAGAGCAACAAATTCATTAAATGTATCTATAAATGCCTTTTTTATGTCAGAATCTTCAAGATTGTATTTTACCTTTGAAAAGTCATATTTATCGTTAGTTTTTTGCAGTTGCCAAATTCTTTTGCCCAGTAGTTTGTTATTTAAAACTTTTAAAAATGCATCATCTCTTTCATCGATTGTGAAAATCGCTAAATCATCAATTTGATCGCTTGTTTCAACCTTTGATTTATCAAATTCTAATATACTTTTAAGCTTACGAGCAAGATCAAAAAGTGATTCTATCCCGTTAAATGTAGCATCATTAATTATATAACCTTTTAAATTGGTATCGTCTTTGATTTTTAAGTAGTTGATTAATGAATTACTCGGTATTTGGTTACCTAAATCCTTGTGCTGCAAAGCATATTGATATATTTTTGAATTTTCATCAATAGTTGCTCCAGCTTGTTTTAAAAATTCAAATGCTTTATTTAACAAATCGATATTTATAGAAAAACCATCTATATCAGTAACATCAAAAGGAAGATTATAAATACGAGTATTATTAATTTTTTCGCCAGCTAAATTAGTGTGAGTTGTAACAAGTTTGCTTGGAAAATAACTAACCGGTAACACACTTGAAACATCCAAAAGTTTATTATATTAATTAATTAAAAATGCACCTGCTTGGTTACCTAAAAAAATGTTTGCTAGCTTGCTATCATCGTTTTTGATATATTCTGCATTTTGAGCTGCTAATTTTAATTCTGAATTAGTTTTGGTGTCATTGCTAGTTAGTAGTTGCACAGGAAGAAAATTAGGTTGGTCTTTCATTTGTTGATTATACAAAGGAATAATTTCCTTTAGTCCCATAATCAAAGGAAAATAATCACCTTGTGATGTAGCAAAAAGAATTTTACTTTCTCTTTGTTTTTGTGCATTTGAACAACTAATAGCAACTGCTGATGTTGCTAATGATGCGATTGATAAAAATCTCAGTAACTTTTTCATTATAACTCCTTATGGATTATTGCTATATTATAATGCAAAATTATAAATAAAAGAATTAGCAAAATAAAATTGCACATAGTGCAATCTTATTACTGATTTTTTGAAATAATTTGTAGAACTTCATCTAAAACTTGCTGTCCTGTTTTAAAAGATGGATTTTTGTTTAATGTTGAATTTATTAATGATTCCTTAATTACAGCATCGATTTTTGAGGTAGTTTCATTACCTGGTAAATCAAATAATTTTGCTACATCTGTATCGACAAATTCTTTTAATGAAGTGAATGATAATGCTCCTGAATGAAGGTGATGTGTCTCTGTTTTTAGTTCTTCAGTTTGATCATCTAAGGTTTTATTCGGTTGATTTTTGAGTTTTGCTTCATTAGCATCAATTTCATCCTTTAAGGTTTTTTCAGCATTTTCATAAAAACTGATTCCACGTTCTAAATCCTTATTTAAAGGTATAACATAAGCAGCTAATTGTGTCATTAAGTCACGGACATTAATTTCCTTATTATTTCAAGTAGTTTTTCCATTGTAAAGTCAATTAATAAACATAGTAGTTGCTTTATCTTCATCACCACCATTATCAATTGAAATAGGGACTAATGATGATCCACCCTCGATATAGGTTGCAAAATCATCGTCTGCCTTATTTTTTAAAACTTGTTGTTGTAAATAAACATCATCGCTTGTGGTTCACTTTGCTAACACATCAGCAGTTGGTTTATTAAAATATCTAATAGTCTTTGAATTAAATGTGTATTCATATGAAACAGAAGCAAAGATGCTGAAAATTACCTGATATTGACGCATATGTGAAGAACTTGATTCGCTTTTTCCTTCAAATTTAACATCTCTAAATAAAACATCATTAACATTTTGGTCATTTGATGCTTGTACAATAGTTAATTTGTTTTTAACAAATTCGTTAAAAACATCGATAAAATCAGCTTGCATCTTCTTATCTGTTGCTAAATTAAAAGTAATTTTACTTTGATCATATTGACCATTTGTGGAGTTTAGTTGTCAAAGTTTTTTACCTTTAAGTCTATTATTTAGCACTTTATAAAATTCATCTAATGTGTAATCGATTGAAAAGACTTGTAAAGGGATAATAGGTTTGTTGAATTTAGCAACCTTATCATTATCTATTTCAACTGAATCATAAAACTTGTGTGCTAGTTCAAAAAGCGATTCAACCCCTTGGAAAGTTTTAGAATTTATAGCGTAACCTTTTAATGAATCTGGTTTTATTTTTAAGAAATTTATTACTGATTCATCAGGGATGTGATTTCCTTTATCTTTATATTCATTTAAGGTATCAAAAAGTTTTCCATTTCGGTCGATATTTGCTCCTGCTTGTCGCATTAAGTCTAACATCTTATTCATTAAGTCAATGTTTAATATAAATCCGTTGGTATCTGAGACATCAAAAGGTAAGTTGAATAATTTGCTACCTAGTTTTTCTCCAACAACACTAGTATGATTTTCAAGTATTTTCTTAGGAAATAAAGAAATTGGAAGTTCTTTTGATGTATCAAGAAGTTTTTGATATTTATTGATAATATATGCAGTGGTTTTGCTACCTAAAAGCAAGTTAGCAAGTCTGGAATCGTTACTTTTAATATAATTTTCAGTTTGTGTAGCTAAACCAAATTCGCCATCTGCTTTTGTTATTTCCTTTGTTTGTAACTCTATTGGTAAAAATCCAGGTTGGTCTTTCATTTCTTTGTTATACAGAGGAATCATCTTTTCTAACGCATACATTAAAGGTCAAGAATTAGGTTGTGCAGTGGCAAAAACAATTTTCTTATCTTTTGCAGCATTATCTGTTAGATATTCAGTTTGTTGTGTTTTACTTTGTGAGCAACTTGCTGCAAGAGCTACTGAAGCAAGGGAAATAATAGAAAAGAGTTTAGTATATTTTTTCATTTGTGTCCTTTTTATTAATACTAGTTAAAAGTTAAAATTTAAAATCATGTATACACATGATTTCGTATTATTAGTTTTCTTTACTGATTAAATCTAAAACATGGTTTAACACATCTGTTCCGTTTGCTTTAGTTGCATTTTTATCACGGGTTGAATTAAGCAATTGTGTAGCGATGTATGCATTAATCTTTGTTGTTTTAGGATTACTTGGTAAGCTAAATAAATCTTCATTACCATCGTTAAATTCTTTTAATGAAGTGAATGATAATGCAGCTGAGTGTGTATAGTTAGCTTGTGATTTTAATGCTTCAGTTGCTTTTTGTAGGTTGGTTTTTTCTTCACCATCTGATAAAGTTTTTAGTTTTGTTTCATTTGCAGCAATTTGTGTATCTAAATCTGATTCCACATTGTTGTAAAAACTTACTCCACGAGTTAAATCTGTGTTTAATGGAATGATGTATGCAGAAAGTTCAGACATTAAATCACGAACATTAACCTCTTTATTATTTCATGTGGTTTTACCGTTATACAATCAGTTTAAAAACATCTTTGTAGCAGCATCTTCTTTACTACCAACAGCAACAGGGATTAAACTAGAACCACCTTCAAAATAGGTAGCATTAGTATCATCTGCTTTGTTTTTAGTAATTTGTTGTTGTAAGAAAACATCATCACGAGTTGTTCATTTCTTTGGAGCATCAGGGTTTTTAGCAGCAAAGAAATTGCGAGATGTTTGCGAATTAACTGATTGCTCAAGACCGACAGAAGCAACTATAGCAAAAATGGTTTGATATTGTCTCATATGTCATGATGCTCATTCATTTGAGTTATTTTCGAATTTTACATCTCTAAATAAGATAGGTTTAGACACATCTTTATCACCTACCTTGGTTTGAACTTGTATTGAATGGTTATCTACAAATTTGTTAAATACTTCAACAAATTTGTCTTTCATTGCTTGATCACTTGGTAAGTTGTATTTGATCTTAGACAAGTCAAATTGGTTATTTGTTGTAGGTTCAAGTTCTCAAAGTTTTTTATAATTTAAATCATTATTGATAAGTTTGTAAAACTCATCTTGTTGGTAGTCAATTGAAAAAGCTTGTAATGGAATAAGTTCGGTTGTTGCTGTAGCAACTTTAGCAGTATCAACTTCGACTGCTGAATAGAATTTTCTTGCAAATTCAAATAAACTTTCAACACCTTCAAAAGTTTTTTGATTAACTATATATCCTGTTAGTGATCCAGGTTTTGCTTTTAAGTAGTTAATTACTGATTCAGCAGGGATGTTATTTCCTTTGTCTTTGTTTGCAGCAAGTTTTTCAAAAACTTTACCTTCATTTACAACTGTAGCACCAGCTGCTTTCATTAGTTCTAATGCTTTGTTTAATAAGTCGATGTTAATACTAAATCCATTAGTATCAGAAACATCAAAAGGAAGGTTATAAATTTTTCCACCTGATGTATCTTCACCAACTAAGTTGTTGTGATTCTTTAAGATTTTAGTTGGAAACAAATTGTTAGGTAAAGTATCAGAAACATCTAAAATCTTACCATATGAATTAATTTGATATGCAGTAGTTTTGTTACCTAAGAGTAAGTTAGCAAGTTTTGCATCATTAGTTCTGGTATAATTTTCAGCTTGTGTTCCAAGTTCATATTCACTTTTTGCTTTAGTTTCATCAGCTGTCTCTAAAACAACTGGCAAATAACCTGCTTGATCTTTCATTGTTTGATTATATAATGGAACAAGTTGCTTAAGAGCAATCATCAAAGGGTATACCTTTCCTTGTGCTGTTGCTAAACGAACAGTGTTATCAGAAGCAGCTTTATCAGTTGGATATTGAGCAGTTTCTGTGCCTGTTCCTGGTGTTTTCTTTTGCTGCGAAGTTCCACAACTAGCAGCAATTAGTGTAGTTAAGCTTGAAGTACCAAAAAGTACTGAAAGAAGCTTATACTTTCTTGTCATTGAATCTCCTTTTATATTATTTTTAATGTTTGCTAATATTTTACTACTTTTTCACACAAATTCATTTATATAATATAAAATAAATATAAAATATGTAAGAGAAGAATAATTATTCTTTCGATAAATTACAAATTAAAAATCAAAAAAAAAATAAAAAAATAATTTTTCTTTTTTATTTTACTGCTATAATATCTAAGCGACTTTTAAAAAAAGTTCAAAAAAGTTCTTTGAAAACTAGATATAAAACATGACAGTCGTCAATTTTTTCGAGAGTTTGATCCTGGCTCAGGATGAACGCTGGCTGTGTGCCTAATACATGCATGTCGTGCGAAGTTATTTATAACTTAGCGGCGAATGGGTGAGTAACACGTACTTAACGTACCTTTTAGATTAGGATAACGATGAGAAATTATCGCTAATACTGGATACCTTTAACTTTTGCATAAAAGTTAAATTAAAGGAGCATTTGCTCCACTAAGAGATCGGGGTGCGGAGCATTAGTTAGTTGGTAGGGTAAAGGCCTACCAAGACGATGATGTTTAGCGGGGTTGAGAGACTGATCCGCCACACTGGGACTGAGATACGGCCCAGACTCCTACGGGAGGCAGCAGTAGGGAATTTTCCACAATGGACGAAAGTCTGATGGAGCAACACAGCGTGCAGGATGACAGCCTTCGGGTTGTAAACTGCTGTTATAAGGGAAGAAAAAGTATTAAAGGAAATGTTAATACCTTGACGGTACCTTGTCAGAAAGCAACGGCTAACTATGTGCCAGCAGCCGCGGTAATACATAGGTTGCAAGCGTTATCCGAAATTATTGGGCGTAAAGCGTCTGTAGGTTGTATGTTAAGTCTGGCGTCAAAATTTGGGGCTCAACCCCAAATCGCGTTGGATACTGGCATGCTAGAATTGTATAGAGGTTAGCGGAATTCCTAGTGAAGCGGTGAAATGCGTAGATATTAGGAAGAACACCAACTTGGCGAAGGCAGCTAACTGGGTACATATTGACACTGAGAGACGAAAGCGTGGGGAGCAAACAGGATTAGATACCCTGGTAGTCCACGCTGTAAACGATGATGATTAGTTGATAGATACTATCGACGCAGCCTAACGCATTAAATCATCCGCCTGAGTAGTATGCTCGCAAGAGTGAAACTTAAAGGAATTGACGGGGATCCGCACAAGCAGTGGAGCATGTGGTTTAATTTGAAGATACGCGTAGAACCTTACCCACTCTTGACATCTTCTGCAAAACTATAGAGATATAGTGGAGGCTAACAGAATGACAGATGGTGCATGGTTGTCGTCAGCCTCGTGTCGTGAGATGTTCGGTTAAGTCCTGCAACGAGCGCAACCCTTATTCTTAGTTAATTATCTAAGAAGACTGCCCGAGTAATTGGGAGGAAGGTGGGGACGACGTCAAATCATCATGCCTCTTACGAGTGGGGCAACACACGTGCTACAATGGATAGTACAAAGAGAAGCAAAATAGTGATGTGAAGCAAATCTCAAAAAACTATTCTCAGTTCGGATTGTAGTCTGCAACTCGACTACATGAAGTCGGAATTGCTAGTAATCGTAGATCAGCTACGCTACGGTGAATACGTTCTCGGGTCTTGTACACACCGCCCGTCACACCATGGGAGCTGGTAATGCCCGAAGTCGGTTTAGTTAACTACGGAGACAACCGCCTAAGGCAGGGCCGGTGACTGGGGTGAAGTCGTAACAAGGTATCCCTACGAGAACGTGGGGATGGATTACCTCCTTTCTACGGAGTACATTGTTATTTATATAACAAATATTAACGACTATTTTATTTATGTTATGTGCTTTTGTTAATAGTCCAAAAGTTATATCTAGTTTTGAGAGAACTTTTCTCTCTTTTGTTCTTTGAAAACTGAATAGTAAAGATAAATTAATATGACAACGACATCAAAAAAAATGAGTCAATTTGTTTGATGATACCGAGTAATTATTTATAAAATAATTTATTAAAATGTCTTTGAATACATCAAATCAATAGGTTATATTGTCAACTTTTAAATAAGAAAGAGTGAGTTGTGGATGCTTGTGGGTCTGGAAGTCGAAGAAGGACGTGATTACCTGCGATAGTCCTCGTAGAGCCTGGATATAGTCTGCGACACGGGGATTTCCGAATGGGGAAACCTAATTAGAATAATATCTAATTGCATTGAAATGAATCTATAGTTTCAACTGACGAGACACGTTGTGAACTGAAACATCTTAGTAGCAACAGGAACAGAAAATAAACAATGATTCCATAAGTAGCATGAGCGAAATTGGAAGAGTCTCAAACCAACTTATGTTGGGGTTGTAGGACTATCTACACGAAGTTACAAATTGCACTGATAGCAAAAGAAGTTGGGAAGCTTCAGCATAGAGGGTGATACTCCCGTATGTAAAATTATTGCAACTTCTGATAGTATCCTGAGTAGGGCGAGGCACGTGAAACCTTGTCTGAATCCACCGGGACCATCCGGTAAGGCTAAATACTAACCAGACACCGATAGCGAACTAGTACCGTGAGGGAAAGGTGAAAAGAACCCCGGGAGGGGAGTGAAATAGAATCTGAAACAACTTACTTACAATTAGTCAAAGGCCGTTAATGGCTGATGGCGTACATCTTGCAGTATGGACCGGCGAGTTATATTAACATGCAAGGTTAAGCAGAAAAAAGCGGAGCCGTAGAGAAATCGAGTCTGAATAGGGCGTTTAGTATGTTGATATATACCCGAAACCATGTGATCTATTCATGAGCAGGTTGAAGTTTGGGTAACACCAAATGGAAGACCGAACCGTAGTACGCTGAAAAGTGCCCGGATGACTTGTGAATAGTGGAGAAATTCCAATCGAACTTGGAGATAGCTGGTTCTCCTCGAAATAGCTTTAGGGCTAGCGTGTGATGTTAAGAATTGGTGGTAGAGCACTGAATATGGAATGGCCGCGCCTAGTGGTACTGACTATAATCAAACTCCGAATACCATTTTGTATTATCATGCAGTCGGAACCGGGGTGCTAACGTCCCGGCTCGCGAGGGTAACAACCCAGATCGTCGGCTAAGGTCCCAAAATTGTGTTAAGTCAGAAAGGTTGTGAGATTTCATAAACAACTAGGAGGTTGGCTTAGAAGCAGCCACCCTTTAAAGAGTGCGTAATAGCTCACTAGTCAAGAGATCTTGCGCCAATAATTTAACGGGAGTAAAACACAATACCGAAGCCACGGGTACATTATGTACGTTAGAGGAGCGTTCTTAAGACAGTGAAGTTACACCGTAAGGAGTAATGGAGACTTAAGAAGTGAGAATGCCGGTATGAGTAACGATTTGTGGTGAGAATCCACAACGCCTATTGGGAAAGGTTTCCTGGGGAAGGTTCGTCCACCCAGGGTTAGTCAGGGCCTAAGGAAAGGCAGAAATGCGTATCCGATGGATAACAGGTTAATATTCCTGTACCACCTTAATATGTGATGGAGTGACGGAGAAGGATAGCACTACCTATAAATGGATTTTTTAGGGGTAAATAACAACTGGGGAAGATTAGTTAAATGCGTCTTCTAAAAGAAATTGCAACCGGAAGTTATGATGCATAGATTCTTTGAATCAAATTGTGTGATTTCATACTTCCTAGAAAAGCTTCTAAACTTTAAATATTTTGGTGCCTGTACCGAGAACGGACACACGTTCCCAAGATGAGTATTCTAAGGCGAGCGAGAAAACCAATGTTAAGGAACTCTGCAAATTAACCCCGTAAGTTCGCAAGAAGGGGTACCAGCTTGTAAAAGTTGGTCACAGTAAATTGTGAGGGGCAACTGTTTATCAAAAACACAGCTCTCTGCTAAACCGTAAGGTGATGTATAGGGGGTGAAGCCTGCCCAGTGCCCGAAGGTTAAGTGGATGCGTTAGCTTTATGCGAAGCGTTGAAATGAAGCCCGGGTGAACGGCGGCCGTAACTATAACGGTCCTAAGGTAGCGAAATTCCTTGTCGGCTAAATACTGACCTGCACGAAAGGCGCAATGATCTCTCAACTGTCTCAACATTGGACTCGGTGAAATTATGGTCCCAGTGAAAACGCTGGGTACCCGCATCAAGACGAAAAGACCCCATGGAGCTTTACTACAACTTCGTATTGGAACTTGGCCTAACATGTGTAGGATAGGTGGGAGACATTGATACTGAAACGCTAGTTTCAGAGGAGTCACCGTTGAAATACCACCCTTGGTATGTTGAGTTTCTAACCTACCACCGTGATCCGGTGGGGAGACAGTGCGTGGTGGGTAGTTTGACTGGGGCGGTCGCCTCCTAAAAGGTAACGGAGGCGTTCAAAGGTACACTCAATACGGTCAGAAACCGTATGTAGAGCGCAAAGGTAGAAGTGTGCTTAACTGCGAGACTTACAAGTCGAGCAGGTGCGAAAGCAGGACTTAGTGATCCGGCTGTACATCATGGAATGGCAGTCGCTCAACGGATAAAAGTTACCCTGGGGATAACAGGCTTATCTTGCCCAAGAGATCACATCGACGGCAAGGTTTGGCACCTCGATGTCGGCTCATCGCATCCTGGAGCTGGAGTCGGTTCCAAGGGTTTGGCTGTTCGCCAATTAAAGCGGTACGCGAGCTGGGTTCAGAACGTCGTGAGACAGTTCGGTCCCTATCTGATGTGGGCGTTGGAATATTGATGAGAGCTGCTCTTAGTACGAGAGGACCGGAGTGGACGTACCACTGGTGTTCCAGTTGTTCCGCCAGGAGCATAGCTGGGTAGCTAAGTATGGAAGGGATAACCGCTGAAAGCATCTAAGTGGGAAGCCTCCTCAAAGATAAGTATTCCCTTGAAATTCCTTGTAGACTACGAGGTTGATAGGATGGAAGTGTAAGTGTAGTAATACATTCAGCTGACCATTACTAATAAATTGATAGGTTTAAAAGTAAATGTATTCAAGACATTTTAATGAATTATAATTACTATTCAGTTTTCAAAGGACTATGCCTAAGGGGCATTTTTTTAACTTGTGTAAGAACACAACCTAAAAAATATCAGTAAAAAGCAATAAATTGCCTATTTTTATAGTAAAATTTATGAATAAATAATTCATAATAAGAGAAATTGTGAGGTAAATTAAATATGGTTATGGATAACTTGCTACACACACACACACATCTACTATTAATATAGCTGTTAATTTTAATAGTAAGCTTTCGTATGGCGATTTAAGAATTCAAGCAGGACATATTTCTGAAAAACAAAAAGAGAAAACCCTGGAGAAGTTTCTTCAAGAAACATTTCGAAGGAATTTAAATTACTTGAATTCTAATGATATAAATCAGTATATTAATTATCTTAATGGAGTATTTAAGAATATAGATAATTATAACTTGGAAGTAATAAATCTTGATTTGCTATCAAGCAAAAAGAAGTTAGAAAAGGTTTTGTTAAATAATGATTGGAATGATTTAAAAACAGGTGGACCGTTGGTTTCAACTGTAGTTTTTATTGTAAAGCTAAAGGATTCCTATATTAAAGAAAATAAGATTGACAGATTTAATAGCATTTGTCTTTTTACTAAATTAAAGAAACTGGAGAGTATTAAAGATTTATATTTTGAATTAAGTAGAATAGAGTTTTTGGACTTATCATTAGAAAAAGAATATCAAAATATTTCTAATCTTTGCATTCAGCTTATAAATATTAAATACGAAGAAAATTATTTTAGAATATACAATACTCTAAAAGAGAATCATAAAATAAGAAACATAATTCTTGAAAAAAGTAGTGAATTAATGTGAACAAAAAATACAAAAACTGAAAATGGATTAAAACTAAGGAATTCATTGGATTTTTTAATTTCATTCCATATCTTTAATAAAGAAAGTGATAAAAAGACATACTCATATCCTGTTTTAAAATTCAAAGACAGAAGAGTTGATAATATAAATACATATCATAAGTATTGATGCTTGGTGAGCAGAGATAATAAAAAAGAAAAACTTGTTTCCGGTAAGAATATCAGTATATTTGCTGAAAATGATTATGATGATAAATATGAATTTACAAACAAAAACGAAAATGATGTTGATAAAACCGAGTATATAAAAAGTAAGTTAAATTCATTTATAAAATCATCAAATGAATCAATAAATATGCTTACACATCAGAATCAAAATCTGACAAATGAAATTAATGAAAAAGAAAAAGAGAAGAAACAATCTGAAAAACATAAACAAGATTTACAACAACAAATAAGCAATTTTAATAATAAAATTAATGAAGTATCAAATCAAATAAAAGAAATTAAAAAAATTAAAGAACAATCATGAGAAGATGATTATGATGTTGATAATTATAAAGATAAAATAAATTACTTAAATAATGAAAAATTATTACTAGAGCAGAAGATAAAAAAGATCGATGTAGAACTCAAAAATATAAGTGAAAATATAAGGATATCAAACACCAAATTATCTGATATACGAACTTTAATTAAATCAAATAAAGAAAGTATAGAAAAAGAAGAAAAAAAAGTAAAATATATTGAAAAACTAATAGCAGATAAGTTTTTTAAGATATATAAAATTATAGAGACTGAACTGAAGATAAAAAAAGACACAAAATCTGAGTCAATAGAGAATATAAATATAAAATCAATTAATGATTCTGAACACTCTCTATTAAATATAAAAGATCTTTTTAATAGCAATCATTATTATTTGTCGGATAAAGATGAAGGTTTAGTAATTAAATATAGAAGATTTTATAATTCGTTAAAAAACTTTAGTGATGGGATGTACAGAAATCCTTATTTAGCAAAATCAGTAGAAGAACCAAATTTCTTTCAGGTGAACATACCAGCAAATTTTGAAATAAACAGTCAGATAGCATTGAATTTAAATCAAAAACAAGAAGAATCAGTTAAAAAAGCACTAAATTCATCAAGTATTTCATACATTCAAGGACCGCCTGGGACTGGAAAAACACAGACTATTTGTGCAATTATAGAGCATGTAGTAAATGAAAATAAAAAGAACTGTTTAATAATGTCATCAACACATGAAGCAATTAATAATGCACTTGATCGCTTGTATGAAATTAATAAAAAGAATCCCAATTTTATATATTTTAAGTTATTAAGACGAGAAGATATAGATTACAGTAATCCTGAAATTCTAGAAAATGAAAAATTCAGCGATAAAGCGATGTTAAAGAATTTTACAAGTTCTTTATTCAATAATTTAATTACTGAAAAAAAGAATTTTCAACCTTTTTTAAATTGGTATAAAGATAATAAAGAAGAAAATTTACTAAAATATATTGATATAAAATTAAGTGTTGAATATTTAGAATCAAATAAAGACAAAGCACCAGATTTATATTTAAAAATAACTCAACACACAAAAGATGAAGTTATGAAAATAACTTTATCCCCTTATAAAGAAACTATAGATTATGACATATTGCACAAGATATTAGATTTTACAATCAAAACTAACCATGAATATAAAGGATTTGAAGAAAATAAATATTTTCAACAATTTAAAAATGTAGCAAGTAAATCACAAATAAGATTAGTCGAATTTTGAAATCTTGATGATATTCTAAAGAAAACACAAACTCAAATCCAGGATAAATGAAGTATATATTTTGATAAAATGAAAAATTATTATGCTGATAAATCAAACAACAGTATTGATGATATTAAAAATTTTGCTAGGAAAGCATTTGATGCAGATTTAATCAATGTTATAGGAATGACTACATCAGCCAGACAAGAAATATCGATTTTTAATGATAGCGATAATTCTAAAAGGTTATTTATAGATTATCCTATATATTTTCAAATTCTTGATGAAGTATCAAAATCAACAACATTAGAAGTGATTAATAGTATTTTAATGGCTAATAAGGTAACATTAGTTGGAGATTATCGGCAACTGCCACCTAATGTTGAATTAACTGAAAACCTAAATGACAAAAAACTTAATCAATATGGAGAATCAGATAAAGGAATTTTGGATAATTGATGAAATTGGTTGAAACTTCAAAATAGCTCAAAATGACCAGCAACAGAAGAGTTTTGAAATAATCTTAAAAAGGAACTGGAATTTCCTTTCTTTAAAGAACATGCATTGCAAATAAAAAGAAGATATAATAATCATTCACCATATTCATTTTTAAAAACTCAACACCGTTTTGCTACCGAGATAATGAATATAGTTAACTTTGTTTATGATCATGATGAAAAACTCGAGATGCCGAGCATTTATCAAAGTCACGAATTTATTAATTATAATTTAAAAACGAATCAGAATAATAATTTTAATCATCATTTTAACATAGTTGATTCCACACATTATTCGACAGATTTTATGAAATTTCTTTCTTTAAATTCAGAACATTCAGAAAAAAACAAAATAATTAATGCTCTTAGCAATCTTTCTTACACTGCTGATCAAAAATCTTCTATGTTTAAAAACAAAGAATACAACGGAAGAATCAATGAATATAATGCATATATTATTATAAAAATACTTCATAATTTATTTAAAAATAACAATATAAACTCCAACCAAATTGGTGTAATCTGTATGAACCGTGATCAGAGTAATGTTGTTAGAAGCTTCATCAAAGAATACTCGCATATAAAGGCACTAAAAAATATCAAAGTAGATACAGTAGATAACTTTCAAGGTCGCGAAAAAGATATTGTTATAGTAGATTTAATCAGAGCACAAAATAGTTTCGATGAGAACGGTTTCGTTAGTCTTAATACCAGAAATTATGATTTTTATAAAAAAATAGAACGTTTAAATGTTGCAGTTTCGCGCGCAAAGGATAAATTAATTTTAGTTGGTGCATTCCGAAAACCTCTTAATGATATTGTTTCAGAAATAGATCTACCTACAGGAAGTAAATTCGAAAGCATTATCAGAAAATGATATGATGAAGCATCAAGCAAAGGAGCAATTGTTAATTATGATGAAGAACAATTCAATGAAGATTAAGATTAATGTTCCATATTTAGAATTAAAAATATTTAAAAAATACAGAAAACTCATTGATATGGATGAACTAAGTGCGATTTTTGTAGGAATTATTAAGTATTTAGAAAACCCAGACTTTCGAAGTAATTACGAAATTAAATCTACTGATTTATTTAAAGATGTTATTACAAAAGTATTAAATATTTGACAAAGATCATTTGTTTTAATAGAAGAAAAAATAGATAATTTATTTATAAATAATGTTTTATATACACTCACTAATGAATATAATAAAGGAGATTGAAAGAATTTGAGATTTCATTCTATTAAGATAAATAAAAAAATATTAGAATATTTTGATAATGATGAGTATAAAACACTTGAAGAACAAGAAAAGATAGTAAAAAATATAATTTATGTTAATTTAATAAATAAAGAACGCAGAATAGCTGTAAAGAAAACAGATATTAATTGAAAACCTAACTTTTCTGATTCAAATGATTTAAATAACATAATTAAACTGCGCGAAAATATAAAAACAAACGATGATAATGTTTCGCAATGGAAAGAATATAAATCAGGTGGATATGATGATAATAAGGATTATGTCTTTATTTCACATCAATTAGAGAAAGTTAATGTTCTTATAGAAGAAAATTGTGAATTTGAAGTAGATAATAACAAAATTAAATGAAACAAGACAAATTTTATATATTCATATAATCAATATATTCCTTCATTTTCATATATACTTAGACAAAAACTTCAAGAAAAATTTAATGAAGTTTTTGATGGGAGTGATTTTCAAGGGAATTTTTATCAAAAGGATAAAGAAGATCTAAAATATTCATTAGAAGAAAATCAAAACTTGATAGATAAATGTAATGAACAAAAGAGTTGAATCTGACCCATTTCAATTAAAATTATATATGCTGAAAATAAGCATTGACAAGTCTTTAAAGCACCAATAAAACTGCAATATTACCTTAATAACAATTTGGGAAATCCAAAAACTGACTTTGTTAATACCTATCAGTTATATAAAGAAGAAATAGATTTAAAACATTGGATTAAAAGTGAGTTTTCAAAAGAAAACACACAGGATATAAATCATCAGATAAAAGATGCTAAGGTTCTGGAATATGTTATGGAAATTATTGATTATAATTTCACAGTTAATTATTTTTATAATTTCTTTGTTAAAAATAAAGAACAAATATTAAATCATAAAATAACAGATATAAATAAATTAATGTATTTATACACAGAAAAATTAATTGAATATGATGAATTAATTAAATATTTAAAGAAGCAAAAAAATAACATTTATAAGAATATAGATAACGGTGAATTTATAAAATTAGTATCATCAAAATATAAATATGATATAACAAATTCAACATTGCTAAACATTTTCTATGAGACATTTCCTTGGTTTTATGATAATGGCGAAGTGTATTTTGACAACTGAATACCTGAAATAAATATTAAAAAAGCATTTGAGATTCTTAATTTATTGCTACTAAAATACAAATCAATGACAAAGAGCGAATTAGAATCACAATTAAATAAATTAACTGCAATAAATTACAGTCCTTTAAAAAGTCCATATATATCAAATAATATAAATAAAATTAAAATTTATCTAAAAGATGCTCCAACAATGTCTGAAGAAACATTTTTAGGCAGAACAGCAAAACTAAGACAAAGTTTAGAAACCTTAGTAAATTCAACAAAAAATGTTTCTAAATTATTAAAAGAAAAAGGATATCCTAATTTTTCCAAAACATATGAATGAACTTCTGAGCAAATACATAACAAAGAAAAAGAAAATTTTAGTTTTAATTTAACAAAAGAGAAGCAATTGTTAAGATTTGAATCAGAATTTGATAACAGTAAAAAAGGAGAAAAATAATGTCACATGCTGCAGTAATTACTCATAGCATCTGCATTGATGCAGAAAAACAAGAGTTAAATAAAATTAATGATGAAGTTACAGAACTTTATAACAATGCTTCATCTGAATTATTTCAAGAACAATGTAAAGAAATTTTAGAATCAGTAGCTGCAAGTTTAAATACGCTCGAGTCGTTTTCCGAGACAAGACAAATATATGAAAATCAAGTTACTGCTAGAGAAACAGAATTTCAATACCAAAAACACAGAATTTTTAAACAACTAGAAAATCTTAAATTAAATTTAAACTATATCGATGATATTTTTGCTCAAATTAAACAAGATGAAAGTGAAATAAATCGACTAATTTTAAAAGAAGGTTATATTGCAAACATCGCTATAGATGAACTAAAAGAAACTGGTACAGTTATTACAACGAATGCACTGCAAGCCAAAATTTCTCAGATAAGAAATAAAGAGATTACTAAGCAAACATTGGATAAAACTAAAAGACATATTGAGAACTTAATTGAAGAATCTACATTAGATATAAAGATAAAATTCAAATTACTTGATGAGCTAGATACAAAGACTTCTCCGCAAGAAATAAGTGATTTATTAGCAGTAATACAAGAGTTAAATTATCGTAATAATTTAACCCAAAGAAAAATAAATACCTATAAAGAAGTTTTAAAAGAAAACGGGTATCATTTAAAAGGTACACCAGATGTTATTACAATTACTGATGACAAAGGTGAATTGCGAGTTTCATTTGCATATGTTCTAAATTTTAAAAATAATAAAGATAATAGATTTAAAATTATTTTCAATCTAGATGACAGTGTACAATATGATATAGGGGATTATGAGAAACATATGTGTGTTACATTATCAGAAAAGATTCAGCAAGCAGTCTCTAAAAAAGGATATTTATACAAAGATATTAAAATACTTCGTAATATTATCAATGCAAAACCATTATTAAAAGCAATGCAGCAAACCATAAAATCTGGAGTAAAATAATGTATAATTCTTTAAAGAAATTAGCAATTAAACTGCAAGAAAAGAATCTTGTAGTTATCTCAGGTAATGTATATGATACATATTATTATAAAGATGAACATGATAATAAAAAAGAACATAATTAAACATGGACACTTTTGTGGTACTAAAAATGTGTTTTGTTAAAAATTGAATTCTCTCCAACATTGTTGTGGAGTTTTCCAATTTAAAACTGATTGGAATCTAATTTTATTATAAAAATTTATATATTCATCAATTAATTGATAAATTTCGTTAAATGTTAATTTATTTAAGTTGTATAAATTTAAGCATTCTGATTTTATAACAGAAAAGAAATATTCTGATTCTCTGTTGTCCAGTGAATTTCCTATTCGTGACATTGAAATTTGAGCATTTAATTTTTGTGTTAACTTTATAT
This sequence comes from Mycoplasma sp. 6243, assembly GCF_051200785.1. NCBI lineage: Bacteria > Bacillati > Mycoplasmatota > Mollicutes > Mycoplasmatales > Mycoplasmataceae > Mycoplasma > Mycoplasma sp. 6243. Next base: position 128,021 of record NZ_CP195154.1, read on the forward strand.
ATTCTTTTGAAGAATATTGATATCCGTGATCGGAATGAAGTATTCATTTATCTTTAAAATGAATTTTTGAAATATGCTCAATAACAAGTTTTGTGTCATTTGTTTCTGAAAGGTTTCAAGACACAACAAGCTTTTGTTTTGTGATGTATTGCAACTGATAAATATAAATGATTTGATTCTGAATCTTTTGGAGCAGTAATATATGAAACATCTCAGAGAAACAATGTTATTCTTTTCACCGTTATAATCTCTTTGCACAAGATCGATAAATTTTACATTTTATATCCTTTTTTTCTTTTTTTCTTTTCTTTTGTCTAACGAGACATTTTAAAGAAAATTTGTTCATTATTCTCCCTATTTTCCTGTAATTTAGGTTTATTTTATATTTTTTGTAGATGTAAATCGATAATCTTACACGACCATATAAACCTTTATTTTCTTTGAAAGATTTAATAACAAGTTCTTCATCAGAAGTATTTTTAGACTTCTGGTTTTGGTAAATTAATTTGTTTCTTTCATCTGAAATAACTAGTTCTTGAAATACCTAAAAGGTAAAGAATTTTGTTTAACGAAACATAAGAATTTAACTTCTTAATTTTTGAAATTGCTTCATCTAAATCGATTTCATTATTTGTTGATTCAGTAAAAATTTTCAAAATTTCTATCACAAACTCTTTGCTGTAATTATTCAGTTCATCGTATTTAATGTTTAACTTAATTTTCTTTCTTCCGACACCTTTATTTTTCTTCAAAGACTTTCCTGTCTTGCTGCATAAATTCATATTTAAATTATATATTTTTATCTTATTTTTGAAATTTTTAATTACTTCTTTTGTTAATTTTGTATTTCTAATTTTGCAAAATTCAATTCAAAAAATATTTACTTCAATTTTAGATTTACAACTTTGATATTTTTCGATTCAAAACTTTCATTGTTCGTGAGTTAGGTGTTTTGCCATATTTTTACTCCTTTTTTATCAAAAAAATCGCCGGGGTGGTACCACCCCGGCGTCCTACTTTAAATTTAGATCAACATATAATTAATTTGTTTGAATCGTTAGGTTATCTAAGGATAACTAAATTTAGTCCTGGATATGGTGAATTCCAATTATATCCAGAAGTTATCACTTCTGAATATGAAACAGATGAAGAAGAAAACAGTATCGATTTGTTGACATATATGAGAAGATTGCTTGAAAGCATTGTTGAATTTAACAAGAACAAAGTTTCTAAAAAAGCGAATCCAAATGTATATATTATTGATTTTTCAGATATATTAATTTCTAATACAGCAACGAATTCGCCTGAGTTAATTGAAGTTATTAGTGGAATATTATCAGTTATTTTAACTAACATTAAATCTGAAAAACTGATTAATAATGCAGATATTAATAAACAAAATAAAGTGATTTTTATAGCAAAAAATGAGCAAAATATCTTTAGTGAATTAGTTAAGGATAATCCTGAGGCTGCAGTAGTTCACATCAATAAACCAAATCAATACGAGCGATCATATATAATAGAAAACACATCTGAAAATTTCATTGTTTCTGATGTAAGTAAATTACAAGAAATAAAAAGCAAAGAGCACTCGCAGGCAGTAGGATTAACATCACAAAAAACATGCCGTGAAATAATGCAAATTGGTCGAGTTTGATGAACAGGAAGTAATAAATTCACATATACTGAAAAATATAACCTTATTCATTATAATAAAAAAGAATCAGAGTGACAGAAAATTAATCCTGTAAACCTCAAAAACTTTGAAATTGAGATAAGAAAAAGAGTATTAGGTCAAGATGGAGCAATTGCTAAAATAAAGCAAACATTAATTTCATCATTTATTGGTTTAAATGGTATCTTGCAATCGCAAAAGTTATCCAAACCAAAAGGAATTTTATTTTTTGCCGGACCCACAGGGACAGGTAAAACCGAAATATCAAAAGCATTAGCAGAATTTGTTTTTCACGATGAAAATAAATTGCTTCGTTTTGATATGTCAGAATATAATCATGAACATTCTGATCAAAGATTAATTGGTGCTCCACCAGGATATGTAGGATATGATTCAGGTGGAGAGTTAACTAATAAAGTGAAGGAAAATCCATTTTCTATTTTACTTTTCGATGAAATTGAAAAAGCACACCCGAAAATACTAGATAAATTCTTACAAATCTTAGAAGATGGTAGATTGACATCTTCTAAGGGAGAGTTAATAGACTTCTCGGAAACTTTTATTATTTTTACGTCCAACATTGGTGCAAATAAAGTATCTCCAGATGATTCAGTTATAAATGTTGAAAAGAATTTTAGAAAAGAAGTTGTAAATTATTTTAATAATCAACTACAAAGACCAGAATTATTAAATCGTATCGGCCATAGAAATATCATAGCATTTAACTTTATAACTGATGATAATATCATAAAACAAATAATTAAAATTAACCTTGTTAAACTACAAAAACAATTGAAGTCATTATATGAGTTAGAAATGAGAATAGCAGACTATGAAAATGTAATAAATGGTTTGTTAACCAAAACAAAAACAAAAATTGATAAAAAATTAGGGGCACGTGGAATTATTACAGGTTTAGATGAAATTTTAATTGATAAAGTTAGCGATTTTATTTTTGAAAACTTTACAAACATTCGAACAAGCAAACAAACAACATTAAATATAGAGTATAAAGAAGGTGAAATCTTTTTAAATTTGGAATAAATTTATTTTTTAACTGTGTCACAGTTAAAACACAAGATTTGACAATGCATTTAATTCAAAGGTTTTTATTACTTTTTTAGGTTCGATAGTCCGTTCTTACATATTTTACAAGTGCAAAAAGTACCTTGAAAATCATAGTTCATCATCTTTTAATACTATTATGCATGAATTAAGAAAAATTAAAGTTATAAAATTTACAACAAAATATATAAGAAAAAATTCCCATACTAAAAAGCAAAAGGAAATTTTCAATTTACTAGAAATAGATGTTAAAAAAATGATTAAATATATAGATGAATTAAACAATAAAATTAACTAAGTATAGAAATTTAGTAAAAATTTATGGTTAAAAAGGTGTTGGGTAATTAGTATTATAAGTATATGTGTATATTTCTTTTCCATAAAATTTGCAGATATAAAGAGTTTTAACAATTTTTTATATCTTTTTCTAAATTGTTTCCATCTTTTCTTATAAAATAAAAATGTAAGAAATTCTATAAATAATTAATTTCTTACAAAATATTGTGATAAGGAGAAATTAAATTGAAAAAAAAGATTAAAAAAATTTTTTCTTTCGGAACCTTATTTTTTGGTTCTATAGCAACTTTTGCTGCAATTGGGATAACAAATACAACAAAAATAAATAAAAAACCTTGATATCTTGAATATCAAAGTAAAAAAGTTGAAGTTCGTGTAAATAAAAATGGTGAACTGTTCAATTCGGTGAGGAATGTTGCTGTAAATAATAATTTTGAATTAAAACTTTTATTAAGCTTTGATGAAAAACCTAATTCTGTTTATGATGAAAATTGGGTAAAAGATAAAAACATTGAATTTATAGATGCAATCAAAAAGAAAAAGTTAAATTTCAAAAAATATCAAATAAGTTCAATGATGCCAATCGTTTGATTTTATTTCGATGATGAAAGTCAAAGAAAAAATTTCATCAATAGCATTATAGATGAAAAAGAAATTTATAAAGGCATAATTTTCCCTAATGAAATACAAAATAAGCAGTTATCTTATAATAACAAAACAGATTGAGATGTCTATTTCGATCGAAATATAACAGTAGATAATACAAAAGATTTAGAAATAGTTAATTTCAAAAAACAAAAAGAAAGAGAAGATAACAGATATTATAATAATGTAGGAAATATAGGTGTTTTAGAATGAAATGGTATGATAGATGAAGGAAAATTACAAAATTTTCAAAAGTTTGGGATTAAATTTTATAATGTATCAAATTCAAATTATAGACATCACGCTAATGAAGTTTCGAATGTTGCTGTAGGTGATCGTGGTTATGATAGATATTCAAAACTTTTCTTTTCTACATTTATTAATGATTCTCAATGACAAACAGCTATAGAATGAATGGTTAAAGAAAATGGTGTGAGAATTATAAATCATAGCTATGGGCCAGATAAAGATGAATATAGAAGAACATACAATGAAAATAATTTATTTTTGGATTACATATCAAGAAAATATGGAGTTGTAAATATTTTTTCTTCTGGTAATGGTAATGGTAATAAAGAAAAACGAAACGAATGAATTAATGGTGATAAACTCTCTTTTAATGACATTGTTGTAGGTGCATTAGATTATAACCTACAAACAGATAAACCGACTGAAACAATTGCTAAATATTCAAATTATTTATTACCGGATAAGTATACAAATCTTTCAAAACCTAATGTTGTAGCACCAGGATATTTATATAGAAGATGACATAAAAGCGAAAACGGTAATTGAGGAAAATTTGGTGTTGATGGTACAAGTTTTGCTGCACCAGTAGTCACTGGTTTAGTGTCCACTCTACTAAGAGAAAAAACATTTTTAGATAACGACAAAAACAGGTTACAAGCCATAAAAGCTATCATAGGTGCTTCTTCAAGAAAACCAAATGTTAATAATTTAGAGTATAAGTCAAACGGGTATTCGACTGTCTATGGTTCAGGAATAATAGATTTTGAAAATATGTTAGTTGCTGCAAATAACTTAGTTACAAAACAGGTGTCAAAATCGGATAAAGATTTTGTTCTATCAACAAAAGAATTTTATAGTGCAATCAGGTAAAAAATCAAAGGTGCTAGTTCTTGATTATTCAATTCTGGTTTACTAAAATCGCCAGAGAACTTACCAACATATAATGCGAATGTAAATTGATGATGATTTCTAGGATTCTTGGTGGAGTAATAAATAATTCCATCGAAGGTTCAAGATTAAGTAAAGAAAAAACAGAATGATATGATACTCATATAGATAACCAAAGACTTAATCTAAAAACAGTCAATACTAAGCAAGAAGATAAATTATTTTCAGACTACGATTTATATCTAGAGAGAAAAAGATAGCAACGGAAATTGATCAGTAGTAAAAAGTATAACATCAGTTAAATCAAACGATGAAATATTAGAATATACAACAGCAGATGCAGGTACATATCGCTTGAAAGTTAAAAAATATTCTGATGCATTGTTTGATAATTCAATCGATGATAGTTTAGCATTAACATATACGGTTCAGGACAACTAAGATGAAAAGTCTCAAAAAATCTTTTTCCTTTTTCTTCTAGTTTGATATTCTTTATGTCACCGCTTCTAGTGCTAAAACATCTGATGTTAAAGTAGAAAAGAAATATAATTTAGAAGATGTAAAAAAATTTCATTCTCTTATTAATAAATATAACAATGAAAATGGTATTAAATCAATTTATGATGAATACTTTTCAGTTTTATGAAGAGATAATAAAGAAAATAACGGTAAATTTAAATACTTATTAAATAATAGATATGAAATTATTACTTCCGAAAATGAATTAAAAGAAAAGTTTTTAAATAAATTTACATTAGAACATATCAGAAAATATTATCATATAGATCGTTTTGTTACAGAATCTTAGTTTTGATGTAAATACATTAACAGAAGAAAAATTAGAAAAAATGAACCGAGAAAAGTTTCAAGAGACATTTTTGGACAACCAAGATATAAGTGAGTTCTTTAAAAATAAAAACTTGTTAATGTATGAAAGTTGATATGATCATGCTTCACAAGATACATACTCTTGTTGCTGATTATAAAAATAATAATAAAACAAATTTACATTTTAATATAGTTGACTCAGATGACTTAGGATTTGTAATAAATGTCGCCTGATTATGTAGGGATTGAAAACTTAAAAATGGAAGTAAAGTATCTTAATAAATCCGATACTATAACCGTTTCTCCTTTGATGAACCTAGAACAAAACAAAGATTTTTTACGAATACCTTTAAAAGTTATACAAGGATGAATAAAATTCAAAATAAGAACATTTTGAGGATGATTTCTAGGGATTCTTGGTGGAGTAATAGCTAATTCCATCGAAGGTTCAAGATTAAGTAAAGAAAAAACAGAATGATATGATACTCATATAGATAACCAAAGACTTAATCTAAAAACAGTCAATACTAAGCAAGAAGATAAATTATTTTCAGACTACGATTTATATCTAGAGAAAAAAGATAGCAACGGAAATTGATCAGTAGTAAAAAGTATAACATCAGTTAAATCAAACGATGAAATATTAGAATATACAACAGCAGATGCAGGTACATACCGCTTGAAAGTTAAAAAATATTCTGATGCATTGTTTGATAATTCAATCGATGATAGTTTAGCATTAACATATACGGTTCAAGGACAACTAAGATGAAAAAGCTCAAAAAAATCTTTTTTCCTTTTTCTTCTAGTTTGATATTCTTTATGTCAGCTTGCTCTAGTGCTAAAAACATCTGATGTTAAAGTAGAAAAGAAATATAATTTAGAAGATGTAAAAAAATTTCATTCTCTTATTAATAAATATAACAATGAAAATGGTATTAAATCAATTTATGATGAATACTTTTCAGTTTTATGAAGAGATAATAAAGAAAATAACGGTAAATTTAAATACTTATTAAATAATAGATATGAAATTATTACTTCCGAAAATGAATTAAAAGAAAAGTTTTTAAATAAATTTACATTAGAACATATCAAAAAATATTATCATATAGATCATTTTGTTACGAATCTTAGTTTTGATGTAAATACATTAACAGAAGAAAAATTAGAAAAAATGAACCGAGAAAAGTTTCAAGAGACATTTTTGGACAACCAAGATATAAGTGAGTTCTTTAAAAATAAAAACTTGTTAATGTATGAAAGTTGATATGATCATGCTTCACAAGATCGTACTCTTGTTGCTGATTATAAAAATAATAATAAAACAAATTTACATTTTAATATAGTTGACTCAGATGACTTAGGATTTGTAATAAATGTGCCTGATTATGTAGGGATTGAAAACTTAAAAATGGAAGTAAAGTATCTTAATAAATCCGATACTATAACCGTTTCTCCTTTGATGAACCTAGAACAAAACAAAGATTTTTACGAATACCTTAAAAAGTTATACAAGGAAGAATAAAATCAAAATAAGAACATTTTTATGATGTTCTTATTTTGATAAACTTTTTTTGTTTTAATATCCTGATTTTCCTTGTTTTCCTTCTACTATTGCAACTGATCTTGATGTTCCAAATCGCGATGCCCCTGCTTGATGCATTTTGATCAGGTCATCTAATGAAGAAATTCCACCTGCTGCTTTGATTTGTAATTTATCTCCTGCTACAGATTTCATTAATTCAATATCTTTTAAATTCGCTCCACGAAAACTAAATCCAGTGGAAGTCTTAATAAATTCTGCTCCAGATTTTAGCACTATTTCTGTACCTTTTTTAATTTCTTCTTCTGTTAATAAAGCAGTTTCGATAATAACCTTTAAAATTTTATTTCCACATACTTCTTTAACTTTCTTAATATCATTTAAAACATATTCATAATCTTTTTGTTTAAAGCGACCTACATTGATTACCATATCAATTTCATCAGCACCATGATCAATTGCAAGTTTTGCTTCTTGTGCCTTTGCTTGTGTTATCATTGCTCCTAGTGGAAAACCTATAACACTGGTAATACCTACATCGCTTTTTTGCAATTTTTCAGAAGCATACTTAACTCATGATGAATTCACACATACGGTTTTAAATCCGTATTTTTTGGCTTCATCAATAAGTTTATTAATATCTTTTTCGGTTGCCTCTGCTTTCAAATAAGTATGATCAATCATCTTGTTATAATTCATTTTTACCTCATTTTATCTAAAATTATTTTATTTTCTACGGGTGTTTTATTAATCCGATATCCTTGCATTAATTCATTTACAAGGGTTGGATCAATAGGTTTCGATGAAGATAGGGTGAAAAGTTTATATCTTGGACGAACCAATTCATTTGTTTTTTTATGAATTGTGATTCCGGCATCAAAATCTATGCTATCTTCTTTGGTTTTTCTTCCGGCACCAAGTTTCATAGCTACGATACCGATTGTTAAACTATCAAAAATTTCCATATATCCATCGATTTGATTAAACACATGTAATTGGTATTTAGGTTTTCAAAACTCATCACTTTGCAACTTATTCACATCACCATTTTGTGCTTGCACAAAGTCATAAAACTTTCTTAATGCACTTCCATCTGAAATCACTTTTTGTATTTTTTGCAATGCATCAGTTTCATTAATAGCTATTTTTGCTTGTTGTAAAATGGTTGCACAAGAAGAAAAAACAAGTTCATTAAAGTCATCTGGTCCTTGTCCTTGCAAAGTTTTTATTGCTTCTAAAACTTCGTTTTTATTCCCTATTTCTCTTCCAATTGGCCGATTCATATTAGTTATTTCAACTCTTACATCTACATTTAACTCTTTACCAATATCAATCATCCGTTTAGAAAGTTCCTTAGCACTTTCTAAATCTTTCATAAATGCACCATTCCCGCATTTTACATCTAATAAAATTGCATCAGCTCCTGTTGCAAGTTTTTTAGACATAATTGATGAAGCAATTAATGGAATCGATTCAACTGTTGCAGTTACATCCCTTAATGCATATAATTTTTTATCGGCAGGAACTAATTCAGCACTTTGTCCGATTATGGCAATTTTATGTTTTGTAACTTGCTCAATAAATTGCTCATAAGTTAATTCAACATGAAAACCAGGAATGGATTCGAGCTTATCAACTGTCCCTCCAGTATGTCCTAGCCCTCTTCCGCTCATTTTCGCTACTGGCGCTCCGCAAGCTGCAACTATAGGTGCAACTGCTAATGTAGTTTTATCTCCAACTCCACCAGTAGAGTGCTTATCTACCTTAATTCCAGGTATCATAGATAAATCCATAACTTCACCTGAATGCATCATATATTTAGTCATTAATGCAGTTTCCTTAGTGGTCATAGAATTAAAAATAACTGTCATTAAAAATGCGCTCATTTGATAATCTGGTGTACTTCCATCTACATAAGAGTTAATTAAAAACTTAATTTCTTCTTCATTAAGTTCTAAATTGCATCTTTTTTTATCAATAATATCAACTACACGCATTTTATCTCGCTAATTTTAAAGCAATTTCCATCATTTTTGTAAATGAATTTTGACGTTCATTTGCACTTGTTTCTTCGTGAGTAATTAAATTATCACTAATTGTTAACAAACATGCCGCTTGTTTACCTGTTGCTTGTGCATTAGTAAATAATGCATATGATTCCATTTCTACACAAAGGGCACCCGATACATCAATTCTTTTTTTAAGTGGTACAGATGTATAAAATACATCAGATGAATGTACTCTTCCTTTATTAATTTTAGTTCCTAAATCAGAAGCAATCTTTTCTATTTCGGAATTTAATTGAAAACTTGGTTTAGCAATGTGATCATCTTCGTTTAAAACAAGTTTTCTAAACGAATTATTGTCTGCATATGCTTCAGTTGCTAAAACAACTTCATATAAACCCAAATCCTCTTTATATGCTCCTGCAGACCCAATTCTGATAATGCGATCTACATCATAGAATTTAAATAATTCATAAGAATAAATACCAATTGATGGACAACCCATTCCGCTTCCTGCAATTGTTACAGGTTTTCCTTTATAAGTTCCAGTATACATAAACATATTTCTGATTCAGTTAACTAATTTATAACCTGGATCTAAGTATTTTTCTGCGATAAATCTAGCTCTTAAAGGGTCACCAGGCATAATAACTGTCTTAGCAATATCCTCTTTAGCTGCTCTAATGTGTGGTGTCATAAATCCTCCTTATATGACAAATTACTATAATAATTTTATCACTATTGATTTTTTCTTAAAATATTATCTTATTTTATAGTATAATATTATTATGAAAATGTTTTCTTAAAAATTGAAGAAAAATAATATTTTTTATTTTTATGAAACAAGAATGTGGAACATATTTATATTATATATACTGCAAAAGGTAAAATTTGTCCAATAAAGGCACATTTAAAAAGATTAAATATAATTAGTCTTTTAAATGTGCTTGACACAGCACTTAATCATTAAAAAATGATAGTAAGGAACATTTATGAAAAAGAGATTTTTATTTACAGGTGGAATGGCGCTGCTTACAGCAACTGCTATAACTGCTTCTTGCACAGCTTCACCAAGCAATTCAAGCGAGCATCTCCCCCCCCCATTCAGCTCAGTTAATAGTTAAATCGCAGCGTGATAAATCTGATTTTTTTATTCCAGCGAATGAAAAAATTCGATATGTCGCAATTGGTGATTCAATTACAGAAGGATTTGATGGAACATTGTTAAGATCATATCCTGGTAAAAAAGAAGCAGATGGAAGCATCTCTGGTGTTTCATATCCTGCTTATTTAGCAAGACTTTTAAACCAAAATAATCGTGTAGATGACTTTGAAAACTTCGCTGTTTCTGGTTCAAGATTACTTGATTGACTTCGTTTATTTAATATCCCATATCAAAGTGGAATACCATATGAAAATAAGAATGAGATTACCATTTTTGGTAAGGATTGAAAAACATATGCACAAAAAGTTAAAGCAAAATTAAAGGATGCTAACTTAGTTACATTCTCACTTTCTGCTAATGATATGTTATTTTTACTTTTTCAACAAGCATCCAAAGATGATGTTGTAAAAATTGTTAAAAAATACTTAGCAAAACAAGCAATTGCTGCTGATGTCGTAACATTTTTCACAAAATTGCTTAATGATGCACTAAGAGAAACACAAAAAAGATTATTAACTTTTGTTTCAAACCTCAGAACATTTGCCCCAAAAGCAAACATCAATATTATTAGTTATCCAACCCCGATGTTTGGAATGGCTAATATTTTAAGGGATTATGTTAATAAGTTATTAGGTGGTAATTTTGATGTATCACCATTTGATTTTCTTATTAACCACCTTAATAATGGACTTAAAGAGGCTGCAAAACGTGCTAATATAAACTTTATTCAAGCAGTTAATGCAGACTATTGAAATCATAATGTAACTAAGTTTACTACCTTATTCTTTGATATTCACCCTAATATCTTTGGTTACAAAAAAATCGCAATGGATATTTATCTTAAGATAACTAATCCATCATTAAATGTTAATGATTATAAAAACTATGATTTTTCACAACAATACTTAAACTTAGATGCTGATACTGCTAAATATGAAATTCAAGTAAAGGAATCGAATGCTAAAGTTCTTGGTTTTAACACTGATGCTTACTTAAAAACTCGCACTAAACAAGAACAAGAAGTAGCTTCCGAAAGAAAAGTTTCTAACTTTAGCACCAGAATCGGTGAGTTAACTAATGACTTACTCGAAGGTGCTAAAGATGCATTTAACTTCTTAGCTACTAATTCTACATATAAACAACTTGATCCAAACGGACTTTTAATTAATTTATTGAATCAAAAACTTAGCAGTGGAAAAAATGGTAAAGATTCAATTATTGATACTATTATTAATGCAAAAACAATTAAAAACATAATCTATAACACTGAATCTGCTCTTTCTGAACTTCGTGCAAATGGACAATTAACCTTAGATAAAGTTGCTCCGGTATTTAAGGATGCAGTCTTCAATATTGAAAACCTTGCTTTATTAATTGCTTCGCTTTCACAAAGTGAACTAGTAACAGAACACAAAGACCAGCTCGCTGTTGCTTTAAAAACAATCTTAAAAAACTCTTTAAGTGTTTTTAAAGACAAGATTTCAGGATTTTTAAATACTAAATTACAGGAAAATCTAAGTGATTTTAACTTCACAAAGGATGATTTAAATCAACTTTCGCAAGCATTTATTTCATCACAATACCTTAAAAACTTAATAGATTTATTAGTCGATTCATTTATCTTAAATCCAAGTAAATTCACTGAAGTTAAAACCTTACCTGATATCATTCGGGCTTTATTTAGTGATGAAAATCAAAATCAACAAATTACAACTAATGTAAATAACCTCCTTATTGAAGTTCTTTCAAATCCAAAACTTAAGAAAATTACTACTGAAATTATTTACAATTTCCTTAAGAAAGGACAAATTGATAAGAATATCACTTCTGAACAAGTTGAATCTGTTGTATCCGACTTTTTAGCCTTAATTACCAATGTAAACAATGAATTTAAAGTCTTTGATGAAGTAACTTTATCAGTATTAAATCATCTTAAAACTGTAGGTGACATCAAGCTACCTGATTTATTTACCAATGCAATCAAAGAAGTTTATGATAAATTTACTACAACTGGAAATCCAACAATATTATTTAGCATAATCAAAAGGGTAGCTCAATCAGATTTATTCAAAAATCACAAAGACTTTGCTAAACAAGTAGTTAAAAATGCATTAGATGAAAATAATTTAGCAAGAATTTCACAAGAAATTGCCAAAACTATTAACAAGCAGAAAGAGGTTTCTAAATACATTTCTTCTGATGCTGTAGCAAAATTAGTTCAACTTATCTTTAAGCAACCACATATCCATACACTTTTAGATGTAAGTGTAGATGCAATAATCGATAATGTGGATATTTGAGATAATGCTAATAATTTCGCTGATATAGTTACAGAAATTGTAAAACGTGTTCCTTATGATAGCAACAAAAATTCAATTAATGCTGTTTTAAATAACATTATTAATGATCCAGATTTTGCAAATGTTTTAATTGATGCATTTTCAACATCAATACAAACTTTTGGATTAAATAGCAAAGATCCAAAAATTAGTCAATTTATTAACGATTTGATTACACACATCCTAAAATGAATCAATGATAATAAATTTACCCAAAGCATAATTGATGTAATCGGAGAAAGTCTTTCAGAAATTAAAACATCAAACAATCCTTTTGATGAATTTGCAAAAATTCCATCAAAAGTCTTTGATGTAATCAAAGATAAATTTACCAGCTTACCAAGTGAAAAAATTCAAGAATTAATCTCTGCTCCTTGAATCTCACAGAATGCTGATGCTGCAGCCGCAATTATTAAAGTTATTTTTAATGAACTAAATAAACGTGGTATCTTTGCTAAAAATATTGTTCCTGCTTTAAAAGATTTATTATCAAAGGATGCAGCAAAACCTTATCTAGATTCCAACGAAGTAACTCCATTATTAACATCATATTTACAAACTCAGCAAGGTATAAATTTCTTAGAAGATACAATTAAAGTAATAATTTTAAATCCTAACCTTTTTGATAAATCAAATGGACCAAGAGACATTACCAACATATTATTAAAGAGCACAGACTTTAAAAACATCCTAAATAAATACCTTGCACCACTTTTGATTCCACAGGCACAAGCAAAACATCTACCAAATACAGTTGCAAAACTTCTTCGCGAATTTGCTCGTAGATATAACTACAACATCTCAGATGAGTATCTTGATTTACTTCAATCACTTTATCCAAGTTTAGTAGATTTACTAAATCAGATGCAAAACTTTCCACAAGTTGCTAGTGCAGCAATCAAAGGACTTTCTGAATCAGAAAACGTTGATCAAATTGCTTGAAATATTTTTAGTGAAATTTCAAAAGTTATTAACTTCAAAGACTATGAATTTTGAAAAAAAGTTATTGAAACACCATTTATTTCTGAACATAAAGATCAATTTAGAAAACTACTTATTTCGTTCTTTAATACTTTCAAAACACAAGATTTATCATATGTTTTAGAAACTTTCTTACCTGATACATTATTTAATTTAACCAAGGAACAACTAAAAGAACGCATAAATGCATTATTAACTCACGATGAATTTGTATCAGTTTTAGATAGCACTATACAATATATTTTAGACAACACAAGCAAATTTACTAACTTCAACACATTCACAGATGCACTAAGAGATGTAGTTAAAAATTCTATTTTAGAGAAGTTATATAACGATTTTATTAAAAATCAAGCATGAGTTGATCAAATTCTTGATAAAGCATTAACCGATGAACAAAAACAAAGTTTAAGTAATTTAGGAGCTGATTTACACCTACTTAAAGAAGGTACAAAAGAAATAATTAATGATTCAAGTTTAAAAACTCAAATTTTTGCTGCTATTGATGATTTATTATCAAGACTTGATACCTTTAAAACTTTTACAAGTCGATCAGATTTGGTGCAAAAAATCTTTACTTCACAACCTTTCCAAGATGCAATTAAATCTATATTGACAAATATTTTTGCAAAATTATATACATCTAACAATTTCAAACAACTTTTGGCAAAAGTTTTAGTAAAACAAATTAATAAAACATCTTATGCATCGATATTCAAAAACATCGATGCATCAAAACAAGAAAAAGCAGCTGAATTATTAATTGATGCCTTCGGTGTAACTGACAAAACTTTAAAACTTTCTCAAAGTTTTATCGATGGACTTGTAAAACTGTTATCAACCAACGGTACACAAATTGAATTAAGTGTATTATTTAACAAATGATTAGAGCAAGTTAAGGTATTTTCTTCTGATCCAAGTTATGAAGCAAAATTCATTCAATTGCTCAATAATATGCTTGCTCTACCACAACTTAAACAAGGTGATAACAAGGACATCTTTAGTAAACTCCTTGAAAATGGATTTGAACTTCTTATTAATCAAGTTGATTTTGGTGGAATCTTATGAAACACATTCGGAAGTTACCTAGAAACCTTTGTCAACAATAACCTTATCAACAAAGAACAATTCACTACAATTATTAATTCTGCTTTAAGAGTTGATGGACTAAAGACAGTTATTGTTAATATCGTCAAATACTTCATCGATCACAATGACACCTTTAAAGATGCCAAATCTATTTTAGATGTTATTAAAAAATATCTAAATGAATCAAATAATGAAACTAGTTTTAAAGATGCTATTAAATCTGTATTAAAAACTGCTTTATCTTCAAACGATCTAAAAGTCGTAATCAAAGCAATTATCAATAATGTAATAACATACTTAAATATCCAAAAAACTGATCATATAACAACATTTATCGATGCAGTCGCTAATGATTTTGATGGATTATTTGATCGCACAGGTGTATTTGATAAAATATTATCGGCAGCAGTTGATTCAGTTAAAAATAGTAGTGATTTAGCAACCTTTGTAACCAATTTTACCAACAACATCAAAACCAATGTTAATTTCTTGTACTTTGATTTATTTAAGAAAGTTCTTAATGATAAAGTTATTAGTGATCACAAAGATGGTGCTAAAGAGTTATTACATGCGATTGTAAGTAACTTATTAAATAACGAAGAAAAAACTAAAACATTTATTAAATCAATAAACCTTTCTTCTTTCTTTATAAATCAAAGCGAACTGACTGGACCAGAATTTATCAATGATGCATTTGCTCTTGCGCTTAAAGACTCTAATATCCGTGATTTAATCAATTTAATTCTCAGTGACTTTATTGATCGTGCAGGTGAATATAATAAAAATAACGATTGATGAAGTGCATTAAATACCTTATTTAAATCAAGTCAATCAGAGCAATTTAAGACTAAATTCACCGAATGATTAAAGAGTGTACTTAAAAATCCTGACCCAAGACTTCCAAAAGGACTTGCACAATTATTAATCGCATCACTTAAAAAAGCAGGTTTTGCTCTAAACGATGAAAGTGATTTAAATTTATTTACTACTGTTTTAACCAACTTAATGAAACAACTTGCGCAACGAGATGAATTATCACAAATGATTACACACATTTACGATAACATCAAAGCAATTGACTTTAGCAAGGATCATAATCCTAATAAAGTAAAACGTGCAATTATGGATGGTGCTTTATATATGATATTAACTGATGATAAAAAGAAGATATCATTAACCAAAATTGTTGCACAAAAAGACTTACTTAAAGCGCTTGTTGATTCAATCGTTGATGCTAACTATATAACCTTAGTAAACAGATTATTTGAATCATCTAGTCGTGAAAATAAAACAGGAATTTATAAGTTTATTGATAACTTTACTAAGGTTAAACCAACACAACCTGCAAAGCCACAAAATGTACAAGGTGCATCACCAAACTCAAGCAACCAACCAAGTAATGAGGATGTATCTAAAAATGATAATTCAGATGAATCATATGGTTTTGAAACAGGTGGAATATCTCAAATTCTACAAAATGCATCCGGTGTTTCAGATTTAGTTGCTGTGTTAACTGAACCAGCATTTAAAGAGATGATTAAAAAATCAGCAGATAATTCTTTTGACTATACAAATAATAACAAAAAGAATAATCCAGAATATAAATTCTTATTTAGACTTTCTGCGCTGATATTATGATGAATTCATGATGGTGCTGGTGTAACAGGAGTAAGTTTCTGAAATAGCAGTAATTATGATGTACAAGGCTACTGAAATGATGGTTTAAGAAGAGCATTTAATGCTGCCACAACTAATGATTCTAAATCTAGTTGAGACAAACTAACTAATGATAAAAAAGTTGCTATTGGAGCTACTTCAAAAACAAATTCAAGTATTTTTGATGATACTTATATTATTGGGACTAAATCTACTTCATTTTGAGGTACCAACAATAACTCTGCTACCAATTATGACAAGAACTTGCTAATCAACTACATTTTCTATAACAATCACGGTAATCAAAATGATAAATATATTAGCAGTAAAAAAATGAAGGATGTGTTGTTAGAAGCAATCGAAAAAGGATATTTAGGTTGACAAAGAACTGCTAAATAATCCGAAAGGAATATATGAAAGTTAAAAAATTATGATGATATCTTGGTTTTGGTAGCATAACAATTTCTTCTGTTGCTTTTGCTGTTGCTTGCACACAACAAGTTCAACAAAAACCAAAACCAAAACAAACTGATGATGATATTTTTAATCAACATGTTCTTCCACAAATAACCTTAGCAGATGTAGCACAAGATACTAAAAAATATACCAAAGATGATTTACAAAAAGCTCTTACAAACTTTTTAGCTGTGATTGCACCGGGATTTATAGTTTCTGATGCATCCAAAAATACTAATAATTTAAACAACAAAGAGACTTTAGATAAGTTAAATACTTTTGTAAAAGATATTATGAATCTAATCCCAACAGGTGGGGATTATAGCACTCTCACTAAGGTAATGCACTTTTATACAAAATCATTGCTTACACCAGGTTCAAAACATGTAATCCCACAAAACATTGTTTCGGTTCTTTTCCAAATTTATGCCGGCATCCAAAGTTTACAAGCACAAGCTGCTGCTTTGCAGCAACATAAATAAATAATAACAAGGGTAATATCCTTGTTTTTTTAATATTTTCAATAATTATGTATTTATAAGTAGCATTAAGATATAATTAAATTATGGATAAGAAATTACTTGATTTATTTGCTGGTTGTGGTGGATTAACATATGGATTTGTAAAAAATGGTTTTGTGATTACAGACACCGTAGAATTTTGAAAACCTGCACTAGATACATATAATCTTAATTTTAACCAAGATGCCTTTGTTAATGACATTACTGATCCAAAAGTCTTAAAATATCTTAAGGATAACTATGCGCATAACATCGATGTTATCATCGGTGGTTTTCCTTGTCAAGGATATTCAATGGCTGGTAAAAGAGATAAAGATGACAATCGCAATCAGCTTTATAAATATACCATAAAGGTAATTGAAGATATTCAACCAAGTCTTTTTGTCTTAGAAAATGTTAAAGGAATTCTTTCGTATAAAGAACATGATGGAAATTTAGTCATAAATAAAATTATTGATAAATTACATAGCATCGGTTACTATGCAAAATATATCTTGCTCGATGCATCAAATTTTGGTGTTCCACAAAAGCGTCAGAGAGTGATTTTTATCGGTGCTAAACAACATCAAAAGGAAAAAAAGTTGATAAAGTAATTAAAATGCTTGAAAACACTTTTCTACCTATTAAAACCGTATATGATGTTATATCTGATTTAGAAAATGTTTCTGAGGATGTAAAATGAAATCATATTTTTTCAAAGCATTCACCTAAAATGTTTGAAAAAATTAAAAATACACAACCTGGTAAATCCCCGATGAAAAATTATTCCGATGCATTTAAAAGACAATTTTATGATAGACCGGCAACTACGGTAAAAGAAAATCATGGTGGAGTTCATTTGCATCCAAAACTACACCGGGTTATGACCCCTAGAGAACTCGCTAGATTACAAAGTTTTCCAGATGATTTTATTTTTACTTCTTCAAAAAGTAATATCTTAAAACAAATTGGTAATGCTGTCCCTCCGAAATTATCCGAAGAAATTGCTAAAATTATAAATAAGGTATTTTATGAATAATTGAAATTTACTAAATAAATATAAATCTCTTTTGATAAGTCAGTTACATAATATATTTAAAATGTATAAATATCAAATACAAGTTAATGCAGAAGATTTAAATTTATTAGAATCTAAAAATAGTACTCTTCGATCTTCAACAGCAATAGGATTTATCATAGAAGAATTTGTATATCAAAAACTAAAGAATGTATTTTGTGATTTTGTTGTAAATATTTATCGCAAATCTAAGACAACTGCGCAAAGTTATGATTTTATCTTAGATTTTTCAGATGTTATGTTTTTAGTTAATATAAAAGTTGAAAATAACACAAGTAAAAATAATGCTGTTGCATCTATAAGCAAACTGTTATTAGATTATCATAAATTTATAAAGCAAGGTAAAAACTTCTTTTATCTTATCATAAAAATTAAATATAAAATCTTGGATGTTAAACCAGAAAGATCATATTATGATAAAATAAAAATAGAAGATTTTTCAATATATGCACTTGAGGAATTTTCTTTTGATAGCAGACACAAACAGGATCACCGTAACTGAAGCACAAATTTTAAAGCAGAATCTGGGAGATTAATTATTGATTCAGAATTTTTCAAAAACAATAAACTTAATCCAACTGATTCGATTTCTAATCAAAAGACTTTTGCATCTTTACAAAAGATATTTGAAAGACTTAAACAATAACATTTCATCACAAAAAAATTTTTTATTTTTTCTTTGTAAAAGTCCTATTATGTTATAATAACATAGGTCTCAAATGGAACAGTACTCAAGAGGCTGAAGAGGCGGTCCTGCTAAGACTGTAGGGGAGGCAACTCCCGCGGAGGTTCAAATCCTCTCTGTTCCGCCATTTTTTTAATATTTAAATTCAAATTTTCATACCTTTTTTAAGCAAGTTGGTTTCTTAAATGAAATCATTCTTAAATTTGTTTTAAATCCTTAAACAAATTTTTAATTTTTAATAATTTAAAGACACCTTTTAACCTTAGGTGTCTTTCTTTATAAATTCAGCTAACCAAGCAACATCATTGCTCTGTAGATGCATATGAACCTTATTTTTGACTATTTCAAATGAATTAGCTGTAGTTGCTGAATATCTTACAATCTCAAACATTGATATGTCATTTTCAGCATCGCCGAACACCATTGTTTTATTTGCATCTAAATTATATTTATCCAGCAACCATTTTAGTGCATTACCTTTGGTTGCAAATTTGGATGTGATATCAAAAAATTGTTTTTGTGATACTACACCAGTAATATTTGCTTTATTTTTAAGGTATTCTTTTAGTTCAATAAACATCTCTTCATCGTTTTGTCTTCTTACAACTAAGAATTTAAAATATTGTCAATTATATTGTTTTAAATCCACTTTTGCTTCTATATATCTACTTTTTTAACTCTGCTAGGATAATTTTTCTTTATATAAAAATCACTTAAGTGAGTATTGTATGCAACCATTTTATCTTTAGTATAGAACAAAAAATCAAAATTTAATTCAATTAATTTATCATATAAATCAAATGCATCTTCTTTTAAGATATCAAATGATTTAACCAGTTTATCATTTTTTAAATCATAGATCATCGAACCATTTGCTAAAATTAATGGAAATTGTGTAGGTATTTGATGGATAAATGATTGAATGGTAAACTTTGGTCTTCCTGTTGCAATGATAATATTTTTATTTTTGCTTTCTAAGTATTTTAATGCATTCAATTGTGCATCTAAAAGTTTAAAATCGGATGTCAATAATGTCCCATCTAAATCAAAAACAAAGGTATCAATATCATTCAAATTAAAATTAATTTTCATAACTTTTAAATCATATATATTTTCCTTATTCAACTGTATACTATGTATTTTAGTTAAAATTTCATTATTTGCATTAAACAAACATATTACTTTATTTATATAATTAAACTTAGCAAAATCCTCGCATTGTATTTGGATTTTGCTAAGTTTATTTTCTGTTATTGAACTTAAATCCTTAAAATAAAATCTTAGTTGCATTAGCTAAATAATTCCGAAATGTTATCAATATCTTCTTGTGATAAGTCTGTTTTTGCTTTTAATTCCAATGTTATTTCATTTGATCTAGCTAAATTGTCTCTTAATTTATTTTTACGATTTGATAAGTTTAAAAAAGATTGAATTGAAATTAAAAATGTTGATATTGAAGAAATAAATGAAATAGCAACAAACATAGCCATTGTTTCATTTGGATAACTATTTCAACGAATTGAATATAGGTTTAATACCACAACTGATGCAGATACTGCTATTGATAAAATACTTAAAAGTATGAATATTGTTCTTCAAAGAACATACTTTTTTTGCACATAATTTTTCATCATATGCATTTTTGGGATAACTGCTATTGAATTATAAACTTGTTTGATCTTGCTCATTTTTTCTTCCTTTTTGATAATCTTGAATATCTAATAGTGCTGTTGATTTATATCTTTCAGTTTCTAAAATATGTAATGCTCTTTTGTACAAAATGAATTTGTTGGTGTCATTATTATGTGTATATAAATACAACTTTGATTTATAAAATACATATTCCATTTCAAGTTGCTTAACTTTCTTTTTATAAAAGATAAACTTACTATTAACGACAAATAAAGACAAAATACCTGATATTAATGATAAAACCGAGTTAATAATGGTAGTTAATAAAATATAGTTCGATGAATTATTAATGAAGTCGTTTTTATATGGATTGACATTGTTTAAAAAGTGTGGATTATTCCCTGCTAAAAACAATATCGCGATGATACTAATATAAAAGGCTGTGATAATAGTGGTAAGGTTTAAAATGTAATAAAAAACTCCATAGACATACATTTTGATTTTTGCATTTTTGATAATTTTCCCATACATTTTTCTTGGTGTTAAATCGCGTTTTGATTGCATTATTTTATCCCTCTTTGAAACTCTGCTTTAAGAATTTTACCTATACCAACTTTCTTTTTCTTAGTTGCTTTTTCTCAAAGTTTATCAATAATCACTTCTAAATCAGCCTTTGAAATTTGGTTGCTATGATACTTTAAATCAAGGTATTTTAAAGTATTAACAATTTTTTTATACTTAGCAGAACGATCAAAATATTTATAAATAATCAAGGTTAATGTCAAAATAAATGAGAAAATTATAAATACAACTAGCACCATTAACAAAATATAAGATGTTGATTCAAAAACTTTTTTATCTTCGTTTCCTTTATGGACCAGCACCACTAATGCATAAATAGCAACTGAAATAGATGCAATACTAAGTAGTGAAATAATCGATGACAACAGTGAATCAACAATCGAATAAATGCGCAATGATCGCTTATCTATATCATATTTTTGTTTAAGTTTTTCTAAAATTAAATTCATATTATTATATTTTATAATAAAAAGTGTATGTAATTAATAAATTATTTTATAATTTATGTATGAAAAAATGAGCTATATTTAGTGACGTTGATGGGACTATATATCCCTTTCCAAGTAAAGAATTAACAAAAGAAAATGTTTCAAAAATTCATGAAGTTGTTGAAAAAGGAATCCCTTTTATCATTAATACCGGTAATGGACCATATCCGAAAATTCAAAATTTAGCTGAAAAAGTACACTCTCGATATATCATTTGTTCGAATGGTGCGTTAATTTTTGATAATCAAACAAAAGAAATTTTGCATATTGAATATCTTCCACAAGAAGAAGCAAAAAAAGTTTGAGAACTAGCAGATGAACTAGGATTAGGGCTATATTATTTTGGTACACATAAATATTATTTAAAAGGTGCTGATGATCGTTTCCGTAAATTCATTAGTGATTTTTGTGAATATACCGACTGAATCGAAACAGGTGAAATACCATCTGATTTACATAAAATTGAGTCATATGGACCATTAGAACTTGTTGATAAATTTTGTGAACTTGCAGAGCAAAGGGGTATCAATTTAAACATTGTCAACCTTAAATCACATATTGAAATAACAAAAGCAGGTGTATCAAAAGGTAGTGGTATTAAGTGAGTTTGCGATAATCTTTTAAATGCATCTGTTGATGATGTAATGGCTATCGGTGATAGTCAAAATGATATTTCTATGTTCAAAACAGCAGGATATACATATGCAATGGAAAACACTGATTCATATTCCAGAACTTTTGCTAAATATTTTACATCCACAGTAGAACAAAACGGTTTAGCAGAAGCAATTGATGATTACTTATATCGTAGTGATTTTGAATTAAAACGTGCTATTTCACAGGGTTTGAAGAAAAACAAATAACCTCTTTGAGGTTTTTTAATAAAATGTATATAAATAAGTAATTTTTAGATATGTAAAACAATTTATAAAGGATATTATGAACAAAAAAATTAAGTTAGGACAATTTTTTACACCAAAAGCTGTTGTTGATATAGCTTGAAAAATGATTAAAAGAAATAAAGTTGAATTTGATTTTGTTGCTGATACATCTGGTGGAAATGGTGATTTTATCACAGATGAAGTTGCAGACAAATTTATTTATGTTGATATCGACAAGCACTATTATGATTATGTTAAAGATAACTATAAAATTTATAAAACATTAAATAAAAATGCATTAAACGATTTGAAAAGAAGTGATATATGTACAAATGATAAAAAATTATTAATTGTAGGGAATCCACCATATAACAACTGAACATCTTTTTATATGAAAAACCAAAAAGGAAGTATGCTAATAAATGATACATTTAAAGCACGAGATATGGGAATTTCTTTTTTAAAGATGTTTAACCATTTGGATGCTGAATATATTTGTGTTTTACATCCGTTGTCTTATTTGATTAAAAAATCTAATTTTAATCAACTAGGTCAATTTAAAAATAATTATGTTCTTACAGATGGGATAATAATTTCATCAAATTTGTTCAATGATACATCCAAAAATACACAATTTCCTATTATAATAGCTCTTTATAAAAA
Source organism: Mycoplasma sp. 6243 (assembly GCF_051200785.1). Taxonomy (NCBI): domain Bacteria; kingdom Bacillati; phylum Mycoplasmatota; class Mollicutes; order Mycoplasmatales; family Mycoplasmataceae; genus Mycoplasma; species Mycoplasma sp. 6243. The sequence continues at coordinate 151,415 of NZ_CP195154.1, forward strand.
AGATTTAAAAGGGATGAGTTTCGATGAAATAAAAACCTTTACTTTTTCGGTTCATAACTCAAATTATAAATTCTGCTTAAATCAGTTTTTATATATAGAAGATGTGCATACAAAATATAAAGACAAGTCAATTACAGGTAATTATGCTCATTTTAGCACTCTAAGAGATATGAATCAGTTAGTAATTAATAAAGGGTTTTTAGATCAGGAAAATGCTCAATCTATTAGAGTTAAAGGACAAACTGCCTTAAAAATCTTCAAATATCTACAAATATTAAAATCTTGATATTCTCAAAATAAAAATGAGTTTTATTTTTTAGGTAATTTTTCGCCAATTGTTAATAAGGAAATATGAAAAAACATAGATACTAAGGGTGAACAAAGCATCTACCAAGAAATAGATTTGTTTTTTAAAAAAGAACTATCAGAAAATAATTCTATTTTATCAATATATACCGACAAATTAATTTGAAATTTCACCAACATATCACCTTCTGGAAAATATAGATTTAAAAAGAGAGAGAAACATTTTGAACAAGGTGAAATAAAACCTTCTGCATCACAAGTAATTACTGATAAAGATTTTTTAGAAATACAAATAGGATATGATAAAAAAGTAGAAGACTTTTACAGCAAACCTTCTCTTTATAAACTTGCTTTTAAAAATAACAAGGATGAAGATAAATATATTTTTGAATTATCTGATATATTTTATTGAGGGTTGAATAAAGGATTTATCGATTTAGAGTTTTTAACAAATTTATTAGAAAAAGTCGAATCAATTAAAACATACATTGAAGATGAATATAAAATAACAAGAAAACAAAGGGTTGAAAATCCTAAAATCATTTTGCCTATTAGTTTTCAAACCGTTGATGTAATAAAACCTAGTTTTATTAGTGAATACATTGATAATGACTTCATAGAAATTAAAATTGATTATAAACAGAAAGCAATTGGAACACAAGCAATGTTGTTTTTAAATTTATCAGCAAAAAATTTTGTAATAAACAATGAGCCAATTATAGGTAAAACCATATCCAAAACTTCTGTTATTAATTATGTCATAGATAGAAAAAGATATACAGACTTATTTATACACATTATTTTGCTTTTTGCTAATTTATCAAAAGAACATAACACAGATATTATAAGAATATTAAGTTCTGTGTTAAAATATAAACAAAATGAACTTTATGAAAATGTAGCATCATAAGAAAGTAATAAAAACTCTAAGAGTAAAAACAAAACCCGCAAAGTGGGTTTTTGAAAATAATTAATCACTTTTTATTGTTTTTCTTTTTCTATATTTCTTAGTATCTCATCAATTCTTGCTCCTTTTTCAGAAACATCATCAATAAAGAATCTAACTGTAGGAACCTTTCGTCAGTCCAAAGATTTTGCTAACATCTTACGAACATAACCAGCAGCATTATTTAATGCAATAAGTCCTTTTTTTGTATTAGATTCAAAATTTACATACACCTTTAAATCTGATAAATCAGATGATAATCTCACATCCATTACAGTTGGATTAATAATATTTACATTACTTATATTATGTTCAAGAATATCAGCAATCAATTGATGCACTTGTGATTCTTTTCGTTTTAAATTAATTTCATTCATAGCATAATTATATAATTTATCTTATATTTAGTGAATAAAAGTTGCTGAAATATAATTTCAGCAACATTTTTATTTGTTTAATTCCACCTCGGCAATTGGTTCAGATAATACAACTGTATCACTTGTGCTTCGATCTGCTAAGAATTTAACTGCTTTATAATTACTTTCAGGTAAAACAGTTACATGAACATCGGAAGTATAACCTTTTGAATGCACTAAATCTAAATCCACATTAACTAGCACTTTGCCAACTTTAACTTTATCACCTTGTTTAACTACACTTTCAAACCCTTGTCCATCAAGTTTGACGGTATCAATTCCAATATGAACGAAAACTAATGCATTGTTATTTGCTTTGATTGTTACAGCATGCTTGGTAGCAAATAACATTTCTACTACACCTTCAACTGGTGAAAACACAGGAACAACACCAGAATAATGATCAAATTCAACTGCGAATCCATCGCCTAAAGCACCACTAACAAAAACTGGGTCTTTAGCATCAGAAAGGTTTACAAATTTTCCTTTTATTGGACTATGAATTACATCATTTGCTGGTTGATTTATTTCTTTTGTTTTAACTTCTTGATTTGTTTTTTTTGATTTTCTACCAAATAGTTTTGCTATGCAATCTCTTAACATAACATCCTTTCTATTTAAACCTTAAATATTTTTCGATTTCTGTATATGTATCAGAATGATACTTTTTCAAGAAAATTGTCCCTAGTTTTTGCATTAAAATCGCATCAGAAATACGACGAGGATCAATCTGTTCTTCCATAACAGGATTTAATGATGCTTTTACTTTTGCAATTTCTTCCTTAATTTCTTCATTTGAGATAAAAATATCATACTTTTTAGAAATAACATTTAATCAAAAGAAGTCAGTTAATGTTTCTTTAACTATTGCAACCTTATCACCTTCGAATTTTTCATCAAAGTTAAATCCTTCAATATCACTTTGAATTAAATCTTGTGGAAAATCAATCGGTTTATTAAATTTCTTTATTTCCTTATAAATGTTCATTCCATAAGTAAATAATGAATTAGTAACCACTTCTTCTTTTGTGGTATAAAAAATAAAATCTTTTAATGATTTAAGATCGAAAACACCCGGTATCTGCATTTCTTTTACATTATCATCATTTAATTTTTCATCAAGGTAATAAAAAACATCAATAATGGTAATTTGTAATTTAGTTGTTTCTAAATCAAAATCAAATGTTGATTTAGGTTTCATTCCTACTAACTTACTTTCTAATGTGCTGTCTTTATCTGCTTTTGCTAATAATTCAAAACGTTGTCTGCGTTTTGAAATAGGATCAAAAGCATCTAAAATAACATGATCATTAGGTTCAATATCATCTGTGGTACGGAACTTACGTGGTGATTGGTTTTTAACATAATCATCGACAAAATTATTTATTTTTTCATCTGTGTCAGATAAAACAAAATCATTAGTTGGTTTAAAATCTAAGGTCAAATCATCTAGATAATTTTCTAAATAATAAGTTTTCAAATCAAATGAAATTGAATCCACATTCATGTGAATGTTTTCAGCAATAGGCATAAATGCAACTTTATTAGATTCACGATCTTTAAGTACATCTGTAAATATTTTTTGTTTCTCAAGCAAAATAACACCACGTGAAGCATATGATAAAATATCTTGTTGTGAAACTTTACCTTTTTTGGTAGTATTTAGATAGTTTAGTGCTTCATTTTGGTAATTAATTCATTGGTTTTTATCAACCAAGATGCTTGTCATTGTATATTTCATTTAAACTCCTTTATTTAAATTTTACTATAAATAAAATAAGTGTATAAAAATGTTTTGTATAATTATTTAATGAAAGATAAAAATTTAGAAGTTAAACACCAAATTCAGCAATTAGTTGAAAAAATTAATCAATGAGACTGAGAATATTATATGCTTGATGCTCCAAGTGTTTCGGATTCTGAATATGATAGCGAATATAAGCGCTTACAAGCATTAGAAGAGACTTTTTCAGATCTGATCCTACCTAATTCACCAACTTTAAAATTAGGTGCTTGAAACAACGAGAAATTCGCTAAAGTAATCCACCAAAAACCGATGCTTTCTTTGAATAAGGCATACTCAAAAGAAGATGTTTTTAAATTTTTAAATGATATTAAGCAACAAATAAGTTCTGATATTTCATTTAATTGCGAACCTAAAATTGATGGATTATCTATTTCTTTGAAATATGTAGATGGTAGACTGATTCAGGCTTTAACTCGTGGAAACGGGATTGAAGGCGATGATGTAACAGAAAATGTTTTTCAAATTGAAAACTTACCTAAACAAATTAATTATCTAAAACCAATTGAAATAAGAGGTGAAGTATATTTATCTAAAACTCGTTTTAACCAACTAAATAAAAAACTGGAAACTGATAATAAAAAACTTCTAGCTAATCCACGCAATGCTGCTGCCGGAACTTTAAAACTGCTAGATAAAAATATTGTTAAAGAACGTGGATTATCAATTATTTTATATGATATAACAGACCCAATACTACATAATATTAATTTACAAAGCGATGTGGTAAATTTTCTAAATCAACTGAATTTACCCACCAGCAAGCATAATAAGACATCTGCAGACTTTGATGAAATATGAAATTTCATCAAAGAATTCAAAGAGATCAAAAATTCCTTTGAATATGATTGCGACGGATTTGTTATAAAGTTAAATAACTTAAAATATTGAGATTCGCTTGGTAGAACTTCTAAATTTCCAAAATATGCTATCGCTTATAAATACGAAACAGAAGAAAAAGTTGCTAAAATCAAAGAAATTATTGCAACCGTAGGAAGAACCGGGAAAATTACCTATGTTGCAAATTTCAAAGACAAGGTTGAATTAAACCAAACCTGAGTATCAAATGCTACCTTGCATAATTATGAATATATAAAAGATATGAATATTAACATCAACGATGATGTTTTAGTAATAAAATCAGGTGAAATTATTCCAAAGGTTATTGCATTAGTTCATAAAAATTCTGATGGTATTTTTAAAAAAGTCACAAAATGTCCTTCTTGTAATCAGCTACTACATCAAAATGATTCATTAGTTGATCAATTTTGTATTAATCAACACTGTCCAGAACAAAAAATACGTGCTTTGATTCATTTTTGTTCAAAGCAGTGTGTTAATATTGAATCCTTAGGAAATGAAATTATTAAGCTATTTTATCAAAAAGGATATATTAATACTTTTTCTTCTATATATATGCTAAATAAGTATAAAAATGATATCATTAAACTTCCTTCTTTTGGTAATTCTAAGAGCAAAAACAAAGAATATAAAAAAATTGATAATATTTTAAGTTCAATTGATAAATCAAAGTCTATTAAACTAGCAAATGCCCTCTTTGCACTTGGTATTCCAAATGTTGGTAAAACTGCTGCCACATTAATTGCTGCAAAAATAACTAAATTAACTGATTTAACAATAATAAATCTTAATTCTTTGTTACAAATAAACACAATCGGTCAAGTAATAATCGATAGCATCAAGAGTTTTATAAAAAACCCTAATATGCTTGAAGAAATATATAAACTTGATAGTATTTTTGAATATATCAACGATGATATTAAAACATCTGATTTATTAAAAGGGAAAAATTTTGTAATTACAGGAACATTAAGCAAATCCAGAGATTTTTTTAAAGATCAAATTATCAAAAATGGTGGCAATGTGGTATCAAGCATTTCAAAGAATACTAACTTTTTACTCGCTGGAGAAAATGCTGGTTCAAAACTACAAAAAGCCTATGATTTAGGGATAAAAGTTATAAATGAAGATTATTTTAATCAAATGATTAAAATCTAGAAAGTATATATGAAGAAAATCGGAATTACATCTTTATTTGCTTCCGCAGGAATTGGTACATATTTATTAAAAAATATTGGTTTTGATGTTACCTTATCTAATGAATTTATAGCTAAAAGAGCATATATACACGATTTTTTATATCCAAATTCAAAAATGATAGTTGGTGATATAAGTAATAAAAATATCTTTGATTCTTTGGTTTTAAGACACAAACAACTTAATAATCAAATTTTAATTGCTACACCTCCTTGTCAAGGGATGTCACTAGCCGGAAGACGAAAGATAGATGATCCTAGAAATCTATTGATTACATATGTTGTAGATTTTATCAAACAAACAAAACCAAAACTTATTATTATTGAAAATGTAATTCAGATGTATACAACTAAGATAATGATAAATAACAAACTTGTAAATATCCAGGAATATTTAAAAAATGAACTAAGTAGTTTATATCAACATATCGATTTTTATAAATTAAATTCCAAAGATTTTGACACTGCACAAGACCGTAAACGTGCTGTAATTATCATTAGCAACCTAGATATACAAATACCACACCCCACAAAGATAAAAACTGTAGATGAAGTAATTGGGCACCTGCCAAGCCTAGAATCAGGTCAAAGAAGTGATATAAAATATCATAATGCTTCCGTTCATAATGACAGACACATTGAATGAATGAAACATACACCAAGTGGAAAAAGTGCTCATTTTAACGAAAAGTATTTTCCTATCAAGAAAAATGGAGAACGAATCAAGGGGTATTCTACAACATATAAAAGAATTTCATGAGATAAACCTGCCCCGACTATAACAATGGCAAATGGTTCAATTTCTTCACAGAACAATGTACATCCAGGTAGATATAAAGATGGTTTTTATAGCGATGCAAGAGTTTTAACTATCAAAGAAATTTTACTTTTAACAGGTTTACCTGATGATTTTGTTTTACCTGATGATGTAAGTGATTCAAATATTAGACATATTATCGGCGAATGTGTACCACCGAAGATTTTTTATGGTATTTTAAAAGAAAACAAGGATAAATTTATTTCTGACAATCACCTAGTAATAAACAAATTTTTACTGCTCGCTAAATCTAAATCCTAAAAAGTTTTCTACATCTACTCTGTATACTTTTTCAACCTTGTCTTATTTTAAAAACAATATAGATGCATCGTGATTTAAACTTAAAGACATTAATTTATTGAAAACCTTAATTTTTAAACAAATGAATAAACCTGAAAATAAAACAGTAGCAACACATCTGATTACTCACCTTGTCTTTTATGGGTTCCTTAAAATCATCCAAAAGTAATAATGAAAAAATAGTTATTATAACTTCTTATGGTAGAGATTTTATAGACAAATGAATACAGGTGCTTAAACATAGATTGATTAATTTTGCTGATAGCTAAAACAGGATTATGGTTTTCTGGAGCATTGGCTATTACACCAAAAGATTTTGATTTCGTTAGGCAAACATTAAATGTATCAAAAACTTGAAATTATAAAGAAAATGGTGGATTTCTACCAACAAAAAATAAATCTTCAATTCGCAAGGTACAACTTGATTGAATGACTACATCATAGTTTGCAATGATAATAAAGGATATAGATCCGGAAAAACCTATTTTTATTTTTAAGGAACGAATTTACAATTCAACCATTAATGATACTTTGATTCGCAGGTGTAACAAAGCAAATGTTCCACTGATAACAATTCATGCCCTTAGACATACACATGCATCATTGTTGTTATATTTCGGGGTATCAATAGCTTCCGTTGCAAAGCGCCTCGGACATGCTAGTATGAATACTACCGAAAGAATTTATTTACATATCATTAACGAGTTAGAAAACAAAGATATTGATCTAGTAATGCGATCGATATCAAGTCTTATCTAAATTTTAAAACCCACGAAAATTAGGATATCAAAGAATGTTTTGATATCCTACATTTTGCAATATTTTGTGTGTTATAACCTAAACAAACATTTTTTCTAACATTTTTTTCTTAATATTTTTAATTATTTGCAACTTACGCTGATGAAGTGAAAGGATGGAGTCTAGGGAAGTGAAAAGATGAGATATTTTTTGTTGTTCAGGGAGAGAAGGGAAATACAATTTTTGTTTCAAAAACTCATCATCATTTGCTATTAAAGTATTCTTAGCACCTTTTTGTATAATAGGAAAAAGAAAATTATTTAATCTTGAATCTGATAAAAAGAAATGTTCAATAAATTTAGAATATAATTTATCTTTATAAGGTTTAAAGATAGAATATAAAATTGAAACAATACCCTTCTTAAAAGAATTAACTTTTATTATTCCGTAAGGATTCTTGTTTAACGGAGACTTTGTGTAAACTATATCACAAACATCAAAAACTTTATAATTTCTTAGGTTGTTTCCTGCAAAACTTCTTCCTAAAAATTTTATTTGATTTAGTACACCGTATTCGCCGGAAACAGACAATACATCATCTTTATTAAAAAAGTTGTTTTGATTCTTTTCTGAGTATTTATACATCATATCTCCCAATTGTTCCTGTTCTCAAGCGTGAGTAAATTCAGAGAAACGAATATTAGGAAATTTTGAGTTTTGATTAGGAAACATTTTAGATAGCAAAGTTGACTTAATGTTCATTAAAAAGTCATATTTTCGCTTATGAAGTGAAAGGTAGGAGTCTAAGGAATTGAAAAGATGAGAGATTTTTTGTTGTTCATGCTTTGATGTAGTTTTTAACAAATTCTTTTCTAACTCATTTAAATTAATATTTTTTCCTTGTCTTAATCCGTAAGTTAAAGGAACAAGAGAATTTATGAACTCACTACTTTTGAAGACATACATTCAAAAATTTGGATGATGTTTATCTATATCTCTAAATCTTAGAACATTGTAAACAGGTGATGTAAGTCCTTCAAATTTAGAAAAGGCTAAACCACTATTAAAAGACGAAAGATGCAAAACAAAGTCGTTTGGTAGAACCCTTTTAAAACTCTCAAGTGATTTAACTTTCTTTTTGGAATCTTTTAGTATCATCCCGTAATTAATTGATGCGGTTAAAAGTGGTAGATAAGCAAAACCTCTCTCATCTACACGAAATAAAATTTGTCCAAAAGCATCTTGTTCTCACTCATCTTCAAATCCATTAAACCTCAAACTAGGTACTTTTTTGTCCATTTCTATCCTTTCTTTTTATAATTATATTTAAAAATATCAATTTTTAAATAGACAAAAATAGATATCAAATAATATCTATTTTTCATCAACAAATTTATCTATAATCTTTATTGCTTCTTCAAACACCTGATGGTCATCTAAATCATTTGTATTAATTATTCTATAAGGAATATTATATTTTTGCACCAATTGTTCAAATAAAGGACGATAAAGCTGATGTAATCTTTTAAAATAATCTATATTCAAATCAAAGTTTTCAATTTCCACATTTCTACCTCTTTTTAGGATGCGATTTTTAATTACATCAAAATCAGCATCTAAAAAATTGCTAAATCAGGGTTATCTTTTAAATCTATAATATAATCGAACAAAGCATTAAATGCATTTAGATACTTTGATGGTTTTTGCTCAAGTGTAACGGTTGCAAAAATATGATGTTCAACATTAAAGCGATCTAAGAAGATGTGGTGTCGTTTATGATTATGATTTTTTAAACTCTCATCGTTTCTTTACCAGTAAGTTGATATAAATAAAGAGATATTCATAGATGCAATGCTCAAAAAACTTTATGAGAAATGAAAATTCGTTTCAAAATCAAAGATGCAAGAAATTTATTTTACTTCTGAGTCATATTAGTCAAATCTTTAACAAAAAACAGTTAAGAATTTATTTCATTTCTTAACTGTTTTAAAAGTTGTAAAAAAGATAATATACAGACATAAAAGTCCAAAATTAATCTTTTATTTTATATCTAAAAATGGTATAATATCAGAAGTTGCCGTCATAGCTCAGCAGGCAGAGCACGTCCATGGTAAGGACGGGGTCGCTGGTTCAAGTCCAGTTGTCGGCACCATTTTTTATACCTTTATTTTAAATATTATTGAATATCATTTTTTAATACATCATATGGTTTAAAACCAGTAAATTCTTTTACAAGTTTTCCGTTTCTGTATAATTTTGAATAAGGTATAGATTCAGTTCCTGATTCCTTAGCAAAAGCTCTATGAGTATCAATATTAACTCTTAAAACTTCAAAATTGTCTTTATCTGCTAACTCTTGTAAAGAACCCTTATACATTCTACATGGCCCACATCAGTCGGCATAGAAAACTACTAATCTGTCTCCTGGTTTTTGAAGTTCTGATAAAACTTCTTCTTTGTTTGATTCTCTTAACATATTTTTTGTTTCCTTTCTAATTTATATATTTATTATATACTAATTTTATAAAAAGTTAATTTTTTCGTATTTTTTTAGCTAAAAATTAACTTTTTATAAAATTAAATTTATTTTTAAGAACTTTACACAATCTTTATCTATACATATCATATTATCCAAAATAAAAATTATGATATTTTTTCACAAAATATAAATAAAAACTTGCTTAAAAATATCAAATTCTAATTATTATCGTGAATTATTAAACAAAATTTTACTAATTACTATAGTATATAATTTTGTAAGGATTTAATAATGAACAATAACTTTGAATTATCTAATTTCAGAAAAACAAGACTGATAAATTTACAAACAGTAATGCAATTTAGTGATTTAACAATACAGAGTTTAGCAAAAAAATCGGAAAATCTCTCGTAACTGTTATTAAATATAAGAAAATTATATAAAAGGGAGAAGAAGTTTATTAAAAAATTTGTTCTTCATAAGAATAGAGATAACATTCATGCTTGAAAATACTCAAATGAAGAGATAAAGAAATTAGCAGAAGATTATAATAATAAAAAACTCCTCACTCAGCGACGGGAAGAGTTCAACAGATTCATATTTGAGTTTGTTTTTATATAATGAAAAAATAAACTCGAATATATCTTACTCTCAATTTCATAAAAGACTAATAAAATTAGGTGTTACATCTGCTTTTGCTTATAAAAGTAGCGAAAATTCTGCAAAAAATATGTAAAGTATGCAAAATTAACGAATAAGGAATATCTTTTGATAATATGGTTTTTAAAAAACCTAAGAAAAAGAAGTAATTAGAACCGAACAAAGACGAAATTTCTCATTTGGTCAAAGGGTAGAAATAGATGGATGCTCACACAAATTCTTAAATAATAAAGAAATAACATTAATTGGTTCCATTGATGTAGCAACAGGTTTAATTTTGTCATTACATTTTGAGAAAAAGCAGAATCATTAAATGGACATCAATCAAATATTGAAAAAATGATAAATAATTATGGAATTCCACAAATGATTATTACAGATAACAGAAAGAATTTTTATAATTCTGCTGAATCAAATGCTTCTACATATAATGCCGTAAGAGATTTAGGAATAGAATTTATAACCACTTCTGAATCAAACGGAAAACCACATATTGAACGTTTTTGAGATTTTTGCACAAAAGAGAATTCCAAGTTGAATAAAAGACCACAATTATAAAACAATTGAAGAATTGAACCAAAATATAGGTGAATTAATGAATTATTTAAATATTACAAGAAAAAGTGTTATACAAAATCCACAAAGTAATTTCTTTAGACAACCACATAAAGAATACCTAGAAAATTACTTTGATTTAGAGATAAAAAGAAAAATTAATGCTGCTGCAGTAACTTATAATAATGTAAATTATGCACCCTATGAAAATGACAAAAGAATTAAAATTAATAGCAGCACAGATATAAAATTTGTCATAGGAACAGACGAAAAATTATATTTTAGAACCAAAAATAAAAGATATGAAGCAAAACCGATATCTACAAAAGATATGACTCATTATGAGAAAATAGCATTCTGAAAAACGCTGTCATTAGGGGTAAAAGAAGTATAAATCATATCAAGACTTCTTTCGAGTGGTTTCTCCTTTAATAAATTACTTGATTTAAAAATTAGAAAAATTGCTTCATCTGATAAATATACAGACTGATGAAATAAAAATATTGCAACAAATACTAGATGAACTCGAAGATGCTCGTAAAAAACTCGATAACATCACAAATTTATAAAATCAAACAAACAAAATTTATGAATATTTTACCAAAGCAGTAGCCTGGGATTTTCCTTTACAGGAAAATCGTTTAAAACATACACACTACAAATGTTTTTAAGGGTTTCTCACTTTTACCACTTCTAACCCCCGCCTAATGACGAAAATAGGTAGGGAATTTTCTTTTTGAAAAAAGAAACAAAAAACTTTATATCTGTGGCAGATACGCAAATATTTTATTTGCTACAAGTCACTTTTTCAGATTTTGTTTTTTATATTTTTATATAAAGGTGTTTTATTATAAAAAGTAAAACAGAAAAATCTTAAATTAAACTTTTTTATGGTATTAAAAAAACTGGTAAAAAAGTGATTAATCCTGCTTTATGCTATATAATTTTTATACATTGTAACTATGTAAAGTTTTGAATAATATTTCAGATAAAAATATCAAATTCTAATTATTATAACAAAATGTGAAATAATTATTATGGATGCAAGCAAAAATTAATAATTTAGTTCACTCGTTTTCAACCATTGTTTGTTTAATGTATAGATATCCTTGAAGTTTATATTCATAATATTATCGCTCCTTTCTTAATATTTGCGATATCCTTATTGATTTTTTACCCTTTTTATAATCGCATATCTTTCGTCTTTCGACTTGCTTGGATCCAAAATATCATTTTTTTACCTCCTTTGTAAAGATTTTTATATTATTCAATTTTTTATTTCTCGTTTTCAATTATTCGTAAAATTTATTATTGTTATTTTGTTTTATAAAAAATCAGTCCATATTAATGGACTGGTTTTATTTATTTGCTTCATTTTAAGAAAGCACCAGATTTATCAGTAAAACTTTCTGTAATTATCATAATAATATCTATTATTCATCATACAAAACCTGCACCAAGAGTTAAGAAAAATAAAACTCCTGTTCCTGCTTTACCTACATAGAAACGATGTGCTCCTATGACACCAAGAAAAATGCACAGGATTAATGCAACTAAATTACTTTTTGGAGACTGTATTGTCATTTTTTCCTTTCTTTTTTTTGTGTTTTTTCTTAATTTTAAACAAAAAAAAAAAAAACAGGTTGGTCAAAATCTGCTATATTTATGATGCTAAATATGGAAAATATATGAAAAGTAAATAAAATTCGGTTCACATGAACCGAAATTAATTATTAACCTAACTTTATAACTTCATCAAATTTTTCTAATTGCTCTGTATTTAAATGATGTGAAACTAGCAAAATTGTTTTAGATGATTCTAATAAAGTATTTAAAATCTTATCTGATAAATCTTTATTTAAATTGGATAATGTTTCATCTAATAGCATCACATCCTTTTCTTGATAAAAACTTCTTGCAAGTGTTAATCTTTGTTTTTGTCCTAATGATAAATTATTATATGAATCAAAATCTTTATCCTTAAACTTCTGTATTACTTCTTCATCCATATATGCTTGTTTAAGTGCTTTTAGAACCTTTTCTTCGTTATTTTCAAGTAACGAAACATTATTAAATGGATTAACATCAAAAACAAAATTTTCTGCGTTCAAATAACTTAAATTATCCTTAATCGATGCATCAGTATAAGTTTTTACATCAGTATTATTAACTAATATTTGTCCTTGATAATCATTGATATTATTAATAAGTAAATTTAATAAAGTAGATTTTCCACAACCAGATGGCCCAATAATAGCATATTTTTTGCCTTTTTTAAAGGTATAATTGAAGTTATCAAATAAGAGCTTATTTTCATATCCAAAAGTTAAATTCTTAACTTGTATGCTTTCAACAGGTTGCATTTTTACATTTCCACGATCTTTATCAAAGTTAAGGTCTAGCATTTTATATAAAACCTTTGAAGCCAATACATATTTTATTCCATCAACCATTTTTGAAAAGTTGTCTTTACTATCATCCATTCCTTTTTTAAAGGTATATATTAAACCAATAGAAATTGATAATGGATTTTTTATATATAAAAATCCTAGCACAATTAAACCTACAATCACACCTATTTCAGTAATAGCATTTGATAAATTGTTATTTCAAACATTAATATTATCAAAATGATAAACTTTTTGATAATATTCTTTTACTTCATTTTCAATAAACTTATATAAGAGTTCTTGATTATTCGAAAAATATAATAATGAATATCTTTCTAAGTAGTAAGTTAATTTTGATGTTAATTCATTTAATACAAGTTGATTTTGCTCAACATATCAACTAATTTTTTTATAAAAGATAAAGTTAGGTAATGCTGATAAAAGTAAAATTCCTATTACAAAAACAAATGCGATGATGTTGGATAATCCAAAGAAAATTAATATTACAGTTAAATTAATTGCAGTAGATAAAAAGTTTACAAGTGGAAGCAGTGAATTATATGAGATCGCATTTGCATTATTATAAACTTGTTCAAAGGCTTGTTGCGATGAATAATTTAATTTTGTTTTTGAGTCTGCTTTAAATAATTGGTTGTAAAAGATTCTAGAAACTGATTTTGCTGTATATATACCAAATTTATTTGAAAGCATATAATAAAAATAAGTGCTTATCGATGACATAATATATGCAGCCACAATTACAATTAATAAAATACCAAAACTTAAAAATGCATCATTTTTAACAAATGTGTATTGCCTGATAACAGCATTAACTGCATAACCTTCTAAGATAGATAAAACAAATTGAAAACTATTAACTATGATAGCAACCAAAACAAAAAACAAAAATGGTGTTTTTATTTTTGATATAACATTTTTCATTATGCTACCTCTAAATTAATTACTGCATCATATAAACTAGCATCATCAAGATGATGTGTACAGTTAATTAATAATAAATCTGGATTTTGCATTAATTTATTAAATAAATCTTTTGTATTTTCTTTGTCAAGATTCGATGCTGCTTCATCTAAAATTAAAAGATTCTTGTTTCGATAAAAATGACGAGCAAAATTTAATCTTTGTTTTTGTCCTGTAGATAAGGCTGTGTCACTTTCTATAACATAATCTAGGTTAAATTCGGTTAAATTAGCTTGTTTTAGAGCTAATTTAACTTGATCTTGCATATTTTCTTTTCATAAAGTGACATTATTATATATGCTATCATAAAATACATTCTCTTTGCTATTTAAATATGTAAATGAATTATTTCATACACTTACATCTATATCTTTGATTTCTTGATCGTTTACTTTAATGCTTCCATTGTATCCATGAAGTTGCTTTAAAATTAAATTCAATAATGTAGACTTACCAGATCCAGATTTACCTACTATTGCATACTTTTTACCTTTATAAAAGGTAAAATTAAAGTCTTTAAAAATTACATTTTCTTCATATGCAAAATTCAAATTAGTTATTCGAATTTTTTCTACATTTATTTCTGCATTATCTTTGTTTGAAGCAACAAATTCACTACTAAAATCCTTTAAATAACTTTTATAAGCAATGTAATTTTGATTTACATAAATTGTATAACGCAGTTGAATTGAAAGGGTATAAAAGTAGCCAGGAACAGCAAATATTGCACCAAGTGGTTCATGTTGGTAGAAAATAAAGTAACCGATAATAAACATCATTAATATATATGAGATATATTGAAAACCACTGTTGATTACTTCTAATTTGATAACGGTACTTTGTGTTTTATCCAAATCTTTTAATCATTTTTTTAATGTCACATCGATAAAATCAAATAATTTTTCAGGTTTATTTAAATATCATAAGAACTTAAATCCATTAAAGATGTTTTGTAATGTTGCAACATGAGATTCCATTGAAAACATAAATTTCTTATGCATTCTCCCAGCAATTGTTGATAAAAAGAAAGGAAAAATAAATGAAATTAACAATATCACAAGTCCTATTAATGCAAATTTTCAACTTATCACAAACATAACAATCAATGTTGCAACTTGCACAAAGACACCTATGACTGTATCAAAGAGACTTGTAAATAAAAATTCTTGTAGTTCTGGCACACGTTTGTTAATTCAAACTAGGTATCTACCTTCTTTGTTTTCAGTGACTTCATGCGATGACAAAGTAGAAATTTTCGAAACTGCTCCTTTAGTTAACAATGTGCTAACATATTGTTTTAATTTATTCTTCAGAAGTAGTTGCATCAATGTGGCAACTAAGAATATAACAGTTAAAGATATAACAACTATTAAATTTGTTTGAAATAATGCTTTATCACCACTTTTGATGCTATCAATCAATGAAGCAATAAAATAAACAACTATCGATGATGCTGCAACTGAAATAATACTAAAAATAAAGATATAAAACAACAAAGGTTTATTATTAAATAGTCTTTTCAACTTTCTCCTTTCTATATTTAAAGACTTTATAAAGCAGATGCAATCCTTGATACCCATTTCAAAAACTTGCATCTATTTCTCTTTTGTCATAATCAATGATCTTTTGATCCCTTAAACAAATGTTTATAAATGCTATATGCTTATTGATTTTATCATTATTAATGTTATATAATTCAACATAAAGATAATGCACTAATAAAATACCTGCATAACCGTTTGCTAAACTTATTTTTCTTGTAAATGATTTGAATAACTTATTAGAAATTAACATAATTTCTTCATCAAAGTCATGGATATTAAACTTATATTTAGCAAAAAGCAAAAGGCTATATATGTTTTAAATGTGTTTTATTTGAAAATAATGTATAATTTAATAATGTCAACAAAAGATGAAAAACTCAAACAACTAAAATTAATGGCAAATTCATGAATAAAGTCATTTACTGACCTTCCGAATGATGTTAAAGAAGTATTAGCATCTTATATTACTTCATGAAATAATAGTAAAGATATAACAATAGAAAAACCTAAATATTGTCATAGATGTGGATCTGTAAAGATACACAAGCACGGTTCAACAAACAACATCGCCTCGTTATAGATGTTTAGATTGTAAGAAAACTTTTAGTAATTGCACTGGAACAGTTTTTGAAAGGTTAAGAAAAACACATCAAGTTTAAATATCAAATGTTTCTTGAGTGTCATTTAAAGAAATTAACACTTAAAGAAACTGGCATGATTTGTGGAATTAATTTAAAAACGAACTTTTGTTTGAAGACATAAATTATTAGATTTTATTAAATCTAAGCAAAAAGAATCAGATGTCAGTAGTGGAATAATCGAACTTGACGAAATATATTTTCTTGATGTAAAAAAGGTAGACACAAGAACGGAATAGGTAGAGCAGCAAGAAAACGTGGAAAATCTTTATACTATAACTCAAAAAGAGGTATAAATAGTGATTTAGATTGTGTTTCTACTATGGTTGATAGAAATGGGGAATCGCAATTTCTTATTTAGGAAAAGGTAAACCTTCTGCAGAAAAACTATATTTTGCTTTTAAATACAAAGTTAAAAATCCTGAATCTGCAAAATTTATAACTGATGGGGAAACATCATATAAACCTTTTATAAATAAGATAGGTGCATCTCATTATATTGTTGATGTTTCTAAGAAAAAATCTTTTGTTTATAAAGAAAATTCAGATAAAACAAAAAGTGTAAGGGAAAAATTACATATACAAAATGTTAATAATTTTCATCGCAAGATTAAAGAATTAATTGAAAATGTATATAACGGAGTTTCAAGTAAAAATTTAGATAAGTATATAAATTGGGTAAAGTGAACAAGAATAAACAAAGGAAATCATTATTCAATGATGATGACTTTAAATAAATTTTTAACAAGCAGGTAAAAATAAGACAAAAAGATTTTTTGGATTCTTAAAATATAACAAAAAATAAGAATTTAAATTAAATAATAAGTTGTTTTTTAGTTTTTTAACAAAAACATTTAAAATTATTTAAAAACACACATTTAAAACATAAATAGCCAAGCAAAATATATAAAATACCTGCACTTCCGTTTATTAAATATGGTGAATGATAATTTCCTGTATCATAAAACAGATTATAATCTAACTTTTCTTTTATAGATTTATATCATTTTTCAAGGACTAATTTTGCTTCATAACTTGTTTTTATATCAATAAGAACTTGTAAAATACTTTGGAAAGCAAAATTGCTATAAATTAATCTTAAATTTAGGTAATTAAATATATCAGTTATACTTGAAATCGCTGGTAATAAATCATTTTTATTGCCAAAGATTTCATTTATTATTTCAAGGTTATACAACGAATCAAAATGTTTAATAGTTAGTTTTCTATTAAATACTTTAAATAAAAAAATTGCAATGTTTAAGAGTTCATACGAGTTGTTCAAATAAAAAATGAGTGATAAATAATCTGATGGATTTAAGGAAGAATCTTTTTTATAATCAAATAGAAAATCTAATAACATATAGAAAATCTTCATTTTATCTGTAGAGTGTGTTAAATTATTAGTATTACAATAAGGATTTTTAACATTCATTGGTGATGAACTTTTATGATATTGTGAATGTTCTAAATCAACAAAATAGAGCATCTTTTTATCTTCATTATAAAGAAAATTATCCATTTTCACATCGTTTAAAACAACTGGACTGTTTTTTAATGTATTAAAGAAATATCTAAATGAATCAATTAAATCAATAACTTTATTTTGTTTTGCTTCACTAACATCATAAAGTAAATTATAATCATATTTATATAGATCTAGTTGTTTTCCTTCGCAATATTTATATACATAAAAAATACTTTGCGAATTTCAGAATTTCTCAATATATACTGGAAAATTTGGTATTTCAGATATAGATGCAATTATTGACTCATGCTCTCTTGCTTTAAGGTTTTCACCGTTTAAAAAGTATTTTTTACTTTCTTTTATCACATATTTTTGGTTATCCTTTGTTGCTAATCATATATTAGAAAAGGAATCAAATGTTATTAAACCTATTAAGTTATAACCATTAATTATTTTAGAAATTGGTTTACTGTAAAATAAATCTTTGATATCAGCAGGTTTATACATTTTTACAATTTTTTTATATTCATTTTCATCTTTTTTACTAATACTGCCATATCGATAATGAATAATACTCTTTTTATATTGCTTATCTGAATATGTTAAAGGTGCTTTAAATTCCTTTAAAATTGGATATAAATTAATAATTATTTCTTTTGCTTCTTTTGCACTTGTAGGATAAATAGTAATAAATTTACCAGTCAAATTGTTTAATTGTTTTTCAAATAAACTCTGATATAAAACCTTGTAATTTTGGATATATTTAAAACTTATGTTATGAATCTTACAAAATGTAACTACTCGTTGCAGAATATCATTATAAGATTTTATATCAGTTGAAATATGTATTTTTCAACCTTTATCAGGCAGTTTTGCTTTACGATATTTATAATATGCAAAAGTTTCATCATTATAAATATCACATCTGTTATCAAATTTATCATAAAATCTTTTTATTTTAATCAAAGTACTAATTTTGACCCCTTATTTTATAAATCAATATGATAAATTTATCATCTAGGAAATATTGGACAGATGATTGTAATAATTCTTTTTGATTCTAATGTAGCAACTTCAGATGAAGATTCAGCGAGTAAAATCTTTTCCATAGTATGTGGCTGTACTAAATCAAAGTTAAAGAGTTCCATTTTTTTAATCCCCTTTCATTTTATAAGTTATATAAAATTACAATATTAATGTTTTAAATATTGTAATGAAATTTAATACAAAAGTATTACAATAAAACTTATAGTTTTAATTCAAATTTTCATATAACTCAGATGTATTATATCACATACTATCTTTATAGTTAAATACATTTTGAAATTTATTTAGCAATGTTTGCTAGTAGTTTTAAACCTCAGTATAATAATGTAAAAAATAAAATGATTGAAAGCACAATAAGCACAACAAGCAAAATAAATGAAACAATTGCTATTATCGGAATAATCATTATAGAAAACATTGATAAACTTTGTATCGGTTTTCAAGGTCCATAGAACTTATGATTTTCAAACATTGATGCAGCCATTAAAATATGAGATGCAAACATAAAAAAATGCTGATGCAATCATTAATGTATATAATAATCCAATTAAAAATTGCACAAAACCTGTAATAAACGGAAATCATACAGAAAAGTTTTTTATTACATCAATTACAAACCAATAAAAATCATATAACGATCAAATACTGACAATTAAGAAAAATACCATCAGTATACAGGAAAATAAAATTCATATCCAACCATTTTCTTTGATATTATTTCCTAAATATATAATATAAATAACTATAAATGCCGTTTCAGCTGCGATATAGATAGCAATTAAAGTCAGTAAACTCACCTTATATGAAAATAGCCATATTGTAGGATTCAGGATGATTCTTAACGCATTAAGTATGCTAATAACTAAGAAAACAATATTTATTATTGGTAAATAAACAAAAATTTCTATTGATTCAATTTTTTCTGTTGAGCCTTTTCAACTTTGTATATCAAAAAGGTTTTACAGAAACCCTCATAAATATTTAAAAGGTTCTGTAATTACCAATAATAAAATTTCCATAAAACAATTTTATCAAATCTACACAAACTACATAAATTTGATTCAAAAAAGTAGCATTTGCTACTTATTTGAATTCATTAATTTTTGTAAATCATCTCAGGCTTTTTGTAATTCAGTAAGTTTTGCTGTTTTGCTCATTCCATATACTTTATATGCCTTTGCATAAATTTCAGTTCCTTTAGTTAAAGTATATTCACGATCAGCAAATTTTCTTAGCAATCTTCTGACTTTTTTACTAATATCACTGCGTTCTTTGATCAAAGCATCTGCTGTGTTAGTCTTAAACTTATAAGTTTTTGACATACTTCCATCTTCAGATGTTACAACAACTGTTAGGGTTTCATCTTGATAAGATGTAAAAATATTAGCATTATTTGTTGCAGAAAATGTTAATAAGTTAAGACTTTGATCAACTGCTAATGTATAATCAGTAATTTCTGGATGTTCATTAAATCCTGGATAATTGTTGTTTGCATATTTTACATTTAATGTAAAGGTGCTTTCTTTTGTTACATTTGTATCAGGTGATAACGCTTGCAGTTCTTTAATAACTACTGCATCTGATCCATTCGGTAAAGTAAATTTTATTCTTACTGCATATGCATCAACTGGTTTAGCAAAGATTAACTCAGTATAATCATTTGGTTTAATAGTTGGGTTTTGGTTTTGTAAGGTGATGTGGGTTCAGGTACCAGTTTTTAAGTTTGTTGCATTTGATGAGTCATCATTTAGATTAGATAATTGACTTTTATTTGAACTATCCAATCCTGTGACTGCTGAAGATAAATATTCGACACTTAAATTAGTAGGAATACCAATTTTTTTATCAGTATCAGCTGCTGCAAATCATACTTTAACTCGATCTATTTTAACTGATGCTGATGTGGTTGAACCAAAAGCTATACCAACATAATTTTCATTTACTTTTGCTGGTGTATCTGGTGTTTGTTTTACAGTTTTTCCTTCTTGTACTTCTGCAACAGTTGATACTTCCATTGATTGAGTCATAGGTTCTGAAACTGATGAACCTTTCCCTGAACTACCAGTCGAGGTTGAAGAATCAGTATGTGAACCTTCAGCACCACTATTTGTTGAAACTGTATGAGTTTCTTCTTGCGAACCCTCATCAGTTGTTTGTCCATCATTAGATTTTGCTGGAGAAGCAGAACCACCTTCTCCTGATGCACCTGCATTTTCTTGTGTATTTTTACCTTCTTCTGACTTTGTATTTTGTGCAACTACATTATGCTTATTGCTTCAAACAGAAGTTGTTGTTGATGCATCAGCAGTTCCGTCATTTAATGAATCTACAGAATATGTGACAGCAGTAGAATTGTCACTTGATGCACTTGCAGTCATAGTAGATGAAGCAAATGCAGCAGGGAATAAATCAGAACTTCCTGATGTTTTTTGTGAAACAACAGTTGTTTTTGTAGTAGTGGTTCTTGGAACTTTACGTACAAATAATTTTACTGTTAAATTTGTTCCTGTAACTGTTGCTGTTTTTTCAACAATCTGATCAGAATTTAATTCATCTTCTGTTAAATTTTCAAATGTAACAGATTTAGTATATGAATTACCTAAATCATCATAAACAGTAACTGATGTAGGTAAGATAGGAGCATATCCAGATAATGTTGCAATATGTGTATCTGCAACTTTTACCAAATCATGTACGGAAACAGCAGCAGTTACATCACGAGTAAATCCACGATATGACACAGTTCCTTTATAAGTATAAAAACCTACTTTATCGGCTTTTTCTGGAACATTATCTCATGTTACATCAATTCATCTAGGATATTTATCACCTGGATAAATTGCTTCGATGTATTTAGGTAAATTAATATTATCACCTTTTAAAACATCAATAGTCTGTGTCTTAGCAACGGATAAATTATCCATATAGAAAGCATTTGAACCAGGTGTTTCATTAACATTAATATTTACTGGTGCAGATGTATAATCAACTCCTTGGTATTTTACTTTTAATACCACAGGTTGACTATTGGTAAAGTGTCTACCGATAAAGTATCCATCTTGATAATCAAAGAAAATATTAGTTAAATTTGAATTAACTAATTCAAATTTAAATCCATCCTTATCTAATCACTCGGGTGTAATTTTAGTTCCATCTTCTAAAACTAATGAAGCATCAACTGCTTGTGCTTGTCCAATGGTAATATCCGAAACCGAGAACGCTACAGTTTTTAATTTATTAATTAATTTATGAGTATATGTATATGTTTTTGTAACTCCAGTTTCCGATCATACAAAAGCATAATATTTTTTAGTAAACTTATCGATTTGAATGCTAAAAGTTTGCATTCTAGCTCTTGATGGATTTGGTAGGTTAAAATCAACTTTTGTTGGGAATCCATCTGTAAAACTACTACTTCCTTGATAATCTAATTTATCAGCAGCAAACGATGTTGATGTATCAGATGTAACTCCATTCCCTTTTACAACTATCGATTCTAATGAATCGCTGGCATCCTTTGTTCGATGTCCGGTAGTTTTTGTGGCTCCATAAACAAATACTTCAAGTAATCCAAATACATATGATTTTGTCGGTACATCTGTTCTTGGATAATTGACATAATCAAAACGAACATATCTAGCATGTACTTTTTCAAAAGTAATCTTATAATTATTAGAATTATTTTCATTAGTAACTCCGACAGTAGATGAATTTACTAATGTAAAATCAGAATATTTTGATTGATTAAATACCCGATGGAAATTAACTCCATCTTCTGAAGTTGAAATATATAGACTTTTCGGCCCATTTGTTCCAGTATTATAATCAGCAAACATAAATAACTTAACACCACCTATATCTTGCGCAGTCTTTAAATCGATAGTAATTTGACCTGTCTGAGCATTCGCTTGACGATCACCTACTCAGTTATTAGAATTATTATCTCTGTTATTTCAAGTTCCATCAACTATTTTTTCTATACCAGTTTGTGCTGGGACAGCCGTTGCAGTTGCATGATTAGGATCAGATGAGGTTGTATCTACAATATTTTGTGTTCCTGTAGTGTAATTACTATCAACAACCTTTAAATAAGCAGTAACTTCTTTATCAGCATAAGCATTTAAATGTCCTTTGATTTGAATATCACTTGATGTTCCGTTTGCAGTTGAAACATTAGTTGTAGAATTTCAAGTTACAGCTTCTGGTTTACTATCATATTTAGAAAACACATTTACTGTTGCAGGCAAACTAATTGAATCATTTTCATAGACTGTTATATAAGGACTTTCAACTTGATATGCATTTTCAAAGGTATATACTTCATATTCTTTTACAAATGATTTACCATCAACTGTCGCAGTTATTTGGTAGACTGCGGCTCTGGTTTTATCAACTTTAGCACTATCTCATGTGACATCAACTTCCTTTTTGCTTCCATCGCTATAAATAGCATTGACTTTAGAAGGTAAAACAAGTTCATTGTTTATTTCACTATGTAAATTATTTGCATCTATATCTAAAATACTTGCAGGTTGTTTAGAAGTTTGTTCTTCATCTAAATCATCTGTATCACTAGGATTTAGTTCATTAGCATTACCAGGGGGTGTGGTTTGGTTTTCACTACCATTACCAGGTTTGCTATCAACGTTTCCTTGGCTGTTACCTGAATTTTGTCCACCATTTTCTGGTGGTGTTGTTTGTGAACCGTTCCCTGAACCATCACCTGGTTTATTACCACTTTCGCCAGAACCACCTGGATTTTGTGTTTGTGAACCACTTCCTTGTCCTGGTTTTATTTCTTCACCTGGATTAGTTGTTTCACCACCTCCTGGTTTTTGAGTTCCATCACCAGGTTTGCTTCCTTCATCAGGTGGTGTTTGATTGCCTGGTTTAGGTTGTTCACCTGGTGTTTTTCCTTCTTCAGGTGTTTTCGGTTTGGTAGTTGAACCTTGACTGCCGCAACTAGCCGCTATCGCTGTGGTAGAAGCAGATATAAATAAAAGCGATGTAAGTAATTTATCCTTTTTCCTCATAATTATTCCTTTTACATTATTTGAATATTTATAAAACTTTATTTTCTAGTAAATTTGTTTTATTACAAAAACAATGTTTTTGAAAATAAAACACTTTCTATTTTATTTAAATTTTTGAATTGTTTTTTTTTTTTTTTGTTTTTAGGTAATTTTAAAAGATAAAACTGCAAAATTTTCTTTATTTTTCATTATCCTACTTTTTAACAGTAAATATAGATATAATATATCAACAAAAATATACAAAAACATCGCATTGTTTACAATGCGATGTGAATATTAATAATTAATCTTGTTTCATTAATGTTTCTAATTCATTTCAAGCTTTTTCTAAATCAGTAACTGATGCTGTTTTAGTAATGCCTCAAACCTTATACGCTTGTGCATATACTGCACTTCCTTTGGTAAGGGTATAGTTTTTGCTGGTAAAGTTGTTTAGTAAATATCAAACTTTATCAACTACTTTTGATCTTCGTTCTGCTAGTGCATCAGCAGATGTAGTTTTAAATACATATGTTTTAAAATTACTTGCATCTTCTGATGAAACAGTAACTGTTAAAGTTTCATCTTGTAAAGTTGTAAAGATATTAGCATTATTTGTAGCAGAAATATGTAATTTATCCAAACTTTGATCTGGTCCTAAAGTATAAGTTGTAATATCTGCTTTTTCATTAAATCCTGGATAGTTATTTTGATCATATTTTACAGTTGTTTCAAAACTACTTTGTTTTGAAACATTTGTATTTGGAGCAAGAACTTGAAACTCTTTAATTTGCACTGATTTTTTATTGGTTGGGATGCTAAATTTTATTCTTACTGCATATGCATCAACTGGTTTAGCAAAGATTAACTCAGTATAATCATTTGATTTAATAGTAGTGTTTTGTTTTTGTAAGGTGATGTGGGTTCAGGTACCAGTTTTTAAGTTTGTTGCAGTTGATGAACTATCATTTAGATTAGATAATTGAGTTTTTGTAGAATCGGTTAATCCTGTGACTGCTGATGATAAATATTCGACACTAACAGTTGTAGGAATACCTACTTTCTTAGCATCATCAGCTGCTGCAAATCACACTTTAACTCGATCTACTTTAACAGACTTAGATGTAGAATCCCCAAAAGCAACTCCAACATAGTTATCATTAGCAATATTTGTTGTATCTGTATGTGTTTCGCTTTGTTTTACTGTTTTAGATTCTTCTGCTTTCGCAGCAGATACTACTGTTGAACCACTTGAATGTTCAGCTTGTCCTTTTCCTTCTTGATTATCTGTAGTGCCACTTCCTGCTTGTGATTCTGTATGTTCTGTATCGGACTTATCAGAACTAGATTCTGAACCCACTGAACTAGCAACTTGTGTTTTTGGTGTGCTTTCTGCTTCAGTATATTTATTGCTTCAAACAGGAGTTGTGGTATTTGCTGCAGCAGTTCCATCATTTAATGAATCTACAGAATATGTGACAGCACTACTATCTTGTGATGTACTTGCACTCATAGTAGAAGAAGCGAATGCAGCAGGGAATAATGCAGAAGTTTGTCCTTGTGTAGTTGCTGATTTTTGAGAAACAACAGAAGCTGTGGTGTTTGCACTTCGAGCTACCTTAGCAACATATAATTTTGCTTTTAAGTTTGTTCCAGCAACACTTGCTTCTTTCATCACAACATCAGTTGAATTAAGTTCATCATCAGATAATGTAGGGAAAATAACTGGTCTAGTATATGCTCTACCTAAATCATCAAATACAGTAACAGTATTAGGTAAATCAGGTGCATATCCACTTAAAGTTGAAATATGAATATCTGAAACTCGCTTAATATCATGCACAGCTACTGCTGCTGTTACAGTTCTAGTTAAGTTTCGATATGTTGCGGTTCCACTATAAGTAAAGAATCCAACATTATTTGCTGTTGTTGGAACATTATTTCATGTTACATCAACATATCTAGCATATTTATCACCTGGATAAATTGCTTCGATGTATTTAGGTAATGTTATATTATCACCTTTTAAAACATCTAAGGTTTGAGTTTTAGCAACTGCTAATTCATCCATTCTAAACAAGAAAGGAGAAGTAGGTGATTCTAAGACATTGATACTTACAGGTGCAGATGTATATGAAATTCCTTGATATGTTACTTTCATCACTACTTGTTGAGCATTAGTGAAGTGACGACCGATAAAATTACCACTTTGATAACTAATGTATATATTTGGATTTTGATTATTTACTAAGTGAAATTCAATTCCATTTTTATCTAGGTCTTTTGGCTCTATCTTAGTGTTATCACTTGCAATTAAATTAAATGTAACAGGTTGTGCTTGTCCAATTGTAATGTCTGGAACTGAGAAAGCAACAGTGGTAAGTTTTTTGGTATTGGTAAGTAATCTATGAGTATAAGTATATGTTTTAACTTGTCCTGTTTCTGATCAAACTAATGCATATCATTTTTTGGTATTTGCATCAATTTGGATGCTAAAGGTTTGCACCCTTGCACGACTTGGTTGTGGTAAGTTAAAATCTACTTCGGTTGGGAAATTATCACTAGGACTACTGGTTCCGTTATAATCAAGTTTGTCGGGAGAAAATAATGTGGATGTATCTGTTGTTATACCATGTCCATTAACAACAATAGAATCAAGTGAGTTACTACTATCCTTTTCTCTGTGTCCTTGTGCTTTGGTAGCACCATATACAAACACTTCTCTTAAACCAAAAACATAATTATGGGTATCATCGCGTGGATAGTTTTCATAATCAAAACGAATATATTGTGCATTAACTTTTTCAAAAGTTATTACATAGTTGTTGCTATTATTAGCATCTTGTATATTAGCAGATGTATTTAATGCGAAGTTATCACTTTTACTTTGATTAAATACCCGATGGAATGTTTGTCCATCTTCTGATGTGGAAATATATAAGTATTTTGGTCCGTTATTACCTGTATTAAAATCAGCAAACATAAATAACTTAACACCTGCAATATCTTGTTTGGTTTTTAAATCAATTGTTATTTGTCCTGTCTTAGCATCTGCTTGACGATCTCCTACATAGTTGGTAAATTTATTTTCACTACTATTTCAAGTTCCATCAACTATATTGGTAATAGCATCGCCAGAACCAGTTTTAGCAGGGCTAACGGTTGCTGTTGCATGATTGGTATTAGATGCATTAGTATCTACAATGTTAGTAGATGTATTAGTTGTATAGTTATTATCTACAACTTTTAAGTATGCTGTTACGGGTTGATCAGTATAGTCTTTTAGATGCCCTTGGATTGTGATATCTTGCTGTGTACCTTTTGATGTTGAAACTGATGAATGCTCATTTCATACAACAGGTTCATTAGATGTACCAAATTTAGAGATGACTTTAACTGTTTCAGGTAATGTTACTTTATCATTCTCATATACTGTAATATAAGGATTTTCTATCTGAAAAGCACTTTCATTATATACTTCATATTCTTTTACAAATTGCTTACCTGCAACTGTTGCGGTAATTTGATAAACAGCAGGAGTTTCCTTTTTAATTTTTGATGTTTCTCATGAAACAGGAACTTCTTTAGTTGTTCCATCACTATAGTATGCTTGCACTGTATATGGTAATGAAAGTTCTTTGTTCACTTGACTGTATAAATTGTTTGCATCGATCGCTACAACACTAGCAGCTTCTTTTTTAGGAACAACTGGTTCCTGTGTTTGATTTGTTCCTGAACCATCTGTGTTTCCTGAACCAGGCTTTGTTCCGACTTCTGGTGTTGTAGTACCTGTTCCAGAACCATCACCTGGTTTATTACCACTTTCTCCAGAAGCACCTGGATTTTGTGTTTGTGAACCACTTCCTTGTCCTGGTTTAGCTTCTTCTCCTGGATTGGTTGTTCCACCATCACCTGGTTTTGGTGTTCCATCGCTAGGTTTGCTTCCTTCATCAGGTGGGGTTTGATTACCTGGTTTAGTTTGCTCACTTGGTGGTGTTTCTTTTCCTGGTGTTTCCGGTTTAGCAGCAGGTGTTTGACTGCCACAACTTACTGCTATCGCTGTTGTAGAAGCAGATATAAATAAAAGAGATGTAAGTAATTTATTTCTTTTTCTCATTTTTCCCTTTCTTTTTATAAAGTTAGATGATTTAGCAAATCATCTAAATATACTATTTACTAGAAAATATGTTTTATATTTAAAATAACCAAATAAAACACTTTTAATTTTATTTAAATTTTTGAATTGTTTTTTTTTTTTTTTGTTTTTATATTATTTTTGAGAATAAAACTGGAAATTTTTATTTTCTTTTCATTATTAGGTTGTTTAATATACATAAAATTTATATTTATTTATATTATATTCAACACATTAGAGAAAATATTCAACAGAAAGAAACGAAAATACATAGATGTTAGTGGTTTGGTAAACTATTTTATTTGTGATTAAGGTTACATTTTGTCTGCACCTGCACACTAAAAGAAACGGTCAGATTCTTCTTACTGATACCGAGTATTAGTATTTAAAAGCAATATTATATTTTTCTTGGTTTTTTACAAAACTATGATATTATTATTAAGAACCTTGTTTAAGACAAGAATGAAAGACTTATAAGTCTTACTGCTTGAGATAACCCTCCTTTCACATAATAATTCAGAGACATAAGTCTCTTTTTTTACCTTTTTAAACCGTTATATCAAAATCATATATAATTAGAAAGATACTTATGGATGCAATATACTTAAACACTTTATTAAATGCTTTTCCTTTGTTTTCAAAAGAAGATGGTGTTGTAACAATCAGAATCAAGAATGCTATTATTAAAATAGATTTAAATAATCAAAAATGATGTATAGAAAACTTTAAAAACTTTGGACACCAAAGGATTTTTGATTTAAGCAAAAATGAAAATTGATCAGTTTTAATGTTAGTTGCTTCACTGTTAGAAAAAGGCTATAAAAAATCACAAATATATTTAGAAAAAAGTTGAAAACTTGGACACAATACATCCGGTTTTGCAGATGTAGTTGTATTAAAAGATGCAAAACCTTATTATATTTTTGAAGTTAAAGATATAAACTCAATCCATAAATATATCAATCATAAATCTGCTAAGCATACTATGCAAATATTTAGTTATCTTTTTCAAGATAAAAACATCAAGGTTGGCAGTTACTACACCTATAACTTTATAAACCAAAGTCACCAATTTTTTAATATTTTTATTAATGATATTTTAGCAAAAGCAGAATCAACTGAATCAATGTATGAAATATGAAACAAACAATGAGATATAAGTAATTTTGTTTTCAACAACAATCTCTTTGAAGCAGAATTTCAAGTAATTAAATATCATCAATTAAAAAGAATAGATTCTGATGCGGTGAAACTTATTTTTAACCAGTTTTTAAGCATTCTTAGACAAAATAGTGTTTCTGATAAATCTAATGCATTTGATAAGATGATTAATATTTTTATTGCAAAAGTATATGATGAAATTTTAGAAGATAGTAATTTTGAAATAGATGGACAAAAAATTAATGGGATGCAATTTCAATTCATCAATAATATTGATAATGATTTAAGTTTTCTTAAAAGATTAAATGATTTATACAAAAATGGTATGAATTATTGTATGAAAAAACAAATTATTGACTACTCTGATTCGGAAATTGAATCAATCATTGAAAATAATGATAATAAACAAAAACTCCGTCAAGTTATAGATGATTTGCGTTTAAAGAAAAATAATGCTTTTTCTTTTATTGAAGTTTTCGATGATAAAACATTTATCGAAAACAATGGTGTTTTAAAAGAAATGGTTTTATTACTGCAATCATATAAATTTAAATACAACAACAAACATCAATTTTTAGGGGACTTTTTCGAAGAACTTCTTAACACATCTTGAAAACAAGAATCTGGCCAATTCTTTACTCCAATGCCGATAGTAGAATTTATGGTTAACTCCCTACCTATTGAAACACTTATTAAATCTAAGTTAGAACAAAAAAATATAGATTTTATTCCTAAAATGATTGATTATGCTAGTGGAAGTGGACACTTTTTGGTTTCGTATATGGATTATATCGAAAATGTTGTCCAAAAACTTCATCCTATTTATACATCTGCTGTAAATAAACTAATTCAAAGTTATCAAATTAACCCTTTTAGTTGAGCAAATGAGCATGTTGTTGGGATAGAAAAAGATTATCGATTGGCAAAGACATCTAAAATATCTACATTTTTAAATGGTGATGGTGAAGCACAAATTATTAATACGGATGGAATTAATAAATTTAATTCTATTGAATTTATAAATAGTCCTTTATACACCGAGAAAACCCTGAATCCTATATTTGATTTTGTGATCGCAAATCCACCTTTTTCTATTGCTGGTTTTTTAAAAAATATTTTGAAAAACAATGTCACTAGTGAAGATTTTAGTTTACTGAAAACACTGGATGCTAAAAGCAGTGAAATAGAAGTATTATTCATCGAAAGAACTTATCAATTACTTAAAGATGATGCTTATGCAGCTATAATTCTACCTAGATCTTTTTTAACAGCCGCACAATATGCATCAGCACGTGAATTTGTTTTAACACACTTTAAAATTAGAACCATTTTTGAATCAGCAGATATAACTTTTAGTGGAACTACAACATCTCCTATTATCTTATTTATGCAAAAACAAGATAATGTAGAGTTAAATTATAATATATTAGTTATTAACTCACCTAAAACTTTGTTTGCTGGCAATAATGCCGAAAAAGAATTTTTAGGTTATGAATTTAGTGCTAATCGTAATAAGTTAGGGATAACCTTACTAAATGATAATTTAAAACAAAATTATGCTCCAATTGTTAATGAATTTTTGACTAAAAACACTGTAAGTAAGTTGAATAAGTTTACTTTTATTAAAAATATTAATCAGATGTTGTTGTTAGATAAAGATCAAAAACGTATTATTTATCCAAGATTTAGCAAACCGAAAACTGGTTATATCAGTATCAACGATATCGCTGATGCAATTAATCCTGTTTATGATAAAAATGTAAATTATAAATACTTAGAAATATCAGATATCCAAAATGGTAAAATTAAACATAAAAATAATAAAAATAAAAAATCATCAAAACTTGCTTTAAAAGGTGATATTGTCTTTTCAAGTCTACCGAATGCTAAAAAAATAGCTATCGCAGATGATAATTATTTTGTGTCCGCTGCTATATATGTAATAAGAATTACAGATAAGAAAATCAGAGATAATTTTTATAACTATATTTATAATAATACTAACAATATTATCTATGATATGAATGTTTTATTAGATGGTTTCAAAATTACATATGCAAAAATCAGTGAGTATAATTTCAAAAATAATGTATTTATGCAAAAGGATTTGATTTTTAAGAAGTAGGATCGGTTTGTCGACATTATAAAAATTCTTGTGTATTTTAATAAAATCTAAGTTATATCCTATAAAAAGGTAAGTAGTATATATAATAGCATCTTATCAGAAAAATTTAAAAATTTTTTTGAAAAACCCGCAAAATAAAGCGAACAAAAGTAATCTTTTGTTCTTTTGCTTTATATTTTGCAGGTTTTTCAATACCAAATCGAAGTTTAACCAATATTTCTAAATCCGTTTTTGTTGCTCTAAAACTTCTGTCAATATTTCAGTTATCAAAAATATGTGCTAAAAGCAGTGATAAACTTTCCGTATTAGGAAATGAAACTTTTCTTTTTAAAATCAATTTCATATTCGAGTTTAAGGATCTCGATTGGATTTGTTGTATAAATAGATTTACGCTTTTCAGGTGGAAAATCAAAAATGTTAATAAATTTTTGCATTTGCAAAAGATATGAGACTTCTTTTTGTAACCTTTTATAGTTCATTTTGATACAAAGTTTTCTAGTTCTTTTTGTGCTTCAATTATATTACTTCGTTTTGCAATCAACATAAAATCATTAGAAATTTCTTTACGATCAGAAACCCTTACTTTAGACACAATATTTCTTTGAATGTGTATAAGACATCTTTGAGTCTTAGATTTTGGAAAAATTTCATTTACAACATTTTCTAAACCAGGTAAATCCGTCAAAGACAAAAATTTCAACTTCTTCACACCTTGTTCCTTGATTTTTAGTAATAATTCTCTAAAAATTCCTTTGTTTTCATTTGGACAAATTTCAAAGTTTAGCACTTGCTTATAACCATTTTCGTCAATTCCCATAACGATATTTATAGACTTCCTTTGCATAACTTCCTCGTTTGATGGAAAAGTAAGTAGAATCAAGAAAAATTGCTTGAAATTTCTTTGGTAGACTTTCTATTTTGGAATTCATCTACCTTTTCCTTTGTAGTAGTAAAGATATTAGAAATTGTTTGTCTTGACATTTTTATGTCTGTAGAATTCTCAATGAAATCAGTGATTTCTTTATAAGAACCACCTAGTTTGCAAAAGGACATTATCATCTGAGTAAGATCATCACTTCTTCGACTATATCTGGTAAATAATTTACTTTTAATTCTTCCTGCTCTATCTCTTGGAACATTTAGCAATGCTTTTCCAATAGGTGTATCTAGTGCTTCTTGTATAATAACCATTTCGTGTATTTTTCTTTTCATATTTAGAATTTTCAAATTCAAATTTTAAGTTCTCATCAAACTCTTCTTTTAAGATTGCATTCATTATATTAGTAATGATATCTCTTGAAAATTCTGCTACGAATTTAAACCCATTTTCTTTTATTTCATTAATCTTTTCTGAAATTAACAAATTTTTTGATATAATATCTGTCATGTGTTCTCCTTTGTTTTATTTCACATACAATTTTAAAGGAGTTTCACTCTTTTTTAATATTTTTTAAAAAATCTTTTTTGTGAAGATAACTCAGTTATGAATACACAACTTTTTTTAAGGTCCCGGTTTGCAACACTATAATTAGTATATAGAATAAAATATAGCACCATTGGTGCTATTATTTTATGCTTTATTATTTTTCTTTTTCTTTAAATATCAACCAAATGAAAGTAGAGTTATAAGTGCGATTACAGAAGAAACTACTGCTGCTATTATTGCGGCTGTTGTTTTTGATTTGCTATTCCTAGAATTTGTAGGTGTTTTAGTTTCTGTATTAGTTGTTGTGCTTTCATTTGTTTTTGGTTTATCTTGTTTTGTTTGATCGTTTGCTTTAGTTTGAGGGTTTTGCTCTGTGTTTGCTTGTTGGTTATTTGGATTTTCTGCTTCTTCTTGTGGTTGTGGAGTTTGTTTTTGCTCAGATGCTTTTTGTGAATCTGTTGGTTTTGATTCAGTAGGTTTATTTTTTTGATCAAGTTTTACTTCTACTTCGTTTTTTAAAGCAGTAAGTGCTTTGGTATTATTATTTTCTGGTTTATCTAATTTTGCTTGATATGTTGGTTTGTCTGCTTCTGAAAGCTTATTAATTAATGTTTGAACTTCTGCTTTTAAATCAGCTAAATCTTTTGCTGTCTTTTCATTAGCAAGCTGATCATTGACTGCTTTTTCAGCGATATTCAACTCTTGCAGATTAGTAGAATCATTAACTTGTTTGGTTAGCTTAGTTTTTGCATCGGTATTTGTTATTGTCGCTGCTAATGAAGCGATTTTAGGTTTTTTTGCATCAAAATCTCTTTTATCAGTTTCAGCATCTTGTTTATTTTGTTCATCTAATACTTTTTGAACTTTAACTTTTACTTCATTTACTTTTGAAGCATCTGTTGCAACACGTAATTCTTCTTGCAATTGAGATTTATTATTTTGGTCTTTAATTTGATCTATTAATTTCTGTGTATCTACAATTGCATTAATAAATATTGATAGTGCTTTATAAGTTCTTACAGAATTTGGAACATGGTCCGAACCTTTTCCTTGAAGAAATTCAATTAAATGAGCTTTTCTTTGATCTACATCAGAAAGTTTTCTTAAATCCATTACAACTGCAAATCTAAATTTTTCTAGCAACTGGTTACCTATACCAATTGCTTTTCTGAGTTTTTCCTCTGAACTTTCAGCATCATGAATAATTTGACTAAATTTAGTAGTTCCAATTCCATTAACCCCATCTTCTTGACTAATAAACAATGTTCTTGTTCATAAACTATTTGCATCATCACGCAATTTAACAACAAAAGTTTTTGCTGCATCAACTGTATATACTGCTTTTGATAAATCGACAACATCATTAGTTAATGCCTTTGAAAATTCAGTTGAAACTGTATCAAATGATTCTTTTTTCTGTGGATTTGAATCAACTAACATTTTATCTAAATCAGATTTATTTTTATACTGAATAACTAATTCGGAATTTAATTCTGAATTTAATTGTGTTAATATACCTTGTTTAGTATTATCAGATTCGTTTGTTGGATTACCATATAGAAAATCATTAACCAATTGAGCACTAGTCATTGTTGCTTTATTTTTTTGATAATATTCTTTAAATGCATCCCTGCTTTTTTGAACAGTTAATTTTTCTATTAAATCTGGTATCAAACTTTGATCTGCATCTACTGCTGTATTTTTAGCTTCAAATAATTTCGTTTTCAACTCTTGTAATTTTTTAAGTTTATCAGTATTTGGTGTGGCTTTTTTGGCTTCTTCAAGTTCTTTATCAAACTTAGTTGATTGTTCACTTGTTAAAGCTCCATCGGTAGCTTTTAAGGTAGCGATATCTGCTTCATTAGCGTCTTCTAAAACTTTAATTATTTTTTCAGTTGTAGTATCTTCAACAATGCTTGATTCAACTGTTTTAAGGTTTGTATAGATAGTATTAATATCACTTGTTTCTTTATCACCATCTTTGGTTACATTATTAAAATTAGTTTGTTTTTGCTTTTGTGCTTCATTGATTATATCTTGAATGCTCTTTACATAACCTAATTCAACCTCGTTAATTGCTTTTCTTTTTGCAACAGCATTATTTACAGTTTGTGCCTTAGTTAATAATTCTAAGAATTTAGCACGATTATCAATTTGGTCAAATTTAAAATTCTTGAGTTCATCTTCATTTTTGTCTTTTTGAACTTTTTCTATTGTTTCATTATATTCTTTTACCTTTGTTGCGATTTTTTCAAGTATATCAGTAACAGATTTACTAATATTTGCAGAAGTTGCATCGGTTTTATCTAAAATAGGTGAAATTATTTCATTAAATGCTTTTAAAAGTTCTTGCTTCTTAGCATTATCAGCGATTTTATTTATTTCATCTAATGCAGCCTTTTTAATATTTAAAGTAGATATATATAACTCAGAAAGTCATTTAATTTGATCTAATTTTAATAATGAATCATTTACAGAAGCATTCAATAAATCAACGAATGCACTTTTAACATTTGATGGAACTTCTGTATTTTTATTTAATAAATCAACTTCTTGCTTAACAAAGTCTTGTTTTTTTAGTGTTGCATTAACTTGTTCTTCAAGCAAATTAATATCATAAAGTGTTTTACTTTCATCGCTTATTATTTGACTTAAATTATCAGAATATGTTTTTTGCACTGCATTGCTTGAATCTATTTTCGCAATCAACGCTTTTAATTCAGCAACTTTATTACGGAACATTTTAACAGATTTGATAAATGATTCTTTTTGAAGTTCTGGATTTTCATTCATTATTGAATCATATTGAATCTGAGTAACCCCTTGATCTAAATAGTTTCCGTTAAATAAACGTTTATTTTCTATAGTAATGATTTTTTCACCTGCTTGGTCAAATTTAACTTTAAAATTATCTAATCTTTGTGAAATAGCAAGTGTATGTGTATTAACTCACAATAAATCAAGTGCTTTATCAAGATCATTTTTTACTTTATCTAACTCTGCTTGTGTTTTTGCATTTTTAATTTGATTATCAAACTTATCTAAATCCTCTGACTGTTTAGTTAATTGAATTAATGAATCCTTTTGAGCATCTAAAAGTAACTGACCTCTTTGATTTTCATCTGTATTCTCGGTTTTTAATTTCCCTAATACTTTTGTTTTTAGACTTTCAAGTTTATCATTTACATTTGCATCAGGGTTATCTGATAGTGCAGTGTCTAATGAGATTTTAATAGCATTTAACTCTTTTTGTAATTGTGGCTGAGAATCTGCATTTGCTTCTTTTTTATCTTTTATAAGTGATATTAATCTTTGTAAATAATCTATAGTTTCAAAATTCTTTTGATAATCTGATCTAACCTTTAATGCTTGAAGTTGTTTAACTAAACTATTCGGTTTATCTGGATCATCTATAGATGCAGCATATGCTTCATTTTGTTTAAAGCGATCATCATTTATTTTCGCTTCATCTGTTTGTTGTTTTTGAACTTTTAATAATAAATCTTGATATTCATCTAAATAAAAAGTTTTTTTAATTTCATCAATGAAGTTAGATTTTGCAACCTTGTTAAATAACGATTCAATTGCATCAGAAACTTTGATTAATAATCCTGCTTTTTCAGAAAGAATTGACATCTTATTAGCATCCATTTCACTTGGATTCGCTTTCTTAATATCGGTATTTAAACTACGTAAGTCATCTAGCAATTCATTACTCTTATAATCAAAATAAGATGTTTTTGAAAATCTCTTGGTATTTACAGTATTTTTAATAGCATTGATATCTTTTAAATATTGTTCTTTTCTTTCTACCGGCGCAACAGGAACAACATCAATTGGTTTTTCTTGTTTAGGTGGTTTGGGATTTATTTCAGTTTCCTTTGCTTTCTCTTCTGAAGTTAGTTCAGATGATCTAGGTGCATACACAGCAGCAATAACTGCAGCAGTAACTGCAGATGCAAAAACTGCTGAAGAAACTAAAAACATTGCTAATTTATTTTTCTTTTTCTTGTCTTTCATAAGGTCCTCCATATATATATATATATATGATTGTATTAATATTAATTTTTTTAATGTAGAATAATTGTATCAAATTTTGAGAATTTCCTGTGTTATTTTTTTAAATAAAAATGAAATTATTTTCTTACTTCTCTTACACAAAGTGATAAAATATTAAAAAAGGTGGCAGAGTGAATCCTGCTTGGATTTAATGCACACCTACTTACGGTTGGAACACCGTCTGAGTTATCGTATTAACAAAAGTAGGTGGTTGAAACTGTTTTTAATTACTTTAACGGATAACACAAGTTTGCCTGTGTGTTTGTTGACAACTGTGGTGGTTGCAATCAAACGTTACCAAACATAGGTTTTCGGTTGATCGCTATGTGAATAGCAGTATAAAAACTCCGTGTGTTAGTAGCACCCAGAATCCGAAAAGAGTATATTGACCAAAGTCAAGGTGCTTGGTGAAAACCCAGTATTTAAAATGAACCTTAGCTAAGTTCATGCTGTGCCAGAATAAAAGTGATTATCTGCAGCTCGGGAGTGTCGGACAACACTCTCCCTTTTTTTTATATTTTGATTCATAAATGATAAAGTTTTTGTGGAAATATAACTTTATTTTCCCGTTACATAGTTATTTTTGAAAATACAATAAATTTCTTTTTTATTAAAAAAGAATAAAATTATATCAATATGACTTCATTAGATAATACTAATTCAAATGATAATAATTGCTGTGAGTTTCACATAAATAAAGCATTAGATGAGCATAAAGTTGCTAATATAGTAGACAAAAAATTAAACAATAATATCGATTTAGAAAACATCGAAAATAACACACATCATCTTAAATACAAGATGGGTGTATATCTTTTAAATTCTAAAGATCATGGATTAAATTTTAAAAGATTGTTCAAAAGATACTGAAATAAGGTAATCTTTATATTTATTGCTTCTTTATTGTTTAATGCAGGAATTCAAATCTTCTTAAAACGTGCAGAAACTATCCCATCTGGTGTTACTGGAATACCTACATTAATTCAATATGCAGTACCTGCTGTAGAACCTTATTTTGCTTTGTTATATTTAGCATTCAATATCCCGTTATTTTTAATTTTTGGATGACGGATTAAAAAAAGCTTTATCTTTTTAACCCTAACGTTTATGTTATTTCAGATATTAACTAACCTTTTCTTTACAGCACCTGTGATATCTGTCGGCTTACAGGAATTCATTACATTTACCGAAAGAAATGAACCTACAAGCAACTGAAGTAATATCGTTTATTCTTTTATTGGTGCATTATTTATTGCTTTAGGTATCTCGATTTCTTGAAGATCGGGTGGATCAACAGGTGGAACTGATATTATCGCTTATTATTTTTCGGTTAAATCAAAGAAAAATGTTGGCCATGTGTTATCAATTATCGGAGTTGCTACTGCTATTACATTTTTAATCATCTTTGCTTTTTTAAAACCTAACTATTTATATCCCAATCCATTAGATAACGAAGGGAGGATTATTACAAATATTGCAAATATGCCTGTATACAAGGATAATGCATTTATAAATGGTAGTTGAGATATAAATAAACTCAAAGAAATTTTTAACAATAAAAATAGTGTTAATGGGAGTGGTCCACATCGAATTTATTTTGGTATCCGTGAATTAACAACATTTTTATATATTTTAATTGTTAATGTTTTTATTGATATTCTTTATCCAAAATATAAAAAAGTTGATGTCACTATTATCAGTTGTAATCCTGAAAAAGTATTAGCTTACTTTCGTCTAATAAACTACTGACATTCATATCGAATTGAATCTTATAAATCAGGATATACAGGTAAACAAGCAACAAAAATTTCAACAGTTATGCTTATTTTAGAAACACCTAACATAATTTCTGATTTAAAATTAATTGATCCAAACATTTGAATATCAATTTCAAGGGTAAAACAAGTTGTCGGAAACTTTAATACCGAATTTGTCGAACATTAAAATTAGTGCTATTTTAGTGCTAATTTTATTTTTATTAATAATAAAAGTGGAGGTATAAATGAGACTTAATCAACTACAAGAAATTAAAGGAAGACAACTTAACAAGATTAAACCAGGTTTTGCTTTTTTAAGTTTACTCACTGGTATTCCTTTGTTAGCTTCATCACTTGCTTCAATAGTTGGTTTGTTTAGAACAGCATTTTCAGCAAATGGTGAAATTAAGGATAAAACAACCACTTACAAATGAAGTCATAATGAGAAAAGTTCAACAACAAATTCTAAAACAAACTATATTATCTTTTAATTTGGATATAAACTCTTTTTGGTATAATAAATTAGTTACCATGAGTAACCGTTCTGAAAAGGTTTAAGTAGCATAGCTCACCTCAAAGACGAGCCACTTTTTGGAGGATTGCATGTTAGCAATTATTGAAACAGGTGGAAAACAAATTTTAGTTAAAGAAGGACAAACCATTTTTATCGAAAAAATCGATGGAGAAGAAGGTAGTGAAGTAAAATTTGATAAGGTTTTACTTGTAGATACCAAGATTGGTACTCCTTATTTAAAAGATGCTTTTGTAACCGGAACAATTGAAAAACAAGGTAAAGCAAAGAAAATTATAGTATATCGTCACAATGCAAAATCAACACACAAAAGAAAGCTTGGACACCGTCAACCATATACACGTGTTAAGATAGTGTCTATTCAAGGATAATAAGAAATGGCAAAGACAAAAGCAGGTGGATCTACTCGTAATGGTCGTGATTCACATTCAAAACGTTTAGGTGCTAAATTAGGTGACGGACAATTCGCTACTGCTGGATCTATTATTTATAGACAACGTGGAACCAAAATCCATGCAGGTAATAATGTAGGTCGTGGTGGTGATGATACTTTATTTACTTTAATTGATGGTTATATAAAATACGAAAGCAGAAAAAACAGAAAATTTGTTTCAGCATACCCTGAAAGAAAATCAAATTAACAAAAGAAGGGCATTCGCTCTTCCCCAAAATGCAATCTAAAAAGCTACACTATAAAAATTAGACTATTGTGTAGCTTTTTTTGTATAACCACAAATATTTTCAATAATAAATTTACGATATTAATTTAACAAAAGCAAAAATAATTTTGAACTTACAAAGTCATTAATCCCAAAAGTTAAATTTTAAATTTAGTAACTTTTTTTATTTTTTATGCAAGCTTAAAAAATAAAACCTGCTTTGTAAACTGAGTTTGCAAAGTAGGGAGTTTTTTTGTTTCTTTTTTACAAAAAAGAAAGTTCCCCCGCCTATTTTGCCATTAGGAGGGGCAGAGGGGGTGGTGAAAGTGCAAAACAGATAAATGTATTGTATGTATATTTTACAAAGAGAAGCTTTGTTTTTGTTATTTCTAAATAAAATTATTACGGTTGTAAAAAACCCCTTTTCTATCTAGTGAATAGAAAGGAGCCTCTCATTAATAATTTTACCCTGAAAACAAGAATTTGATTAGAATTTTTATTAAAAACAGAGAAAAAATCACTAACTGAAATTTCAACAGAAATGAAAATTTCACGTTCATCTATCAGCAGAGAAATAAAGAGAAATTCTCATTTATTTGGTTATGATGCTTATTATGCGCAAGAAAAATGTGAGATAAGAAATCAATGAAAAAAGCATTGTATTTTAAAATCACACATGCATAAATATGATATATTTTCGCAAATTTTCCATAGCAAATTTAATAAAAGAAGTTTTGGAATCGATGTCACTTATCAGTATATTAAAAATACTCAAAAAGTGCAAATACCAGCTTTAAGAACAGTATTCAACTGAATCGAAAGTGGTGTTTGAGTTATAAGCAGAAAAGACTGTTTACGCAGCAAATATAGAAAGAAACATCCAGATGACTACAAAAGTGGAGTAGAAAAATTAGTAGGAAAAAGATGGATTCGTCCTTTTTGATCTCGTCCAACTAGTATTGCAGAAAGAAGTGAATATGGACATTGAGAAGTCGATTTAATCATAGGAAGAAACCGTGCAAAACATAGTCATTTACTTATTTTCACAGAGAGAATTACAAGATATGGAATTATCATTCTTCTACCAGAAAAAAATCCTTGAAAGATTAATCGATTACTTTGAGACACAATTAAAAAATACAAATTAAATGTTAAATCAATTACACAAGATAATGGTTGAGAATTTAAGAGTCTTTTTATTTAGCATACAGATTACAAATTTATATAGCTATTTATGTTTTAAATGTGTGTTTTTAAATAATTTTAAATGTTTTTGTTAAAAAACTAAAAAACAACTTATTATTTAATTTAAATTCTTATTTTTTGTTATATTTTAAGAATCCAAAAAATCTTTTTGTCTTATTTTTACCTGCTTGTTAAAAATTTATTTAAAGTTTATCATCATTGAATAATGATTTCCTTTGTTTATTCTTGTTCACTTTACCCAATTTATATACTTATCTAAATTTTTACTTGAAACTCCGTTATATACATTTTCAATTAATTCTTTAATCTTGCGATGAAAATTATTAACATTTTGTATATGTAATTTTTCCCTTACACTTTTTGTTTTATCTGAATTTTCTTTATAAACAAAAGATTTTTTCTTAGAAGCACCAACAATATAATGAGATGCA
The DNA here is from genome assembly GCF_051200785.1 of Mycoplasma sp. 6243. Lineage (NCBI taxonomy): Bacteria > Bacillati > Mycoplasmatota > Mollicutes > Mycoplasmatales > Mycoplasmataceae > Mycoplasma > Mycoplasma sp. 6243. The sequence continues at coordinate 193,064 of NZ_CP195154.1, forward strand.
CCTATCTTATTTATAAAAGGTTTATATGATGTTTCCCCATCAGTTATAAATTTTGCAGATTCAGGATTTTTAACTTTGTATTTAAAAGCAAAATATAGTTTTTCTGCAGAAGGTTTACCTTTTCCTAAATAAGAAATTGCGATTCCCCATTTCTATCAACCATAGTAGAAACACAATCTAAATCACTATTTATACCTCTTTTTGAGTTATAGTATAAAGATTTTCCACGTTTTCTTGCTGCTCTACCTATTCCGTTCTTGTGTCTCACCTTTTTTACATCAAGAAAATATATTTCGTCAAGTCTCGATTATTCCACTACTGACATCTGATTCTTTTTGCTTAGATTTAATAAAATCTAATAATTTATGTCTTCAAACAAAAGTCTGTTTTTAAATTAATTCCACAAATCGCTGCAGTTTCTTTAAGTGTTAATTTCTTTAAATGACACTCAAGAAACATTTGATATTTAAACTTGATGTGTTTTTCTTAAGCCTTTCAAAAACTGTTCCAGTGCAATTACTAAAAGTTTTCTTACAATCTAAACATTCTATAACGAGACGATGTTGTTTGTTGAACCGTGCTTGTGTATCTTTACAGATCCACTATCTATGACAATATTTAGGTTTTTCTATTGTTATATCTTTACTATTATTTCATGAAGTAATATAAGATGCTAATACTTCTTTAACATCATTCGGAAGCGTCAGTAAATGACTTTATTCATGAATTTGCTATTAATTTTAGTTGTTTGAGTTTTTCATCTTTTGTTGACATTACTAAATTATACATTATTTTCAAATAAAACACATTTAAAACATATATACCAATGAAAAAATAAACTCGAATATATCTTACTCTCAATTTCATAAAAGACTAATAAAATTAGGTGTTACATCTGCTTTTGCTTATAAAAGTAGCGAAAATTCTGCAAAAAATATGTAAAGTATGCAAAATTAACGAATAAGGAATATCTTTTTGATAATATGGTTTTTAAAAACCTAAGAAAAAGAAGTAATTAGAACCGAACAAAGACGAAATTTCTCATTTGGTCAAAGGGTAGAAATAGATGGATGCTCACACAAATTCTTAAATAATAAAGAAATAACATTAATTGGTTCCATTGATGTAGCAACAGGTTTAATTTTGTCATTACATTTTGAGAAAAAAGCAGAATCATTAAATGGACATCAATCAAATATTGAAAAAATGATAAATAATTATGGAATTCCACAAATGATTATTACAGATAACAGAAAGAATTTTTATAATTCTGCTGAATCAAATGCTTCTACATATAATGCTGTAAGAGATTTAGGAATAGAATTTATAACCACTTCTGAATCAAACGGAAAACCACATATTGAACGTTTTTGAGATTTTTGCACAAAAGAGAATTCCAAGTTGATTATAAAAGATCACAATTATAAAACAATTGAAGAATTGAACCAAAATATAGGTGAATTAATGAATTATTTAAATATTACAAGAAAAAGTGTTATACAAAATCCACAAAGTAATTTCTTTAGACAACCACATAAAGAATACCTAGAAAATTACTTTGATTTAGAGATAAAAAGAAAAATTAATGCTGCTGCAGTAACTTATAATAATGTAAATTATGCACCCTATGAAAATGACAAAAGAATTAAAATTAATAGCAGCACAGATATAAAATTTGTCATAGGAACAGACGAAAAATTATATTTTAGAACCAAAAATAAAAGATATGAAGCAAAACCGATATCTACAAAAGATATGACTCATTATGAGAAAATAGCATTCTGAAAAACGCTGCCATTAGGGGTAAAAGAAGTATAAATCATATCAAGACTTCTTTCGAGTGGTTTCTCCTTTAATAAATTACTTGATTTAAAAATTAGAAAAATTGCTTCATCTGATAAATATACAAATTGATGAAATAAAAATATTGCAACAAATACTCGATGAACTCGAAGATGCTCGTAAAAAACTCGATAACATCACAAATTTATAAAATCAAACAAACAAAATTTATGAATATTTTACCACAAGCAGTCTTGGGATTTTTCCTTTACAGGAAAATCATTTAAAACATACACATACAAATGTTTTAAGGGTTTCTCACTTTTACCACTTCTAACCCCCGCCTACTAATGCAAAATAGGTAGGGAATTTTCTTTTTGAAAAAAAGAAACAAAAAACTTTATATCTGTGGCAGATACGCAAATATTTTATTTGCTACAAGCTCACTTTTTCAGATTTTGTTTTTATATTTTTATATAAAGGTGTTTTATTATAAAAAGTAAAACAGAAAAATCTTAAATTAAACTTTTTATGGTATTAAAAAAACTGGTAAAAAGTGATTAATCCTGCTTTATGCTATATAATTTTTATACATTGTAACTATGTAAAGTTTTGAATAATATTTCAGAGATTTAAAGAAAAAAATCTTTTATTTTTAGTAAAAATACTATAATAACAGTATAGAAGACATTTTAAGTAGATATGTATGCATATATTTCATATATATATATATATACGTGTCAATCGAAGGAGTGTCATATGAGTATAAAATTAAAACGAAAATATTTGATATTAAGTGGTTTAGTAGTTGGTACATCACTTGTTTCAAGTGTCACTGGATCAGTCTTGTATAATTTTTCACCCACCTCATCGTCAGATAATAGTAGCAACCTACCTGAATCAATTAATAAACCAGTTTTAGAAAATATAAATCATACTGATATAACAGCTGGTATTAGTTCAGCTGTTGATTTAAATTTACCTAAACCAAAAGAAAAGGTTAAAAAAATAGATGAACCTACTGTTAAGACAACTAAAAAAGTTGATGAAAACAAAGAAGTGACAAAAACTAAGGAAACAGTTATTTTAAATCAAATTGAAAAACCAAAACCGATAGAAAAACCAGAGTTAAAACAAGTTCCTGAAAAGAAAAAAGATGAACCAAAACCTGAAACAAAACAAGAAATAAAGAAGAGTGAACCTGCTTCAGCGCAAAAAATAAAACAAATCGTTATAACCCCACCAAAAGAAGACGAAAAGAAAGAATTACCAATTGCTCAACCTCCAAAGCAGGAAGTAAAAAAACAAGAAAACTTTAGTCCTAAACAAGAACAATCGAATAAAATATATATTCAAGGTGTACCTGTTGATGCAGATGTTACACAAAATCCAGGAAGAACAATTGCTCAATATGATGTAGAACGTGATATCGCTAATCGAAGACCATATTCACAGGAAATAAATAAGGTTCTAAATAGTATTACAGTTACAGACCAACTGACTAACAGGGTTTTATCTAATGCAATTGCAGCATTCAAAACCATACATGATAATCCGAATGATACAATAGGGTTTATTAAGCAAATTTTTGATGATAAACAATATAAAACAGAAACTGAACGCGATGCTAATATTCAAAGTTATATTAATCAACAACCAGGAGTTTGAGAAAAAAAACGATATCAATACAGTAGATTAATAGATTCACCTAATATCAAGTATTTTTTAAAGAATCCAGCTGATTATGAAAAATTTAAAAATTACCCTGATAAAACAGTTCGTGATTGACTCTTAATAGAAAATATTGACTTTTCTAAGTTTACCCAAATAGATCCAAGTGCATATTCGGAATTACAAAAAGGATTTGTTTTAGATCCGAGAGAAATTTATATCACTGAAGATGGAAAAATTAACTCACATGCATTTGGTCAACCAGATGAATTTAACTCAGTTTTAGGTGTACAAACAAGAGATAATGAAACTAGAAGAACCTTTAGGATCTCAGGACCATTTGGCCGTGATGGTGATTCAATTTTAAGTGGTAATTATAAAGACTGAAATAAAACTGATATAAAATATGAAGCAAGATTTGCTAAATATGATATTCAAGGAATAAAAGGTATTAATATTTATAAACTTACAGCAAAGCAAAAAGTCGATGGACAACTTAATGAAGGAACTGTTTTAGAAATTAATATGTTTGATTCTAAAGCATATGCTAAAACAAAAGAACTTTTGGAAGGATTTAAAAAAGATAATATTAATATAACTTCATATCGTTTCTTAAATATGGGTGCAGCATCAGCAAACCAAAAATTTAAAGAAATTTTAGATTTATTACCACAAAAAATCCCTCAATTAGAATTATTCTTCGATGCATCTGCTGCAAATACTTCAGCTTTGATAGAGTTAGAATATAAAGAAATCGATGAATTAGGTTTATATACAACCGGAAATGCACTTTCAGAAAAATGATCAATTAACCCGTTAGCTCTTCGTAAAACTGCTTGGGTTAATACACTAGATTATAATGTAAGTAGAGATTATCCAGCGAATTCAAATATAGCTACTAGAATTGTATTTGACTCTCTTGCTTTTGAAGAAAGTGATATAAAAAAGAACACTTCTGATCCATATTCAAGAATTAATGATGGTTTAAGAATGGCATATTGAACTAGAAATAATGAAAAAATATTTGAAGGACAAAGCGGAGGTGGAAACCATCCCGATAACAACGAAAGTGGAAACAGTTATCCGTTAGGTCTTGATTTTTCTAGAGCACCATCAATTCGTTCATTGCATGGTTTAGTATTCTCAGATGTAGTTAAAACATCAAATGCTCCAAGAAAAATTAAAAGATTATTATTATTTAATGATTCAGAATACTTTAACATTTCTTCTAAAGAACTAAATGATGCAGGTTTTGAAAACATCGCTAAGGGAGAACCGGGTCCACCAGATGCAAAAATAATATTTAGCAACAATAATACAACTAAATATGTTTATTTAACTGGTTCTGATCAACTAACATCACGTGGATTGGGTTATTTAAAGGATTTATTTGATTTAGCTAAACAACTTAATAAAACAACCATTTATGTACAACCACAAGCAATAGAGTTAAAAAAACAACTTGAATCAAATGGTTATACAGTTGCTGTATATAGTCAACAAGAAGATGATCTTACATTAACTTAGGAGGTTATATGAAGAAAATAAAGCGATTTAGTATTTTATCTGCATCTTTATTAATTCCAGCAACAATTGCTGTTGCTTGCGGGACAAAAGAAGACAAAAAAGATACTAATGATTCAGAGACAAAAGGTGGTTCAGGTAGTTCAACTGATTCAGGAGGAGCAAAAAGTTCTTCTGATCAAGATGGAACACAAAGTTCTAGCGATCCTGGGGGTTCAAGTTCTTCTGGGAGTTCAGGTGGGCAATCAGTGGGTGAGCAAAAACAAGTTAAACCTATATCAAAAGCAGAATTTGCTACAATAGTAAATTCGTTAAAACCAGATGACCAATTTGAATTAGTTGCTACAAACACTTTGGTTCCTACCACAAAAGAAAATACACTTCCTACAAAAGTTTTTGATAACTTACAAAATTGAAGTATTAAGGTTAAAGATAACTACATAAATAAGTTTAAGGCAGTTTTAACTAATGCTACCTTAGATGGAAATAATCGTGCTAAAGCAAATCAAGAAGGTAAATTAACTATATATGTTGAATTCACCAATCCTACTAATAAAAAAGATACTATTGTTAAAAGTTATGATATCAGTGGATTTAAGCAAGGTATGGAAGAAACAATCCATATCCCTGCTCCAACTAATGATGAATTCAGAACATATTTTAATAAAGATTTAAAACAAAGATATGATTATGATAATCAAAAATATACTGATTCATTTGTTAGATATGCATCTGCAGATGGTTCATGAGAAAGTTTAAGAGGTGGACTTTTCAAAAAAACAAGTGCATCTGAAATAACAAGTTTTAATCAAAAAGCAGCATCGGTAGGTGTTTCTGATTATCGTAGCAGCGTTGTTAAAGGATTTTCTACACCTATTTATAAATCAGATGGAAGTGTGGATGGATTATATATTAATCAAGAATCACAACCAGCACAACCGAGTTGAGTTGATTCATATGGTAAGAAAGAGCCGTTTAAAACAACCGGATTAGCTCGTACACTACCTAATCAAACCTATGTTGATATTGCAAAACAAACTTATGCAATTAATATTGGGAACTTCTTAGTTTCTGGTGATGAAAATATTCGTAATCAAGTTGCTAAAATACTTGAAAACAAAGAAGATTTAACTGAATTTATAAAAAAAATAAGTGATCCACAAAGAGTTAAATATTACACTGAATGACTTACTGAAAATCCAGGTTCACAATGAAAAGAATATGTTCGTGATGAAGTTTATAACGAACTTGTTAAAGAAAATAATAATGATTACACAAAAGTTAATAAACTTGTAAATGATTATTTAGAAATTTACAAAGCACCAATGCGTAAACAACTTGAAGCAGCAAATTTCCCTGCTGATGTAAAGCAAAGAGTTCTAAATGAAATTAATTCATCTGTTGCTTATAATTCATTAATTACCCTACCTATTTTTGCTAAACAACAAGATAATATTGGTGGAACAATGTGAATTATGGATTATCAAATTCCAGATGATGGAAGTTACCCAACTAAGTTTTATTTTGGAACTAATTTACATGTTGCTGATGCGATTAAAAAAGGAAGGTTTGTTGGTTTTGGAATAACCAGAATGATTAATGACGTTAATCCTGTGTTAAATACCTTAAAATTAGTTGGATTAAATAGTCCTGCAATGTTTAGAACTTTCGGATTTAACAAGGAAGCAATTCGTAGAGTTTTTGATGCACGTGATTTTCTTAATACTAAACCATCAGATTATTTAGCAGAACCACAAAAAGATTTATATAAAAATGCTGAAGAATTTGCGGATTTTGCGGTAGTAGAAATAGATTTTGCAAAAGCAGATTTATCAAAAGTTTTAATAAATACTAATGAAGCCCCCAATGCGGCAGCATTAGCAAAATTGGTTACCAATGATTATAAGGACTTACCAGATGATAAAAAAGTTAAATTCTTACCTAATTCGTATTTAAAAGATTATCAAAAGATTAATGTCCCCTTAGCAGTTAAGAAAAACGAAGAAAATTCATTAAATAAATACGATCAATTATTTATTCTAGGTTTCCCGTTAGCTGATTCAGGTAGTTGAAGAGATTTTTATCTAAAAAGATATATTGATGATGACCAAATTAATGTAGCAAAATATTATCGGACCTTATGAATTAATTCTGATCCTGATTTTTATGACTATAAGGTAGGAGAAAACGATTCAGATCAAAAAACCCAAGAACGACTTGCTCGTGGGAACCGTTTATCATACGATTTAGCATATCGCACCTTTATTGATAAACCTGGTCTTACTGATGCTTTCTTATCTGCACCTGTTTTATCTCACGGAAAAAGTCCATTACAAAACCTATATACATCTGATGATAATAAGCAATATATCAACTTTGGTTTAGAATACATGCCACGTTGATATGCTCCAGGTGGTGGTGCATCTGGTTCGTCGGTTCGAAACCAAAAAAACGAGTTAGTTGGAATTTATCATTATTCTAATCCAACAGCAAGAACTGGTTTAGCAGCAGCATTTAGATCCGAAGGATACAGTTATAATGGATTATATGGAAGCTATAATTTACCACAATATGATTTAATTTATGGTGGTGGAAAAGATCAAAAGAATTCATATCGTGAAGCAATGTCTAAGTTAAATATCGGTAAAACTAACTTATTTCCAAATGGATTTGCAAGCGAAAACATCCCAGAACAATTTAAATTTAGTGACAATTTATTAACATATCAAAATACTGAAGGAAAATAATGAACAAAATTAATAAAATCATAATCAACCGAAAAATTTATAATGATTATAGCAATCAACTTAATTCTAAATCACAGAGTTGATGAAGCACTATTTATAAATATATTTTAGTTTCTTTCTTTGTAATTTCGGTGTTAGTTGTTGTCAACTTGCTAGATAAATCTATTTTCCCTACATCATTACTTAGTCAATCTGCTGCGGATAAACCATATTCAGATTTATTTAACTTTAATTCAGTAATTTCAAGGCAAGATAATGCTGTAATAATGCTGCGCTTTAGTCCTCTTGTATTTGTGTTCTTTTATTCAGTGTTTAAAAACTTCAAATCAATAGAACAACAAAAAGAACGTATTGCAACCTATTTAATTTTTTATTTACTATATTTCACTTTATCGCTTATATCATTGTTTTCACTCTTTTTTGCATTAACCAAAGATACCACAACAGTCGCTCATGATGTATTTAGTTTGTATTATTTATTAATTCCACTATTTTTAGTTAACGTTGCATATGAAATATATACTTATATTTATAAACGCAAATCAGAACCACTTTTATATGTTTCAATATGACCTTTGGTAATTCAAATAGTCTCACATACTATCTTGTTATTATTTACCTTAATTAATATGTTTTTATGAGATGTGAATGCTTACTTTCCTGAACCTACACAAGAAAACCCAGATACCATTAGAGAAACAGTTCCAGGTAACGAATTAATAAAAGGTTCAGAATACTTATTATTTTCAAGCAAGAACTCTTATTGAGCAGCCGTAGATGCATTATTTAATGTTAAAGCTGCTAAAAACTTAGTAATCATTATTTTATTATTTATTTTAGTTGGTTTATCTATTTTAGGAGCAAACATCAAAAAAGTACTTCGTTATAGTGAAAATGAAATTTCTGATAATGCTTCTAAGGATAAATTTGTTTTATATTTTGCTATTTTAGGTGTTTTATTGTTGTTGCTTATTAAAACAATGACTATCAATTTACGCAATCGTCTTACCTTATTAGATGGTGGTGATTCATATAATTATTTATATATCTTATTCATAGTAATTGGATTCTTAATTACTACAGGATATTTTGTTGGGATTGAATTTTTCTTTAGAAAAAATAAAAATACATCATTATTTACTATTTATATGTCATTAACACAAGGATTATTATGAATGTTATTAACCGTTTCAATTTTTGTTATTTCTAGTCCAAGTGATTATGTATATAATGTCTTTGCGATAACTATCTTCTCAGCAGCAATTTATATTCATTATATTGTTCGTCATAAAAATATAAATCGATTATCAATTTTTGCAATTCTTAGTTCCTTATTTTTACATAGTTCATTAATCTTTATCTATGCTTTAAATCACTTGTTAGTTGCTCAAGATAACTTTATGTTGATATCAGCACCTACCCCAATTTCCTTACTTAAAATACTTACCATTATTAATTTAATTGTTGTCGGATTGTTCTTTATCTCAATTCTTATTTACATTTATGTTTGATTACAAAAAATTAATTTTGCATCTAAAAATAAAGGAGTAATTACTCATGAAAAATAAAACTATACTAGTTGAAACACCTGAACTTTTAGAGGTTTATAACTCATATAACCAACTTGTTTCAGAATCAAAATTCGTCAGTTACAAACAATTCTTTGCTTCTGTTTTGTTAAAACTTAATTCAAGTTTTAATTCAAAGGAATTTGAAAACTTTGAGGAACAAGTTAAAAAGGCATTTAAAAATAAATATGATTTACTTTTTCAAAAATTTGTAATTACTTTTAATTTAAATCCAAAATTTAGTCTTAACAAACTAGTTCCGATGTTAGCTAAATATGAATCATCTAATAATCAAGCAATAAGTTTTAAAACACAATCTTTTGATTTGGTTGTTAACCCAGATGAAAATGTAGATGAATTGAATTTAGAAATTGCTAAATATCAAAAAGTTGACGGAGAGGTTTATCTAACTGAAAATCCTAACCAAAATGAAGATAAATTTGAAATTTTATTAAATGAAATTAATTTATCTTTATTAAGGTTGCTACTAGGTGGTTATGTTGTTGAAATTCTACCTAACATAGTTTTATTTATTTCAAAATATACCAATGCTTTAAAACTTTTCTTTAATAATAATATTTTAAAAGAAGAATAAAATGCATTTAAAAGATATCATTCAGAAAAAACAAAACTTTGAAAATATTAAAATCAAAGTTAATAATGATAAAAATATTTTATTAATAACAATTGTTAAACTAACACGAAAACTTGCTTTTTATGTTGATAATGCTTTATTAAATGTGCAGTTAATTCAAGCACTTAAAAATAAATATAACATCAAAAACAGTTTTATTGAAGATATTTCATTTGTTAAAAATAATAGTTTTTTAAGAAATCTAAAAAAATCATTTATTAAAGAAAAAGAACTGTATATTTATTTAACTGAAGAACAAAAATATGGAACCGATTCATATACTCGTTATGAAAAAACAATTTTAAATAAAATTAAAGGTAAAAATGTTGATTTTATTACTATCGGAAACCGTGCATTAAATTTTGCTAAAAGTAATAATTTAAATGTAATAAAAACATTTAAAAGTTCTGCAGAAAAAAACCTTGCAAGAACATTGGCACAACTAACCAAGATTTTATATTTAGATAGTGAATACAAAAATGTGCATCTAGTTATTAACTCAAATAAAAACTATAAAGAACCTTTTACATTGCTTCCGATGTCAAATTTTGATGTTGATAAATTACTAAACATTCATCCAGAAAATGAGTTTGATAAGGTTATTAAAGATTATAAAATTTATCCAAACATTGAAAGTTTCATTGATAATCAAATTACTATTTTCATCGAAAATGCAATTAACTCATTAATTATCGAATCATCGTTTTATAATGCTAAAAATGCTTTGGTTGCTGCTAATAAAAAAGTAAAACAACTTGATGAAGAACTTCTTAAAGTTACTAAACGAATCCACCGCATTAAACAAGAAAAACAAATTGAAGAAATAGTTTTATTAACTAAGAAAAAACAAACGATTTTTGAAGAAGGTTGAAATGAGTATGAGTAAACCTATTGAAATGATTTTCTTGGATAATAAGAAATTAAGAATTAAAAATTATGATTTATATATTAATCATTATCAAGAAAATACTTGAATTAAAGTTTCTGATAACTCTATTGGTGCATATCCAAGAATGTTAATTAAATTAGTTAATCCACAAAACAAAAACACTTTCTTTATGTTTTTAAAGAATGTTAATATAGTTTCAAAACCTGATAAAACCTTAGTAAAATCATTTTCTAATATCCATTTTTTCAAAGTTGCGACAACAAAGCAAAAATATAAAAAAGAACTTGATCCACTTAAATATCAAATATCTCGTTTAAAAACCTTGCAATTTGTAGGCTTATGCATTGATGAAACCATCTTATTAGATGACTTGAAAAATGATTTATATGAATTAGAATTAAAGCAGTTGTTGAATTTAACAGAAAGGGAAACATATGAGTAAAAAATGAAAAAAAATTCTTAATGTTCTTTCGTTAGCAACTGCCACAATGACACCTATAATTTCGCTTTCTACACAAAACAAAGCAAAGTTAGATATTAAGCAAACAGATGGTGAAGAAAATCCAAGTACTCCAGATAATCCTGGGACACCTAGCGATCCAAATAATCCACCAGAGGATCCTCGCAATCCAAAGCAAAATAAACCTAGAGATATATCACCAGACTTTGATACATTTAGAACAGAAGCTGATGATAAGTTTCATTCAGACTTAAAACCTTTTTTAGATAATCTTATTCAATATTTACAAAACGAAAGAGATAAAGAACAAAAAATTGCTGATTCTGCTGTAAATCCATCTTCAACAACACCTGAAACTAATCCTGGTGTAAATACCCAAAATCCAGGGGGACAAGGAAATAAAGAACAACCATCGAACCCGAGTGATCAAGGTGGTCAACAACAACCATCCAATCCTGGGGCAGAACCAGGAAAAGGTAGTGAAGAACAAAAACCAAAAGATGATTATCGTGGAAATCGAAGTAAAATAACTTACTTAGATAAGTTAATTAAATTCTTTAGTGACCATAAAGATGATATTGCTGCTAACCCTGAAAAATACGGAATGAATGCAATCTTCCCGAAAGTTATTTCAAGAGATAAATATTATGATTATGCAACCGTTAAGTTCAATGGTAAGGATTATACTGATATAAAAGTTGGTAAAAGTGATCCTACAAACTATGAGAAGGCTATTGAAGGAAATGATCAAAATGAAATTAATATTGATGAAAAACGTAAAGATGAAAAAAATACCATTAATAAAACTGAACTTGATACAGCCTTAAATAAGTATATTAATAAACTAAAAGATAAGATTCCAGAAATCTTTATGAATCCTGAGGATATCACTAAAATTGGTAAGGATGTTGAAGTTGTATATGATCCTAAAACCGATTCATATACTGTTACACCACCTAAAGGATTTAAAACTTGAGATGAATACTTTATAAATAAGATCAAACCAAGATATACAGCATTTGACTTAGAAGCTAACAAAGATATTGAGATAGAACCTAAGCAACAGCCCCCACAAAACAATCAAGTCACTCCACCTGATTCAGCTGCACCAAATACAAATCCGAATTTACCTGAACAACCCAATGATGCATTAAATCCTCCGATAAATCCTCAAGAATTAATTTTGCAACTACCACCATTATTTCCGAATATCAGTTATAAACTTTATAACCCTGTTGATCAAAATCTACCTATCGCAAGAAATGATGGAGAAGATTTGGGAGATTATTTATATAGGGTTTTCAATGACCAAAATGTTTCACAAGAAGTAAAAGATAGTTTATTCTTCTTTGATAATCCGATTAACATTCGTTATAGATATCGAGTAGTAAAACTTGAAAAACCTACCGATAATGCTAGAAATTCATTAATACCTACTATTGAAATTCAGGACTTACTAGATCCTAAGTTAAAACGTGAATATCAAGTTGCACAAGTTGATTCGGATGCAAATAAAACAGATGCTGATAAAGATGCTCCAAGTTCTACAAAATATAAATACCTTGATACCACTGATGATGAAACTCACAAGAGATTCAATTTCTTATATCAAGGTGAAATAAAAGCACTAAAAGAAAAATTCGAAGATTTATATAAAGCAGTAGGTATTGAATACGAAGATACAGTTAAAGACGGTGACAATGAAGTAACTAAAACATTCTATTTAGACTATGATAAATTAAATTTCTTAAAAGATGTTAGAACAGCAATTTTTAGTATGGTAGCTTACGGGGTGCAATTTACAGCAACCGAAAAACCATTCAACATCCAACGTGAAACATTATTAAATGATCCAAAATTTACAGTTATAAATACTTCAGATTATGACAAAGTAAATGCACAATCAATAAAAACATCTTCTGAGGCAGTTATGGGATTTTTATTTAGAAATCTTAAAGGTTCATCAGTTGAATCGAAAAGATATAATGGTCCATATTTTTCTCACCTTGCACAAGCATATAAAGATGAATTAACTTTTATTCTTCTTGCTTTAAAAAATGACCAAGTAAGAAAAACAGTGGAAGAAAATTTTAAACAAATTAAAGCGAATACCAAAGTATTTAACGATTTTATTAAACAGACAGAAGTTAACATTAACAAATTATTACAATATTCACAATCACAACAACCTACATTTAATATTATCACTTGATATGATAATTATGTTAATTTAGTAAAAGAAATTGGTCCTGGTATGTTAGCACTTAAACAGTTAATTATTGCTAATAAACTACCGCCTACACCACCCGAAGAAGATCAAAGTGATGCAGATAAAGAAAGTCAAAAAACAATTGATTCATATCAACAACACTATCAATTAATTGATAGTCAATTACAGAAGTTTAAACAACCTGATAATAATCTGTTAACAATTTTAGGAATATTATTTTTAGCCACAGGAAGCATTTTAGTTGCATTGAATTCTGTTGGTGCTATTATTAATAGACTTAAAAGAAATAATCAACTTAAAACTATTTACATTATCGCAATCGTAGCAATTATTCTATTCCTAGCTATCGGTTCAGTATTTTTAGGAATAGGATTGAAAGGAATTTAATATGAATAACCCAAAAATTACATCAATTTTTGATTACATAGTTGAAGTATCTGGTGAATTCCCTTATAAACAGAGACAGTTTTATCACCTTAAGGAAAATCCTAAGATAAAACTTATGTTAATCAATGCAAGCAAAACCCATGCCTTTTTGATTGCTAATACCAAAAATGCACAATTACGGATTAATTCAGAAGTTGTTTTAGAAAACGATGAAGCAAGAATTGATACTTTTCAAAATTATTTTGGTAAGGTTATTGACATCGAAGGGAATGTGATTTTACCAACTGCAGAAAACACATATAAACCTACTCCACTCGGAGCAAAAATCTTTGAACTAGCACATGATTTAACCACCGTCAAAACCTTAAACGAACAATTATTTACCGGTATTGTAGCAATCGATTTATTAATCCCAATTGGTAAAGGACAACGTGAATTAATCATTGGAGATCGTCAAACCGGAAAAACTCATATTGCGTTAAATGCGATTATTAACCAAGCTCGCAATGGTGTAAAATGTGTTTATGTAGCGATCGGACAAAAACGGGAAGCTATTACAAGAATTTATAATACCTTAGCAGAATATGATGCTTTAGAAAATACTATAATAATTGATGCACCATCAACAAGTGCATATGAACAATATTTAGCACCATATATCGGTATGGCACATGCTGAAAATATTTCTTATGAAGATGATGTATTAATTGTTTTTGATGATTTAACCAAGCATGCTAATATTATCCGTGAAATTGCTTTATTAACAGATCGACCAGTAGGAAAAGAAGCAATGCCTGGAGATACATTTTTTTCACATTCACAACTACTCGAAAGAGCTGGTTCATTTGTTGGTCGTAAAACTATTACAGCATTGCCGATTCTGCAAACTGTTGATGGTGATATTACATCGTTAATTGCTTCAAATATTATCTCAATTACCGATGGACAAGTTGTTACAAGTGCTGATTTAATCTCACAAGGGGTATTACCAGCAATAAACATTAACTTATCAGTATCAAGAACTGGTTCAAGTGTGCAAAGTAGACTTGTTACTGAGGTTGCTGCTGAAATTGGTAAAGCATATAAAGAATATAAACGTCATTTAAAGCTTGCGATGCTAGATTATGATTTTAATAAAGAAACTTCGTTATTAATTTATAAAGGAAAAATGATTGATAAGATGTTTACCCAAAGAGGATTTTCGTTACATACCCAAGATCTTATTTTGTTCTCATCAAAGTTAATCAGTTGAACTATTTTAAAAGGTGTTAAAGATGAACAAAAAGCAATCGCTTTTATTGATAAATTAATTCAAGTTGATGAGCAAGCGCGTAATTCATATAATACTGTAATGAGTGGTGAAAACTACGATGATAATTTACATAAATCATTTTTTGCTAATGCATTGAAACAATATTCAGATACATATAATTTAAATTGAGAAATTGAAACAGATGATTTATTCAAAATCCAACCTGCGATATTAGAACAAGTTGCTAGAGAATTAGGAGATAGATAATGCCAGGAAAAATTATTAATTTATTTTCAGATGTCATAGAAGTAGAATTTGATAAAGACAATCTTCCGAAAGTAAATCAACTGCTTACTTTACATGATGGAAAAACCTATCTGCTAGTAAAAAGAGTACTAAATGATACTACTATTCGTGCTATTATAATTTATAACTCACAAGAAATATCGATCGATGATGCTGTAATTAATACTAAACAAAGTTTTATGGTTCCAGTTGGATTGCGATCATTAAATAACATTTATTCATTCCGTGGACAACCTTTATTAGATCGTGATACCCATCCAAAATACATTGAAATGGATTCAACAATTAATCCAAATCGTTATTTACATAATGAAATTGAACTTGTTGAAACAGGAATTAAAGCAATTGACTTCTTTATCCCGATTATCAAAGGATATAAATTAGGTATTTTTGGGGGTGCTGGAGTTGGTAAAACTGTGTTAATGAAAGAAATTATCTTTAATGTTAACAAAAACAGTGCTAATACATCAAATGTTTTCATCGGTTCGGGAGAACGTTCTCGTGAAGCCATCGAATTATTTAATGAACTTGAAAGTTCAAACTTAATGGATCGTTCTGCAATGTATATTTCAAAAATGAACGAATCACCAGGTGCTCGTATGTCAATTGTTCCAATCGGGGTAACTGCTACAGAATACTTAAGAGATGTTGAACATCAGGATGTGCTGTTATTTATTGATAATATTTACCGTTTTTTACAAGCTGAAAACGAAACTAGTGCAACCTTAGGTAAAAAACCATCAGTTGGTGGATACCAATCAACCTTAGAATCAGATGTTGCTAATATCCAAGATCGTTTATATAAAAACGAAAATGGTTCAATCACATCGTTTCAAACAATGTTCTTACCTATGGATGATTTATCTGATCCATCAGCAGTTGCTGTATTTAACCACCTTGATGGAAGTTTAGTGCTTTCACGTGTGCAATCAGCCAAAAATATTTTCCCTGCTTTTGACCCACTCGCTTCACAATCTAACTCAGTTGATGAAAAATTACTTGGTAAAAAACATTTTGATGCAATTATAGAAACCAAAAGAATTTTGAAAGCATATAAAGACTTAGAAGATGTTATTTTAATTCTTGGTTTTGATGAACTAGATGAAGAATCTAAGACAATTGTTAAAAAAGCCTTACAACTTGAAAACTTCTTTACCCAAAACTTCTTTATGACTGAACACTTTACTAAAGCACCAGGTCAATATGTTTCCTTAGAAGATACTGTTGATAGTGTAATACGGATTTTAGAAGGTAAATACATCAAACAAAGTCCAGAAATATTCCAATATGTAGGTTCAAATCTGCAAATTCCAACAGATGAAGAATTAGGATTGTAATAATTTAAAAACATCTCTAATGGGATGTTTTTACATCACATCTTAAATTTTGAAATTTAAGATGTGATGTGAGTAAATATAATAAAATTAAATTATGGATTCTCAAAAAATATCGCCTTTTGTTAAATGAGCAGGCGGAAAAAGACAAATATTAAATAAAATAAAGCAAAAACTACCAAAAAATATAAATCGTTATTTTGAACCCTTTGTAGGAGGTGGTGCTGTATTATTTACCATTGAAGCAAAAGAATATTTTATCAATGATATTAATACTGCATTAATTAATGTTTATAAAAACATCAAAGATAATTACAAGTTATTTATTAATCAATTAAGCAAATATGATCAAAAATATACCAGTAAAGAAGATTATTATTACATAAGAGCAAAATATAACCAGAAACTGCTTAAAAATGAATATGATATGCAACTTGCAGCTATGTTTGTATATATAAACAAACGCTGCTTTAACGGCTTATATAGGGTTAATTCCAAAGGAGAATTTAATGTTCCGTTCAATGGAAATCAAAACCACCCATCTTTTAGCGAAGAAAACATTAAAAATGTTTCATTATTTTTAAATCGAAAGATAAAAATAATGAATCATGATTTTGCAGAAGTATTAAATGAAGCAAAAAAGGGAGATTTTATTTTTATTGATAGTCCTTATGATGTAGTTGGCGATGCAATATTTGTAGCATATAATAAAACAGGATTCACCAAAGATGATCATATTAGGCTTTCAGAATTAGTTAAAAAATTAGATAAAAAAGGATGTCTGATTATGATTACAAATCATAATACACCCTTAATAAATCAGTTATATAAAGGATTTAACAAAGAGGTAATAGTTGTTAAAAGAATGATAAACAGGGATAAAAACAAAAGAACAGGGGAAGAAATTATTATTACTAATTATTAATATGACTAATATTGAAGAGTTTAAAAGCAGTTTGTTAGTGACTAACAGAAATTTTTTATTTTTTACAAATTGAGATAATGTTTTACAAATAGATAAGTATAAGGATTTGTTAAAAAAAATGGATGTTTTAATTCAAAACCCTAATTTCAATGAAGTTTTTAAGCAACTTTTAAATACTAATCCAAACATCATTTCAGTTTTTCCGCTTTTATTAGCATTAAGCAAAAATGAAAGAGAACAACTTTCCAAAAACAAGGTTTTTAAAATTATAGATGATTTTGATTTTATAAAAGAATATAGTTTTAATGAAAAGATAATATTAACAGACAGCAAAATAGATGAATACCTTGAATTGTTTAACAAAACAGGATTAAAAAATCTTTTTGTAAATATACTTAGATTTTCTGTTTTTGACTATGTTACAGGTATTTTAGTCGGTTTAGATTCTAATGGTAGAAAAAATAGAAGTGGAAATTGATTTGAAGCAAGATGTTATCAACAACTAAAAAAGATATGTTTAAAATATAATATTCATTTGTTTTCACAGCAGAATTTTAAAAAGATAAATAGCATAAAATCGTTACATAAAGTAGGTGATTTTATGCTCATTAAAAATGAAAAAATTTTAAGGCTATATATGTTTTAAATGTGTTTTATTTGAAAATAATGTATAATTTAGTAATGTCAACAAAAGATGAAAAACTCAAACAACTAAAATTAATGGCAAATTCATGAATAAAGTCATTTACTGACCTTCCGAATGATGTTAAAGAAGTATTAGCATCTTATATTACTTCATGAAATAATAGTAAAGATATAACAATAGAAAAACCTAAATATTGTCATAGATGTGGATCTGTAAAGATACACAAGCACGGTTCAACAAACAACATGCCTCGTTATAGATGTTTAGATTGTAAGAAAACTTTTAGTAATTGCACTGGAACAGTTTTTGAAAGGCTAAGAAAAACACATCAAGTCTAAATATCAAATGTTTCTTGAGTGTCATTTAAAGAAATTAACACTTAAAGAAACTGGCATGATTTGTGGAATTAATTTAAAAACAGACTTTTGTTTGAAGACATAAATTATTAGATTTTATTAAATCTAAGCAAAAAGAATCAGATGTCAGTAGTGGAATAATCGAACTTGACGAAATATATTTTCTTGATGTAAAAAAGGTAGACACAAGAACGGAATAGGTAGAGCAGCAAGAAAACGTGGAAAATCTTTATACTATAACTCAAAAAGAGGTATAAATAGTGATTTAGATTGTGTTTCTACTATGGTTGATAGAAATGGGGAATCGCAATTTCTTATTTAGGAAAAGGTAAACCTTCTGCAGAAAAACTATATTTTGCTTTTAAATACAAAGTTAAAAATCCTGAATCTGCAAAATTTATAACTGATGGGGAAACATCATATAAACCTTTTATAAATAAGATAGGTGCATCTCATTATATTGTTGGTGCTTCTAAGAAAAAATCTTTTGTTTATAAAGAAAATTCAGATAAAACAAAAAGTGTAAGGGAAAAATTACATATACAAAATGTTAATAATTTTCATCGCAAGATTAAAGAATTAATTGAAAATGTATATAACGGAGTTTCAAGTAAAAATTTAGATAAGTATATAAATTGGGTAAAGTGAACAAGAATAAACAAAGGAAATCATTATTCAATGATGATAAACTTTAAATAAATTTTTAACAAGCAGGTAAAAATAAGACAAAAAGATTTTTTGGATTCTTAAAATATAACAAAAAATAAGAATTTAAATTAAATAATAAGTTGTTTTTTAGTTTTTTAACAAAAACATTTAAAATTATTTAAAAACACACATTTAAAACATAAATAGCCAATTTTAAATATTGAAGTTAATTTCTTCTTAAATTCTGGTTCCAAACCAATTGAGATTATAGATAGTTATATAAATAGAAAAAATGAATTAGTTAGCAAAGGAGTAAATTTTATCTTGATAACAGATGGGCCATTTTGAAAGAATCAAGATAATTTGCTTAATAAGATGAACGGAAAAATAGAATTCTTTAATTTTAGTCAAACCCTTTCACAGGATTTTAAAAACACTTTATTAAAGATGTTAGAATAATAAACTACCTAGGTAGTTAGGTAGTTTATTATTCTAAATTATTATGGACAACAACTTTTCCAAAGATATTTACAGCTTCATTATTGAATCTATGATTATTGCTGTAAATATGTTTAATTCTTTGTAAACCTCGTTGTTTTAAGTCGTTTAGTACTACTGTTCAGTAGTTTTCGTTTTTATCATCATTTAATCAAATACATATAATCTGATGATTATTAGAGTTCTCAGTAATTAAATAGTAATATTCATTAAATTTATCATCAAAGTCATTTTTGATATTTATTTTATTTAAATAAAGCGAATCACAAACTTTTTCTATTGGTGTTTGCATAAAATCGCAGGCATTGTTTATAATTGCATGTACAAAATTATTTTGAATTTCCTTGTCGTAACTAGACATAATATTAGATAAATATTCTATTTTATCAGAACTCTTTACATTGTGTGCATATGAATAGAAAATATTAGGTAAAAAAGCAGGACTTTCGCGATTATATTTTTGGATAAAAACTGAAACAAACCTAGTTGTTCTTAGTCTAGGATGATAAATTTTTATTTTACCTATTTGTGTATTCAGGGTACGCTCGTAAAAACCATTTTTGGAATTAAAATTTTTTGATCCATGAATTTTCCGATTATTTTTAATAAAACTATATAATTCACTTCTTAAAATATAATCTATAAAGAATTGCATTTGTTGCTTTAGAATATCAAGTTGTTGCTCTTGTGTTAAGATTGGTTTTTTCATAGTTTCTCCTTATAAATACACTTTATTTATTATAAATTTAAAGGTATAAAATTAATTTATTATAAAAATAACAAAATTATATATTCTACTTTTAAGTCTATGATATAGATATAAAAGTAAATATATGATTTATAAACCTTTTATTTATAACTTGTTAATTATATAACAAAATAAATTTGCTAATAAGTTAAAACACTAAATTTTTGAATAATTAATTACATCTTTTTGCTTTTTTGTTATTATTTAATACACAAAAAAGAAAGGAGAAAAATGAAAATCACAAAATTATTCGAACAAAAAGATACTATCTTTTTTGATCAAAGTTTTGCTAATAAAGATGCGGCATTAGAATTTTTATCTAATGAACTTTATCATAAAGGATATGTATCGGATAAAGACGAAGCATTAGCATTGTTTAAAGAACGTGAAAATCAAGCAACTACAGGTATAGGTGCCCATATCGCAATGCCACATATCGGGGATGATATTGTCTTAAAAAATACCCTTGTTTTTATAAGAACCTCAGATTTGAATTGATATTCTATTGATAATCAAAATATCAAATATATTTTTGGAATAGTTTTATCTAAAAATGATCGTTCAAGCAAACATGTGCAAATTATGGCTAATTTATCAAGTTTGTTAATTAAAGCAGATTTTATAAATAAACTAGAACAAATAAAGACTGCAGATGAATTTTTAAACCTAATTGATAGTTTTGAAAATGTACAAACTGATACAAAATCAGATAATGATATTTACGATATTGTCGCTGTTACAGCTTGTCCAACTGGAATTGCACATACATTTATGGCTAAAGAAAAATTGTATGAGCAAGCTAAGCAAATGAATGTAAAAATTAAAGTTGAAACACAAGGAGCCGATGGGATTGATAATAAACTAACTGATGATGATATCAAAAATGCTAAAGGTGTTATTTTAGCAGTAGATCGCGAGATTGAAAAATCAAGATTTGCTAATAGTGATAATGTTATCGAAATATCAACTCAAAAAGCAATTCATAAACCAGAGCAACAAATTAAGAAGATACTAGATAAACAAGGAAATAAATTACAAGGAATAAATGCACCAAGCAACCAAACTGAAGCAGCAATGACTTTTGATGGATTTGCTAAAAAAATGTATCGTTCATTGATGTCTGGGATTTCACATATGCTACCATTTATTATTTTTGGTGGTATTATGCTTGCGATTGCATTCATTATTGACTTAATTATTGGCTCATCAAATGGAACTAATGTTGATTCAAAAGAATTTTTATCAAGTTTCGGATTTAATGCACCAGTATCAAATATTATTTTCCAAATTGGTAAAATTGGGCTTGGTTTGGCAGTTCCTATTTTAACTGCATATATAACTTTTTCAATTGTAGGTCGTCAAGGATTGCTACCTGGATTTGTAGTTGGAGCAATAGCAAGTGGGCAACTTGCTAAAACATACGGATTCTTAGGTGAAAGTATTAAAGCAGCAGGCGCAGATGCAGATAAAGTGCTTGAAACAGGGTCCGGATTCATTGGTGGAATATTAGGTGCATTCTTTGCTGCTGCAATGGTAATTGTTTTTGCTAAATATGTCTTTGGTAAATTACCAGAAAGCATGAAAGGGATTAAGAACATCTTATTTATGCCTTTAATTTCAACATTTGCTATTTCAATTATCTTTTGAGGTGTAAATATAGTTTTAATTTACATTAACTTGGGATTATATTTATTCTTAAAATTATTTGAAAGCAAACCATATTTAGCTTGATTATTAGGAATTATCATTGGAGCAATGATGGCTGTTGATTTAGGTGGACCAATAAATAAAGCTGCATATATTTTCGGGGTATTATCAATTTCTGGAGGAACAAGTTCTATACCAATGGCTGCCGCTATGGCTGCCGGAATGGTGCCTCCACTTGGAATATCAGTGTCAATGTTTCTTACCAAGAAATTATGATCAAAAGAAGATCGTGATGCAGGTAAATGATCATGCATTCTCTTTGGATTGTCGTTTATTTCAGAAGGAGCAATTCCGTATACAGCAAAAAATCCAAAGATTATGATTCCTGCAAATATTGTCGGTGGAGTTGTTGCTGGTTTAATTACAGCAGCTCTCGGAGTTAATATAATTGCTCCACACGGTGGAATCTTCGTTATCTTCTTAGCAAGTTCATCATTGTTTGGTAATAATATTGGTTTATCAATAGGATTAGGTATAGTATTTTTCTTATTAGCATTAATCGCTGGTTCATTCGCATCAGCTGGTACTATTTGACTTGCAAGTTATATTAATAAAAAATTCCCTAAAAAACAAAAACCACAGGTAAATTAATGATTTATACACTTACATTATCACCTTCAATAGATTTATTCATTACATCTGAAAATTTTGATTTAAAGAAAGTGAACCGTTATGGTGAATTCGAATTTTTACCTGGTGGTAAGGGTTTAAATGCATCAGTAGTATTAAAAAGACACGGTTTTGATAATAAAGCAATAACATTTTTTGACTCACAAACTTTTGATATGTTCCAAAAAGATACTTTTTCAAAAGAAAAACTTGATGTTTTAAACATAGTAACAGAACAAAAAACTCGCATTAATATTAAATACTATGGAAAAACAACTGATTTTGAACTCAACGGACCAAAAACATTGATTAATGCAGACAAAGAAAACAAGTTATTTAAAGAACTTGATAAAATTACTAAGGATGATGTTTTAATGCTTATGGGTAAAGCAGATGAAGAACTGTTATTGAGGATACTCGAATTTGTTTCTTCAAAGAATATAAAGGTTGTTTTGGATATAGAGAGTTCAAATTTTATTAATTTTTTGCAATTTAAACCATTTTTAATTAAACCCAATATAGATGAATTAAAGATGATATTTGCTAGTTTATCAGATTCAGTTCATGATATAAAACATTCTATGCAACAATTACAAAATTTAGGTGCTGAAAATGTAATAGTATCAAATGGTGAAAAAGGTGCATATTTATTAGATTCAAAACAAAATTTTTATTCTCTAAAAATTAATCAAAAGGTTGACTTAGTTTCTGCAACTGGTGCAGGTGATACAATGATTTCAATATTTGCTGCAAGTTATTTAAAGAATAATAATAGCGAAAACGCTTTTTTATTAGCAGGTGCAGCATCAATGGCAACTGTTACTAGTAAGTGATTAGCAAATAAGAAGGAAACAAAAAAATTTCTTTCAAATGTATTTATCCAAAAATAATGTATAATATTTAAACAAGGATAAATTATGGAAAAACAAGAAATTCAAAAAGTAAATAAAAAAAATAAATTAGCAAATGTAAGACTAATTTGACCTTTGATTATAGGATTAACTGTAGGTGTTGCTATTGTGTTGATTCTATGAGCAATTTTTTCAAATGTATAATAACATCAAAACACACATTTTATGTGTGTTTTACTATATCAAAAATTTAAAGAAAATGATTTTATTGTTATAATATATAAACACAAAGGATTGGACAAAAAATAAAAAACAAATTTTGATTATTTTTTGATTGTGCTATAATTAGTTAGCAATTTATTAAATGCAAATGCCGATTTAGCTCAGCGGTAGAGCAGCTGGCTGTTAACCAGTTGGTCGTTGGTTCAATCCCAATAATCGGCGCCATTTATGGTCTGTTGGTGAAGCGGTTAACACACATGGTTTTCATCCATGCATGCACGGGTTCGATTCCCGTACAGACTGCCATTTTGGAAGATTAGCTCAGTTGGGAGAGCGTCGCCCTTACAAGGCGAATGTCATGGGTTCGAGTCCCTTATCTTCCACCATATGCCGTCTTAGCTCAGTTGGTAGAGCAACTGACTTGTAATCAGTAGGTCGTAGGTTCGAGTCCTATAGACGGCACCAAAGCGAGTTTTTTTACACAAAAACTACCCTTGCACGGGTGGTGAAATTGGCAGACACGCTAGATTTAGGCTCTAGTGCTCTACGGCATGAGGGTTCGAGTCCCTCCTCGTGCACCATTCTTAATTTTAATTTAATTTTTAATTTATAATATTTTTTATTTTTTTAAGCTTTTAATCGTTTATAGTTAAACCTTTCATATACTATAGACAACTTCTTATATTTTTTTCTATACAATTATCAAACTTTTTATCACTTATAATTTAAAAAAAGTAATTTTGTAATAAATATTTTGTAAAAAATTAATTCCATATATATGTACATATAATGCTTTAGTCTTATCAACTAAAGCATCTTTTTTATACATTTTTATCTTTAAATTTACTTGCACTTTGCAAAAAGCGAGTAAATAATTTATGTGGTTGTAATGGTCGCGCAGTAAATTCTGGGTGATATTGTACCCCAATATAAAAATCTTGGGTTGGATCTTCACAGGTCTCCACAAGTTTTAAAGTAGGGTGAAAACCACTAAATATAAAGTCATCACTTTGGATGTTATTTATATATGCTGAATTAACTTCATATCTATGACGGTGACGCTCTCAAATAGAATCCGATTTATAATATTTACTAATGAGTGAATTAGGCTTAAATACAGTTTCATAAGCACCAAGACGCAAGGTTCCACCCAAATTATCTTTAGCACTTTTCCCTTTAATAAAATCGAGCACATAAATTTCGTTTTCACCTTGTGCAAATTCTCGAGAAGTAGCATTGGTTAAACCTTGTTTGCGTGCCTGTGCGACTGTCATAGCCTGCATTCCTAAGCATATCCCGAAAGTAGGGATTTTTTCTTCTTTTGTGTATTTTGCTGCTAAAACTTTTCCTTCAAACCCACGGATACCAAAACCGGGAAGGATAACAACTCCATCTGCATTTGATAATATTTGCTTAATATTTTCTTCGTTCAGGGTGCTTGAATCAACATATTCTAAGTTTATGTCTATTTTTAAATCAATTGCAGAAATTTTTAGTGCTTCATTAATTGATTTATATGCATCTGAAAAACTTGTATATTTACCTAGCATTTTTATTACAAGTGATTTTTGTTTGTTAGCTGCAACTTTACGAGCAAATGCTTTTCAATCATCTAATTTTGCCTGATTATCTTGCATATTAAAATATTTTAAGATATTCGAAGCAACATTTTTTTTATTTAAATATAAAGGAATATCATAAATATTTGATAAATCAGGGACAGAAACCACATATTCATCGGTTAATAAAGAAGTATATGCAACTTTTTTTATTATTTCGTTTGGAAGCGAATCATCAGAACGTAGTAAAATCATATTAGGTTTAACACCTAAACCTTTTAAAGTTGATACTGAAAACTGTGTAGGTTTTGTTTTAAAATCACCTGATGTTTTTAAAAAAGGAACATATGTAACATGGATAAAGAAAGTGTCGTTAGAATTTGAATAACCCATTTGTGATAAAGCATGAATAAAAGGATTTGATTCGATGTCACCAACAGTACCACCAACTTCGATGATAACAAAATCACTGTTATATTTTTTTTCTATATTTTTTATAACAGAAATTATTTCATTAGTTACATGCGGGACATATTGAACAGTTTTACCTTTAAAAACACCTTTGCGCTCTTTTTCAAGAATGTTTTGAAATATACGTCCACTGGTAAAATTCGAATCCTTTGAAAAGTTTTCATTAATAAATCTTTCATAGTGTCCTAGGTCTAAATCAGTTTCTCCACCATCCTCAGTAACATAAACTTCACCGTGTTCAAATGGTGACATCACCCCTGGATCAACATTTAAATACGGGTCTAATTTTAAAACAAAAATACTATAACCTTTTGCTTTGAGCAGGTTTCCAATTGATGCTGCCGCAACACCTTTGCCTAACCCTGAAATAACACCACCTGTGATAAATATAAATTTTGACATAAAATACCTCTGTTTTTATATTATAAATTAATCTATTATTTTAGTGTAAATTATTTATTAAAAACAAAACCAGCAAAGCTGGCTAAATAATAGACACTTCTATTAATGTTTTTTCATCATCTTTTTGTGCTTCAATTACTTTAAAAACAACTTTGTTTTCTAAAACAAAACGTGATTTTTTATATAAACGATCTCGATGTATTTTTTGAGAAAATCATTTATATAAAGTAAGTTCTTTCTCGTTTTCATTTAATAAATCAGCAGAAAGCTCAAGTTGTTTGAAAAGATCGTGCATTACGACATTACCCTTTACTCTTGATTTTTCAAGTGAAATTTCATAAATTTCTTCATCATCATCATATTCATCGTAAATTTCACCAATAATTTCTTCAATAATATCTTCAATAGTTATAATTCCTACAATATCAGGTGAATTATTATTTTCTACAACAAATGCCATATGTGCGCGGGCAGCACGCATTTTCTCTAGGGCGGATGATAATATTGAATTAGCAGAGACAAAAGGAACAGATTTTACATATTTTTCAATCCGACCTTTTTCGATATCAAAAATATCTTTCAATAATACTATTCCTATTAACTCATTTTTTTTGACAACTGGTATCCTTGAATAATTTGTTTCTTTAAATACTTGTTTTGCTTCAGAAACAGTTGACCGATAATTTAGTATTGTTACATCTTTAAGTTTTATATAATGAGATAAAACCTTGGTAGAATCTAGATCTAATGCTTTTTTAGCAAGTAAACTTTCTCCAGTTTGTAGCACACCTTCGCTTTGGGCAAGGTTAATCATATTTTTTAAATCTTCTTCAGAGTTTGTTACATAAACTTGTTTTGAAATTTTTGAAATCGGCCAAGTTAAAATTCAAAAAACTCAGTAACATACATCGATGTATCAACTAAAAAGTTGTAAGTATTTTTTTGGATATTTTTTTGCTAATAATTTCGGTGTAATTTCACCAAAAATAACTAGTAAAGGTGTTACAATAGCAGTTGAAATAATAATAGATAAAGTATTATTGTTAGGAATTAGTTGTGATAAAAATCACGATGTCAGAATTGATGAAATAACATTAACTAGGTTGTTTCCGATTAAAATAGTTGTCAGAATCCGATTATAACGTTTAGTATGCTTGCTAATAAGTTTGCTTGCTCGCTCTTTATTTTCTTCCATTTCATAGATTTTTGCTTTTGAAAAAGTAGAATAAGCTGTTTCGCAACCACTATAAATTGCTGATAGAATAAATAGAAGCAGTAAAAATGGTAAAACTATAAAATGCATCATACTCCTATATAAGGATTCTGACTAGTGGAATAAGGGTCCATTATTCGTCCTTTCTAAATTCGTGTTCCTTAAAAGTAACAATTCTTCCTTCGTATAATAATTCTGCATAACCAGGTGAACCGTTACGGTTTTTTGCGATTGTTACTTCAGTTAATTTGTATTCATCGGTGATATCGTTACTATTTTGATTTTTCTTTTTATCTAAGATAGTGCGAGATAAAAAGATTACAATATCTGCATCTTGTTCAATGCTACCCGATTCGCGTAAATCTATTAATTGTGGACGTTTATCTTCTCTGTTTTCTACATTACGAGTAAGTTGTGATAGTGCCATAATCGGGATTTTAAGATCTAATGCCATTGTTTTTAATGATCGAGAAATAGCAGAAACTTCAGTATTACGATTACCACCATGACCATCACTGCTGACAAGTTGCAGATAATCAACAATTACAAAACTTAAACCACCATTTAAATCTTTATTCAGTTGCTTTATTTTTCAAATGATATCCTGAATTTTGCTTGTAGCAACATCATCAAAATATAAATTAGACTGTTCCTTGGTAATAGCAGCGATATTTCGTAATTTCATAAAGTCATCGTGCTTTAAAAATTTGGGGTTTTGTAATTTATTCAATTCGATATTTGAAATAGATGCATAAAAACGTGAAACTAATTCATGCACGGGCATTTCCAGTGAAATAAAAGCACATGATTTGTTTGGGTCTTTTGTAATATTTTTGGCAATGTTTAATGCTAATGCAGTCTTTCCTACCCCCGGACGAGCTCCTAATACGATAAATTGACCTGGTTTGAATCCTTTGGTATATTGATCAATTGCATCAAAACCACTAAAAACTAATGCTGCATCAACATCACCACTTTGAATCATTTGTTCAAGTTTTTCAATAAAACTATCTGTTGCATCATTTAATGAAATAAACGAACTGTTTTTTAATCCCCGCTCATTATGTGTAAGAATAAATGTTTCAAAGTCATTTAATGAGTTTTCCCAAGAAATTTCGTTGTTAGTTTTAAATGCTTGTAAACTTTCTCCATAAAAAACTTCTAATGCACGTAAACGGGTTAATTCAATTAGTTTTTCAACATTATAATTAAAATTAGATTGATTATTAAATTGTGTAGAAAGGGAACTTAATAAGGCTTCATTTACTAATGAATAACGATTTCTTAGTGAAACATCAGATTCTAATGTTTCAGTCAATTCAATGTAACCGTAAAAAGTAGGATGAGGAGAAGATTTGCTACGTTTGTATTTGATTAAGTCAAAAAGTTGCTTATGCTCAGGAATAAAAAAGTCGTCAATATCTAAATAATCACAACCCAAATGTTGCTTTTCATCATCTGTTAAAATAAGTGCAAGCATTTCACGTTCAACGCTCTTATCAACAAATAATGTATTATTGTAGGCTTTAATTTTTAGATCTTCAAAATTTTTATAAAAAGGCTTTTTAAATTTATTTTTTAACATTAATTATAATTTGAATTTTTATTTTAGCAACAATGTCTTTGTATAAGGTAGCATCGATTTCGTGATTTCCTTCGGAAACTAAATGAATTTTTTGCAAAGAATGCTTTGGAAGTTTAAATCCTAATTCCTTGAGTTCTTTATCAACATCTTTTGTAGAAACCGAACCATGTACATTTAAATTTGAATTAGCATCAATATTTGCTGTTAATTGAAATTTTAAGGTTATATCTTCAAGTTTTTCTTTTTGTCTTAATGCGTTGGTGCGATTTTCGTGTTCGTTAGCAACTAAATCATTAAGTCTCTTTTCTAATTGTACTTTTGTTTGAACATTAAGTGCAACACCTAATCCTTTACGAATTAGAAAATTTGTTCCATATCCGGGGGCTACATCGATGATAGTGTTAGCTTTACCATCTTTACAATCTTTTAATAAAATTATTTTCATATTATGTCCTTTCAACAACTGTAATTGCATGTCTTATGTTATTTGCGAATGTTTCTAAATCTTCATCAGATTCTGCTGCAGCGGTTGCAAAGTGTCCACCTCCACCGACCATTTCTGCAATTACTTGTACGTTTGTATCAATTCCGCGCGCACTTAATTTATATCTTTTAGAATTAGGTAATTTACCTACTACAAATGAAGCACGACGACCACGCACTTTTAGTACTTCATTTGCAGCTATTGAGATAACATCATTTGATGCTTCTTGATTTGAATAAGCAAGATAATATCCATCTTTAATTTCAAGGATATTTTCTAACAATGCTTTTACTTTTTTTGCTGTTTCATCATCATATTTTAAAAGTTCACCACTAATGTTTGGTTCAGCACCCAACGATTCTAATCATGCAGCTGCTTCAAAAGCACGTTTTGATGCTGACTTAGAAAACTGTGATGTGTCTAAATAAATACCATTTAAAAGCCATTGTGCCACTTCTTTGTTAACATCAACTTTATAAGATAAAAACATTAATATTTCGGTGACTATTTCAGATGCACTAGATGCAGTTGTATCTACATATAGATTGCTTTTTGGACAAAAATCAATAATTTTCCCTAGTCTATGGTGATCTATAACAAAAACATTATCACGATTTGTATTAACTAATGCATCAATGTTATCTGTTCTTTCAGGGTCAGAGTTATCTACTAGGAAAACCAATGAATCTTCAGATGTTAAATTATTTGCTTGTGTAGATTTGATAAATAAATTATTTTTTTTGGTTGCTTGTAAGAAATTTTTTGTTGTATTATCCATAGTCGTAATAGAAATATATGCATCCTTTTGAAAAGCTTTTGCAATTGTATATATTCCATAAGCAGAACCGATTGCATCTAAATCTGCTCATTTATGTCCATAAATAACAACATTTTTAATTTTATCATCGCTAAGCTTATTTGCGATAATTTGTGCTAAACCACTAATTCTGGTTCGATTTTTATTTGCAAATATTTCGGTGTATGATCCAAAATACTGTGGTTTACTAATATCAGAGAAGATTGCAACTTGTTCCCCTCCCCGTGATTGAGCTTGCACTAGTGCTTTTTTTGCTTGTGAAAGTTTTGTTTCTAATGAACTTCAACCTACTGCTAAGCCTAAAGAAACAGAAAGTTTTGTAACTTCTTTATCAATAAGTCGATCATTGATTTTAGTAAAAATTTCAAAATTTGTTTCTTTAAGTTTTGTTAAAGAAAATTCATTAGTCAGAATAATAAATTTACCATTTGTATATTGACGATAAATTAAATTATATTTTTCGACCGATTCGTTTAATGCATCAATAATAACTTTATTAATTTTAAAAAGTTGTTCTTCAGAGAAAATTGATTGGTAGTGGCTGTAGTTATCTATTTCCAATTCACCGATAACTGGTTTTTGTTCGTGTAGTTCTTTTTTGTATAATGTTTTAATAGTGGTATCTCGTATTACAACTGTGTTATCTAATGGTCAAAATTGTGCTTCATAATAATTATTATTGTTTTGTAAAATTATATTTTCTGAGTTATTATATTTAATTTTACCTTTAACACTTGCATCAATTTTTTCGATTGCATCTGTAATTTTTAGTCCAATGAAATCATTATGAAAGTTATTTTTAATAAATTCACTAATCCAAATTACTTCAGCGGAGGTATCATAAATAATTAAACCAATTGAGTTATTAGTAATTATTTTTTCAACAAAACGATTAAATGAATGCTTTACTAATTCGCGTGATTTTGCAAAATTAATAATAGCAAAATATAAAATAAAAGTAATTAAGATTAAAGAAAAGAAAAGAGCAATAACTATTAAAACAAGATGTCATTTTTGTGGTTGCAAATTAATAAAGACTACCAAAAGAACTATTATTAAAATAAATAACAATATTCCTGATGTAATAAAAAATCATAATTTTTGCTTCGATTTCATTGATACCTTACCTTATATTTGTTTAATTATACAATAATTTATTTTATCTAAATTATATTCATATAAATTGAATCAACTTGTGAATAACTTTGAAGTTATCCACATTAAATCTAGTTTTTTTACTAAATAACACCTTTAAAAGTAAAACAGACTAATAAATGTGCAAATATTTTTATATTATATGCAAAATAAATATTATAAATATGTAAAAATATTTTAATTTATAATTTTCAATTTATAATTTAATAGAGTTTAAGACTCAGAAAGGGTGTATTATGCAAACGATATTAAAGATGTTACATTTAGATAACATCGAAAGTATGTCACCTAAGAAAAAGTTATTCTATGGATTATTATTATGAATTTCAATTTCTTTTGGTTATACACTATTTGTTGTAAATTTTGGTTTTAGTGGGTTGCTCAATGGTGGAGGAAAAGGCACACCTGGAGTTCTAGGACATTTTAATATAGAAAATAATGCTGCATTTCAGCTAACTAATCAAGCAACTAACTGAGGTATTACGATAGGTCGCGGGATTGGTTCAATATTAGTTGCTGTTATTTTAACTAGATTAGCACATCGTTGGACAGTTATTATAGCATTTATTTTGACTTTAATAGGTATTCCAGCGCAATGAATTTTTCCGGCTTCTCAAGGTGGATATGTAGGTTTTGTTATCTTTAGAACTTTGATGGCTATCGGTGGAACAATGTTGATTATTCTTACTCAGCCTGTTGTTGCTAGATTCTTTAATGCAAAAACTAAATCAATAGTTTCACAATTTGGGATTTGATTCTTCCCTCTTGGTTCAATTATAACAGTTGTAACATTTTTAGCAGCAAATCCTAATGATGTAAAAAGTGCATGACAAATCATTTTTACTGTAATTAGTGCATTAAACATTATACCATTGCTTATTTTCATTTTTGTTGGTTCTAGATTCGGAATTAAAACAGCACAAGAGCGAGCAAAAGAACCTAATCCATTCGTATTTTTATGAATGTATTTGAAGAAAAAGCAAACATACATTTGAATTTTAGTTTATGGTGGATGATTATGCGCAGTAGTACTTCCACAAGTTTTATCTAAAAGATTATTTATTGATTTAACAACACTTAGAAACTTTGATAAAGCAACAAAAGAAATTGCTTCTGCTCCTTTAGAAAAACTAATAAATATTTGATTAGTTATTTATTGAGCAGCAGTGTTTTTAGGTCCTATTACAATCGGGCTTTGATCAAGATTTAAATTAAAACGTAAACTTTATCAAGTATTTGCTCTAACATTCGGAATATTATTTTACATATTCTCAATGGTTGTATTTACCAAATGAATTGTTCCTTCAAACGGAAGCATTGGTTCACAAGTAATATTCTACATTTTCGCATTTATCACCGGATTATGTCTTTGAGGAATTCAAGGTGTTATGCTTAATCTACCACACGAATATCCAGAACGTGACCCACAAACCATTGGTTGAATGTTTAGTTTAATTTGAGGATTTGGATACTTAATGTTTACAGTTGGATTAATTATTATTTCAGCTGTTACATTAATTGGTAAGAGTGTAAATCCAGTTGCTGCAGGACAAGTTGATCCAAATACACTTAAATATTCAATAATTCAGTTTATCTTAATTATTGTCTTTGGATTGATTTCTGTACTTGGTACCTTGTTGCTTCGCGAACCAGATCCAAATGCAGAATCGATGCCAAGTTGAATGAAAAAGATCTTTGGTTTTTTAGGTAAAAGAAAAAACCTAGATAAAAATTAAGCAAAGACTTACATAAAAACAACAACTCTATGGAATTGTTGTTTTTAATAAAATACATGAATAAATTATATAATTAAAGAATTAAGGAGTTATATGAGTGCAACTGAAAAAGCAATTATAGATAAAATAATCAATGAATCATTAGATAAAATAATGGCAGAAAGATTTGGTCGCTATGCAAAATATGTTATCCAACAACGAGCATTACCGGATATTAAAGACGGGTTAAAACCCGTTCAAAGACGGATTTTATATTCAATGTATGGATTAGGTCTTGATTATTATAAGTCTTATAAAAAATCAGCTAGAGTAGTAGGTGATGTTATTGGTAAATACCACCCACACGGTGATTCATCGGTTTATGAAGCGATGGTTAATATGTCACAGTCTTGAAAATCAAATATTCCGTTACTTGATATGCATGGAAATATCGGGTCAGTAGATAATGATCCTGCTGCTGCAATGCGTTATACCGAAGTAAGATTATCAAAAGTATGTCAATATATTTTAAATGATTTAAAAAAGAATACTGTTGCATTTATTCCTAACTTTGATGATAGTGAGCAAGAACCTGCTGTGCTACCATCAATTTTTCCTACATTATTAGTGAATGGAGCAAAAGGAATTGCTGTTGGTATGGCTACTGATTTACCACCACATAATCTTAGTGAAGTCATTGATGCTACTATTGCAAAAATCAAAAAGCCTTATATAACCTTAAAAGAAGTTCAAAAATACATTTTTGGACCAGATTTTCCGACAGGTGGGATTATCAAAGGAATCAAAGGGATTAATGATGCTTTTGAATTTGGTAATAATCCAAAAGAAAAAATACATTTATATAGTAAATGTAATTTATATACAAAAGATAATTATAAGTATATAGAAATTACACAGATTCCCTATGGAGTTGCTAAATCAGCATTGGTATATGAAATTGATTTATTAATTAACAAAGGTGAAATCGATGGGGTAATTGAAATTAAGGATCAATCTGATCGAAATGGAATAAATATTCTTATTACGATGCACCCAAGTGTTAATGAACAAAGTGTGTTATCATATTTATACCAAAAAACACAACTTAAGGTTTCTTATTCATATAATAATACTGTGATTCAAAATAATCAACCTAAACTTTTATCTCTATTAGATATGCTTGAAAGTTATTCATTGCAAGTTAAGAATATAAAAATCAAGACATTGCAATATGATTTAACAAAGAACAAATTACGTTTAGAAATTGTTAAAGGTTTTATTAAAGTTTCTGAAATTACAGATAAAGTTATTAAAGTTATCCGTCAATCAGAAGGTTCAAAAGCAGGTGTGATAAAAGATTTGATGCATTATTTTGCATTTAGTGAAATTCAAGCAACAGCAATCGCTGAGTTAAGATTGTACCGTTTAAGTAAGACAGATAAACAGGCATATTTAAAAGAAAAAGAAGATTTAGAAAAAGAAATTGCTCATATTGAACAATTGCTTAGTGATCCACAAAAATTTAATAATTTTATTATAAAAATACTTAATGAAATTAAAAAAGAGTTTGCTAGTCCGAGAAAAACTTTGATAGAAACTGAAAGTTTTGATTTTTCACATAAAGAAACCGACTTAATTAAAGAAGAAGATGTTTATATTTGTGTTTCGCAAAATGGCTATATTAAAAGATTTAGTCAAAAAACACAAGAAAATAATAATTTAAGCAATTATTATCTTAAAGAAGATGACAACATTATTCATATATCTAAAATGAATACAATGCATAATTTACTAGTGTTTACTAATTTAGGTAAT
The DNA here is from genome assembly GCF_051200785.1 of Mycoplasma sp. 6243. Taxonomy (NCBI): domain Bacteria; kingdom Bacillati; phylum Mycoplasmatota; class Mollicutes; order Mycoplasmatales; family Mycoplasmataceae; genus Mycoplasma; species Mycoplasma sp. 6243. The sequence goes on from NZ_CP195154.1 coordinate 228,274, forward strand.
TACATAATTCTACCTATTCATAAAATAACTGAAAATAAATGAAAAGATTATGGAACATCTTTAAAAGAATTTTTCAACCTTAAAATAGATGAAAAGATTGTCTCTGTGATTGAAGTAGCAGATTGAAATTCTGATTTATTTATTGTCACTGGAAGCAAAAACGGATTTTTCAAAAGAACTAAATTAAGTGATTTTGCTGTCCAAAGAGTTAATAAAACTTATGTAGCAATGTCTTTAATTGATAATGATGTTATGCTTGGTGCTTATTTATCAAATAACCAAAACCATCTTTTAATAGTTTCCGATGAATCACTAATAACTTGCTATCCTGAAATAGAAATTAATACTTATGGAACCAAAGCAAAAGGGATAAAAGGTGTTTACTTGTCACTCAGTGATAAAGTTAGTGATTTTAGAATAATTAATTTAGATGATGAATATTTATTTGTTTCAAAACAAGGTTATTGAAACAAAATAAAGGGCTCAAAAATACCTATGACATCTAAATTAGTAAAAGGAAAAAAAATAACAGGAATCAAGGAATTAGGTGCTAATATTAAAGTTGCAAATATTAGCAGAAAACAAGAATTACTAATCCAATCCATAGAACATAATTTAATTAAATACTTAGGATATATAGAAATAAAAGAAAAAACAGGTTATATAGATTTTAATAATATTCAACATATTTTTATCAATGATATTCAGAAGCAAGAAAATATTGATCCATTAAGTGATTTTAGTGTTAAAACAATAAAAAAACACGATGAAAATATAAAAAAATCTGAAGAAAAAGTTAAAGAAAAAGAAAAGGATTTAGATTCTTTGCTAGATCGTGTGGATAAATTATTAGGATTAAAATAATATGGATAAAAAACACTTATACCATGTATTCAAAAGCGAAATATTGAATTTACATTCGATAAATGATATAGCAAAGTTATGAAACCTACATACTGGGACAATAAATCGTTGAATTTTAAAGCAAGAAGTACCAAGCAACTACTTTAACCATATAAATAAACTTTTAAATCATAAATATCAAGCTGATTTTAATGAGCAGCAGTATTATAAAAATATGGATCAGTTTTTTACGCCAGTAAAGGTTGCTAAACAAATGATTGAAAAAACGGTTAAATTTATTAAAAAACACTATGATATAGACTTAAAAGAATATGACTTAATAGAACCATCGGCTGGAAATGGGAGTTTTTCTAATAATTTTCCTAAGGAATTATTTAATCAAACTTATGCATTTGATATTGAACCACAAATAGAGAGTATTATCAAACAGGATTGATTAGAATATTATCCTAAAAACGAAAGAAACATTGTTATTGGAAATCCACCCTTTGGACTTCGTGGACAACTTGCTTTACAGTTTATCAATCATGCAGCAAAATTTTGTGACTTTATATGTTTTATTTTACCTCCACTCTTTAATTCTAATGGTAAAGGATCACCGATGCTAAGAATAAACAAGAATTTTTATTTAGCAGCAGAATTTAAGGTAAATGATGACAAATTTCATTATCCAAATAACAAGATTATTAATGTTAAAAGTATTTTTCAGATATGAACAAAACTACCATCTCATAGTGTAAAGCCAATTAAACCATCTCAAAAAATTAGTGAGTGGATAAAAGTATATTCGTTAAGTAATGGTTCTACACCGAGTTCAAAAAGAAATGTTAAAATGTTGGATAAGTGTGATTATTATCTACCATCTACAACATTTTCAGAAGTTAGTTTAGAAACATGTTTCTCTAAATTACCACATAATCGAGGATATGGTATTGTTATTTTAAAAGAAAAGCAAAGGATACAAAAAATAATTGAAAGTGTTGATTGAAAATCTAAAAGTTTTAAATCGACAAACTTTGCTAATAATCTTAGAACACAACTTATTATTGATGCTGTTGAAGAACGGATAAAAAATGATTAAAAGTATTTATGAAGAATTGATTGGATTAATTGATGAAGAAATTAACAAACATCCTTGGAAATTAACGGATAAATTTGCAAACATCAGAAAAATCCAAATTGATCAAAGAGGCAGAGTCGGAGAAAAGTTTTTTACAACTATATTTAAGGAATTAAATAAGGAAGTTATCTATCAACAAGATGGATTTGGTGATTGAGATATGGTAGTAGATGGAATTAAAATAGAAATAAAAACCGCAACCTTGGATGTTAGTAATAAGTTTCAGCATGAAGGGATTAAAGAAAATAAGTCTTGGGATGTTATAGCATTCTTGGATATTGCACCAAATGACTTATATATTAGTTTTATCCATAAAGATGATTTTAAGTTTGGTTTGCAAAAAGTTAAAAATGATTTAGTTATAAAATACGGGACAGTAAAAATTAATGGTAAGATTCAAAATATTCATTTTAGAGGCAAAGAACAAACAAGTAAAAGGGCAACAGGATCAGGTTATAAAGTAGATTTTAAATTAGAGGATTTAAAAATTACAAGAACTCTTAAGGATATCGAAAATATCTATGAGCAAGCGATAAAAGAAAAACCACACTAGTGGTTTAAACTTTTTTACATATTCAAAAGTAAGTATTATCAGCAAATTCTATAACTTCTTTTGTTTCGTTATAACTTTCATCTCTATTTATTGTAGAAATGACTTCAAAACCATTTTCAGTTAGCAAATTAACCAGTTCATCTTTATTATAAAGGTGAAAGAAATCATAAAAACCATCTTCGTTTTTAAAAATTAAGTCTCCTTTGCTTTCAATTTTAAATTCCTGAGTTTGTTGAATGTTTTCTAGTTTTAATCTTTGTCTATATTTTTCTTCATCTCTTAGGTGTGCTGTAAAGATAAAGATTCCGTTTGGTTTTAATGTACGATAAATTTCTTTTAATGCCAGAATACGAGATTTTTCAGATGGTATTCCGATAAAACCGTTAAAAGAAAAGAAAGCATATTCAAAAAAGTTGTTTGGGAAAATTAAATCACAAGCATCCATATATTTAAATCGAATTGTATTATTAGGGAGCGATTTTGCTATTTGCAATGCTGTATCAACCATTTCTTTTGAAATATCAATAGCATAGATATTTTGATATCCTAATTCTTGTAGATTAAATGATGTTCTACCTGCTCCACAACCTAAATCCAGTAAATTTTCTTGCTTATTTCTAAATCACTTATTAACTAAATCTAATTCAGATGTTCATAAACCTACATTAGTAATAGCTAACGAATATTTTAAAATACTAGTATTTTTTGAAAAGACAGATTTAGCGTTTTTCAAGTGCATCCAATCTTACTGAACCAATTACGTGATGAACAATATTTTTTTCTTCATCATAGCCGTTATCAGAAAGATCACTATATGAATTTCTTACTCCTATAGGTGTGATAACATCAAAATTAAAAGTTACATTGTATCCATTTGTAGTTGATTTTTTAATTATAACTTTCATATTTTGAATTGTTTTATCAGATGTGGGACTATTTATATTTTGATTAAGTCTACTAATGTATGGATATAACACAAATCCTTGATGTAAACCGATGTAATTTTTAGTGTTTAATGAAGCATACGTCACTTTATATGCATCTAATGGATCAGCTACATCAACTAATAATTTATCAAATATCTTTTTAGTGATAAGAGCAAGTTGCATATCACCTATTTCACTTGTGATATCTATATCTGCACTAGGATTTTTATGTTTGTCAATTGTTTGTTTTAACTTATTATTTTGTGTAATAATTGATGTTAGGTCTGCTGCTGTAATAAAGTAAGAAACTATATCGTTTTGCATATTAACATCTTTTTGTAGTTTTCTTAAACCGTTAAATTCAAATTCTTGATTAATAATTGCTTCATTTGAATGATTATCATGTTGATTTTCGATTAATACTTGAATTCCTAAGGTTCCTGCTTCATCGTTGAATTTAACACCTGTAATTTTATATTCATATAAGTTTTCTAATGATTTATTTTTTTCTAAAAACTGTGTTTTTAATGAATCATTTAAGGAAGCCACACCATTTGTAAATAAGCTAGTATTTTTATTAAATAGTTGTTCAAAATTAATAATTGTTTCACCTTCTTTTGCCTGCATTTGTAATTCATTATATTTATTTGGATCTTCTGTATACATTAACATATATGCAAGCAACGATGGAAAGAGTCTAGTTACCTTATCAGTAAGTGTTTTTTTGCTTAAAAAACTTTCTTTTTGGTTTGTTTTTGATGTAGAATTATTTACTTTAAAACCATTTATATTGAATCTTAAAGTTTTTTCTTCAATATTTGGATTTTTAGTAGTAAATGTTAACGCAATATTATTTATTGTTCCATTATTTTGGTTTGTATAAAAATCATTATTTGTATCAGTAAATGCTACATTATATTTATTCTGTAGTTCATTATTAATATTTAGTATGCTAAGTAAATTGCTTTTTTCAGCTTTTAATCTTAATCATGCAGCAGCAGAATCGTGTTCTTTATAGAATTTGTTTGCATTAGTTATAGTGATATTTTTTTGTAAGTTTATAACATCAGAAAAATCATTTTTCATTATTGATTGCTGTGGGTTAGTTTTAGATGTATCAGGGTGCTTTTGGATTTCTCTTATTTCTTGTTCGCTTTGCTTACTTGAATCGGTATTAGTTTTGTTTTCTGAGTTATCTGGTGTTTTAACATCTTTTGAAGTCTCATCGTTCTCTGGTTTATCAATTGGTTGTTGTTGCTGCTGTTGACTATCTGAAACTGGGTTTTTTGGTTTAGGAGTTGATGATTCATCATTTTTTGGTTCATGAGTTTCTGGATTACCTTGTATTTTTGATGGATTGCTGTGTTGCTGATTAGGTGGTGTATCGACAGGTTTTTTTATTTCAATCGGAGTTTCTTTAATTTCTTTTCTTGGTTTTTCTTGTGTTTTATTAGCACAAGCAACTGCTAAAATAGGAGCAGTTGCTAATGATGATAGTAATCAAAATATTCGTTTATTCTTTTTCATAGATAAATTCTATATTATATTTACACAAACAAAAATTTTATTTTCATATTATTTTCGTAATCTTAGTTAAATTATCTTAATTATTTGTTGTTATAAATCCAATCTTTGCTAAGATATAATATAATATACATAGAAACGGAGATAAAATGTATAAATACAAAGCAAAATTATTATCTAGCAATGAAGTCATTGCAAAAGCTAATTCATTAGAAGAATTAGAAGGTTTAATTAAAGGTTTCCGTCGTGGACAAAAACATGGCTTGCATACACAAGGAAATGAAAAAATTGAAATTATTCATGTTGAAAGAGATAACCTTAAAGGCGAACATTATTCAAAAGAAGTAGTTATTAAAACAGTTTAAATATCATAAAAGCAAGGGAACTTCCTTGCTTTTAATGCATTTTTTCTTCCAGTTTATCAAGTTTTTGTATGGTATGTTTAATTGTATCATAAACTGATGTTCTGGTTGTAGCAACAATTTCAGCAACTTCTGCATACGAGAGATCTTGATAAAAATATAACTGAAACAGTTGTTGTTGATTTTGTGTTAAAAAATTACGATATTTTTCAAATAATTTACTGTATTTTGTTAAATTTTCTAAACTCTTCTTAGACATCAATTAAATCCTTAGTCATCTGATAGATAAATAACTCTAAATCAAATTCTTGTAAGTCAGTTAGTTTTTCACCTAAACCAACATATTTAACTGATAAACCAAATTCATCTTTTATAGATAAAACAATTCCACCCTTAGAAGTTCCGTCCATTTTAGTTAAAATAATACCAGTTAAATCAGCAATTTCTTTAAAACTTTTTGCTTGTGATAATCCGTTTTGTCCTGTAGTTGCATCTAAAACAAGCAATGATTCATGTGGAGCTGATGGTTCAAATCTCTTGATGATGCCAACCATTTTCTCTAATTCTTTCATTAAATTTACCTTGCTTTGTAAGCGTCCAGCAGTATCAATGATTAATAAATCGTATGATTCATTTTTTGATTTCTCTAATGCTTTATAAACAACAGAAGCAGGGTCCTCACCATTCTTAGTTGGTTTGATAATATCAGCACCAATGCGTTCAGCTCAAATTCCTAATTGATTTACAGCACCCGCTCTAAATGTATCAGCAGCAGCGATTAATACTTTTTTACCATCATTTATATATTTATAAGCAATCTTAGCGATTGAAGTAGTTTTTCCAGAACCATTTACTCCGACAAAAATAAACACATTTAGCCTGTTGTCTTGATAATCTAATTGTGTATTAGTTACTGAATCATTTGTATAAATTAAAAACATTTGATCAGCAACTATTTCACCAATAAGCTTTGGATCATCGATATTATTGGTTTTAACCTCCTTTTTAATTCTTTCAAGCATAACATCAACTAATGAAGAATTGATATCAGACATTATTAAAAGTTCCATTAATTCGTCAAAAAAATCTTCATCAATTTTTAAATGTCGATTTTGAATCTCGAGAAGTTGCTTACCAAAATTTGAACTACTTGAAAGGCCACTTTCGTATTTTCTAAATTTTTCACTATTAATAATTTCTTTTTGTTTTTGGATCTCTATTTCTTGCTGTTTTTCTTCAATTGTTTTTTTATCTCGTTTAAAAACCTTATTGATTAAATTCTTAAAAAAGCCCATTATTCTCCTAAAATTATGTATAATAGATAATATATAAATATTTTAACAAAAAGCAAGTTAAAAAAATAAATAATTTTTTTCTTTGAAAAAAAACCCTTAGTGCTATAATTAAATAGCAAATAAAGATGCGAGTATAGTTTAATGGCAGAACTTCAGCCTTCCAAGCTGACTATGAGGGTTCGATTCCCTTTACTCGCTCCATTTCAAATAATTGACCAATAACAAGTTTGCTTGTTATTTTTTTAAAAACTTCACATATGTGCAGCCTATATAACTTTACCAATAATTTGATATCAATTTATTGTCCAAATTCACTAAAGTAGGACACCGTTGTGGTACCAACCCAGCGTCTTACTTTATATTAATCTTTTCTTCTTAGTTATATAATAAACAACATAATAAGTTGATAAATTTTATAAAATCTCATTTTTTACAAAAATCCATAGTTATAACTATGGATTAAATTCATCTAACTTATTTTGTCTATATCTTTTGGATTCTGATTTTCATTAATAATTTTAACTATTTTGGAATAAATAGGATTTATTTTTTGTAAGAATAAAAATGCCTCTTGGTGTTTTTGAACTAGATTAACTAAAATAGCATTTTCTTTCTTTTTATAATCCGCATCTTTTGAATCGGCCACTTTTGAAATATTATTTGAAATTTCTTTCATAAGCAATATTGCTTGTTTTAAAACAACATCATTTGCATCAAGTTGTTTAATAATTTTGATAAATGTAATAAAAATTTGATTTTTATAATTTTTAAGTAATTCTAGATGGTTATAAGTTCTAAAGATTAAATACTCATTTATAAATTCTTTGATGTTTTCTTCGTGTAATTTTTTTGTTATTTTATTTATCTGTTTATTATCTTTTGGGTTTTTTTGTTTAGTATCACTAATAGGATTAACTGGAACGACAGGAAAACTGTGTAATTTTTGTTGCTCTTTATATTTTAAAGAAATAATAACATTATATTTGCTTATAATATTCTCAAATACTTCAAATTCTTGTTTATACAGATTATTGTATTCTTGCTTTAATTTGGTGATTTCATCATTTAGATTTTGTGGTGTCTTAACTTCTGTGCTGTTGATAAAAGTAATTAATTTGTTTCAAATTTTAACTAAGTTATCCACATTTTTTGGTTCTAAGTTTACTAAGTTGCTGTGAATTTCACTTAAAAAATCTTTTGATGATTCATTATTAATATTTGCTTGGTATGAGACAAGCTGTTGTTGTAAAGTCCTACTTATTTGAGCAAGTAGATTTTCCTTTCTGGTTGTAAATTTAACTTCTAGTCTTTTATTAATAGGTTCTAAATCAGGAAGTTTATGGTTTTCGGTATTTTTAGGATTTTTGATAATATCAGCCTTTGAATCTTTCATTTTTGATTCATCGTCTTTTTTAACACCAGTTCCTTTATCATTAAAAATATTTGTCTTTGTTGTAATAAAATTATTTTCGTTATTTGAATTTATACTAAAAATAACTGCTGCTGATGTTGTTGCAGCAGAAATAACTGATGTAGTAATTCAAAATAACTTCTTTTTAGTTGACATTACAACCTCTGAATACTTATATATAATACTACTTTTTATAAATAAAAAACAGTTTTTTACCTGTATAAACATGGACACTTTTGTGGTACTAAAAATGTGTTTTGTTAAAAATTGAATTCTCTCCAACATTGTTGTGGAGTTTTCCAATTTAAAACTGATTGGAATCTAATTTTATTATAAAAATTTATATATTCATCAATTAATTGATAAATTTCGTTAAATGTTAATTTATTTAAGTTGTATAAATTTAAGCATTCTGATTTTATAACAGAAAAGAAATATTCTGATTCTCTGTTGTCTAGTGAATTTCCTATTCGTGACATTGAAATTTGAGCATTTAATTTTTGTGTTAACTTTATATATTCTTTTGAAGAATATTGATATCCGTGATCGGAATGAAGTATTCATTTATCTTTAAAATGAATTTTTGAAATGTAGCTCAATAACAAGTTTTGTGTCATTTGTTTCTGAAAGGTTTCAAGACACAACAGGCTTTTGTTTTGTGATGTATTGCAACTGATAAATATAAATGATTTGATTCTGAATCTTTTGGAGCAGTAATATATGAAACATCTATAGAAACAATGTTATTCTTTTCACCGTTATAATCTCTTTGCACAAGATCGATAAATTTTACATTTATATCCTTTTTTTCTTTTTTTCTTTTCTTTTGTCTAACGAGACATTTTAAAGAAAATTTGTTCATTATTCTCCCTATTTTCCTGTAATTTAGGTTTATTTTATATTTTTTGTAGATGTAAATCGATAATCTTACACGACCATATAAACCTTTATTTTCTTTGAAAGATTTAATAACAAGTTCTTCATCAGAAGTATTTTTAGGCTTCTGGTTTTGGTAAATTAATTTGTTTCTTTCATCTGAAATAACTAGTTCTTGAAATACCTAAAAGGTAAAGAATTTTGTTTAACGAAACATAAGAATTTAACTTCTTAATTTTTGAAATTGCTTCATCTAAATCGATTTCATTATTTGTGGATTCAGTAAAAATTTTCAAAATTTCTATCACAAACTCTTTGCTGTAATTATTCAGTTCATCGTATTTAATGTTTAACTTAATTTTCTTTCTTCCGACACCTTTATTTTTCTTCAAAGACTTTCCTGTCTTGCTGCATAAATTCATATTTAAATTATACATTTTTATCTTATTTTTGAAATTTTTAATTACTTCTTTTGTTAATTTTGTATTTCTAATTTTGCAAAATTCAATTCAAAAAATATTTACTTCAATTTTAGATTTACAACTTTGATATTTTTCGATTCAAAATTTTCATTGTTCGTGAGTTAGGTGTTTTGCACATATTTTTACCCTTTTTTATCAAAAAAATCGCCGGGGTGGTACCACCCCGGCGTCCTACTTTAGTAATCTAAACCATAAATATTTGAACCATATGAACCATAATTATTTATATTAGAGTAAGTATTAGGGATTGAGTTTGATTTACTTCTTGCTCATTGAGACACCCTTGAATTCATTTTAGAGATAATGTTTAAATATAGTTCTAATGTTTTTTTATCTTCGGGTGTGTTATGTTTTTTCTCTAAAGCGTTTGCTTCATTTTGAATTTTATTAAGGTCAATATTACCTGTTAAAGCAGAAGAAGTAATTTTATGAGATAAACTTTTGGTATCTTCAATAAAAGATTCCAATCTTTTTAATTCATTAATATCGTTAACTTGCTGTAACCCCTCAAGAGCAGCCTGTTTCATTTCATTAGTTAAGTCAGCAGGAAAAGAAATATGAATACCTAATGAATTATTAATACTAGAACTTTGTGATGTTATTAATGTAGTAAATTTTTGAGCAAGGTTCTGCTTTATAACATTAATATTTTCATTATTTTTAGCGATCTGTCTAATATCTTCTTCGTTTGTAGTTCCTTGATGTGACTTTTTACTTGCTTCTTGACTATTGTATATCGGAGCACAGGCAACTGTTAAAGCAACAGGTATTATAACAGAAGCAGCAGTAAAAGAAGAAATAAATTTTCGTTTTAATGTCATATTTTCCTTATTTAAATAGTAATATTTATAATTTACTTACCCTAAATTCAAACTACCAGAAATATTTTTGGTTAGTGATTTAGTGATAATTGGAGTAATTTTTAGATATATATTAGATATTGTTGTCATAAGTTGAACAGCATCGCTCCCGTATTTTTGTTGAAGTTTACTTACTCCACTTGCTGCATTTGTTGTATTTCCTGATATATAAGCTGATGTAGCTTCTTTTGTATCTTTTAGATATTCAATAAGTTTTTGCACAAAAGCATCATCTTTGCCAGCTAAATCTTTTATCACTTCTGTTCTTACTTCTTCTTTAGTTTCAGCATCGATACTAAAAGAAACTCCACTTACACTAATGAAGATAATGTATTATTGTTCTTATAAATATTTTCATAGTTATTTAATATTTGATCTGCTACTTCTCTTTTTGCTTCATCACCAGTTTTATGATTTCCTGAATTGCAAGATACAACTAAAGCAATTGGTACTAATGTGGAAACACTTGAAGAAATAAAGAATAATTTGTTTTTAATTGTCATATTTCTCCTTAGTTTCTTTATTATATCATATAAGGTAGATTTATATTCAAAAATTTCTGAAATATTATTCAAAACTTTACATAGTTACAAACGTATAAGGTAGATTTATATTCAAAAATTATGTGTTTGTTTTGGTTTTAAAATTCGTTTTAAAAACAAGGTATCAAAAGAAATGAAACACCTTAAAATTATGCAAAAAAATACCACAAAGCAATGTTTTTGCATAATTTTAATTATAATCAACTCAAAAAATCTTACATATTCGAAAATACTATATAATTTTATTTGCATATATAGAAACATTTACATAAAATTATGTTATTTTCTTACAAGAAAGGAAAATATGTTTGCGAGATTTAAATCATTCACCCCTAAGCAATGAATAGCATTAACGATTTTAGCTGCTGCTGATGTATTTGTTATTGCAATTCCGTATTATCTTAGAAATATTATCCCAAACTTTAACCAAACCTTAGGTATCCGTGAGGATCAACTTGCTAATTTGATAACAATTATAGGTATAGTTAAGTTATTGACTCAACTACCAGGCGGTTTTTTAGCAAACAAATATAGTTCGAGATGACTGTTATTTGGAGCCTGTGTCACTACTGCTTTGATTTCATTTTGATTCGGGGCTGCATTAATGACTACTGGAAATTATACTTATGATAATAATGAAGGATTATATATACAATATGCAATTATTTGAGGATTATGAGGTATAAGTTCTACACTAATCTTTTGAGCACCACTTTGAAAACTTGTTTCACAACAAGCAACTAAGGAAAATCAAGGAATTGCATATGGAGTAGTTAATTCATTTAATGGTATTATTGGATTTATTTTTGTATGAGTGTTATTGTTTTTATTTATTAAATTATGATACCCAGTAGTTAAAGAAAATCCAGCAAGCAATCAAGGTGTACCGTTTTCAGTTTTTGTGTTTATTTTAGCAGTATTTTTATTAGCAATTGCTGTGCTTACCTTATTTTTTGTTCCTGAAAAACCAAGAGAAAAATCAAATAAACCCAAAACACCATTTACATATGCAAAATTTAAATCATCATTATTTTCATTTTGAAAATCAATTCGTAATTGAAAATTATGAGCATTAGCTTTCTTTATAATGGGAATGTACATCTTCCAATCGGTGGTTCCATTTTATGCTCTGCAAATGATGACAAATGAGTATCATGCACCCCAAACATTGGTATTGATACTAACTGGTTTGATAGCATATGTGTTAAGAATCTTCATTTCCTGAATAGTTGGAATCTGAGCAGATAAAAGCCGTTCATATACATTATTTTTAATTATCGCTACTACATTGGCACTTATTTCGCTTGCAGGAACCATTTTAATAGGATATATAAAAAGTTCTTTTGTGGTAATTGGAATTAGTAGTTTATTATTTGTTGTAATTGGGACCTGTGTGTGAGCGATGGCTACATTACGTTATGCACAAGTTAATGAAGTTCATATTGAAAAAGGAACCTATGCTTCATCGGTTGGTATTATGTCATTTATTGGTTCATCATCAGATGCTTGATTTTCACCTATTTTAGCCGGTATTGGAAAACATTTTACAACCGAAGGGGCACCAAATCCGAGTTTACAAGGATATCGTATCATTATCTTAGTTGCTTTATCAGTAGCATTCTTAGGATTTTTATCAGGTGTAATAGTATTTTTAAGCAATACCTTGGAACTTAAAAGACTTGGTAAAACAGATTACAAATGAAGAAAACTTGAAAATTAGTATTTTAATAGCTAGGTTATTAACCTAGTTTTCTTTTAGTTATAAACAACCTAATTATTAAAAAAATGTATAATAATTATGTTTATTATAAAAACATTTCCATAAATGTGTTATTTAAATTATAAAGGAGATTATGAAAACATTAAAATATGATTATCCATTAGTTGTTAAGGATAATAATCAACCAAAAAATCCAATTATATTCATTCATGGATTTAACTCAAATCCAGAACTACACGATGTATTTATGAAGCACTGAACACTTAGTGATTACTATGCATTAGCATTTCCAGGTAACAATATGGTTGAACCTAAAAATGATGATGAAGTAAGTGTTGATTCATTTGCAGAGTTATTAATTAAATTCATTAAAGATAACGATTTAAAAGATGTAGTTTTAATCGGACATTCAATGGGTGGAGGTACCATTTCACTTGCATACAAAAAAGCACCCGAATTATTTGCTAAAATGATTTATGTCTCACCAATGAATAAAACTTTATTAGAACGCAAAGAAGAATTCTTTAAATTGTTTGCTCCACAAACCTTTGATGAATATAAGACACTGTTAGGTGCTTTATCACCTGTGTATTTACAAGCATTACAAGACCCTAGTGTTGAGGCACAACAAAGAGCATATTTTGAATCTGGCGCAGCAAGCAACCCACATGTAATGAAACTAGGTTTTTCACTTGCTGAAGAAAGTTTACACAATGCTGTTGAAGCAGGAATCGAAAGTATTAAAGTTCCTACATTATTGGTTTTAGGATCAAATGATATGATTATTAATTGTGAAAAAACAAAAACATACTTTTTAGCACACGCTAAAAATGTTACAGTTAAAGTTATTGAAAATACAGGACATGTTTCATTTTTAGAAGACTTTGTTAAATACTTTAGCATTCTATCTGAATTTTATTTAACTAAATAAAATTCATTATAAAATTAGAAAGGAGTAAAATGCTAAATAGGTTAAAAGAATTTACCTGAAAGCAAATTGTTGCATTAATTATTCTTGCCGCAGCTGATGTTTTTGTGATAGCAGTACCTTACTATCTTAAAAATATTATTCCTAACTTTAACTTATATTTAGGTATTCGTGAAGATCAAGTTGCAATATTAATCGCAATCATCGGGATAGTTACTTTAGTTACCCAACTTCCAGGCGGATTCTTAGCAAACAAATTTAGTTCCAGATGATTGTTGTTTATTGCTATTATTTCGACAGCAATTATCGCAGTGTGGTTTGCGATCTTGTTGCTTAATCAAAGAAGTTATCAGCAAACAGCAACATTGCGAGCTTCATTGTTTGCACAATATGCAGTTATATGGGGACTTTGAGGAGTAACATCGACATTGGTGTTCTGAAGTCCGTTATGAAAGCTTGTGTCACAACAAGCTAAAAAAGAAAATCAAGGATATGCATACGGATTAGAAAGTTCATTTAACGGAATCATCGGATTTATTTTAATTTGAGCATTAGGATTCTTAATTGCAACATTCTGAATTGGAAAATTAAGCAAAAACCAAGTTCCATCATCAGGTGTTCCATTTGCTGTTTATATCTTTATTGTAGTAGCATTCTTGATTTTAGTTTCAATTTTAGTAATGGTTTTGGTTCCAGAACGACCAATAGAAAAAGTCGTAGCAGATCCAAACAAACCAAAAGAAAAGTTTTCTTGAGTAAAATTTAAAGCATCTTTAAAAGAAGGATTTAAGAAACTTAAGAATTGAAAACTATGAGCATTATCAGTGTTTTTAATGGGAATGTACACTTTCCAAACTGTTTTTCCTTATTATGTTTTACAAATGCTGGTTAATGAATATGGGGCACCAGGGTGAATTTCATTTATTTTAACTGGAATTATCTCATATGGATTTAGAATCTTTATTTCTTGAGTAATTGGTGGTTGAGCAGATAAGACACGTTCATATATTATGTTCTTGGTAATTTCGACAGGATTAGCAATCGCTTCTATAGTTGTTATTATCTTGATTGGATACATTCAAAATGCTAATACCTTAATTATTGTATTAAGTATTCTATTATTTATGTTTATTGGTTCACTAACATGAGCTATGGCAACACTAAGATATGCTCAACTTAATGAAATCCATATTGAAAAAGGTAGTTATACTTCATCAGTAGGAGTTATGTCATTTATTGGTTTCTCATTAGATGCATGATTTTATCCAATGTCATCAGCTATCGGAAAAGCATACACACCATATAACGGATTCCATACTAGTTTACAAGGATATAGAATTATTATCAGTATTGCATTAGCAATCGCATTAGTTGGTTTATTAGCAGGTATTGCAGTATTTATTTCTAATATCAAAGAACTTAAAAAACTTGGTAAAACTAATTTTAAATGAAGAGAATTAGTAAATTAGCAAAAAACTTCCTTAAATAGGAAGTTTTTATAATTTTTCATCTTCTGATGGACGCTTTCATTTCAAATATTCTTCATATCTTTTTCTTATTTGTTCTTGTTCTTCATCGTGCTTTTGTTTTATAAAGAAATCTTTATATTTATTTTGAATTCATTTTTCAAAAGTGTCATTTATATTGAATGCGACATCATTAATTATAAAAATGAAATATATAACGATAACAGATGCGACAAGAATACCAAATGTAAGTAAAAATATTCAAAGCTTAAAAATTGTTGGGTACATTAAAATACCTAGAATATTATAATATGGGTCATAAATAACTATAAGTGATATAGAGCAATATAATAAAATAATAAGTCAAATGGTTTTAAAAATAATGTTTCTTTTATATATAAATTTTCTTCTTTTAATATATAAATCGAATTTTGCTTTAACATAATTTAATCCAGTCATATTTTCTAAAATCTTATTTTTTATATAAGTGTTATCCAACCCATCTCAAAATGATTTATAACCTTTATGTGAATAAATAAAACTCCGATATAAAAATTTAAAATGTCCACCAACTAAACTAAATATATATTTTATAATTAGTAGAGAGAAGAATGTATAAATTAATGATCTAATAATATATTGATATTTTCATTTTGGAAATTTTATTAAATAAAACAAAAGTCATATTGATAAATTTATTAGGCAAGCAAAAAATAAAAGTCACAAAATAATATTTACAATTTTTAAGGATATATGTATCTTCCTAATTCTTAAATAATTATAATATTTATCGATATTACAGAAGAAAAAATATTCATCCAAAATTTCATCTACTTTGAGGGAATTTGTTTTTCTTTTATTTGACATTTATAGGTTACAATTTAATATATATTAATGTTTATGAGTAACACATGTATTATGCGTATGCACAATACGAATATTTTGTATTGCATATATAATATTATCAAGTTTTTCGATAAAAACTTGATTAAATCTATCTATTTCCCTGCTGATTTTTTCGATTATTTCTCACAATTTTATATCCTCTAAGTTTTTTCTAACACTTCTTATTTCTTCAAATGTATATTTTGCAGGGACCTTAAAAAAAGTTGTGTATTCATAACTGAGTTATCTTCACAAAAAAAGATTTTTAAAAAATATTAAAAAAGAGTGAAACTCCTTTAAAATTGTATGTGAAATAAAACAAAGGAGAACACATGACAGATATTATATCAAAAAATTTGTTAATTTCAGAAAAGATTAATGAAATAAAAGAAAATGGGTTTAAATTCGTAGCAGAATTTTCAAGAGATATCATTACTAATATAATGAATGCAATCTTAAAAGAAGAGTTTGATGAGAACTTAAAATTTGAATTTGAAAATTCTAAATATGAAAAGAAAAATACACGAAATGGTTATTATACAAGAAGCACTAGATACACCTATTGGAAAAGCATTGCTAAATGTTCCAAGAGATAGAGCAGGAAGAATTAAAAGTAAATTATTTACCAGATATAGTCGAAGAAGTGATGATCTTACTCAGATGATAATGTCCTTTTGCAAACTAGGTGGTTCTTATAAAGAAATCACTGATTTCATTGAGAATTCTACAGACATAAAAATGTCAAGACAAACAATTTCTAATATCTTTACTACTACAAAGGAAAAGGTAGATGAATTCCAAAATAGAAAGTCTACCAAAGAAATTTCAAGCAATTTTTCTTGATTCTACTTACTTTTCCATCAAACGAGGAAGTTATGCAAAGGAAGTCTATAAATATCGTTATGGGAATTGACGAAAATGGTTATAAGCAAGTGCTAAACTTTGAAATTTGTCCAAATGAAAACAAAGGAATTTTTAGAGAATTATTACTAAAAATCAAGGAACAAGGTGTAGAAGAAGTTGAAATTTTTGTCTTTGACGGTTTACCTGGTTTAGAAAATGTTGTAAATGAAATTTTTCCAAAATCTAAGACTCAAAGATGTCTTATACACATTCAAAGAAATATTGTGTCTAAAGTAAGGGTTTCTGATCGTAAAGAAATTTCTAATGATTTTATGTTGATTGCAAAACGAAGTAATATAATTGAAGCACAAAAAGAACTAGAAAACTTTGTATCAAAATGAACTATAAAAGGTTACAAAAAGAAGTCTCATATCTTTTGCAAATGCAAAATTTATTAACATTTTTTGATTTTCCACCTGAAAAGCGTAAATCTATTTATACAACAAATCCAATCAGATCCTTAAACTCGAATATGAAATTGATTTTAAAAAGAAAAGTTTCATTTCCTAGTATGGAAAGTTTATCACTGCTTTTAGCACATATTTTTGATAACTGAAATATTGACAGAAGTTTTAGAGCAACAAACGGATTTAGAAATATTGGTTAAACTTCGATTTGGTATTGAAAAACCTGCAAAATATAAAGCAAAAGAACAAAAGATTACTTTTGTTCGCTTTATTTTGCGGGTTTTTCAAAAAAATTTTTAAATTTTTCTGATAAGATGCTATTATATATACTACTTACCTTTTATAGGATATAACTTAGATTTTATTAAAATACACAAGAATTTTTATAATGTCATTTGTTTCTTTCATCTGAAATAACTAGTTCTTGAAATACCTAAAAGGTAAAGAATTTTGTTTAACGAAACATAAGAATTTAACTTCTTAATTTTTGAAATTGCTTCATCTAAATCGATTTCATTATTTGTGGATTCAGTAAAAATTTTCAAAATTTCTATCACAAACTCTTTGCTGTAATTATTCAGTTCATCGTATTTAATGTTTAACTTAATTTTCTTTCTTCCGACACCTTTATTTTTCTTCAAAGACTTTCCTGTCTTGCTGCATAAATTCATATTTAAATTATATATTTTTATCTTATTTTTGAAATTTTTAATTACTTCTTTTGTTAATTTTGTATTTCTAATTTTGCAAAATTCAATTCAAAAAATATTTACTTCAATTTTAGATTTACAACTTTGATATTTTTCGATTCAAAACTTTCATTGTTCGTGAGTTAGGTGTTTTGCCATATTTTTACTCCTTTTTTATCAAAAAAATCGCCGGGGTGGTACCACCCCGGCGTCCTACTTTAAAACACAAAAATAATTTGCATTTTTATAAGCAAAATTTATAATTATTTTTACCTATGAAAAAAGAAATTTTTGATAATAATCTAAAGCAAATAATTACATCAAATCAACATATAAAATCATTGATAAAATTAACCGATTTTATTAGTTTATATCCTAATGGTTTTTTAGAATTATCAACTTTGCAATTATCTGATAAGCTTGATGTGTCACAAGCAACTATTTCTCGTATTTCAAAAATATTAGGTTTTAGAAATATTCAAGATATAAGAATCTATATTTCAGCAAGATTGCAATATTTAGATGATCGTATTGATTGAAATAATAATGAATCAAGCGAAAATTTATCAGATGTAATTTCTAATATTAAATCACATTATATGTTTTCAATTGAAAAAAGTGTAAATAAGTTTTTAGATAATAAATATATTTATAAGTATATTAACACATTATTAGAATACAAAATTAATCTATTTTTTGGCATTGGTGATTCTGGTATGATATCAGCTTATTTTGCTAATAATTTAAGAAAAATAGGATTTAATGTTTTATATTGTAGTGATGTACATACCTTTTTAAGCTTTAATTCATTGCTGCAACTTAAAAAAGTGCATGTAACAGTGATATCTAAATCAGGAACAACTTTAGAAATAAAATTTGTTATAAACTTCTTAGAAACAAATAATATTCCATATTCTGTATGAACAAAGAATCAGAGTTTACAAAGCAATCATTCGTTGAATTTATTGTATGTTGATTCGCTTGAGCAAAAGTATCGTATTGGAGTGCTAGGCTCAAAGATTTCTTATTTTATGCTTTGTGATATTATTTATTCATTTTTATCAGTAAAAATAGATAAAAATAAGAAAATCTTTTCGCAGATTAATGATTATATTAGTAGTTGAAATAATTTATTGGATAATAAAAAATAAGGTGCAAACCTTATTTTATTGTAAGTAAATTGGAATGTTAATGAATGAAAGCATATAGTATAAAGTATAAGTGTCGATTAATAGATCGTTATAAATTTTATTAATTACTATTTCTTTGTTTTTTAAACGAAGTGGGACATTAAGATACATAAACCCAAAATCAACATTATAGTTTAAGTAGATAAAATCTCCAGTAGAAAAAACATTAAATCTTTTAATTTTTGAACCTTGGGTATCTTTAAGACGCTTAAGCATTAATTCTTGTGATAATGGTGTAAACATCATTGTGGCTTTAAATCTATCGTTTATCATTGGTGCAACATACTTGTTGAATTCTTTGTTTTCCATTTGAATTTTTTGTAAACCACTACCACTAGCAAGTTTTCCAACCATTAATGTAAATACCATTGCTTTATCTTCAAGATATCTTGTATCTATTTTAAGCATACCGGTATAGTAATGTTTTTCTTCAGTTAGATTACCTTTACTATCTCTTCTTTCATAAACTCAGTGGACATTTATAAGAGAAAGTGGATAGTGTTTCATTAATAAACAATGTTTTGGTTCTTTAACTTCTGATATATATGCCCCACCAGGAATACCAACTGTAAATCTATGTAAATCCTTTTTGCTAACTTGACAATGTCTAAATGCTTCTTTAAAGTCAGTGCTTTCTTCTGTTGGTATATAATCCATTTCGTCATCAAGGATATTAAATGATTCAACATATAGTGCTTCTTGGTTTAAGTTTTGTTTTAATACATGAGCTAAATTAACCCTAAAACGATAAAATTTTCTTCAATAGACAGCACCTAAAATAACACCAATTAGAATAGAAATAATGAATAAGATTAAAAAAACAAAAAAAGGAATAAAACCATTACTTACTACACTGATAATAATGGCACCGATTATTAAGAATACAACACCAGGTATAATAGTACTTAAAAGAGATACTCAGAATTTTTTAAATGCTTTTTTATATTCATTCATTACTTCGGGAGTTAGAATGTTATTTACTACTGTTGTAACAATTGGTAGAAGTTTTTCGTCTGCTTTATTTTTATAATCAGCAAACTTTTGATAATCGCGAACAACTCTCACTATTTATTATTAAAATAAACCTTTCATTGAAACATCTTGTTTTTGTTGTTCAGATGCTGCATATAAAGGAAGAGTTTCAAGCTTTAACATTGCCGCAATAATTGAAGCAGGATATGAGAAAATTTCTTTATTAAAGATGTTAGCATCTTTATTATATAGTCTTCTTGCAGCTTGTAGCTCTCTTTCTAAATATGTTGATTGATTCATTAATTCTTTATAAGCATCCATTGCTTTTAGTTCTGGATATGCTTCAGAAACTGCCATCAATCTTCCGAAAACACTTGTGTTAAGCTTTTCGATTTCATTTGCATTAGCAACTCCACCTTGACTTACTAATGATCTCATTTTTGCAATTTGTGTAAGTGTTTCATTTTCATACTTGCTGTAACTTTTTGTAATTTCAACAAGTTTGTTTAATGTGTCATAACGTTGTGTTAAGAACACATCAATGGTTGAAGCCGATTCATTTGTTTGTAATTGCATTCTATTAAAACTATTTCTTTTTACAAAATAATAAATTACACCACTAAATAGAAGAAGAATTCCAAGGATTCAGAAAATTACCTTTGATGCTGTTGATGTTGTTGCAGCAGTAGGTCTTGAATCTACATTTGGTTGAAATCCATCTGGATGATGTGCTTCTCTGTTATTAACTAAATTTGCCATATTGTCCTTTCTTTATTTGTCATAATAACTTGTTATATTATACAAAATTTGCATAAAAATTTAAAAAGTCAAAGCAAATATTTGCAGAGACTTTTGTAAGGCAATTCTCTTTTACTAGAAGAAAAAAATGTGTAAATTCTAATGAATTTCTATCAAAAATACCTTTTTCTTACCGATATGTAATAAAGCAAACTTCCCATCAAAAAGCTTGGATTGAAAAGTTGTTTGTAAATTCACTTCAACATTATTTAATTTAATTGCTTTTTTTTCAATAAATTCACGAGCTTCACGTTTTGAGTGAACTAATTTTTTTTCAATCAACGATTCTATGATATTGTTATTTTTTTTAACAGTTAAAGTAGGAATTTGATTTTTTAAAGAAGTGATTATATCTATTGATAAAGTTGTGATATCAAAGTTTTTATTAAATAAAATTTCACTTGTTGCTTGCGATATTTTAGCATCATTTTCACTGTGGATGTCTTTTATAACTTCGTATGCTAAAACCTTTTGAGCATATTGATTTGCTGGATCTTTAATATGTTTTTGCATAACATTATCGATTTCATCAAGTGATAAAAATGTGAGTCATTTTAAAAGTTTTTCAATTTGACTATCTGGTTGCTTATATAAAAATTGATACATATCATAAGGTTTAGTCATATTTTTATCAAGTCATAAACTTCCACCACCAGTTGATTTACCAAATTTATTTCCTTTTTCATCTGTTAATAAGTTAGTTGTAAAAATAAATGCTTGATGATCGTTTCCTATTTTTTTTGAAATCATTTCTAATCCAGTTGAAAGATTTCCCCATTGGTCAGAACCACCTACTTGAATTTTTACATTATAATCTTGATATAAACGAATAAAGTCTCATCCTTGAATTAATTGATAAGAAAATTCAGTAAAACTTAATCCATTTTCAATTCTATTAGCAACTGAATCCTTTGATAACATATATGCTACATTAACTAATTTTCCTACATCCCTTAAGAAACTAATTAAATTCATATCTTTGTAAAATTCATAATTATCTACTACATATAATCCAAAATGTTCAAGCTGCATTTTGATTTTATTTTTATTTTCTATTAATTCTTTTTCATCAAGTAGTTTTCTTTCACTGGTTTTAAACGAAGGATCACCAATCATCCCGGTAGCACCACCTAGGATTGCAATAGTATTTCATCCTGCTTTTTGCATACGAAGTAAGGTTAAAATTTGCAGATAATTACCTAAATGCAAACTAGTTGCAGTAGGGTCAAATCCAGCATATACAGCATCATTTGTAGTTAAATTATTAAATTTATCAATATTACTATGTTGTTTTAAGATACCACGATTATTTAATTCTTTTAATATATTTTTCATTAAAATTCAAAGTCCTTTCCGATATCGTTTTTAGTTCCAAAAATTAAACCATCACCATTTAATCCTAGGCTTTTATAACCCGATAACATCCCAAAACTTTCGACATCTAAAAGTTTGCTTAATAAAACAGCGCTACCATCATTAATAACTGTTCCAGGAAGTGCTAAAACTACTATTTTACCAACCTGTGAATCAGCTGTATTTGTTACAATTTGAATTAATTTATCTTTATTTATATTTATTTTAAGAATGTATAATTTATCACTATTAGGATGATTATTTCTTTCTATAATTTCTCCATAAATAAATTTTTGTTCATCTTTTATAACAAGACCTTCTGTTTTAGCAATTTGCATCAATATACTTTTTTGCTCTGTGTTTAAAGTAAAATAACTTTGATTTTCCTTAATATCAAGCAACTTATTATCAAGCAGATTAATTGAATTTACATTGTTTTGCGAATCTATAAAAAATATTGCATTCTGTGTTCTAATTTGTTTATTTATAACTACTTTTGCATCCACGAATATAATAGATGTATTAGAAAAAAACTTATTTAAATTATTACATATAATCATATTTAACATTATAACATTTTTTATTATAATAGATAAGTATGAAAAAACTAGCAATTATTATTGATTCCTCTAGTGGGCTGACAAAAGAACAAGCACAAAGACTAGGATTTTATTATTTACCACTTATTATCCAAATAGATGGAAAATCATATCAAGATGGTATTGAAATAACTAAAGACAATTTGTTTACAGTATTTAATAAGAATACTAAAAATGTTTTAACATCTGCAACACCAATTGGTTATGCAAGTGATTTATTTGCCCAATTATCTAATGAATATGAAAATTTAGTTGTATTCCCTATTTCAATGCATTTATCGGGCCAATATCAGATTTTAAAAAATCTTGAGCAGGAATTTCCTAAACTTAAGGTGGTTGCTTCTTTAAATCTTTCTTTTACAGTCTTAGATCAAGTTTCAAGATTTAAAAAAGAGTTTGCTCTGAGCAACGATGTAGACTTATCGATTAAAAATGTATCCGACTGAAATAAAAGTTTAGATATTACATTGATACCTAAATATAATGATTATTTAGTTCGTGGAGGTCGTTTAACACCAGCATTAGCAACCTTAGCAAAACTTTTAAAAATAGTTCCATTAATTCGTTTTCGTGAGGGTAAATTAGTTAAACAAGGAAAAGGTAGAATCTTTTTAAAAAGTGTTTTTGATGAAATTAACCGCAAATTAGAGTTAAAAGAAAACCGAGATTTAGTTCTTTTAACAGCAAATGGTGATTTTGATCAAGAAATTATTGATTATTATAAAAATTCTTATGATGGTAACATTCTAGTTTTTCCAATCCCTACTGTTGTTGCTATTCATACTGGGCCAGAAGCGATAGTAATTGGGACAGGTGAAAATATTGTTGATTCGTTGAAAGAATATGAAAGAATATAGTTTTTTTGCTAACGATTTAGAACAACTAAAAGAGAATATTCAAACTTTTTTACCTATAATAAAGCTAAAAAAGTATCTTTTGTTATCTGGTGAATTAGGTGCAGGAAAAACAACTTTTGTACAAGTTTTAGGTAAGTTATTAGGAATAAAAGAAAATATTACATCACCTAGTTTTAATTATATGAAAGTTTATAACGGATTAGTTCATATTGATTTATATACATATAAAGGTGATATTGATGAATTTGAAGATTACTTTGATGACAATATTGTAGCTATTGAATGACCGGAAAAAAAGAATTTACTTTTTGATGCATATGTAAAAGTTGACATAAGTTTTGATAATACAAGAAAGTATAAAATTGAAATTGTATAATTTATTTTTGGATACCACTGGAAAAGATTTTTGTATCGCTTTATTTGACCTTAATTTTAATTTAATAAAATCAGTGATTTTAGAAAATTATAAAAAAAAGATAGATTTAATAGTTAAATATTTCAATGATTTTAATATAAAAATTAATGAAATTAATGGTTTATATATAAATTTAGGTCCTGGTTTTTTTACAGGAGTTCGAGTTGGTTTTGTTTTCTTTAGAACACTAGCATTGGCTAATAATATTGATTTTTATACAACTACGACATTTGAACTTTTGATGATGCAGAATGATAAAGATACTTTTTACACCGATGCACAAGGAAAAAAAGTTTATTTTTTTGATAAACAGATGTTCTTAAAAACAGAAGATATCTTTGAAAGCACTAAAGTTATTGATGCAACAGATAATATAACCCTTGATAACATTAATTACCAGAAAGTTATTTCCAAATTCCTTGCTTATCAACACATTTTTACAAAAAAACATCCATTAGAAGTTGAACCTACATATATTAAAAAACCACAAAT
This sequence comes from Mycoplasma sp. 6243, assembly GCF_051200785.1. Lineage (NCBI taxonomy): Bacteria > Bacillati > Mycoplasmatota > Mollicutes > Mycoplasmatales > Mycoplasmataceae > Mycoplasma > Mycoplasma sp. 6243. Next base: position 252,763 of record NZ_CP195154.1, read on the forward strand.
AGGAAGTAAATAATGCGTATTTTAGGTATCGAAACATCACATGACGATACATCATTAGCAATATTAGAAGATGGTAAGATTTTACAGTTATCCACAATTTCACAAATTGATATTTTCAAAGAATATGGTGGAACAATCCCAGAGTTAGCTTCCAGAGAACATGTTAAGAACATTGCTGTTTTACAAAAAATAATTTTTAATAAATATCCTATTGAGACAATAGATTACGTTGCCTATACAAAGGAACCCGGATTAATAGGAACCTTACAAATTGGTTTTTTATTCGCCTATGCCATCGCACTTTCTATTAATAAATTGCCTATACCAATTAATCATTTGCACGGACATTTGTTTTCAGCAACAATTGATCAAGATGTTGAATTCCCTGCTTTATGTTTACTTGTTTCGGGAGGTCACACACAACTTATTCTTGCTCATGATGTTTTTGATTTTGATATTATTGGAGAAACATTGGATGATGCAGTTGGAGAATGTTTTGATAAAGTTGCCGTTAAATCTGGGTTAGGTTTTCCTGGTGGTGTTTTAATTGATAAGATTTCACAAACTTATCAAGGTGAATATATAAAATTTAGCAAACCACATACTAAAAATCCATATGACTTTTCCTTCAGTGGTTTAAAAACACAGGTTTTGAATTATATAAATAATCAAAAAATGAAAAATATTGATATTGATATAAACCAAGTTGTTGCAAGTTTTCAAAAAACAGCGATAGAATATTTGTGTGAAAAAACAACTGCTGTATTGAACCAATATAAAGTTAAAACATTAATTTTAGGTGGTGGAGTTTCGGCAAATTCAGAACTGCGTAAAGAATTTGTTAAATTACACCCAAATACCATCATACCAAAATTAAAATATGCAACTGATAATGCAGCTATGATAGCACAAGCAGCATATATAAGACTTACAAATAAAATATATTAAAAAATAACAAATTAAGTATAATTAAATAATATGAATTTATCAAAGATGTTAGATTTTAAAACAACTGAAATGCGAATTGCAGAAAGTGCTTTAAAACAGATAAATAAACTTGAAAAATATGTTTCACAACTTAGTGATGAAGAACTAAAAAAACAAACAGAAATTTTTAAGAAATTTCTTGAAGAAGGACATACATTAGAAGAAATTCGTAATGATGTTTTTGCGGTTTCGCGGGAGGCTACCAAAAGGGTTTTAGGTAAGCGTCCTTTTGATGTTCAGATTTTAGGTGGACTTTTATTAGATTTAGGTTCTGTTGCTGAGATGAAAACAGGTGAAGGAAAAACGATAACTTCAATTGCACCTGTATATTTAAATGCCTTATTGGGTAAAGGCGCTATTGTTTCAACAGTTAATGAATATTTAACAGTGCGTGATGCTGAAGAAATGGGACAAGTTTTTAACTTTTTAGGTTTAACCGTAGGAATAAATAAAGCACAATTAGATCCCGATCACAAACGAGCCGCTTATGCGTGCGATATAACTTATTCAGTGCATTCAGAATTAGGTTTTGATTATTTACGTGATAATATGGTGCAAAATGTTGCTGAAAAAGTTCAGCGAGGGCTTCAGTTTTGCTTAATTGATGAGGTTGATTCAATTTTAATCGATGAGGCAAAAACACCTTTAATTATTTCAGGGGGTGAACAAGAAGATGTAGCAACTTATTTTTCTGCAGACCAATTTGTTCGTACCCTAGGCCCTGATGATTATATCATAGACGACGAATCAAAGGCTGTTGCTTTAACTCACCAAGGAATTGCTAAAGCAAATCGTTTTTATAAAACTAAAAATATTTATAACATCGAAAATTCTGAACATATACATTTGATTCAGAATGCTTTGCGTGCCCATAAAATTATGCGTGTTGATGTTGAATATATAGTACGTGAAGGGAAAATCGAACTAGTTGATAGTTTTACTGGCCGGATAATGGATGGTCGTAGTTATTCCGAAGGATTGCAACAGGCAATACAGGCAAAAGAAATGGTTGAAATTGAAGCGGAAACCAAGACTCTAGCGACAATAACATACCAAAACTTCTTTAGAATGTTTAAAAAACTATGTGGAATGACAGGAACAGGAAAAACTGAAGAACAAGAATTTATTGATATTTATAATATGCGAGTGAATGTAGTTCCCACAAATAAACCTATCGCCAGAATTGATGAACCTGATTCAATTTATGGAAGTTATGAAGATAAATGAAATGCAGTTGTTGAAAAAATAGCAGAACTTTATCATAAAGGACAACCAGTATTGGTAGGAACTGCACAGATTGAAGAATCTGAATTATTGCACCGAATGCTACTTCATAAAGGGATTCCACATACAGTTTTGAATGCAAAACAAAATGCTCAAGAAGCTGAAATTATTTCAAAGGCAGGTAGTGTTAAGTCAGTTACAATTGCTACTAATATGGCTGGTCGTGGAACCGATATCAAACCATCACCTGAGGCATTAAAATTAGGTGGATTGTATGTTTTAGGAACCGAAAAAGCTGAATCGCGAAGAATTGATAATCAGTTGCGTGGTCGTTCTGGTAGACAAGGTGATATCGGAACAAGTAAATTCTTTATTTCTATGCATGATCAACTAATGCGTCGTTTTTCAACCTTTGATGTTTTTAAAGATGCTTTCAAAAGCGAAGATGGAAGCGAAATAACTGATAAAAATACTAAATACGCATTTAATCATGCCCAAAAGAAAATCGAAGGATTGAATTATGATTCACGTAAATCAGTGTTGCATTATGATGATGTTATTCGTCAGCAAAGAGATTTGATTTACTCACAGCGTGATTTAATTTTGGGTTCACCTAATATTGATTTTATTGTTCGTAGAATGATTGCTTCATCAGCTCGTGCAATAGTGAAAAGTGGTGAATATCAACTTCATAATAAAATTTATAATTATGAAGGTTTAGTAAGTTTTTTAAATGCTAATATCGGTCAGTTAGTTAAGTTTGAATTTAATTTACAAGAAATTAGTGCGATTCATGAAAGCGATTTACCAGATTATGTTTCTAATATTGTTTTAAGTGTATATCAAGAATGACTTAAGAATGCAGCCGAAAAAACATCACACGAAGAATTAGTTGATTTAAAACGTGCTACAATCCTAAGGGTTTTAGATAATAAATGACAAACTCATATCAACCGTATGGATAAATTGCGTTCAAATGTGCATTTGGTTCAATACTCGCAAAAAAATCCTTATCAAATTTACACCGATGAAGGAACTAAACTTTTTGAAGCATTACTAGATGATATAGCATACAATGTTATGTTAAGTATTTTCTCAAATCATATTGGCAAAAAATCCCTTATTACCAAAGAAATGCTTTCAGACCCAGTATTTTTACAAGTTAAAAATAATTTTAGTTTAGATCCTTATAAAACATTGGAAGAACAAGAACAAGAGTTAGTTGATTTATATTATTCTGTTGTCAGAAGAATTGAAGAAATAAAACAACAAGAAATACTTGAAAATCAAAATAGTGATTTACCAGAAAACTAAAAACCTGTTTTATTAATAAAATAACGGCATTTTTTCGCTTTTTAATTATTTTATTATCTAAATATAGTAAAATTATAGAGCATTAAATATTGCAAATTAAATCTCAATATAACGAACTTTAATAAAGGAGAATAATTATGGAAAAGTGTTCATGTGGAAGAATAGGATGCAAAGGAGAATGTAAGACAAATAAAACACATTCTCATAATAGTGTTACTTGCAAGGATGTCAAATGTCATTTAAATAAGCAAACTACTGAAAAATCTATTGCTTGTCCAAATTGTGGTAAGGTAGGTTGCAAAGGTGAATGCAAACTTCAAAAAGCACATGTTTGTCCATTATGTGGTAAATTAGGTTGTCGTGGTGAATGTAAAATGAAAAAAGAAGAAGTTTGTAAACACTGTGGAAAAAAAGAGTGTAAGGGAGAATGTAAATTACAAAAATCACAAACCTGTCCACATTGTGGTAAAACAGATTGCAAAGGATTATGCAAACTTAAAAGACCTGAATCAACATGTCCAAAATGTAAAAAACCAGAATGTAAAGGAAATTGCTCAACATTAAAACCAGGTGAAACTGCAACTTTTAAAGATTTAGCTTCTGAATTTGAAAAATTCTCAGATAATTTAAAGAAAAAGTAAATTGCATACAAATAGTATGCTTTTTTACTTAAATAATTATGAGAAAAGTTAATATTACACAATTAATCTTATTTATTTTGAAAGTTACTTTTGTAGGTTTTGGTGGAGGCAATGCCTTAATGCCTATTATTAAAAGAGAGGTAGTTGAAAAAAGAAACTGAATTACACTTGAAGAGTTTGAAAACATTGTCATTGTTACCAATTTATTGCCAGGCGCTTCTGTTATTCAAACACTTTCATATATATCAATTCATTTATTAGGTAAATGAAAAGGAACATTAATTACACTAATAGCAATTTTACCCCATGTTTTACTTGCTTTTGCTTTTTTAATTTTAGTTAATAAAATACCAATTCAGTATGTAAGAATCCTATCAGTAGGTGTTTTAATAGCAATTATTGCATTTTTGTTGGAATTTGCAATTAGATTTATTAAACAAGCAAATAAAGCAATTTTTATGCCTTTATGACTTACTATTTTTATCTTTGCATTTTCATATAGTTTTTTTGTTCCGGCACCATATAACATTCCGGTAGTAGCAATTTTTTTAGTTTTATTAATATATTCAATAATTTTTTTGATTTTATGAAAAAAGAAAAAACAAATTAAATTAGGAAGAAAATAATGATTTTGGCTTTTTTAGTTGCTCTACCTTTTTTGATTTTAATTTCCTTATCAGTATTTGGTGGAGGACAAGTTTTTATGCCAATCTTTCGTTGATTATGAATGTTTTTGGCACAAAACTTTGGTGCAAATATTAATGATGACCATATTAATACAATATTCACTGTTGCAAATTCTACCCCTGGCGTAGTTTCGACAAAATTCGCTTTTTTTACAGGTTATATAATAGCAAACGGACAATGATGGGGTTATTTAGCAATGTTTTTAACATACCTTATTTTTTGCTTACCTGCAATTATTATTATGGTGTTAGCAATGAAATATATTAATAAGTTCAAAACTAATACATTTGTAAAAAATATGTTAATTATTATGCGTCCAATTGTTGCTGGAATTATTTTATCTCTCGCATTACAGTTATTTTTAGCTATCTTTGTCCCTGAAGTGTCATTTAATAAATCGCTGGCTAAATATGCGATAGAAAAAAAAGAAGTGTTTTTTGTTGGATATCGAAATATATTATTAAAAATATATGTCCCGATAGGAATTTTGTTTTCATATTATCTTGCTAAGAAAAAGTTTTCATTATTTTTAATTATTGTTATAAATATAGCTATTTCATTTTTTTTGTTTGCTATTCCTTTTTCAGGCAGTTAAAAAACTTTTATCCCTAAAATATAGGCATTTTTTTGAAAAAGTATTATAATATACCTATATTTTATTTAACAAGGAGAATAAATGACAAAAAAAGATTTCTTATTGGAAGTTGCTGATAGATTAGAGACATCACCAAAAGATGTTGAAAAAGTACTTGATGCAATGGTTTTTGTCCTTAAAGAACAATTAATTGCAGAAGACACAGTTAGATTATCACACTTAGGTATTTTCTCTACAGTGGTTAAAAAACAACGTACAATAGTAAACAGATTTACAAAAGAAGAGCAGGTTGTTCCACAAAAACGTGTGATTAAATATAAACCTTCTAAATATTTGAGAGATTTAGTCGATTTAAAAGCTTAGTCATCCAGTATATTTAAAATACATGGAAATTCTAAAGAAAGTTCTTTGGAATTTTTTATTACATCATCTAATTTAATTGAATGTATACCTTCTTTAAATAATTTACTTAAATACCTTGTGTAAATTTTAAAAAAACGATTTACATGTGAAAAAAATATAACAACAAAAGCTATCCCTCCATTTGAATTGATATTATTTAAATAATCTATTTGATGTTCTTTAAGGTTTGCTAAATCAAAGCGATCTTCGTTACAACTTTTTGCTTCAAAACACACAAAAATACCTTTATAGCAGCCGATGTAATCAACAGTACTTTTTTTGTAAATATTTGAATCTCTTACTACTAATTTCTTACCTTCCTTAGTTATTGTTTTTAATGTAACATCCAATCCTTTCTTTTCAATATAAGCAATTTTATGTCTTCAATAATAATCTATCGTTTTATTCAAAACTGATTCCAAAAACATTCCACGATTTTTATTCATATTTTATTTATAATTAAAATACATTAATGAACTAGAACAGAACATAAAATAAACTTATTTATAAAAATAATTTAAAAATACTGTAAAATACTTTAAAGGAGTTAAATGAAGAGAAAACTTATTATTGGTAATTGAAAAATGAATAAAACTTATTCAGAATCCAAGGAATTTTTTGAGAAATTTGGTGATTGATATTTTTCTAACAATGAATTATTACCAAAAAACATTGAATTTGGTATCTCTGTACCTGCTGCTAATTTATGTTCATTTGTTGTTAATACAGTTGAAAAATTTCGCTTAGCAGCACAGGATTGTTCACCATATGAATCAGGTGCTTATACAGGTGATACATCTGCGAGTATGCTTATTGATTTAGATGTATCGTATGTTATTTTAGGACATTCAGAAAGACGTAAATATCATTTTGAAACAGACGAGTTAGTAAATGTAAAAGCAAAACAAGTTATTTCATACCATTTAAAACCAATTATATGTGTTGGTGAAACATTTGAGCAATATCAGGCAGGACAAACCAAAGAAGTTATTAAAAAGCAACTTGAAGTTTCTTTAAAAGATTTAGATTTGAAAAAAGTAGTTATCGCATATGAACCAATTTGAGCTATCGGTACCGGAAAGGTTGCAACACCTGAAATAGCACAAGATATTTGTAAATATATCCACGAAATCACATCAAAAGATGTGGTAGTGCAATATGGCGGAAGTGTTACACCAAGTAATATAGCAGAATTATCAAAACAACCTGATATCAATGGATTTTTAGTTGGTGGTGCTTCATTAGAACTTAAAAGTTTTATTGATTTATTGAAAAATACTAAATAAGATTGGCATAATAAGTTATGCCTTTTTTATTGTAATATCATTAAAAAAATAAAAATTAACTTTGTTTTGTTATAATAGATATACTATTTTAAAATTAAGAATTTATATTGAATAAGCATAGGAGACAAATGGAAAAAGTAAATATTTTTGCTTTAGGTGGGCAAGATGAAAACGGTAAAAATTGTTATGTTTTAGACTACAACGATGATTTATATGTTGTAAATGCAGGTGTAAAAATACCAATTAACTCTAATAATGGTGTTGATACACTAATTCCTGATTTTACTTTTTTAGAAAAACATCGCAAAAAAATTCAAGGTATTTTTATTACAGATATTCGTAATGAAAGTTTTTCAGCACTTCCATGACTTTTAATGAAAATACCAGGATTAAAAATTTATACATCTTTTATAAATAAACAAATTATCCAAGAACGCCTTAATAAATACAATATTAAAAATGATTCGTATAAATTAATTGCTCTATCAGACCGTAAGAAAATTGGAAACATACTTGTGCAACCTATCGGACTACCAGGAAGCGCTCCAGGTAACTTAGGTTTTGATTTTATTACACCAAATGGTGATTATGTGTTTATGTTTAATTATATTGAAGGTGATTTAGGAATTTTTGGTAGAACTTGATTTTTACATTTACCAAAACTTTTTAATAAACGTAAAATTAATGCATTGGTTACTGATGCAGGTAAAGATAAGGGTGGTGGTAGAGCAATTGAAAAATTATATCTACCTGATAGTGTAGAAAAAACATTTAGATTTGCAAAACCAAATACTAAAATAATAGTAGGTGGTTATAGTGAAGATATGGTATCGATGCAGCAGATTATAGAACTTGCTAATAAATATAATCGTCCAGTAATACCTTATGGAAAAGCATACGCAGATTTGTTATTTTTAATGAAGCAAATTCAAGCAAAAATAAGTCCAGATTTTAAGTTCCCCGAAATAATTGATTACAAACAAATTAGTAAGCATCCAAATGCTGTTGTGCTTGTAACTGGTGCTATTGAACGTTTATATACCCGTTTTATAAGAATTCTTAATAACGAAGATGTATATTTAAAAATAGATTCAAATGATAGTGTAATTATGATTGCTCCTCCAGTTAACGGTCTTGAATCGCTTGCAGCTGTAACATTAGATGAAATTGCAAAAAGGACATCAAATTTAGTTGATATTTCTGAAAAAGAATATTTTTATTGTCGTCCGAGTAAAGAAGATGTATTTAATTTGGTTAAGAATCTTAAGCCCACTGTTTTACTACCTGCTCAAGGGTTGTATCGTTATTTAGTAGATTTAGTTACATACATAAAAGAAGATAAAAATTTAGCAAAAGAAGTTAATCCGATTGTTTTATTAAACGGAAAAGTTGCACATTTTGCATATGGAAAATTAATTTCACATAATGGTAAAATTAAAGATGTTGGAGATACCATTATAGATGGTTTTGGTGTCGGGGATATTTCATCAGAAGTTTTAGCAGAACGTGAAGTTTTAGGTCGCGAAGGTGTAATTATTATTAATTCGCTTTATTCAGCAAAAACCAAGAAAATTATTGGACAATTACATATCAATTATGTAGGTGTTATCGATGTGCAAGAGCAACCAAGAATAAATGATTTGATTAAAGATACAATTATTGAAATTATTAATACCAAAACTTTTACTACAATGCGTGAATTCAATGAAAAAATCAGAAAAACAGTAAGAAAAAGAATCTTTAAAATAACCGATAAAGATCCAATGATCGCTTTTTCACTAACAACTATATAATATGAAAAAAAGTAAATTATTTAATTCGCTAGGTTTAAAATTCATTGAATTTTTACCTAGCAACCATATTACTTTAGAAAAAAAACTCAAAATTTGAAAGTTAATTTTAATTTTGAGTTTTTACCTTATAAGTCTGCTTTTTTGTGCTTTATATGTATCAAAAATTTTACCTAATTGACTGCAATGAACATATTTATATACATATGGGCTTTTATTTGGAAATAGCATCTTTTTTGCATTATTGTTTGGATTTTTAGCGATATTAGTATGAATTTTTACTTTATTTACTAAAAAGAAAGCTATCAGTTGAACATCTCGTGTGAATAAAATAGATTTTGTTGCATTTAAAAATTGAATGTTGAAAATTTTACTATTTCTCTTTTTGTTTTTTGTTATCTTAACTCATTTAATCCTGCATTATATATACAATCATGATGTAGAATTTAACACAAAGCTTCCTGCACATATTTTTAAAAACGGTTGATATGCAAAATTTATGACATCGAAACAAAAAGTAACTATTGAAGATATTTCAATTTATAATAATGTTGGGGTTGTTTTTGATACACTTATTAATTTGTTTTATTTACCTACATTATCAAGTTTATTAGTAATTTTATTATTAATAGGTATAGTCGTTTTTTTGTGTTTATATATCCTTGATATCAAGTTAATTATCAAGAAAAATAAGTGAAATATTCAGCAATATAAGAAATTTATAAATTCGCATAAAAGTTTTTATTTATCAACTACTCATTTTGAAAAATATCTTGATTTTTTATTTAAAGCAGCAAAATTTTATGATATAGATTACAAAAAAACATCTTTTAAATTACTAGAAAAGAGTATAATATCCAGAGTTGATGAGCAAATAGCGAATCAACTGCTTAAAAATGCTGTTGAAACTTCAATAATTCAACAACAACAAAATGATGATTTCTTAGATGAACTAGATAAATTAGATTTTAATTAAAGGAGTTATTATGTTTGACAAATTATTATGAGATGATGCTAAAAAACTTATTGAAAGCAAGCAAAAAGATGATTTAACATTCTTGATTTTCACAACAGGTTGATGTGGAGACTGTAAAATGATGAAACCTACCTTAGATCGCATCGCAAAAAAATATGAAAAAACTAAGGTACAATTTATTCATGTGGATGCTGAAGAAGCAAAATTATTTAGAAACCCAGATACCGAATGAAAAGTGCTAAAGGTTCCTACAATGATTTTACTAAACGGTACTGAAATAGTTGAAAAAGCATTTGAATATGTCCCCGAAGAAGTGCTTTCAGAGTGAATAGAAAACAGAATTTCATAGTTGATACACCAACATCCGTTGTTAGAAAAAATACAGGATTTTTGATTTCTGTATTTTTATTTTTGCTTTATAATTGAAAAGCAACTATAACATTGATCTATAAGGTTGCTTAATCGTCATTGTTGTTGAGGACGGTTGAGGTTTTTATAGGGAGTTATGTTCAAAAATCGAACAAGGAGACAACATTTAATGAGTAAATTAAACATCAAAGTTAAAGGGTTTGACCATGCATTAGTTGATTTAGCAGCAAAGAAATTATTTTTGTTAGCTAAAGAAGAAAAAACTGATGTTAGTGGTCCAATTCCGCTTCCAACTAAAAGAGATGAAGTTACTATTTTAAGATCTGTTCACATCAACAAAACTAGTCGTGAACAATTTGAAAGTAGAACACACCAAAGATTAGTTGTAATCAAGAACCCTTCAGCACAACTAACTGATAAAATTAATCGTTTAGATTTGCCTGCTGGTGTGCTTTTACAAGTAAAAGTTCAAAAATAATTTAATTAAGGAGATCAAATGAAAGGAATCTTAGGACGTAAAGTTGGTATGACTCAAATCTTTACTGAAACAGGTGCTAGTGTACCAGTTACAGTAGTGGAAGTTCAACCAAATGTTGTGTCTAAGGTGCTTACTGTAGAAAAAGACGGTTATGTAGCGACTCAATTAGCAGTTTTTGATAAAAAGTCAAGTCGTAGCAACAAACCACTTACAGGACACTTTAAAAATGCAAACACAACACCTAAGCGCTTCGTAAAAGAAGTTCGTAATATGTCAGGTTATGAACTTGGACAAACAATCACAGTTGACATTTTTAAATCAGGTGAATTAGTAGATGTAACCGGTATCTCAAAAGGTAAAGGTTTTGCAGGAACTATTAAACGTCACAACCAAGCTATTGGACCTAAATCTCATGGTGGTGGTGGTGGTTCACAACCAGTAAGACAAACAGGTTCACTTGGAGATATTTCAGGTAACAGAGTTTTTAAAGGCATGACAATGCCAGGTCATTTAGGACATGCAAAAACAACAGTGCAAAACTTAGAAGTTATTAAAGTTGATACTGATAATAATATTTTATTAGTAAAAGGTTCAATTCCGGGACCTAAAAAATCATTTGTTATGATTCGTAAAGCAGTAAAAGGATTACCAGATCATAAAGAAGTTAAATTAGTTAATGTAGCAGAAGTTCAATTAATGAATGAATTAATCGAACATGCTAAAAAATATAATATTGAGGTTTCTGTGGGTATGACATCTGTGCAACTTAAGGCATTGATTGATGAAGCAGAGGCTAAGGAAGGAGAAAAATAGTTATGGCTGAAACTAAAAGCAAAAAAACTGAAAACACAAAACCTGTAACTAAAAAAACTCCAGATGCAAAAGTAGCAAATAAGCCTGCTTCTAAATCAACTTCAAAGAAAACAAATTCAGATGCTAAAAAAACAAATATAAATAAAGAAGTTAAATCTACCAATGAAACATCAAAGCAAACAAAAACAACTTCTAAATCTGCTCCTAAGTCAGCAAAGGTTTCTGTTGTAAAAGAAACTGTTGTTAAAAAAGACTTTTCTGCACAATTACCAAAATCACTTTTTGGTTCTGAAAAAATTTACACCCAAGCAGTTTTTGATACTATTTTATCTGAAAGAGCATCAAGAAGACAGGGCACACACCAAGTTAAAAACCGTTCTCAAGTAAGCGGAAGTGGTAAAAAACCATGAAGACAAAAAGGGACAGGAAGAGCTCGTCATAGTTCAACCAGATCACCAATTTGAGTAGGTGGTGGTAGAGCATTTGGACCACAAGCAAACAAAAACTATTCACTTAAAGTTAATAAGAAAGTTAAATTTGCAGCATTTGTTTCTGCACTAACCTTATTAGCAAATGATAAAGCAGTTATTATTAACGATTTATCATTAGATGCAATCAAAACTAAAGCATTAGTTGCAAAATTAAAGGAATTAGAAGTAGATCACTTAAAACGTATATTAATCGTTACTGAAAGTCCTATTGTATATAAATCTGCTGCGAACTTGCAAAATGTTTCAACATCAAAAGCAAACTCTTTATCAGTTGAACAATTAATTGGAGCAGATGTATTAATTGTTTCAAACGAAAGTCTTAAATTGCTAGAAAGTAGAGTTAAATAATGGAATTAACTAAAGTTATTAAAGCACCTATTCTTTCAGAAAAAACAGATATTTTAAGAACAAAAAACAATATATATGTTTTTAAGGTTGATTATGCTGCAAATAAATACCAAATAAAAGAAGCAATTGAAACAATTTTTCAAGTAGAAGTTGAAAGTGTAAATACAATAAAAGTTAATAAAAAAGCAAAGAATGTAGGACGTTATCATGGTTTCACTAATCGTTATAAGAAAGCAATGGTTACCTTAAAAGATGGACAAACCATGAACTACTTACCTAACGAAAGTGAATTAAAAGCAGATGATAATTCACAACAAAAAGTAGAAGAAAAAGCAGCAAAGGCTAAAAAATCAGCCGATGTTGAAGCAAAAGTAGCACAAAAATTAGCTGCTAAAAAAACAGTAGCAACTAAAACTGCTTCAGTTGCTAAGAAAACTACCACAAAACGCAAAATCGGTGGTGAATAATCTTCTTATAATTATTGAATGAAAAATGATATTCATTAATTTATTAAGTTTACAGAGCGGAAATTACTGCTTAAAAGAAAGATCCGCAACTATTTTTAAGCAAGGAGACAAAATAAATGGCATTAAAACATTATAAGCCAACTACCAATGGTCGTAGAAATATGTCTTCATTAGATTTTAAAACAAATCTTTCAGGTCACGAACCAGAAAAATCATTGTTGGTAAATTTAAAAAACCATGCTGGCCGTAACAATCAAGGGAAGATCACTGTTAGACATCGTGGAGGACGTGTTAAAAGATTCTACAGAATCATTGATTTTAAACGTAACAAAGATAATATCCCTGCTATCGTTAAAACAATTGAATACGATCCAAACAGATCAGCTAATATTTGTTTGTTAGCATATGCAGACGGAGAAAAAAGATATATTTTAGCACCTAAAGGGATTGTTTTAGGTCAAAAAGTTCTCTCAGGAGAAAATGTTGATATTGTAGTAGGGAATGCACTACCATTAGCATTTATCCCAGAGGGTACATTCGTGCATAACATTGAAATGCAACCAGGTGGTGGAGGTATTATTGCTCGTAGTGCAGGTACTTCTGCACAAATTCTTGGTAAGGATGATGATGGAAAATATGTAGTGTTAAAACTTAAATCAGGTGAAACACGTCGTATTTTAGCTCGTTGTCGTGCTACCGTTGGTGTAGTAGGTAACGAAGAACACTTACTTGTCAATGTTGGTAAAGCTGGAATCAATAGACATAAAGGAATTAGACCTACCGTACGTGGTTCAGTAATGAACCCAGTAGACCACCCACATGGGGGAGGGGAAGGAAAACAACCAGTTGGTCGTAAAGCTCCACTTACTCCTTGAGGTAAAAAAGCACTTGGTGTGAAAACCAGAAAAACAAAGAAATCTTCAAATAAACTTATTTTAAGAAGAAGAAAGGATGCTAAATAATGTCACGTAGTTTGAAAAAAGGACCTTTTGCAGACGATCACTTACTTAAAAAAGTTGATGCAATCGTTGAAGGAAAAGCACCTAAAAAACCAATCAAGACATGATCAAGAAGATCAACAATTTTCCCTAGTTTCGTTGGATTAACATTTGCAGTTCATAACGGAAAATCATTTATCGAAGTATATGTAACCGATGATATGGTAGGACACAAACTTGGAGAATTCTCTCCAACTCGTACTTTTTCAGGTCACGGCGCAGATAAAGGTAAGAAGAAATAATGGCACAACAAGCTATAGCAAGTGTTAAACTTCAAAAAGTAAGTAGTTCAAAAGCAAAATTAGTGGCTAATTTATTTAGAGGAAAAGATGTTTCAATTGCTTTAGGGCTTTTAAGAAACACATCAAAAAAATCAGCACCAATTTTTATGAAGCTACTTAACTCAGCAATTGCGAATGCAACTAACAACCACGGAATGAATGCATCGAAATTATTTGTTAAAGAAGTTTATGTCAATGAAGGACCAACTCTTAAAAGATTTCAACCAAGAAGCCAAGGTCGTGCTTATTCAATTTTTAAACGCACATCAAACCTTAAAATTGTTTTAGAGGAGAGAAACTAATGGGACAAAAAGTTAATCCAAATGGGTTCCGTTATGGAATTACTAAGGCACACAATACAGTATGATTTGCTGAAAAAGCAAATTATGGTGATTATTTAGTTGAGGATGCTAAAATCTATAAGTTTTTCGATAAATTAGTGCGTCAATATCAAATTGGTAGAGTTCAAATTAAAAGAAATAAAGATAATAAAGTTACTGTATTCTTGCACACTGCAAAACCAGCAGCAGTTTTAGGTCAAGAAGGTAAAAACATCCAAGAACTTACATTAAAGGTTCAAAAATTCGTAAAAAACAAACACTTGAACCTTAGAATTCAAGTTGTTGAACTTAAAAAACCAGATTTAAATGCAAGATTATTAGCAGAAATGATTGCTACTAAGCTTGAAAATCGTGACAGTTTCCGTCAAGCACAAAAAATAGCAATGCGTGCTGCTTTAAAATCTGGAGCCAAAGGTGTTAAGACAATGGTATCAGGACGTTTAAATGGTGTTGATATGGCTCGTACAGAAGGTTATTCTGATGGAGAAATGCGTCTTCATACTTTAAGACAAAATGTTGACTATGCAACAGCAACTGCTCGCACTACTTATGGAGCAATTGGGGTTAAGGTTTGAATTTCACTCGGTGAAATTTTGGAAGGAGATGATAAACATGCTTCAACCAAAAAGAACTAAATATCGTAAACCATTTGTGGTTCAACATGACAAACGTAAAGCAACCAAAGGAAACACAGTTAATTTTGGAGAATATGGTTTACAAGCAGTTACATCTGCATGAGTAACTGCACGTCAAATTGAGTCAGCTCGTATTGCTGCTACTCGTAGAATGGGTCGTGAAGGACAAGTTATTATTCGTATTTTCCCTCACTTTTCAAAAACTTCTAAACCAATAGGGGTTCGTATGGGTTCAGGAAAAGGAGCTCCTGAACTATGATATACAGCAGTTAAAATTAATACAATGATGTTTGAAGTAAGTGGAGTTTCTGAAGAAGTGGCTCGCGATGCCCTTCGTTTAGCTGGACATAAATTACCAGTTAAATGAAAAATTGTTAAAAAAGAAGGAGTACAATAATGCTTTTTAAAGATTTACAAAAGAAGTCAAAGCAAGAATTACAAGAATTAGTGCTTAAATTAAAAGCAGAATTATTCACTCTTAGATACCGTAATGTTTCTGGTGATTTGAAAGAAACACACAAAATTAAAGTTTTAAGAACTGATATTGCAAAAGCACTCACAGCATTAAACCAAAAAAAGGATACAAAATAATATGGAACGAAATACTAGAAAAACATTAACAGGAACAGTTGTTTCGGCGGGGAAAGCTGCTAAAACCATTATTGTTGCTGTTGATACTTTTAAAAAGCACCCACTTTATGCAAAACGTTTTAAATCTACTAAAAGATTTGCAGTACATGATGAAAATCATCAAGCAGCATTAAATGATGTGGTAGTTATTATGGAAACTAGACCGCTTTCTAAAACTAAACACTTCAGATTGGTTTCAATTAAAGAGAAAGCCTTAGAAGGAAATAAATAATGCTAATTGAATTATCAAAAGCAAATGTTGCTGATAACTCAGGTGCAAAAGAAATCGGTGTAATTCGTATTTTAGGTGGGGCAAAGAAAAAAGTTGCTAATATCGGTGATATAATCGTGTGTTCTGTAAAAAAAGCTATTCCTACTGGAATGGTAAAGGAAGGCCAAGTTGTGAAAGCGGTTGTAGTTCGTTCAAGATACGGAATACACCGTAATAATGGTTCATATATTCGTTTTGATGATAATGCTGTAGTACTTTTAAAAGAAGATTTAACACCAAGAGGAACACGGGTATTTGGACCAGTTGCTCGTGAATTGCGTGACAAGTTTCCAAAAATAGTTTCATTAGCACCGGAAGTTTTATAAGGAGTTAATTTATGTCAAAAATTAAGTTCAAAAGAAATGATCCAGTTATAGTTATTGCTGGAAGCGAAAAAGGTAAAACTGGAACTATTGAAAAAGTATTACATTCACAAAACCGTGTTATCATCAAAGATGTTAATATTGTAACTAAACACAACAAACCTAGCCAAAAAAATCAAGACGGTTCAATTAAAGAGATGGCTGCTCCAATTCATGTATCAAATGTTGCTTATTTAGCAAAAAAAGCCACAAAATCACAACCAAACATTGCTTCAAAACTTGGATATAGAATTAATAAAGATGGTAAAAAAGTAAGATTTGTTAAAAAAACCAATAAGGATATTAATTAATTATGCTAAAAGATGTTTATGTTAAAAAAGCAGTTCCTGCTTTAAAAGAAAAATACCAATACTCATCAATAATGCAAGTTCCAAGAATAGAAAAAATCGTATTGAATATGACTGCAGGTAAAGAGGTTTCTAACTCAAAAGCAATCGATGAAGTTTTAAACGAATTAACCATTATTTCAGGACAAAAACCATTCCAAACCAAAGCTAAAAAGTCAAATGCTTCATGAAAGCTTCGTGAAGGGATACCTATGGGTGGCAAAGTTACTTTACGCAGAGGTCGTATGTGAGACTTTTTAGAAAAATTAATTCATGTTGCGATGCCACGGATTCGCGATTTCCGTGGGGCAAATCCTAGAGCATTTGATGGAAGGGGAAACTTTGCTTTAGGGATTAAAGAGGAAATTATTTTCCCAGAAATTGAATTTGATAAAATTCGTCGCATTAAAGGACTTGATGTCCTAATCGTAACTACAGCAAACACCGATGCAGAAGCACGTAGTTTATTAGAATTACTAGGTGTACCATTTGAGAAAAAAGGAGCTAAATAATGGCGAGAAAAGCATTAATTGTTAAAGCAAAACGTCATCCTAAATTCTCATCACGTGCTTATACACGTTGTGAATTATGTGGACGTCCACATGCGGTTTTAAGAAAATATAAAGTATGTCGTATCTGCTTTAGAACCTTAGCACATGAAGGTAAAATTCCAGGTATGAAGAAAGCGAGCTGATAATTATGTTTATAACAGATCCTATTTCAGATTTAGTGGTTCGTATTAAAAATGCCAACGCGCGTAGACATAAAACCGTTTCAATTCCTTTTTCTAAGAAAAAAGAAGCAATTGTAAAACTTTTTGAATCACAAGGATACATTGCTTCTTATGCAGTTGAAGGTGAAGGTATAGATAAGCAAATTGTAGTTACATTAAAATACAAAAAAGGGCAATCAGCGATTGTCGGGATTAAAAGGGTTTCGAAACCTGGTTTACGTGTGTATGTTAAATCAGATGAAATTCCTTCTATTATTTCAGGTTATGGTACTGTAATTATTTCTACATCTAAAGGTTTAATGACTGGAAAAGAAGCAAGAAAGGAAAATGTAGGTGGTGAAATTATTGCCTACATTTGATAAGGTTTAGGATATGTCTCGTGTTGGAAATCGTGTTTTAACTATTCCTGCAGGGGTAACCTTTAAAATGGATGCTGATGTTGTTACTATCAGTGGTCCATTAGGAACTTTATCAAGAAAATTCAGTCCACTTATTTCAATTCATGTTGATGGGAATAAAGTATCAACCGTTCGTGCAAACGAAGAAAAAATTACTAAACAACTACACGGAACCACCAATGCACATATTGCAAATATGTTATTAGGAGTTTCAAAAGGATTTCAAAAAGATCTTGAAATTAAGGGTGTTGGATACAAAGCAGTTTTAACAGGAAATAAGCTAGATGTATCAGCTGGATACAGTCATATTGTTTCATTAACAGTTCCAGCAGATGTTAAAGTTGTAGTTAGTCCTAAACAAACCGAAGTTTCAGTTTTAGGTATTGACAAGCAAAGTGTTGGGCATTTTGCATCAGTAATTCGTGCAGTAAGAACCCCAAGTGTATATTCAGGTAAGGGGATTTCATATAAAGGTGAAAAAATTAGACGTAAGGAAGGGAAAACTGCTTCTAAATAGTAAGCAGCAAATATGGCGAAATTATCAAGAAATCAAGCACGTAAACTTAAGCATAATCGTGCCCGTCATTACATTGTTGGTAGTGCAAGCAAACCACGTTTAAATGTTTTTAAATCACACCAAAACTTATATGCGCAACTAATCGATGATTCAAAAAGAGTTACATTAGCATCAGCATCCACTTTATCTTTACCAGGATATGGTGGAAATATTACTGCTGCAAGTAAATTAGGTGATTTAATGGGTGAAAAAATCCTAAAACTTAATCTTTCAGAAGTTGTTTTTGATCGTGGTGGATATTTATATCACGGAAGAGTCAAAGCATTCGCAGATGCAGTTAGAGCAAAAGGAGTTAAATTCTAGTTATGGAAAACCAAAAAGAAAATAAAGAACCTAAAAAAGATTATAAGGTTGTCAGACCAACAACCGGAACTAAGGAAGTTAGACCTCGCAGAAATACTAACTACAAACCAGCAAACTCATCAGAACAAAAAACAGTTCATGCAAATGCAATTGACAGACCAAACCGTGGGTCAAAAACAGAAAACCGTTTTAAAAAACCAGCAAACCGTGACAATCGTCGCAATAAAGAAGTTTCTGAATACAGCGAAAAAGTAATCGATATTGCTCGTGTTACCAAAGTTGTTAAAGGTGGAAGAAGATTTAGTTTCTCTGCTTTTGTGGTAATAGGAAATAAAAAAGGTAGTGTAGGTTATGGACACGGAAAAGCTAATGAAGTTCCAGATGCCATTAAAAAAGCAATTAAAGATGCGAAAAACAACCTTGTTTCAGTTCCTTTTGATCCAAAATCATCTACTATCCCACATGAAGTCTATGCTAAATTCTTAGCATCAAAGGTTATGCTAAAACCTGCCTCTAAAGGGAAAGGATTGATTGCTTCAGGTACAGTGCGTGCTGTTGCAGAATTAGCAGGTTATTCAGATATTGTTACTAAAACATATGGTTCTCGTTCAAAGACTAACACTGTTAAAGCAACCGTTAAAGCACTTAGACAACTTAGAACACCAGAACAAATAGCTGAAATCAGAAATAAAGATGTAAAGGACTTAAGATAATGTCAATTAAATTACATACTCTTAAAGCAACAGAAGGTTCAAGACTAAGCAAGCACCGTAAAGGTCGCGGACATGCTGCTGGTAAAGGAAAACAAGCTGGTAAAGGTCAATCAGGACAAAACAAGCGCAAAGGACATAGATTAGGATTTGAAGGGGGACAAACTCCGTGATTCCGTCGTTTAGGAAAACGCGGATTTACTAATGTAAACCATATTGAATACCAAATCATTAACCTTGATCAACTGCAAACACATTATGAAAATAACTCAGAAGTTACTATTGAATCATTATTTGAAAAAGAATTAGTAAAAAGAAATCTACCTATTAAACTCTTAGCGAAAGGAACATTAAGCAAAAACTTAACTGTAACTGTTAATAAAGCTTCGCAAGCAGCAAAAGCAGCTGTAGAAGCTAATGGTGGAAAAGTTGTTGAATTATAATAACATAAAACTAATACATTAATGTATTAGATGCTATATAATTTTTATACATTGTAACTATGTAAAGTTTTGAATAATATTTCAGAAAAATAAAAAAATAAGTTATTAATACCATAAAAATAGTATAATAGGATAGCATACATTTTAAAGGAGTTTTATATGAAAGCAACAAAAGTTATTTTAGTTGGTGCCGGAGCAGTTGGTGCTTCATTCTTATATTCAGCAATTAATCAAGGATTAGCTGCTAAATATGGTATTATAGACAAATTCGATGGACCAAGAGACGGAAATGTTTTAGATTTAGAAGATGTTATCGTTCCATCAGTTCGTAAATTTGAAGTTTTTGCAGCAAGTTATGCTGATGCAAAAGATGCAGATGTAGTAGTTATTACAGCAGGAAGACCACAAGTGCCAGGTGAAACTAGATTACAAATGGTTCAAGATAATGCTCTTATTATGAGAGATATCGCTAAACAAATTAAGGAAAGTGGATTCCAAGGAATTACTCTTATTGCATCAAATCCAGTTGATGTAATGACATATGTATATATGAAAGAAACAGGATTTGATCCTAAAAAAGTTATTGGATCAGGAACAATCCTTGATACTTCAAGACTGAAACAATTACTTTCAAAGAAAACAGGTGTTTCAACTAACAATATTGAAGCATTTGTGCTTGGAGAACACGGGGATTCATCACTTGTAAACTTCTCAACATTTAAAATTGCCGGATTACCTTTCTCAGAATTTGAAGCAAAAACAGGAATTAATGCTTCAAACTACATCGAAGAACTTGAAAAACCTGTTTATACCAAAGCGTATAAAATTATTGAAAGAAAAAGAGCAACTTATTATGGAATAGGTGCTTGTTTAGCACAAATTCTTAGATACATCCAAGAAGATGCAAATGCTGTATTACCACTAGGAGTATTATTAAATGGAGAATACGAAACTAGTGATGTTGTAATTGGGGTTCCAGCAGTTGTTGGAAGTCAAGGAATTAAGCAAATTGTGCAAATTAAATTAAACGATAAAGAAAAAGAAAAATTTGCTAGATCAGTAGGAATTATTAAAGCTGCAATTAAGTCAGTAATGTAATAACACATATATACAGGTGAGTAAATCACCTGTTTTTTTATAATCTTAGGAATAAAAGGAAGAAAAAACGAAGTAAAAAACTTCGTTATATTATTTTATTTAGCTAAGAAATTAATAAACTTAATAAACTCTTTTGCTAATTTTGTAGAATCTTTATGTTTGTTTTCTTTAATGATTAAATAAAGAATTAGTAGTGAAGCATATTTATCTCTTTGATCAATTGGATAATCAACTAATAAATCCTTAAATTCATTTAGTTGTTTTTCTAATTCATCTTTATCTTTTGGTAAGATTTCAGCCATATGTCTACTTGCATATGCTTTCTTTTCTTGTTCTAATGCAGTCTTTTCAAATTCCTTTTGAATATCTTCTTCGGTTGATTTTACAAGATGGAAGTATTCTTTCTTTTTAATTCCATATTGCTTTAAATTCTTATCAAAATCTTCTTGTAGTTTTTTAATAGCATCTTCTAATAAATTTGGGTGGACAACAGGATTAGCAATTTCTAACATTTCATTTATGATATCTTTTTCAAAATTATGAATCGATGTTATAAAATGTTCTTTTAATTTTTTGTTGAATACTAAATCTAGATATTGATCTTTTGTTTGAACATTTTCACCCAAATTGTATCCTTTAACAATTTCATCTGTTATTTCTTTTTGCACTAAGCGAGTAATAGAATTAATTTTAACTTCAAAAATTGCTTCTTTGTTTTGGTATTCTTTTACGAAGTATGAACCAGGAAATGTTACTTTTATATCACCTTTTCATCCTGTTGTTTTACCAACTAATTGGTCTTCAAATCCAGGTATAAAAGTATTTGATCCTAATACTAAATCAACACCTTCTGCTTCACCACCTTCGAAAGGTTCATCATCAATAAATCCTTTAAAATCAATATTTACTGTATCAGTAAGTTTTGACTTTACTTTTGGATCACTAACTACTTCTTTAATAGCTGTTTCTTTATAAAACTCTTCAATAATTTGTTTCTTATCTTTTTCACCTGATTTAGGAAGTTTAATTTTTGCTTTTAAATTCTTTAAATCTACTTTTGAAAAATCAGGTCACATAGGAAAATGATAAGAAATCTCTAAACTACCATCTTTTTGAGGGTTAACATCTAGTGAATATTTTGAAAGTGCTTTAATTTTTTTGTCATCTAAGTATTTTACAACATCGTTGAAACTTGAGTGAAGAAATGAATCAACAGTTTTTCGTGAAATAGCATTTGTGTCTAAATATGCTTCTAATTTCTCACGCGGTGCTTTTCCAGGACGGTAACCAGGAACCTTTACCTTTTTTAAAGCTTCATTAAAATAAAAGTCATTTTTCTTTTTAACTTCATCTGCCGGAATTAAAACCTTAATTGTATATTCAGCTAATTCTTTATGCTCTTGGTGTTTAATCATTTGTTCTCCTTACATAATATATTATTATATTTTACCTTATTTTCTGTGATTTTGAAACTATATCTTTATTAATTATGAATTCAAACAAAAAAATAAAAAAATATTTGGTATTTTAAAAAAAATCTGTATTATATTACCAGTAGTCATAGCAAGTGGAATCACCTGATACCATTCCGAACTCAGTAGTTAAGCCACTTTACGCCGACGATAGCCTAACGGTCAAAATAGGAAGCTGCTTTTTTATATCGATTTTTCAATATTTATATAAGGCAGTTCCAGATTATCAATTTTAATTGTTTTATAATAATTAATATTTATATTTGAAATAGTGTATAGTTTCGTTTTTTTATCTAAAAAATCATAATAAACAAAAACTCATGTATCAGGATTTTTATCATATATATAATCAAATAACTTTGGCAATATAAAAAAATTACCATCGTTTATTTTTTTTAATAATTTCATAGAATTTTTTGAATTAGCTTTTATATTATTGCTTTGTATCAGGATATTTAGATAAATATATTCATTATTTATTTTAATTTGTGGGATAAAAATATTTTTTTCATTTAAATTTAAATTTAATGGTAATCCAGATTCTTTCAGTTTTATTAGTGTGTTATAAGTAATAATTGTTTCTATATCATCAAAAGGTAGATTTCCATTTTTAGCTTGCTTTAAGCTCTCACCAAATAAAGAATAAACAAATCTAAATTGATAAGCTAGCTCATTAAAAGCGATTATAGTTTTTTTGTCATTAAAAATATTCATAAATTAATTATACTAAATCATAATAATATTTTCATGAGATATGTTTTCATAGTGATTTTCTAGAAAAAGAAGAAATATGGAAATTTTGTGAAAATTTCAAATAACAAGGAAAGTAAAATATGTAAAATTCTCACATTTCTTTGCAAAAAAAAAAAAAAAACATAAAATAACTATTTATGTTATATTTCATTACTAATTTCGATATAACATACAATTTCACATTGATTATGAAATTGAGAAAGAAGGATAATATGAAATTTAAAAAGAAACTTTTAGCATACTTATCGGCATCAGGGGTTACTTTAACAACTGTCGCTGCTGTTGCTGTTTCATGTGGTGCAGGTAAAACTCAAGCACCTGCAAAAGAACAAAAAATAACAGATCAATCAATTAATGTTACTGAATATGGTGTAGCACCTGCTAAAGCAGATATAAAAGTTATTTATTTAAAGCACCCTGCTGCTAGAAGTGAAAACTATATGTCAAAGGATGGTTCATTTGTCTTTGTTCTCCACGACCAACCACTTGTCGGAATTAAAGGTGATTGAGTTGCTATTGCAGCAGAAGTTAAATCACTTGATGATAATAGTCTTGTAAAAGACGGAGACATTAAGGCAGCATATGCTAGTGTTGATGTAAATCAAGATCCACTTAAAGAAGGACAATATCCACTTTTATTTAAATGAGATAAAGATAATGATAATGCATTAATACCAAATAAATTTTATTCATTTGCTTTTTATAAAAAAGACGGAAGTGAAAAAATTCTTTTCTCTGTTGAAAATATGAATAAAAACCTTAATACATTTTCAACTACTCCAATAGATAAACCACAAAGACAAATAGACTATAGCAAAATAGCAGTTCCAACTGATTTATCAACCATCTCATCTGGACAACTTGAATGAATAAAAATGCATAATTTTTCACAATTTCAAGCGATTATGCAAGTATTAAAACCTTTGCCTGATAATTGAATTTTTGGACAACCAGGAAATGAATCGGATATCAAAGAAACCGAAAGTACATTACCACCAATAAAAAATCAACCAAAACCTATACCTGAAAAAGATTATAGTAGTGTTGCGATTCCTGCAAATGTTTCTGATATAACAACTGAACATTTAAATTGATTACAAAAACACGATGTTCAAAAATATTTAGCAATTAGAGATGCATTAGGATTAGGGGGGGGATTAAATAGTTGAATTTTCGGTTACCCACCAAGAGACCCAAGTAAAAAGCTGCCTGAAAATCTATCAACATTATCTCCTGAACAACTTGAACATATTAAGAAAACAAATTATAATTTATGAGTAACAATTATGAGAGGTAATGGTAAAGCAGATGCTGTTATAACATATAAAGGTGGAAAAAAAGACGAAAAGAAAGAAACAAAAGCAACTACTACTACAACTACCTCTGCATCAACATCATCAAGCACTACAACAACCCAAAAAACAAAGTAAAAAATATAAAATTATGCAACTATATACAAAATAAAGTTGCATAATTTTATTTACTAACAAGCTTATAATTATATTATTAATATTATACAATTTTAAGAACATATGATATATAGGTGGATAAATACAAATATAGCATTACCAAATCGCTGCAAAAAATACATTTTTTTGGTATAATATATTAAAAACTTTTATATATAAGAAACAAAATTGAGGTAAAAATGGCAAAGAGAAAAAAGACATTTTTTGAACGCTTAACCGAACTTAATGATTCGTATGAAGATAAGCAAAAACTTATCAAAACTAATCGCCGCAAAAGAAATTGAATTAATTTTGGGATTTTAGGTTCGCTAGGAGTGATTATTATTGCTGCTATTGCTATACCGTTAGGTATAAGCGTTAACCGAATTGATTATGTGCAAGCACAAGCAAAAAATGCAGCAGCATTCAAATTCTTTAATACTAATGATAAATCAAAGATTACTACTGAAATGAATGTAGGTGATTTAGAAAATGTATTAGAAAGTAATAAAGAAGCAAATGATAAACAAATTGATGATATTTACCGTCAAGCAGTATTTTATTTTTATGATCAAGAGCAAAAAGCAGCTGATGAATATCGCCAAATTTATAATGCATCATTATTACCTGGTGAAAATCCTAAGGTAGCGAGTGATTTAAAATCATTAGCAATAATCCGTTCAGAAAAACGCAAAGCAATTAATGCAGAATTCGAAAGTACCCGTCAATCATTTCAACCCAATACTTATTTAGATGCTTGAAATAAAAAGTTGCAAACAGAGTATGGTAATTCTAAAAACATTGATGAAGCAGTCGAATATGCAACATTTAAGGAAGTTGAAACTGAGGCAAAACGTCGTTTTACAATTGAAACTAAAATTATTTCTGCAAATGCATTAAACCGTAAGGCACAAAGAGATATCCCACATTTTGATGCAAACGGAAATAAATTGCAGGATTTGCTTTATAAACAAGGTGATAATGTAGTCCCATACTTAAAAGAAAATGTTACATACTTTCGTCCCGATGCTAATTCAAGTTCTATTATTTTATTTACAACCAAATCATTTATTCAAGACAAAATTGATCCAAGTGCTTTAGTGGCAAAATATTTTGCAAAAAATGATATTCATATTACAACCTCAATTTTACTTCCAGGTGTAGCAAACAAAGATTTATTGCTCCCGTTTTCTTTTGATAAAGATGGTGCAAAGGATAAACTTATTAATATCTTAAGATATACCAGTGTAAAAACAGCAGATGGTAGTCCAATTCTTAAAGCAAATATAGATTACCTTAATAATTTTGTAGATATTCCTACTTTATATGGAATCAGTAAGTCAAATTCAGATGTTCCAAGTAAGCAGCAATTTCAATTTGCCTTAGATAACTTAACATTAACTAAATCAAACACATTAGCAACAAATGGTATAACATCGTTTTCTGATTTAGTTAACTTGGATGTAAATCAAGCACTAGCAACACAAACCCAAGGAATTTTTGAACAACAAGCTAATGCTAACAAAACATCTGTTGTATTACCTCAAATTGATTTATCAACTATTTACCAATTACCAAAAGGATTTAATCCACAACTTGAATCATTGATTCAATCTGATTTAGATAAAGCAAAAACAATTTCAGAATCAAAAGATAAAAGCAAAATTCAAGAATTTTCTGAGTTAGTAAATAATGTAAATACTAATATAAAACGACTAATAGATTCGCTAACAAGTGATCAATTTAGCATTTATATCAAAGATACTTTTAACAAAGCATTCGCAGTAAATATCGATGACAGTAATAAACGTTTAGCGTTTGCATATAGCATCAAAAACAAACCTAATTTTTATCTTATCCCTACTGATAAAGGATTAATGTTATTTTCAGATTATAAAATTTCAAAAGATAACTATAACAATTTTATTAAAAGTGACTTATTAAACTTATTAGCAGGCAATAACACAAATTTACATATTACAGATAAATTAAGTGCAAGTATTTCAAAAGAAGATTTTTTATTTAATGCACTTTCTGATCCAAAATTTGTTGCAACAGTATTAAAAACAAAGAATCCAAATTCATTAACTAACACTGATTATACACAAAGTGATATCACAAATGTAGAATCAAGGATAAAGGTGATAGATAATGGAATTCATTTATCAAAAGATTTAGACGATATCTCAAAAATTAATCAATGAATCAATGATACATATAATAAAAATAATTCATTAAATATTGTTTATCAAGATGGTCAACTAAAAGTCGGTTACTTTGATTTAAATACCAAAAAATATACCTACAGCGACAAATCTGCTTTTGATGTCATCGGAGCAGTTGTAGCAAATGAACTTAATAAAGGAGATAAATAATGTTAAAACGCTTTAATTATTTTGCTTTATCTTCTTTAATTAGCATCTTACCAATTGCCACTGTAGCATGTGGAACCAAAGTTAATACTCCTGAAAAAACTAAACAAGAATTATCTTTTGAAAAAAAAGATGCAATCAAAAAAGAAATCGAAAAAACTTGATTGTTAGGAGTAGTAAGCAAATACTATAATCTCGATTTAAATAATAAAAATCAAACCCAAATTAATGAAACACTTTTGCAATCGCAAAGTTTTGCAACTGATGCATATAATGCATATTTAGCATATTTAGCATTTGAATCACAAAAGGATAATGATTTTTATAATAAAGAACTTGCTAAATTACAAAAATTAGGATTGTTTAATCAAAATGATTTAAACTTATTACAACCACAAAATATTACCAATAATCATCCGAATATGGATCAATTTAAATTATTATTTAAAATCGATGAATCAGATGTTAGATTTAATGTTTTAAAAAATTTATTGGTTGCTACTTATTTTAAAATCAATAAAAAAGAAGAATTAGAAAAGATTAATAAAAGTGACTATGATGCAAATAAAGATAATTTTGACTTAAATAACTTTTTATTAATAGATTATTTAGTCAAAAACCAGTTTGTGCAACTTTGACAATACAAAAGTTCTAATGCAGATGATATTTTTACCCTACAAACTCGTCAAATTTCAAGTATCAATGATTATAATAATTTAGCAAAAACAAGTTATACAACTAACAAAAATGCTTCTGACGACTTATTATTTTTTGATGCTAGTCAACAAAAGCAACTTGCTTCATATGTAGGTATTTTAAAAAATGATAATAAATTTAGATTCTTAGTCGGAAAAGATGGAGCTACATCAAATATTGAGATTTTAAAAAACATCGCAAATTATAGCGATTTAAGTGGATTTTATGATCCTGTAAACTCTCGTCTAGTTTCAGTCGATGCTAATGGTAATTTATCGCAAGCAATTAATATTTCTTCTGATGATAAAAATATTCAAGTATCATTTTTCAACTGAGTTTTACCGATTGGTAAAACAATTGAAATAGACAATCCAGATAAAGACAAGCAAGGACAACCGGCAAAAATTACTAAAAAAATTATTAGTTTCGATGCTACTCCTTTTAAAGACAAAATTATTAAATTATCCGTTTTATTAAACCTTTCTGATTCTGCTTTATATGATCAAGTTGTCAAAGCATTCTTAGATTTAGGTTACCGTGTTTCTGTAGGTATAGATGATGCAAAATTAAAAGATTCAGCAAAGGATTCTAAGTTCCTTGGCTAGTATCTTTACCCAAATTATTAATCGTCAAATACCAGCAGAAATTCTTTATGAAGATGAAAAAGTAATTGCAATATATGATATTAAACCGTTTCAACCTGGACACTTTTTAGTTATTCCGAAAACCCCAGAAGCAAACATTTTAGAAAACAACGATGCAGACTTTATTTATGCAATGTTAAAAGCTCGTGAGTTGGCTGCTAAATATATCAAAGAACACAATAAAAGTGGTTTTAAATTATTAGTTAATACTGGTGCTTCAGCAGGTCAGATGGTATTTCATACTCATATTCATATCATTCCTTTTGATTAAACACAAGCAATTGTGTTTTTTTATTTTGCTTTATTGATTTTTTTGGTATACTACTTTCTATGAAAAAAGGAACACAACAAATTATTATGACATATATTAATAGACGTTGCAATATTATTAACGTTTAATTTTGTCATAATCTGTTGTTGTTAGTTTAACAGATTACGACATAGTAGTAATCTGTGAGCTAAACTATAGAGGAGCTTTTAACAAGAGTAATTAACCTTGCAGGCATGCTAAAAAGTTAATGAAAGGGTATAAAAGCCGAAACCTAACTTATGGCAGTAAGTTAAGTTGGTAGAAAAGCATAAAAGATTTCTACTCTTTGGTTGAACCATTGGTGCTATAGATTTACATTTCTTATTTTAGATAGTATGATATTAAATACTGATTAAAAAGTCTTGTAAATTTATAAGTTACAAGACTTTTTTCATAACAATAGGAGCAATATGAAAGCAAAGCAATTTAAAAATCATAAGGATATTCCGAGTGAATATACCTGAGATTTAGATGATATTCTTAGTGGTAGCAGCATAGAAGAACTAATTTCAGAGTATAAAAAGGTATATAAAAGCAGAATTTTAAATAAAGATAGCAAATATGATAGCATCGAATCTTATTTAACTGATGTGATGTTATCGGAGCAACAAACCAAATTAGCATTTAAAATTGATAATTATATTTCAAATAATTTAAATACCGATTTAGTTAATGCGAAATTTAAACAATTAGAATCAGAATTTCAATTTTTATCACACACACTCAATACCGAGTTTGGTTCTGAATCGAATCGTTTTTATGCTAATATGGAAAAAATGAAGGTATGAAAAGACGATCCTCGCTTAGCATCGTATCGTCGCAGTATTTGTGATCAAATCCAAGAATATGAGCATAAATTAGATGATAAAGTTGAAGAATACTTAGTTAATTCAGCATTCGGGCAACCAAATCCACATAATATCTTTAGTATTCTTTCAAATAGTGAGTTATATTATGGAACAGTTAAAACTAAAAAAGGTAAGAAAATTAAACTTAATCCCACTATTTATCAAAAACTTCTTAAATCCGATGATGCTAATGTGCGTAAGCAAGCATATTTAAATTATTGAAAAGCATTTACTAACCACAAAGATACATTTGCCGAATTATTATTCCAACATTTCAAAGCATTGACTACTGAAGCAAAATTACGTAAATATGATTCTACTGTAGCAATGCTAACAGCTTCAGATAAGGTATCAAATCAAATCTTGATGAAACTTTTTGAAAAAGTTGCTTCAAGTAAAACAATATTAAAAAAATATAAGCAATGAAGTGATAAGTTCTATTATCTTAAATTTCATAGCAAACGTCAAAAATGAGATTACTCTCGCGATTTAGTTAATGTGAAAACTTCTTATACAGTTTCCGAAATGAATGAACTTGCTAAAGCAGCATTAAAACCTTTTGGAGATGAGTATTATCAGCAAGTTTGCAAAGCAATCGATGAGCGATGAGTTGATTATATGAGCACCGATACCAAACGAGGTGGTGCTTATAGCATCGGTGGAACCTATGGAATTGACAAAAAATACATTTTAATGAACTTCGAAGGGACACTGCGTAGTGTTGAAACACTTGTACATGAGTTAGGACATTCAATGCATTCGTATTTTTCAGATACTCGGCAAAACTTACCTAATTCAATGTATCCCATCTTCTTAGCTGAAATAGCCTCAATATACAATGAATTTATGTTAGCAGATTATATGTTAACTAATTCAAAAAACGACAAATTAAAATTTCAAATTCTCGATTCAATGATCGCAGGATTTGTCGGTACTGTTTTAAAGCAAACCAATTGAGCTAACTACGAATATGATCTTTACCAAGCGATTTCACAAGGGAAAGTATCTGGTAGTTATGATTCAATTAGTAAGCTCTATTATGTAAATAATTTAAAATACACTCTAACTAAGCAACCATATTCAGTTGCTAATACCATCCAATCTATTTATGTCCCACATTATTACTATGGATTTTATGTATATAAATATGCTATAGGACATCTAGTTGCTACCTACTTTTTTAGACAATATAAAAAGTCAGGTAAAGTTGCTTTAGATAACTACATAAACAACTTTTTATCAGCAGGTGGTAGTGATTATCCAATTGAGATTTTAAAAAAAGTGGGTGTAGATTTAATGAATGATAACTTTTATGATGATGGATTGCAATTTCTTTCAGAAATAGTGGACCAATGAATTAATTTAGGTAAGAAAATTTTTAAAGTAGACAAAAAAGGAAAATAATATGAAAAAAAAGAAATTTTTATGATTAGGATTGTCAGCAAGTTCTCTGGTATTACCAGTTGCTGTTGCTTGTGGTGGTGGTTCGACCACATCAGTAGGTAATCAAGAAATAACCCCAGGCAATGAAACCGGTTTACCAAAACCACCTGCAGATGATAAATATAACACAGCTTTTGCATATCCTAGCAAGCAAATTGATACACAAAAATATCAATCGACTGATACTTTATTAGGAATTATTAATCCACCTGCAAAAACAATTAATCTTGATGGAATAACCTCTTTTTCACAACAAGCATCAAGCGGATTATATACAGTTAAATACGATTCTACCCATTCTGATTCAAGAAATTTTTACGACCTTTCATTTACCACAGGTGGATTATCGGAATCTACATATGATTCAGAAATTCCAAGATTAGTTGAATTAAACTTTTATGGTCGTCCAGAAGTCACAGAATCTAGTGTGCAAGATACAAACACATTAGAAACAATTAAGACTCGCACAATTCATAAACCATCGGTTTCTAGATATTCATTAGAATTAGCAGATGCAGTTATTTTGACAGTAAAACAAGATGATGGAACAACAAAAGATATGGTTTTTGATCAAGATGATGCTCCATTACTACCAAAGCCCGATAAACCAGATGGTAGTTATTCATTAAGTTTAGTTGAATTGCAAAGTGATAATCCTAGATCGATTAACTCCGATACATTTAGACATGCTTTAAAGAAAGCAACTAAGATGTCATTTAGAATCCGAAAAAATCAAAAATGAATTAATTCTAAAGGTGAAGCAACAAAATATCCAATTAAAGCAGAAGATTTTTGAATGGGAGTATTACGTACCTATGCTGGACAGGATTCACTATTTCGTTTAAATAATGGTGGAACCGAAGAATTAGAAAAATTAGCACGTGAAAAATATGTTGTAAATGGAGATTTATACTTTAGAGCTCAAGGAAACAGTTGAACTAATAAATACTTATATGAACTTTATAACATTGATGTAAATAAAATTTTAGATAAAACACAATCAGTACATGTTGAAGGAACAGGTGATGACCAACGTGAATTCTTTGTTTTACAAGAATTAGATCCAAAAAAAGAATCTAAATTTGATTTAGCATATGATAAGTTTTTCTTTAACAGTTATGATTTAATTCCTGCTCCATCACAATATATCGAAGAAACTGTGGCAAGTAAACAACTACCAAACTTCTATAAAAGTGGTGATAT
Source organism: Mycoplasma sp. 6243 (assembly GCF_051200785.1). Lineage (NCBI taxonomy): Bacteria > Bacillati > Mycoplasmatota > Mollicutes > Mycoplasmatales > Mycoplasmataceae > Mycoplasma > Mycoplasma sp. 6243. Next base: position 284,947 of record NZ_CP195154.1, read on the forward strand.
AAGTGATTCAGATAAAACAGATATCAAAAACAAAATCAACAATTTACAAGATGGTTTAGCTAAAGAATCTGGGATATACTGATATGGAATGTCAATGGATTCGGCTTTATATGCTGGTAAATATTACTATGCTGGTTATGATGGAACCTCTTTGACTGATACCTTTAAGTTAAATACAAACTATTGAAATCAAAAGTTTGTTAATAATCCAAGACGTGTAAAACTTTTTCAAAATACCTACACTACAACTCCGTTAGGAGATGGTTTTGCAAAATTTAATTATGAGCAATTCAAAGCAGGTTTAACAGCAAGTGCAAATTATAGTAATTTAAAGGCATACCACGAAGAAATTTCAGCAAACCCTGTGCAATGAGGTTTAAGAGATGTTCAATCTAGAAATACAAGTCATTCAAATAATGGATTTACACCTACATGAATTCCGCAAAATCAACAAGAATCAACAACTGCTTCATTTATGAATGATGCATATACAAAATTAGTTTATGGAGCTTCATTGACTGATATCAAAGCCGGAACTGCAACTAATACATTAAAAGCAGCTACCACAGGTTTAGGAGCAGAATTTATGAATATTCTAACTGCTTCAATCAACTGAGCATATGTTGCACAAGAGTTATTAACACCTAATCTTACAATTCCATGAATTTCAGGATTTGCACAAGATGTAACCATCCGTAATAACGACTCAGATACATCATTGCAATATAATACATTACGTCCATATTGAGACCAATTATCAACTGTGTTTGTAGTAGATTCAAAAACTGGACAAAAAGTTAATCTTGGTGAAAAAATCGGAACCGAATTATTACCATCTGAAAATTCAATAGTTGGTAAAACTGCTGATGATCAATTTAGTTCAAGTGCATTAGATATATTAAAAACAAAGATGAAAGAAGTATTGGATGAATTTTATAAACAACATCCCGATCTTGATAAAGTAGAGGATACAAAGAAAGTAAGATTCACAGTTCGTGCTCGATTTACAAATATTAATTCAGTTCATGAAAATGTTTATAAAGGAATGCAAAAAGTTCTTAATAGTTTATATCCTGATCGTTTTGAAGTTAAATTTGAAAAAAATAATAATAGAAAAGACTTTGATGAATTTTTTAATTTTGGATCAACTCCATACACAGTAACTGGTTGAGGATATGATTATAATTTAGTCGGATCAGGTTTTGATGGATATATGTTTCAAGGTAACTTAATTCAATTATTTACTTGAATTAACACTGATGCAGATTATAAAGCTAAACTTCAAGTAAATTATCCAAACCTTGTTAAAGCAGCTGAATACTGAAAGAAATTTATCGAAGATCCTAAAAATAATGTTAAATTCTCAATTCCACTTGAAAAATTAATTAAGTTGGGAAATAAATACACAAGTGATATTTCTACTTATTTAAATCAATATCAACTTAAAACAGTTGATGGAAAAGAACAATTAGTTCCATTAAGCAAAGAAGACGTGGCAAAATACTTACCCCCACTTACAATTTCAGCAAACTTCTGATTATGATTAAATACATCAGATGAAACAAAAGATGTATTTAATAAAAAAGCATTATTAAATATGGTTGCTGAATTCCGTAATTTAACAGGAATGAATATGACTATAACAACTGGAACATTAAAAGATTCGTTTGTAAAAGGATTGAGCAATCCAAACTTTATTATACCTGCAACACTTGATAATGCTACTAACTATGGTTCATACGAAGTTGCAACCAAATAATATCCAGACAATTAACGCAAGTTAATTGTCTTTGCATTATTAAATAAGGAGATAAATGACTAAGTACATTTTACAACGGATAGGATTTGCATTATTAACATTGATTATCATTATCTTTGTTGTATATACACTTACAGCACAGTTTGCTGATAATCCATTTGTACAAACTGCAAATTCAAAGAACGGTGCTGAAGGTCAAAGTCAGGTAGCATTACAGAATATATCTAGACAAAGTTTTGAAAAAAGTATTGATTATCATTTTCTACCAAGTGATTGACGTGGAAAGTATGACCAATATCAAAATGTTTGAAAAACCTATAAACTTAATCCAATAATTCGTTTTGGTTATTGGGTAAATGATTTATTTACTAATAAAGCGAATCCATTTGGTTTACCATTTGATGATAAATTATTTGCAAGTTTAGGGGTAAATAGCATCCCACAATTATTCTTTTCGCGCTTAAAATACTCAATTATTATCACTTTACCAGCATTTGTTATTAGTGCATTTTTAGGGATATTGTTTGGAATTTTTGCTGGTTATAAACGTGGTACATTAGTTGATGCAGTGGTAAATTTCTTTTCATTAATTTTTATTGCATTACCTTCATTTATAGTAGCACCAATTTTAATTACTATTTTAGCCTCATCTGGTGTTTCACCAACTGTTGCGATACCTGGAACGGCAGAAGCGGCAGCACAGACTCAAAGTCAAGTTGTTATTTCGTGATTACCACCAATTGTGATTATTGTTTTAGGTTCATTATCAGGTTATATCAGTTACACTCGAAATCAAGTTATTACTGTGCTAACATCAAATTATGTTTTAATAGCAAAATCAAAAGGACTAAGTAGAGTTGAAATATTCTTTAAATATGTATTACGTAATATTTCAATTCCACTTGCTGCAATTATCATTCCATCATATATTGGATTGTTAACAGGTGGAATAGTAATCGAAAGATATTGAAAAGTTCCTGGGACATCACAAATTATTGCTAACGCATTTCCGAATGGTGAAATTAATATTATTATGTTTAATACCTTCTTTTTCACATTACTCGGGGTATTTACATCCGTTTTAGTTGATGTTTCATATACCATTTTAGATCCACGCATTAAATATGGAACAAAAGGTTCTAACTTATGAAAACTGTTCTTAGTTACCAGAAAAAGAAACAAAGAATTTGCTAGAATGAAAGCGAAAGGAATATAGATGACTGCAAAAGAATTTAATAAAAAATATAAATTATCTTTTAATGGTATACAAACTCCTTTTGCACTAGCAAATAACCAAAAAACATTTTCTAATATAGCTGGAAAACCAAAAAAATTACTTTTAGAAATTCTCAAAAGATTCTTTAAAAGTTGACCATCCGTATTATTTTTAATTGTCTTTATAATCGTGCTTTTAATTTCGATTATTGTAACTATTAGTTCTAAATATTCAGCAAATGAATCGATTTCAGACACAATTAGTTTAAATTTAATTGCAGATCAACAAGGTAAAACTATTTTTGGGCCTCCTTCGATAAAATCTTTACCAGCTTCGTATCAACCTTATATAACACTAAAAAGCGCTGGTTTTGAACAAGATATTCCGAAATACAAAGCAGCTTTTCACGAAAATTATGGAGGCTTTTTTGATAAGTTTTTAGATATTTCAAAAGATGCCACTGCTGCTTCAGTTTTAAAAACAAGAGAATATACAGTGCAAGGCATTAATGGATCAACAAAGCAATCTGAAATATTAATTGATATGTATCGTTGATACCGAGTATACAGTGCATATTTGATTTTTGATAAATCAAATATTGCACAAAATTTAAATCAAAACGAATATCAAAGTTTATATGATCAAGCACTTGCTTTAAATCCACAAACAAAATTAGATACTTTTTTAGGAACAACCGCAAAGGGTATCGATATTTGAACTCGATCATGAGTTGGAACTTGAAAAGCACTACGTTTAGCATTTATCGTAGCATCAATTCAAACTATTATTGGTGTTATTATAGGAGCATATTTAGGATTCCATGTTGGTTCTAAAATAGATACTATTATGATGCGACTTATTGATATTTTTTCAGCACCACCAACCCTTATTTGATTGTTAATTGCAGTTACCTTATTCGGTACATCTGATTTAGCCTTAGGAATTGCATTGGTTGTAGTAGGGTGAGTTGGATCAGTAGGGGGAACTCGTTTATTTATAATCACTGTTAAAGATTCTGAGTTTATAACTGCATCCAAATCAGTAGGTGCTTCAAAAATTCGTTTGATTTATAAACATGCATTACCAGGAATAATTGGTAAAATTGCTACTAATTATGTAACTCAAATTCCATCAATTATCCTTTCTGTTTCATCCCTTGCTTTCTTAGGATTTTTTAGTAGTGACACTGATGTAAACTTAGGTGAAATAATCTTTTCAGCATCATCTGAAGCAGCACAAAACTTTTGATCATTATTACTACCTGCCTTAATTTTACTTTCAATTTCAGTATCATTATACTTTATCGCATTAGGTGTTCATGATGCTCTTGATCCAAAAGTAATCAAAACTAAATAGGAGATTTTATGCAAGAAAAATTATTAGTTGTCAAAGATCTTAAAGTTAGTTTTAAAACCGGTTATAACAAATTCATCAGCATAGTGCGAGGAGTTGATATTACTATCAACCGTGGAGAAATAGTTGGTTTAGTCGGTGAATCAGGATCTGGTAAGTCAGTTACATCAAAAGCATTTTTAAATATTAATGATAATTCAGTTGTTTCTGCTGAAATTATGCAAATTGATGGAATTAGCTTAATTGATTCAAAAAAAGAAAGTTACTGACAAAAGATTCGTGGACACAAAATTGGTTACATCCCACAGGACCCACTTACATCATTAAATCCAACCCGTAAGGTAGGAAAACAACTTTTAGATGCTTTAAATAAAAATCCAGAATGAAAAAGTAAGCCATATAGTGAAAAAAGAAAATACTTAGTAGGTTTACTTGATAAATTTGGAATCCGTAATTGTGAAAGTGTCTTTGATATGTATCCACATACTTTGTCGGGTGGGATGAAGCAAAGAGTTGTAATTACGATGGTTGTGGCATTAAAGCCAAGCTTAATAATCGCAGATGAACCAACAACAGCACTTGATCCAACAGTGCAAGCATCGGTGTTAGCTTTATTTGATGAAATCCGTACTTCAATGAATATTGCTATTATCTTAATTAGTCATAATATTTCAGTTGTAGCTAAATTTTGTGATTATATTTATGTTATGTACGCTGGAAAAATAGTTGAAAAAGGAAGCAAAAAAGATATTTTTACTGATCCAAAACATCCATATACATGAGCGTTGATTTCTGCGATCCCAGAAAACAAAGAAGATCGCTTATATTCAATTAAAGGAACACCACCTGATATGAATAATTTACCACTTGGCGATGCTTTTGCTCCGAGAAATGATTATGCATTAGAAATTGATTTTATTAAAGAACCTCCATTATTTGAAGTTTCTTCCACCCATGCAGCTGCAACATGATTGCTGCATCCTGATGCACCCAAAGTTTCATTAAGTCCCGAATTAACATCACGATTAAAAAGCTTTAAAGAGGTATTTAAAGATGAGTAAAATACTTGAAGTTACAAATTTAAAAAAGTTCTTTATTAATAAAAATCATATTAATAAAGCAGTCGACGATGTTAGTTTTGATGTTTCTGAAGGTGAAATCCTTGGTTTAATTGGTGAATCTGGTTCTGGTAAAACAACCGTAGGACGTTCGTTGCTTCGTTTATATGATGATTATAACGGTTTTGTTCGAATTAATGGTAAATTAGTATCAGGGAAGCAAATTTCACGCAAAACAAATCGCTTTATGCGTAAAAATATTCAAATGATTTTCCAAGACCCTATGGCTTCATTAAATGGACAAAATAATATCTTTAGCATTCTAAAAGAACCCTTAGTGGTAAATCGTGTTATAAAAAATAAAATTTCTGATATTAAAAAGGATTGAGAATCGGTCCAATACAACTTTCATTATTCTTTTTTAGAAGAAGCGCTGAAATTAAAATTGGAGAATTTAAAAATAGCAAACTCATTAAACCAACCATTTTATAATAAATGAAATGAATATTTTAATAATTTCAACTTAGATGCAGTTGAAGGAAGTTTTGAAGATAAATTTAATGCATATTTTGCATACTTAGAAGAAAAAAGTAAAAATAACTCACTGATTATTGATAGTTTATACAAGAACACTGAAAAATTAATTAGTTTATATGATCAGAAGAAACAGCAATTTCGAAATGAACAAATTGATTTAGATGAGGTTGAACTAAAACAAGCAAGGGCTGAATATAAAAAACAAAAACAACTGCTTTGACACACATATGAGTATTTTGAATCTAAACAAAATACTTTTAATGCTGCTAGCGAACTAAAAAAATCTTTATTTTCTTGAAGAGAAAAGTATTTGGATTCAAAAAACTCATTAAATAACTTTATTTCAGAGTTAAAAAATGAATCAAAATTACTTTTTAATGAAGCATATGGAAGTCCATATATTGATTATTTTGCTTATAAGGTAAAAATATATCATCTAAATAATCATATTAAAAAGATATTTATAAAGCATAAATCTAAACTTAGATACTTAGATTTTGACGAGTTGCAACAGTTAATTAATCATTTGCAAGACAAATCAAGTGAGTTTTTTAAACATCAACTTAATGCCAATCCATTTGATTTTAATAAACTTTCTGAATTTTCAAAAACTATTAAAAATATTGTGGTTTCAAATTTCAACTTTGATTTATCGGATTATTTAAAGCAATCTAAATATATCCAGGATCAATATCGAAGCGATGCTAAAAGTAAGTGAAAAACCTTTGTAAAAAGCTTAAAAACAACCATTAAAGGATTTTTTGTTAAACCAAAAATAAATAAAGATGCTTTTAACCAAGCAAAACAAAGATTGCAACAAACACAAGAAAACTTCGATAAAGAACTTCAAACTTATATGGATTCATATAAATTAAGAGTTTTAGAACTTAAAAAGCAAGTTCAAGAGCAAGAAGATATTAGTAAATCATTTATTGCTATTGATAAAGGATTGATAGGTAAATTCAACCAAATCCATAAACAATTTTTAGCATACTTTAAAGCAAATTATATTGATAAAACTAAGCAGCAACTTATTAATAAAAAAGATGATGTGCATTTACATAACAAACTTAAAGCAACATTAAAGCAATATAAAGTTGATTATAAAGTTTTTATTTCAAATGTATATGATAAGTTAAATGGAATTAAATCTTTTGAAATTGAAAGTAGGTATTTAAATAAAGACTTGAAAGCTATTTATTTATTTTTAGGTATATCCAATTATGATATTTTCCTGCAAAATAAATTTTATAAAAAACCAATTAATTTCATCACTAAATTTTGACGGATTCATAAGATATCAAGTCTTTTAACACGTAATACCATATACAAAAGTTTAGAAGATGTTGGTTTGTTAAAACAATTTGCCTATCGTTATCCACATGAATTTTCAGGTGGTCAACGTCAAAGAATTGTGATAGCTCGTGCTTTAATCACAGAACCAAAAATCATTGTTGCTGATGAACCAATTGCTTCTTTGGATATCTCGATTCAAGCACAAATTGTTAACTTGCTTAAGGATTTATGTAAACAAAAGAACATTGGAATGATTTTTATTGCACACGATTTATCAATGATTGAATATATTGCAGATCGGGTATTAATAATGCATTTAGGTAAAATTGTTGAATCAGGGCATACTAATGCAATTTATCAAAACCCAATTCATCCATATACAATTAATTTATTTAAAGCTATCCCTAAAATTTCAAATGCAAATGAGAAATTTAAGGATGTAAAATTTGAACTTTCATATATGGATGAGCAAAAATATCCAAATCTACCTAAAAATCAAGATATTAGCGAAAATGAGCAAACTCATTATGTTTATGCAACAGATGAGCAAATCCTAAAATGAAGCAAATAATGTGAGCAAAATTTACTAATTTAATTAAATCACAGTTTAAAAGCAAACGATTTTATTACATTTTATTAGCATACTTTTTTATCTTCTGGCTTATTTTTGCTATTTCTGCTGGGATAAACTATAAAAAAGATGTAAATTGAATTATTAATGCTTTTACTGCTTCTGCCTTAATAACATTAGCATTTGTATTACTTATTTTAGTGTTTAAATGAGGATTTATGGAACGAACATTTGAAAGATTTCGTGAAAATAAGTCTATTTCATCGCGATATAAAGAAGAAAAAAAGATGTTAAGAATGACTCATGCTGAAAAAGTTGTATATTTAGAACAAAAAAAACACAAACAGCAACCAAAAATCAAAAAATCTAATTTTCCATTTTATTTTAACTTAATAATTTATTTTATTGCAAGTTTAATAGTTGTAATTATCGCTTATGCATAAAACACATTCAGTTGTGTTTTGTTTTTAAAAAATGCAAAAACATATTAAAAAAATGATTTTTTTACACTTTTTATTATTATTTTGTTTATAATATATGTATATATTTAAAAATAAAGGAGAAATATGAAACACTATGATGTCGTAGTATTAGGTGCTGGACCTGGTGGGTACACTTTGGCTGGTATTCTATCAAGCAACGGGCTTAAAGTAGCCTTAGTTGAAAAAGAAGATTTAGGTGGAACCTGTGTTAACAAAGGCTGCATCTCTACTAAAACTTTAATTAAGTCAGCAAAAGTTTTAGACACAATTCAACATTCTGAAAAATATGGAGTTTTCAACAAATACCTTGGATATAGCTTCCAAGTAATGCAAAACCGTCGTAAAGCAAACAAAGAACTTTTGAACGGTGCTATTAGCAACTTTTTAGCAGGTGCTCATGTTGATGTATTCAAAGGAATGGGTACTGTTGTAGATGAACACAGTTTAACAGTTAATGAAGAAACATTACACTTTGATAAATTAGTTGTAGCAACTGGTTCATCAAATCGTGCATTAAGCATCGAAGGTGCCAAGGAAGCATATGAATCAGGATACTTAATCGATTCTGAACAAGCAATGAAATTAGATGCTGCACCAAAAACACTAGTAATTATTGGAGCAGGACCTATTGCATTAGAATTTGCTTATTTTTATAGCACATTAGGAACTAAAGTTACTATTTTATGTAACACTAAATTCTTAGCACATCTTGATCCACACGCTGCTAAGGCGGTTCGTGCTACCTTAGAAGCAAAAGGTGTTGTAATTGTTGATGAAATGAACTTAGAATCAGTTTCTAATGGATTTGTAAGTTATCAATGAAAAGAGCAAAAACACTCATTGGCTTCACAAAAAGCATTAGTAGCAATTGGTAGAGTAGCAAACCTATCTGGTCTAGATGCACTTAAATTAAAACTAAATGCTCGTGGATTTGTTGAAGTAAATGAATCAATGAAAACCAGTTTAGACCATGTTTATGCTTTAGGTGATGCAACTGGATTATTTATGCTTTCTACCGTTGCTTACAAAACAGCAGATGTGATTGCTAAAGATATTTTAGGATTACAACCTGAAAAATTAAACTTAAACAATGTTCCATGAGCAATTTATTTAAACCCTGAATTAGCCGGTGTTGGTAAAACAGCCACTCAATTAGAAAAAGAAGGGGTTGAATTTAATGAAGTAATGGTTCCTGGTATGGCATTACCAAGAATGCATGCTGATGGTTTAGCAAATGAATTGGCTTTCGTTAAATTCTTTGTTTCTAAATCAACCGGAGAAATTCTAGGAAGTTTTATGTTCTTAGAAGGTGGACATATTTTAATCAACCAAGTCGCATTTGCAATGCAACAAAAAGTTACCTTTAAACAACTACAAGAATCTATTTACACACACCCAACTATTGCTGAAGCACTTTATTATTCATCACGTACTGTGGCTTTAAAGAAAAATGCTTAAGTTCAAGCAACAAGTTCTTAAACATCGTGACGTAATAGAGAAATGTTATATTGTAATTAACATAGTAGTGTTGGTATATGTTTCACTTTATAATTTTGATTATAAAGTGTGAGCATGACAAAACCCGAACCGTTCGGTTGCAATTATCAATGTTTTAGTTTCATTTTCTGGTATCTTTGGTATTTTAGCTAATTATTTCTTTTCAAAGCATTATAAAATCGCTTATTTGCTAAGCTTGATAAATATTATCTTCTTTATCTGCTTTGCTTTCTATAACTATTTAATTATCGATGGGTTAATTAATTTATTCATATATATACCAATTTTAATTTTTAACTTCCATAAAACATATATTCGTAAAAAGATTGTCTTTGAATACTTTGTTTCGGGTGTTCATACATGAACTTTTTTTGGAATGATTTTTATTATTTTATCAATTGCTTTTTACTTCTTAAATCCACAAGTTACTTATTTATACAACATCACTTTTGGATTCGATCCTGTGCAAAATGCTTTTGGGACCTTTTATAAATATAAACTTGATGGAAACATACTATTATCAATGATTAATTCACTTTCAGTTGTAGCATTGATGATGCTTTCATTAGGTTTTCGAGAAAACTGATATGTATGAATTGTTAAAAACATCATTTCCTTTGTCTTCTTTGGTGGAGTTGGTTTCTTTAGCATTGTTGTAATTTTATTAAATGCAGTGTATATGAATATGTCATTATTCTACTTTTATGTAACTTCAAGAAAACAAGAAGTTAGAGTTAAACTACAAACAGAAGCAAATTCAGTTCTCTCAGCACATATGGCTGCTTCGTTAAAAGAAAACGGATATGTAATCTATGATAAAATTGAAGTTGCTAATAAGCTCTCATATGCAGATGCTAAAAAGTTATTAAAAGAATCAATTTATCAATTTAAACCTACCTATGGAAATATGAAGAATATTATTTTATGAGATATGAAGTCCTTACTTCATACCATCGAATCGCGCATTGTGTTGGATAGTAAAATATCTAAGTTAAAATGAGCATTTAGAAAGAAAATTTATCAACTTTCAATTCTCCTTAGACCAAAAATGGATTATACAACTAACATTGAAAAATTACCACATTTATTAACTTCTTTTGATCACAGTTATACATATAACTAGGATTTTATAAAACACATAAAAATTTTATGTGTTTTATTTTTTTGATAAATATAGCAAAAAATCGTGAATTATTAAACAAAATTTTACTAATTACTATAGTATATAATTTTGTAAGGATTTAATAATGAACAATAACTTTGAATTATCTAATTTCGAAAAAACAAGACTGATAAATTTACAAACAGTAATGCAATTTAGTGATTTAACAATACAGAGTTTAGCAAAAAAATCGGAAAATCTCTCGTAACTGTTATTAAATATAAGAAAATTAGTACAAAAGGGAGAAGAAGTTTATTAAAAAATTTGTTCTTCATAAGAATAGAGATAACATTCATGCCTGAAAATACTCAAATGAAGAGATAAAGAAATTAGCAGAAGATTATAATAATAAAAAACTCCTCACTAAGCGACGGGAAGAGTTCAACAGATTCATATTTGAGTTTGTTTTTATATAATGAAAAAATAAACTCGAATATATCTTACTCTCAATTTCATAAAAGACTAATAAAATTAGGTGTTACATCTGCTTTTGCTTATAAAAGTAGCAAAAATTCTGCAAAAAATATGTAAAGTATGCAAAATTAACGAATAAGGAATATCTTTTTGATAATATGGTTTTTAAAAAACCTAAGAAAAAAGAAGTAATTAGAACCGAACAAAGACGAAATTTCTCATTTGGTCAAAGGGTAGAAATAGATGGATGCTCACACAAATTCTTAAATAATAAAGAAATAACATTAATTGGTTCCATTGATGTAGCAACAGGTTTAATTTTGTCATTACATTTTGAGAAAAAAGCAGAATCATTAAATGGACATCAATCAAATATTGAAAAAATGATAAATAATTATGGAATTCCACAAATGATTATTACAGATAACAGAAAGAATTTTTATAATTCTGCTGAATCAAATGCTTCTACATATAATGCCGTAAGAGATTTAGGAATAGAATTTATAACCACTTCTGAATCAAACGGAAAACCACATATTGAACGTTTTTGAGATTTTTTGCACAAAAGAGAATTCCAAGTTGAAATAAAAGACCACAATTATAAAACAATTGAAGAATTGAACCAAAATATAGGTGAATTAATGAATTATTTAAATATTACAAGAAAAAGTGTTATACAAAATCCACAAAGTAATTTCTTTAGACAACCACATAAAGAATACCTAGAAAATTACTTTGATTTAGAGATAAAAAGAAAAATTAATGCTGCTGCAGTAACTTATAATAATGTAAATTATGCACCCTATGAAAATGACAAAAGAATTAAAATTAATAGCAGCACAGATATAAAATTTGTCATAGGAACAGACGAAAAATTATATTTTAGAACCAAAAATAAAAGATATGAAGCAAAACCGATATCTACAAAAGATATGACTCATTATGAGAAAATAGCATCTGAAAAAACGCTCGCTATTAGGGGTAAAAGAAGTATAAATCATATCAAGACTTCTTTCGAGTGGTTTCTCCTTTAATAAATTACTTGATTTAAAAATTAGAAAAATTGCTTCATCTGATAAATATACAAATTGATGAAATAAAAATATTGCAACAAATACTAGATGAACTCAGAAGATGCTCGTAAAAAACTCGATAACATCACAAATTTATAAAATCAAACAAACAAAATTTATGAATATTTTACCACAAGAAGTCTTGGGATTTTTCCTTTACAGGAAAATCGTTTAAAACATACACATACAAATGTTTTAAGGGTTTCTCACTTTTACCACTCCTAACCCCCGCCTACATAGCAAAATAGTATGGGGAATTTTCTTTTTGAAAAAAAGAAACAAAAAAACTTTATATCTGTGGCAGATACGCAAATATTTTATTTGCTACAAGTCACTTTTTCAGATTTTGTTTTTTATATTTTTATATAAAGGTGTTTTATTATAAAAAGTAAACAGAAAAATCTTAAATTAGACTTTTTATGGTATTAAAAAAACTGGTAAAAAAGTGATTAATCCTGCTTTATGCTATATAATTTTTATACATTGTAACTATGTAAAGTTTTGAATAATATTTCAGAATTTTTTTGATAAATATAGCAAAAAATAAGCAAATAGTTTATAATTAAAATATGAATATAGCAAAATTAATCAGAAATGTTCCCGACTTTCCAAAACCAGGGATAATGTTTAAAGATATATCACCTTTATTAGCAGACGGAGAGGCTTTAAATTATACAATTTCAAAGATTGCTGATGAGTGCAAAGATGTTGATATCATAGTAGGCCCAGATGCGCGAGGATTCTTATTCGGTACACCCGCTGCTGCTTTTTTAAAAAAACCATTTATTATGGTTCGTAAGCCTAATAAACTACCAGGTGAAGTTATTTCTATGTCTTATGATTTGGAATATGGAAGCAATAGTTTAGAATTACAAAAAGGGTTTGTTAAACCAGGTCAAAAGGCTGCAATTGTGGATGATGTGCTTGCAACTGGTGGAACGACCAAAGCAATTATTAAGTTATTAGAATCGCAAGGAGTTGAAGTTAAAAAAGTAATTGTTTTATTAGAATTACAAGAATTGCATGGAAGAAAATTATTAGGTGAACATACCGAAGTAGTTTCATTAATTAAGGTATAAAAATCACAAATTAGGCATCTAATTTGTGATATTTTTTTTAACTTAACACAAAAGTTTGTGAGTATTCTTTATTGTCGTCATCAATATGGTATTTAAATGTTAATGTGTTTGTATTAGGATCTCAAGCGGAATCGGTGAATTTTTTAACATCTGATTTTTTTGATGTAATTCTATTTGCATATGATGCATCTGCAAAAGAAAATAATTTATTATCATTTTTATTTCCCATACCTAATATTCCAACATATTCTTTTCCTTTGGTTCCATATTTTTGTAAACCAGGAAATTTTTGATTTTGAATTTTATTTTTCTTTGGCTTTGTTTTCTTTTCGAGTGCTTTTTGAATTTGTTCTTTGACTTTTTCTTTTGTAACACCATCATATAATTTTAATGGAGCAGTTTTAATAGTGTCTTCACTTTGTTTTGGACTTTCTTCTTCATTTTCATTACCTACATTTTTTGATTCATAACCACCTGCAACTTTTGCATTATCGGAATCTTCTACATTATTTTTTGGTAAAGTTTCAGTTTTTAATTTTGGTTGTTCTTGCGGGTTTTCGGTTCCGTTAAGTGGAGTTCCTGTTTGTGCTGAATCACTTGGTTGGTTTTGTTCATATTGCTGTTCGTGATTTTCGTTTGGATTAGGTTGGTTATTTTGACTTGCTACAACTCTATGTTCTGATTCAGAAGATTTTAATGTAGGTTCTTCTGAAAGGGTATCTTTCTGATTATTTTCTTCAGTTGGTGTTTTTGCACTTTGATCATTTGTATTATCATTAGATGTTGGTTCTGAGTTTTCTAGTTGATTTTTAGAAGTTTCACTTGATGTTGTTTGTGCATTTGCATTAGGCTTTTCAGCCTTTAATGCTGCTGGAGCAGGGGGTATTTCATGGACTGTTTCACCTGAACCAGATTGTATATTTTGTTCATTGTTATTTTTTTGTACAGAAACAGAATTACCTGTGGGTTGAGTAGAGTTTTTTGGCGAATCACTTTCTGTTTTTGGATTTGTTGTATCTGATGAATCAGGTTTTCCTTGCGGAGTTTTTGTAGAATCTGTGGTTTTTGGTTCGTTGTCAGTTTTAGAATTTACATCTTTAGGTGATTCTTCTCTTGAAGAATCTTGATGTTCTGTATTTTGTTGCTTTGTCTCTGCAGAACTAACCTTTTCATTAGTTTTACCTGTTGAGTTTGTTTTTTGATTACCCTTATCAGATGGAGTATTATTTGTTTGTGATGTATTAGGATTTTTTGGATCTTGTTCTTGTGTTGTTATATTAAGTTTGATTTTTTGCTCGTATGTTTTATTTTCACCATCAACTATATATCTAAATGTTAATGTTTTGTCTTCTTCATTTCAAATTGAACTCTCAAATACATTATTGTTATGTTTATTACGTCCCTTCTTTCTAGTTTTCTTAGTTTCAGAGGTTTGTGTTTTTGGGATATCTTTTAATTTTAGTGGATCAAGTCCATCTTTTGTTTTAAAGAGTTTATTATCATCACTTGTACCACCAGTTGCTATTCCAAAAAAAGTAAGTGCTATTTTCTGCTTTTCCAGCTTTGTCTCTTTATATCTTTGTAACCCAGGGAATACATTTTTCTTTGTTGGCAATCTTTCTTTAATCTTATTATAAATTTTTTCATCTGTAACATTAGGTAATTTTTCTAATGCATTTTCATATGAAATTGGTTCAGTATTTTCAGATTTGTTTGTTTTTTCACCTTCATCTGTTTCGGATGTAATTGGAGTTTTTGGAGGGGTACTACTTCTTGCTCCAGATGTTTGTTTTTGTTCAGAACTTTGAGTTTCTTGTTTTGTTTTATCTACATCAGGTTTAGGAGCAGATGTTCCATTTTTATTAGTAGGTTGATCATTATCTTTTGTAGAAGGTTCGGTTATATTAGTTAATTTAATAATTTGTGTGTATTCTGTTTTGCTACCAATTACCATATATTTAAATGTAATAGTTTTAGTTTGAGGATCTCAGGTTGAATTTAGAAATTTGCGATTATCTTTGGTTTCAGGATTACCATCTGATGTAAGTTTAGTAATATCCAATCCATCTCTAACATCAAATAATTGATTATCAGTTCCGTTTCCTCCTCCTGATATTCCAATAAAGTTTGGATTATTATATCTTTGCAACCCTTTAAAAGGTTTTTCTAATATCTTATTATAAATCACTTGATCACTTATATTTGGTTTTTTAACTAAAGCATTTGAATAATCTATGTTTGTTTCTGTTTGGTTTTTTGGATTTTGCTCGGATGTTTTTTCAACTATATTTGTTAAAGTTATGGTTTGTGAATATTGCATTGCATCACCAATTACCATATATTTAAATGTAATAGTTTTAGTTTTAGGATCTCATATAGATTTATCGAATACTCTATTGTTTTTAGTTTCCTCTTTTCCATCTGATGTAAGCTTACTAATATCTAATCCATCTCTAACTGAAAATAATTGGTTATCAGTTCCATTACCTCCACCAGCTATCCCTATAAAATCAGGATCTTTATATCTTTGTAATCCTTTAAAAGGTTTTTCTAATATTTTATTATAAATTACTTGATCACTTATATTTGGTTTTTTAACTAAAGCATTTGAATAATCTACTTTATCAGGTTTATTTTTTTCATCACTTGGATTAGGATTGTTTTTGATAGGTAGATTTTGAGATTGTGGGTTATTAGGTTTAGGTTTTTCAATAGGATGTGTTGGTGTAGTTTTTGTAACCTGCATTTTTGGAGAATTTAAATCAACTGGTTTTGCTTCTTCTTTTATTTTTGGTGAGCAGCTTACAGCAATAACAATAGGAGTTATAGTTAAAGATGCAATTGATAAGAATAATTTTGATAACTTGTGCTTTTTCATAATTTCCCTTAAATTTCTTATAGAAATATTTTATAATTTTTATGTATATAATTAATTATATATATAAAAAGTATGTAATCTTATATAAAATAAATATTTTCATAATTTCCATAAAAAGATATCGTTATTTAACGATTATAGAGTAATAATATCTCATATTGCTTTCTTATATCATATGTTATAAATATAAGAATATATATATAAAAGTATTTCCACATTTTAAAAGATAGAAATTAATAAAAATATTTATGTATTAAAATTATAAAAAATCTATAAAAATATTTTGTTTTTTGTTGTTTTTCGCTATAATAATTTAGCAATTTATAGGCACTATAGCCAAATGGCCAAGGCATGGGTCTGCAAAACCTTGAGTGCGGGTTCGAATCCCGTTAGTGCCTCCATAATTAAATGCGCCCGTAGCTCAACTGGACAGAGTGTTAGGTTACGGCCCTAAAGGTTGCGGGTTCGACTCCTGCCGGGCGCGCCATATATTTAATACCATATAAGCCCCATTTTGGGGTATTTTAATACATTTTTACATAAATTTGGATGCTTTATTTGTATTAGTTTTGTAATATATTCAAAACAAAAAGTAAACCAGTTTTGATAAAAACATGAAATAAATTTCATATTTTTTCTAAAAAATTCTACAAGTTCTATCGGTAAGAGTATAATATTATCAGATAGTTATTTAAAATAAAGGAGAAATTATTATGAAAATGAAAGCAATTACATTTAATAAAGAAGGAAAAGTACAATTAGTTGACTTTGACAAACCTAGAGTTATTAAGCCTACCGATGCAGTTGTTCGAATTTTAAAAACTACTATTTGTGGAACAGATTTACACATTTTAGGAGGAGATGTTCCTGAAACACAACCTGGTAAAATCTTAGGACATGAAGGAATTGGTATAGTTGAGGAAGTAGGTTCAGCAGTATCTAACTTTAAAGTAGGTGATAAAGTTATTGTTTCATGTATTACATCATGTAATAAATGCTACTACTGTAAACGTGGTCTTCCCGCACACTGTGAAACAGGTGGATGAATTTTAGGACATAATATTAATGGAACACAAGCAGAATTTGTACACATTCCACATGCTGATGGTTCATTATATCATGCACCTAAAACAGTATCTGATGATGCTTTAGTAATGTTATCTGACATCTTCCCTACCTCATTTGAAATCGGGGTACAAAGTTCTCATATTAAACCAGGAGATACTGTTGCGATTATTGGAGCAGGACCAATTGGTTTAGCCGCTTTACTGACAGCACAATTTTACTCACCATCAAAGATTATTATGGTTGATTTATCAGAATCAAGACTAGAATTTGCAAAAAAATTCGGTGCAACACATACTATTAAATCAGGTAATTTAGAAGAAATTAAAGCAAAAGTTTCGGAAATTACTAATGGACGTGGAGTAAATGTGGCAATGGAATGTGTTGGTTATCCAGCAACATTTGATGTAGCACAAAATATAGTTGCTATCGGTGGACACATAGCTAATGTTGGAGTACATGGTAAACCAGTAAGTTTTGAATTGCAAAAACTATGAATTAAGAACATTACTTTTTCAACAGGTTTAGTAAATGCAACAACTACACAAATGCTTTTAGATGTCTTAGAATCTGGAAAAATTGATGCAAGCAAAATGGTAACACACCACTTTAAGCTTTCAGAAATGGAAACTGCATATAACATCTTTAAGCATGCCGGAGACAATAGAGCGCTCAAAGTTATTATTGAAAATGATTTAACTAAATAACAAAATCCAAGGATTATCCTTGGTTTTTAATTCTAGTCCTAAAAAGAAAAAAAAGTATAAGTGAGAACTTATACTTTTATTTTGTTTATTTTTTTAGTTTGTTTAATTGATGTACTGCATTACGTGCAGCTTCTCATAATACTTCTGAGAAAGTTGGATGTGGGTGTATAGCAGAAGCTATTTCATAGATAGTTGATTCTAAATCCATAGCTAAAACAACCTCTGAGATTAAGTCTGTTGCTGTTCCACCAATAATGTGACATCCAAGAATTTCACCAAATTCTTTTCCAATAATAAATTTAGCAAAACCTTTTTCTTCGTGTGCTGCTAATGCTTTACCAATGAATGTGAATTGGTGTTTAGCTACTATAAAATCTTTACCTTGCTCTTTTGCTTGTTCTTCAGTTAATCCGACAGTTGCAATTTCTGGATGGGTGTAAACGCAAGCAGGAACGGTTTTTGAAGAGTATTTAACTTCTTTTTTAAGAATGTTAGATACAGCAACAATTGCATGTCTGTAAGCAACATGTGCTAACATTGATTGACCTACAACATCACCGATACCATAAACACCATCAACATTGGTTTTACAGAATTCATCTACTAAAAGTTGCTTACGATCTCCAAGTTTGATTCCGACTTCTTCTAAACCAAGTGATTCTGGAACTCTACCAACAGAAACTAAAACTAATTCTGATTCAATTGATTCTTCCTTACCATTTACAGTATAGAAAATTTTGTTGTTTTCAAATTTTGTTGTATTTGCATTAGCAATAACTGTAACACCTGCTTCTTTTAAATCAGCAGTAACTTGTTTGATAATATCTTTATCAAGCATTGCTAAAACAGTTGGAAGGTTTTGTAAAATAGTTACTTTTGTTCCAGCAGCAGAAAATACTTGGGCAAATTCAACCCCGATTACACCTCCACCAACGATAGTTAATGATTGTGGTTTGTTTTTAAGGTTAATTGCTTCCTTTGAAGTAATTAACTTACCTGATTTATAACCTTCTTCAAATCCAGGAAGTGGTATTTTACGATCAGATGAACCGGTTGCAATGATAATATTTTTCCCACGGTAAACTTTTGAATCAACTTCAACTTCATGGGCTCCAACAAATTTTGCTGTTCCAAGGATAGTTTTAACCTTGTTCATACGCATTAGAGCTTGTACACCATTAGTAAGTTGTTTTACCACACCGGCTTTTCTGGCATGCATTTTTTCTCAGTTTACACTAACATCAATTATTCCATCAATTCCAAAATCGTGTGCATGTTTAATATTTGATAAAACTTCAGTAGTTTTTAATAATGCTTTTGTAGGGATACATCCAACATTTAAGCAGACTCCACCTCAAAATTCTTTTTCGATGATTAAAGTTTTTAATCCAGCACCACCTGCTTCTTCAGCGGCTAAATATCCACCAGGCCCAGAACCAATAACAATTAAGTCAAATTCTTCTTCAACTTTACCTGTATATGCTTTTCCTGTGTTCTTTGCCTCAACTGCAGGTGCAGCAGATGTTGAGGCAGGTGCAACTGGTGCAGGTTTGGTAGCGGTTGCTGGTCTTTTGAATGAAGAAAGGTCAAAAAGTTGATTTGAAACCTTAACTTCACCTACAACTGAAGCTCCCCCACCTTCTTCAGCAGGTTCTTCTTTAGTTGGTGCAGGTGGTGCAGGAGCAGCGACAGGGGCTGCTTCTTCAACATCTCCACTTCCATCATCGATATAATATATTTCTTGGCCAACATGGATAACATCCCCGACAGCCATTAAAACCTTCACAATTTTACCAGTTGCAGGTGAAGGGATATCTGAAGTAACTTTATCGGTTTCAACAGAAAAAAGCGAATCACCTTCTTTTACTTCATCACCTTCTTTTTTGTAAATTTCAGCAACTGTTCCCTCGTGTAATCCTTCTCCTATATCAGCAAATTTAAATTTATGCATACTATAAAACTCCTAAAATTTCTGGTTTTTCAAGTAATTCTTTAACTCTAGCAGCGAATCTACCGGCAGCAGCACCATCAATTCATCTGTGGTCTGCAGCGACGGTAAAGTTCATTACTTTACCAGGTACAATTTGTCCATTTTTAACAACCGGTTTATCAAGAATAGCTCCAACACCAGCGATTGATATTTCAGGCCAGTTAATAACAGGTGTTCCAAATAAAGCACCTACTGAACCATAGTTAGTAATGGTAAATGATCCACCAGACATTTCATTAGGTTTAATTTTTTTATCTCTAGCAGCAAGTGCTAAACGGATAATTTCTTTACCTAAATCCACGATTGTAAGGTTTTGGGCATCTTTTACTACAGGAACCATTAACCCAGCTGCTGTATCAACAGCAATTCCTAAATTAATAGTTGTAGGATAAACGATTTCGTTAGCTGCTTCATCATATTTAGCAGCAAAAATAGGGAATTCTTTTAAAGCAGTAATAATTGCTTTTGCAATGTAAGGTAAGAATGTTAATTTTACCCCAGTAGCTTTTTGCACATCCTCTACGATTGATTTTCTTAAATCTCAAAGACGAGTTACATCGATTTCATTTACTAACGAAAAGTATGCAACAGATGCTTGTGAAGTTTTCATTGCACGAGCAATAGCATTACGGATTGGAGTAATTTTTTCTCTTCTTCCGTCTAAGGTAACTGATGCAGGTTTGCTCACTACATCAACATGTGCTGCAGGAGCAGCAGAAGTAGCAGCAGGTGCAGCGGTAGCGGGAGCAGCAGGTTTTGCAGCAGGTGCTGCAGCAAATGCACGAACATCTGCTTCAGTAACTCTACCTTGTGGCCCTGTTCCAGTTACTAAATTAATATCAATTCCCAATTTGTTCGCTACAGCACGAGCAATAGGAGTTGCGATTTTTCTTTCCATAAATTTCCTTTCTAGTAGTTAATTATAACCTAAAAAGAAACAACCTCTTTAATTTTAGCAACAATTTTATCACTATCAATTGCGTGATATTTTTCTCCACGTGCTAAAGGAACTGTGATGTCGTATCCGGTTAAACGTGCTAAAGGAGCTTGTAAGTATTCAAATGCTCTTTCATTTACTCTAGCAATAATTTCTGCTGAAACTGAAAATGATCTAACGGCTTCATGAACCACAAGTAATCTTCCGGTTTTCTTAACTGAATTTACAATAGTTTCAGTGTCAATTGGTTTAATAGTTCTTAAGTCAATTAATTCTACACTGATTTCTGGATTAGATGCTTGAAGTTTTTTAAGTGCTTCAAGTGATTCGTGAACTTGTGCTCCGTATGTTACAAGAGTTAAGTCGTTTCCTTCAACTAAAACATTTGCTTTTCCAATTGGAACTTCATAAATTTCAGCTGGAATTTCTTGTTTAAATGAACGGTAAATTTTCTTTGGTTCTAAAAATACAACTGGATCTGGGTCATTGATAGCTGCTATCATTAGTCCTTTTGTATCATAAGGAGTTGATGGCATAACAACTTTTAATCCAGGAATGTGTGAATAAAGTGCTTCAATCGCTTCTGAGTGGTGTTCGAGAGCTCTAACTCCACCTGCCATAGGCATTCTTAATACCATTGGAACTGTTACTCTTCCACGAGTTCTGTTTCTATATCTAGCTGCATGCACAAAAAGTTGTTGAAATGCAGGGAAAGAGAATCCTTGGAATTGAATTTCAACAATAGGTTTTAGTCCATAAATAGCTGCTCCAACTCCAACACCACACATTGATGCTTCAGCAATAGGTGAATCTCAAGCTCTGGTAAGCCCGTATTTCTTTTGTAATCCTTCGGTTGCTCTGAAAACTCCACCTTCATACCCTGCATCTTGTCCTCAAAGAACAACTGTTGGATCTTTTTCCATCATTAAATCAATAGCATTAGTTAAAGCACCAATGTTATTTAATGTAACTGTTTTATCCATTATTTACTCTCCTTTAAGTTTGCATAGTAAGCTAAAGCCTCTTGTTTTTGTTCTTCTAATTCAGGTGTAAGTGTGTGATAGGTGTAGTCAAATACTTCGTTGATGTCTACATCTAATTCTTCTAATGATTCGTTGTATGCTTTCTTAACTTCTTCCATTGCAGATTCTCACATTTGATCTCTTTCTGCTTCGGTTAAGTATTTTTTATCGTATAGATATTTTTCAATACGGTGCATAGGTTCTCATTTTTCGTGTTCTTTTTCTTCTTCAACAGTACGATATACTCTAGGGTTATCTGATGTAGTATGCGGTCCTTGTCTTCAAGTAATGAATTCTACTAAAACAGGTCCATTTCCTTCACGAGCAAATTCAACTGCTTCTTTCATTACTACATAAGAAGCTAGTAAGTCATTTCCGTCAACACGAACTCCCGGCATTCCAGCAGCAGCAGCTTTAGCAGCAACTGTTTCTGAACCAGTTTCAAATTTTTCAGGTGTTGAAATACTTCATTGGTTATTGTTTACGCAGAAAACTGATGGTCATTTTCAAATTGAAGAAATATTAATTGCTTCATAGAATTCACCTTCAGCTGTTCCCCCGTTTCCAACGAAAGAAACTGATACAGTTTTTTTACCTAATTGTTTTGCTGCATAAGCAATTCCGGCAGCATGTGAACATTGTGTCGCGATAGGAACATTAACAGGAAGTAAATTAATTCCTTCTGGAACTACACTTCCACGTTCATTTCCGTTTCAGTATAATAATTGATTTTTAATAGGCATTCCCATATAAAGCATTGTTGCATTTGAACGGAATGCTGGAACAAATCAGTCGTCTTTAGTTAACACCATAGCAGATGCTACTTGTAATGCTTCTTCACCAAAGTTAGGTGCAAAAGTAAGCATTCTCCCTTGTCTTTGAAGTTGTGTCATATATTCATCTTGTCTTCTTGAAAGAACCATGAATCTATATGCTTTTAACAATTCTTCTTTTGATAATTTAGGGTCGTGTTTTTTACCTTCGGCTGTTAAATTTCCATCAATGTCTAAGAAACGAACAATTTCTTCTTTTTTAGACATTACTAATCCAGGTTTTACAAATTTAAAAGTCATAACATCCTTTCTGATTTAATGTTTGATTTAAAGGAAAATTTCCTTATTTTTTGTTGTAATTTAGATTTAAAGCATTTAAAATGGTTTGGATTACAAAGTTAAATGGTTTGTTAAAGTGTGGTAAGAAGTAAAAGTCCATTAATGCAATTTGTGGTAAGGTTAATCTTTCTTGAATTGCTAAAGATAACATATAAATTACTTCGGTGTGGTTTGCTTCTTTACCTACTGAACCAATTTGTGCTCCTAAAAGTCTAAGTGTGTTTTTATCATATGTAATTTTCATTCATACTTTATAGTGTTTACGCATAAATTCAGGACGATCATTGTCTTCAAAGTATTCCACAGCATAAGAATCTTTGAATTTTGGATGTCTAGATGCTGCTACTTCTGAAAGTCCTGTTGATGAATAGTTGAAATCGAACACACTAATAGCATTGGTTCCTGAGTATCCAGGGAATGGAATAGTTTCATTTCCTGCTAAGTGAAATGCAGCAACAATACCAGTTTTAACAGCATTTGTTGCTAAAGCGATGTTTACATATTCATCTGAAACATTGCTAATCATTGATGCTGCATCACCGATAGCATAAACATCTTGATCTGATAATGATCTTTGGAATTTGTCAACTTTAATCGCACCATTAGGTAGTTTGTCAACACCTTGAATTAATTCGGTTTTTGGTCTAAATCCGATAGCTAAGATTACTAAATCAGCATCGTATGTTCCTTTGTCTGTAACAACAGCAGAAACACATTTTCCGTCTTTAGTTGTAAATCTTTGAACTTTTTCATTAAGTTGTAATTGAATTCCGTTTTTTACCATAGATGCTTCAACTTTGTCAGTAAATTCTTTGTCAAAGTAGTTTGGTATAATGCGATCTTGCATATCAATTAAGGTAACATGTTTTCCATATTTATGGAATGCTTCGACAATTTCCACACCAATGTATCCAGCACCAATAACAACAACATTTCTCACATCTTTTGATTCTGCCTTAGCCTTAATTTCTTTTGCATGTGCAAAGATTTTAGAAACTAAAATGTTGTCTAAGTGAATGTTTTCAAAAGGTGGAATAATTGGTCAAGTTCCTCCAGCATATACAAGTTTGTCATAGTAGTCTTTAAAAACTTGTCCAGTTCTTAAGTCTTTAACTACAACATATTTTTCTTCACGATTTACTTCTATAACATCATGAGCATCTTTGATGTCTACTCCAAGTGATTTAAGTTGTTCAATACTTGAGTAGAATAATCCATCTGGATTAGAAAATTCCCCACCAACTCATAGAGCAATACCACATCCTAAAAAAGAAATGTCAGTATTTTTGTCATATGCCACTAAATGTGAGTCTGGAGCAATTTTCTTCATTGTTCTTAAAAATGAAGTCCCAGCATGGTTTGCTCCTATTGATATAATTTTCATTAAATAACCTCCGTTTTATTTAATATGAATAATTATAAACTTTTTTCATTCTTTATCAGAATAACAAAAAGCATTCATATTATTTATAAGATTGTAATGCAGAAATTAAAACTGTATTATAAACATCTTCTGTGGTTGATCCTCTTGATAGATCGTTTACAGGTTCAGCAATCCCTGTAATAACTGGTCCGATTGCACCGAATCCCCCAAAACGTTGTGCAATCTTATATCCGATGTTACCTGCATCTAAATTAGGGAACACAAAAACATTTGTAACTCCTGTATATGCAGGTTTTTTGTATTTTGATTGTCTTACTTTTTCATCAAATGCTGCATCAAATTGGATTTCTCCTATTGCTTTAGTATCTGAAAGTTTGTTAAATTTTGCTGTTGCTTCAGCAGATAATTTTGACTCATCGCTAACTGCTGAACCATCTGTTGAAAAAGACAAGAAAGCTACTTTTGGATCAAAACCAAGGCTTTTAGCAAATTCGGTGGCATTCAATCCGATTTCTGCTAATTGATCTGCATTAGGTTTGATGTTGACTGAAATATCTGAAAATAGGTATTTTTGATCATCTTTATGCATAATCATAGCAGATGAAATAGTTTTGATGTTTTTCTTAGGACCGATTACTTTAAAAGCAGCACGTAAAATATCAGCTGTTGTGTAATTTAATCCACCGACAACCCCATCAACTTCTTTGTTTTTAAGCATCATCATTGCATAAAAAGGTGCTTGTTCAAGGTTTTTAACTGATGCTTCTAAAGTTTCCTTTCCTTTTCTTAATTCAAAATATTGCTTTGCATATTCTGATTTTTTCTCATCTGAGATAACTTCCTGCTTGATATTAGGTGTAAGTGAGCAGTTGTGTTGTGAAACTAATAACACAATATTTACTAAATCACTTTCAGCAACTTTAGCTGCTGCCTGAATCGATCTTTGATCTTCACCATCAATAAGCAAAATAGTCTTCTTACTCTTTAATTGAGTATTTTTTTGATAAATTGTATTTTCTAATTGTTTTTGGAAATTCATCCTTCTCCTTAAATATTAAATACGATTATATTATAATATATTCTAAATAAAAATCCTTAATATAGTAGTATTTTTGCAAAATCTGCTTTAAATATGAAAATGTATGCAATAAATTTGCTCAATTTGTCATTAAAAGTTTATTTTATAATCAAAAATACTGCTTTTTATTAACTTTTTCATTTGTATTTATATAGTGATATAATTAAAAAATGAAGAAGCAATTTCAAACAGTAACAAGCAAAGAATTAAATTTATCTTTTGATTTCGAGATTCTAAATCATCAAAATCGAATTTTGGATATAAAAATTAATGGATTACTTCGTAATTTAAAGTATTCTGATGAATATTTTGACTGATTCATCGAAGATTTATTATTTTTGCTTGATAAAAATCGATACCAAAAACGCTGAGATTATGGACAAATCAATATTTTTGGTGTTACAAATTTAAATCTTAAGGAAAATGAAACAAAATTTGTTAAACTTTTTAAAAGTATAACAAATTTTGATTTAGTAAATAAGGAGTAAAAAATGAAAATATATGTATGTAAGGAAACTACACCATTTTACACACTTCCTCTTGAAGAAATAATGGCTAAAGATGAAGATAATCATGAAGATATTATTTATCTTTATCAACATGCTAATGATGTGATTATTGGACGTAATCAAAATGCATATAAGGAAGTTAAATTCGATGTTTTAGAGCGTGATAAAATAGGTTTATATCGTCGTTTATCAGGTGGTGGAGCTGTTTATCATGACCTTGGTAATTTAAATTTCTCATTTATTACTAATGATAAAACAGAGCATAGTTATCAAAAGTTTTTAGAACCGGTTCTTAATTTCTTAAAATCACTTGGTTTAGATGCACAATTTAAAGGAAGAAATGATTTAGTAGTAAATGGTGCAAAATTTTCAGGTAATGCACAATTTATTTATAAAAATAAAATTGTACATCACGGAACTATATTATTTAATGTTGATTTAACAAGACTTTCAACTGTTTTAAATCCAAGTAAATTGAAAATGGAATCAAAAGGAATAAATAGTGCAAGGCAAAGAGTGACAAACATTTTAGATGAATTACCAGTAAAAATGAGTATTGAAGAATTTAAAAATAAATTCATTGAATATTTGATGCATAAATATGATGCAAAATTGCTTGATATACCTGAAAAATATACTACCTTAGTTCCACAATTGCGCAAAATTAGATCATCAAATGAGTGAGTTTTAGGTAAGAATCCCGAATTTTCTTTTTATAGCGAAAAGAAAACAGATGGTGGAATTTTACAAATAAGTGCTAATGTAAAAGAAAACAAGATAGTTGAAATTAAATTTGAAGGTGATTTTCTTACCTTACTTGGAACCGAAAGCATCGAAAGTGCATTAGTTGGACTTGATTTTGAGAAAAATAAAATATTAGAATTTTTAAAATCAGTACCTAATTTAGATAACTATTTTGGAAGCATTAGTCCACAAGAAATAGTTGATATTATGTTTGGTGAATAATGGAAAGTAAATATATAGAGATTTTAAACGAAAGAATACATTATATAGAAGAAAACACCGGTAAACCAAAAGTTTTATTTTTACACGGATTTAATTCCTCTGCTGCTTTTGCAAACCAAGTTTACTTACAGAAAAATCGTAATTATGATGTAGTTGCTCTCGATTTTCCCGGTTGTGGTTTCAGTAGTGCTAAAGAAGCAATATCAATTGAGTTATATCAGCAGGTTGCATTGGAATTTGTAAAGCAATATAATTATGATTTTAAACTTGTTATTGGGCATTCACTTGGAGGAGCAAGTGCTTTGTATTTATTAAACAACAATTTAGTTAAAAAAGCACTACTAGCAGCACCGATAAATTATGAAATTTTGGATAATAAATTAGGTGAAAGTGTTGAAGCAGCAATCAAAAGAATGAAATGTTGACTCATACCTGAAAATTATGATTCAGCTTATGAAAGTTCAGATAATTTGATTTATAATGATAAACTGGATTATCGTAAAAACTTATCAAAAGTTGCTACGATGTTTTTGAAATTAATGGATAGAAAGCGACCTATGTTTTTAAATATGGTTACATCACAGATTTTAAATCCCAATTACCTAAAAACAAGCATTAAAAGTTTATATCAAGCAAATAATGACTATGAATTTATTACTGGTATTAATGATAAATTTGTTCCTTACTTTACTATAAAAAATATTGCAAATAAGATGCAAAAAAATGTAACACTTTTGCAAAATTGTGGGCATGCCTTATTTTTTGAGCAACCTGAAGCAATAAATGAAAAAATTAATCAACTTGTTGAGTATTTATATATAAAAGGTTAATAACCTTTTATTTTCTTATTCTGGAGTCTTATGTTATATATTGATTTTGGTAATACATTAATTAAAATTGGTTATTTTTTGAATTCAAACTTAATAATTGAAAAATTAGAGGTTAAATTATTAAATTTTGATTCATTGAAAGAAAAAATTGTTCAAATAAAAAACAAAATAAATATTAAAAGTATTATTATTTCTTCTGTTAAACCAGAAAAAAATATCATTTTATCGCAAGTATTTGATTTTTTAAAAATAAAATATAAATTTATTTCATATTTGGATTTCAATGAAAATGATTTAACATTCAATAAAAAAATAACTAAGGAAGAAGTAGGAAATGATATATTGCTGGCTGCATATTATATTGGACAAAAATATAAAAGTGGTTATGTTGTTTCATTAGGGACAGCATTAGTTTTAAGTAAAACTGAAAATAAAAAAATAATCGGTGTTAGCATAATGCCGGGGATAAAAAAAGGGTTAAATGCTCTTTTTGATAATACTTCATTAGTTAAACAAATCAAATTAAATAAAGATATAAAAAATATCGGTTATAATACTTCTGATGCAGTTTCATCAGGAGTTCAATTTAGAATTTTATCTTTGATTATGTATTTAAATTATATAAATAAGCAAAATTATAAAATAATTTTCACTGGAGGAGATTTAAGTTACTTTAATAAAGAAATTTTTAATAATATTGAAGAGGAAATTGTTGTAAAATCTTTAATTTTATTTACTAATAATAAACTCAAAGAAAGTATATAAGAAAGGAAAATATGAAGAGAAAATTATCTCTATTAACATTTGTTTCATTGCTAACATCTGCACTTGCAATTTCATGTGGGACAACTAACCAACAAAAGCAACCACAAAAATATAAAATACTTGTTTCTGGTGTTGAAAATAAAGCAAATAAGTATATTTTAACATTAAAAGCATATGAAATTCCAATTTCGGCAGATATAACAACTGATAAAATACAAATACAAATAAGTGGTTTAGCTGAAAAATTGACAGCAATAAGTTTTGATAAAAATTCAAGGGAAATTAAATTTAATGTAACTAATTTAGACTTTAATAAAGATTATAAGATTGAAAAATTAATTGTAGATACCAATCAAATAAGTACTAATTTGGTTTTTAAAAAACAAAGACCAAAACAAGAACCGAACCCAATTCCACAACCATCAAAACCAGATAAACCAAAAGAACCCGTGACCCCCCCACCTTTACCACCGGATTTTCATATTCCTACACAAGACTATAGTAAAAATAATCAATATCCAGATTTTGTTAAGCAATATAAGGTAGTAGATAGAAAACAGTTATATAATGAAATTTTTGATCGCAGTTTTGCTATAAAATTCGGTGTTGGTAATAAGACAGGTGATCACAGTAATGATTTTCGTTCAACAGATAGCGGGACAGCATGATTACTTGATTATCATAAACAAGACGATAATAAATATAAACTTTTCTTAGCAACTAATTTACATGTTGCAGCTGATTTATCAAATACATTAGATGAAAATGTTGCTAAAAAACTTAATTATATTGATCCAAGAAATATTAAAGCTCGTTCAATCTCAATAGGTAAAGCAGCAAAAAAAACTGATTTTACAATCAAAGAAAATAACTATAATTATCAAGCAGATAGCGCAAATACTGTTAAATGATTCGCATCAGCGGATGAATTTTTGGATGCAAATAAGTCTGATTCAGCCGCATCAGAAACTACAAAAGCAGTAGGTATATCATCTCCAAAGTTAATTTTTGCAGGTTTTGATTTTATTGATCACAAATATATTCAACCATTTCAAGATAATTTAAAGAAATTAGCACAAGAACGACTAAAAAAATATACTACTGATGCTGATCCCGATGATGAAAGCGATGAAGGTCATATTTTAAAGCAACAATTAAAAGATGAGAATTTTTATCCATTTTATACAGATTTTGCTGTTTTTGAAATAGATATTGATATGTCTAAGTTAAATACTCAAGCACAGCAAATGTTTAAATTGGCTATAGCAGGTGTTGATTCTTATTTAGCTAGACTAAATGCAACAAATCAATTACCTAATCAAGATAAAAAAACTTCTGTATATATGCAAACTGTTGATTATATGAGTGCATTTAATGAAAAATACCAAAACAGTTTAACTAATTCAAAAGAAGTATATATAGGTGGCTATCCACAAGCTGATGCATCAGGAACAGCAGCATGAAGTATTAATAATCCAACTGAAAGAAATTCAACTTCTTTAAAATGAAATTCACGAAGTAAATCAAATGAAAAAACTTTTGCATTACCTACAAATAGCGCAGAAGAAAAGATTAATAGTGGTAATTATACACCTTATACTTCAGCACAAGGAAGATTGCTAGGTAATTATTATGGTTATAATTATTCAATTTGATTTTCATCATTATATTATGGAGCATCTGGTTCGCTTGTGTATAATGAATTTGGACAAATGATAGGTATATATGATGCAGTTGCTTCAGATGTTCAAAAGAATGACTTTTCTAAGGTAGCTGGATTTGCACCGTTCTTTCTATCACATGATTTTGGTAAATTAAAAGCATATAATTTAATTGATGGGAGTGATAAGAAGAAATACCCGGCACAAACAGCTTCGTATCGTCAAAATTTATTATTAATTTATCCAAACGGTTTTGATAATTCACAAACACCGTTTAAGACAGCATTATTTCCAAATGGTTTTAAATAAATAAATTGTTTAGCACTATATAGCAGCGCTAAACGATATTTTTATTAATTTTAGGATATTTATTCACCTTAATATGTTTTGTTTTTGGGATGTTTATAACTAAGGTATATTCACCTTTTATTTTTTCAATATTTTGAAACTTGGTTATTAACACAGAAGGTTTATCAAAAAATCATTGTTCATAAATTTTTGTAAGTTCCTTAGCTAAACATATATTGACATTATCATTAAAAACATTATAAATATCTTTGATGGTTTGAAGTAGTTTATGTGGTGATATAAAGAAAATATATGTTCCTTCAGATAAATTAGTAAGTTGATTCTTTCGCTGCTGACTTTTATCTTTGATAAAACCTAAAAAAGTAAAATTATTAGAAAATCCGGAACCAACAAACGCTGTTGTTACTGCAGAAACACCAGGAATTATTTCAATATCATATCCGTTATTTCTTGCAAGATTAATAATACTAAAACCAGGGTCAGAAACAACAGGCATCCCAGCATCGGAAACCAATCCGACATTTTTTTGTGCTTGCAGATAGTTTAAAATAATTTTAGCAGTAGCATTTTCGTTAAAAGCATTATTAGTAATCAATGTTTTTTTGGTTATACTAAAATGTTCTAATAGTTTGGTAGTTACTCTGGTATCTTCACAAGCAATTATGTCTACTTTATTTAAAGTTTCAACAGCGCGAAATGTTATATCCTTAAGATTACCTATTGGAGTTCCTATTATATATAACTTACTCATATAACCTTCTAAGTTTAATTAATAAAGCAACTTTTTGCATCTCAAAATTACTGTTATAATCTGATAAATTTTTGTTAAATTCAAGCATTAATTTATTAGCAGAATTAACTTGTCGAATATTTTGTGTTTTTCTATTTATTAATCTATATATTTTGTCCAATTCTTTATATTTATAATTTAATAAATTACTGGTTTGAAATAGGTATTTTAATGCATTTAAGAAAAAAATATTTTCTTTTTTTAGATTTTGATTTAAAAAATCTAAAAATAAATTAAGTGTATATTTTGAATTATTTTGTAAGAGTTGTTCAAAATAAGTTATTAATTGTTTTAAAATTACTATATGCTGCTCATTTTCACTAAAATTTTGGTATCAATTTTCCTTATTTGGTTTTTTTAAAAAAGGGATAAGATTAATAATTTGAGATCGTGAAATAATTGTTGGTAAAACCTTATTTATCTTGCTGGTGGTAGCGAAAATAATTGTATTATCATTTGGTTCTTCAATAAATTTTAAAAAACTATTTATTGTAATATGTGTAGTATGATCGATATCTTTAATTATTATAATGGTTTTTTGATTATTATTTTGTTGAAATTGTGCTTGATAAACTACTGCTTGAACATCATCTTTTTTAATTATATCTTTGCTTCCATCGATTAAATAAATATTATTTGTAAGTTTGCTTAAAGATGTGTCTGGTGCAAATTTAGTATTATTAATTATGTTAATAAGTTGCAATAAAAAATTATCAACATTATCTGAATTAGTTTTAAAAAGGTATAAATGTGACAATTTATTTTCTTTATTTAACTCATCGAATTTAGTTAGTATCTGGTACATTTTTATTATTTATATAACTTAAAAATTTAGGATTTTGATGGAGTTTATCAACAACCTCCTTACATACTACATCAGCATTTTCAGAACCATCAACAATAATAAATCTTGAAGGATTTTCAGAAATAAGTTTTTGATAACCTAAATAAACATCTTGATGGAACTGCATTTTTTCATTATCGAGACGATCCTGAACTAAACGATTTTTATCACGGCGTTCCTTGCTTTTTTCAGGTGTAATATCAAAGAAAATAGTCAAATCAGGTATTGCATTATCAATAATTAAATTTGTTAGTTGTTTAACAAAATCATATCCTAACTTACGTGCGAACCCTTGATAAGCATAGAAACTATCAATATAGCGATCACAAAGCACTAACTCACCTTTTTCTAATGCAGGTCAAATAACTTTCTCAAGATGAATCCTGCGACTGGTCGAGTATAGCATCGCTTCCGCAACAGGTGATAAATCACTATTTTTATCAAGAATAATATCTCTAATCCGTTCTGCTTCAGGGATGTTATGTCCACCTGGTTCGCGTGTTGAAATAAAAGGTAAGTTTGGATATTTTTCTTTGAAATATTGAATAAGTAGGTTTAAAATAGTGGTCTTTCCACTTCCGTCTAATCCTTCGAATGTAATAAACATAAATGTCCTCTATTCATTTTGACGATTTTTTATTGAGAATTTTAAGGTAGTTTCGTCGATATAATCAACCGAAGCACCTAATGGTATTCCAATTGCTATTTGTGAAACATTTAAACCTTTTTCTTTTAATGATTGTTTAAGTATGTTAGTTACAATTTCACCTTTTAAAGTAGGAGAAAGTGCTAAAATAATTTCATCAAAGGTTTGCGCATAGTCTAAAAATTTTTTTATCTCTGGGATGCTTTGATTGTATTGTATTTCATTTTCGATTTTTTTATCAAAAACAAAGTATTTACCGAAGTATATACCTGATTTTTCTATCTTGTTTAAAATAGCGAGACTCTCAATAACTAAAAGAGTGTTTTTGCGATCGAAGTCTGTGCATATTTTGCATTCTTGATTTTCTGTTAATATACTAGTGCAATTTGGACAAAATTTAGTTTTTTCCTTAATTTTTTTAATTTCATTTGCGAGTAAATTAACACTACTTTGATCATTTTCAAAAATCCAGTAGATAAATTTTTCAACTGTTTTTTTACTAAAACCTGGTATTTTACTTAGTTTTTGAGAAAGATTTATTATATCATCTGAATCAAACATAGTAATTAAAAAGGAAGTCCACCAGGCATTTCTTTTGGTGCTATTTTATCTTGTTCTTCATTGATTTTATCAACCAATGCATTAATTGTAACGATTAATAAATCTTCAAGCAGTTCTTTGTCATCTGGATCTATTAAAACTGGATCGATATCAATACTTTTTATTTGAATATCACCGGTAGCCACAATTTTAATCCCTTGTTTTTCTACCTCAAATTCTTGTTTTGAAAATGCATCTTGTTTGATTTGCATCTCTTTTTGTAATTGTTTTACTCTTTTAATAAAATCTGCATTCATAATTTGCCTTTCTATGATTTTCAAGTTTTTTTATAGATATATTTCGAAGCTTCAATTTGATCTTCGCGATCGTTCGGAATAACATTAATAAGTTTTTCAGGTTGATGTATAGGATTTTTGAGTTTATAATTACCTCTACGATATTCAGTGACAAGCTTTTTAATATTTTCACGATCATTAGAATTTACAAAATATAATCATTTATATCCATCACCATAAACATAATCTATAAACTTCTGAAAATCTACTTTATATTTATTTTTATTTAATAATTCAATCATTTTATCATCATTACACTGAAAAATAATTGCGTTTTTTGTTGCTACTAAAATATCAATTACTCTAAATCATTCAAAAAAACGATTTAAATCTACTCGATTATTAGTAAATTCAGCATCTTGTTTTAGTTTGTTATAAACATCTTTTGTGCTGCGATTGTTACGATCTTGTTGGATTCATAAAACTAAATTCAGCATACTTTCCATTTCGTCTTCACCTTCTCACTGATATTTGATCGGTTGATGATTATGTGGGATATTAATCTCAATTGTATTGTTAAATAATTGTTCTGATGTATCAATATCAGTAAGTATATTACTTTCTAAATCTTCTTTGTTTCCGTTATGTTCGTTAGATGAAAGAATAAATTCATTAGTTTTCAGTAACAATTCTTTTGTATGCTGCATTGTTTCATCTACATCAGTGTAGTTGATATCTGCATTTGTCTTAGGTTCAACTTCAAGATTATTAAACTTTGATTTTAAAAAATCATCACCTGTAAATAATTCATTTAGTTTATTTTCTTCTAAAATAGGTGACTCAGTTACCTGTTCTTTATATGGTTGATTAATAAAATTTATTTCATCATTTTTTTCAGGTATTTTCTTTCCTTGATTTTGAGTGTGATTTGCTTTAATTTTAGGTGAATTATCCAAATCAACTATATTAATAAATCCTGTTTCAATTAGTTTAAAAGGTTCTTCACTTTTTGTTATTTTAGTTAAAATATCATAAATATTCTTTGATATTTTAACTGCTAAATCATTATTTAAAGGAAGTTTATAAAAATCATCCTGATTAATATGATGCAATATTTGCACATCGTAAGTTTTAGAAAAAATAATTCATTCCTTTAAAACTTCTAAAATTGATATTAGAAAATATTTTGGATCAATTCCATCTTCTTGCATATGCTGAATCAATTTTAAAATATTAATAATATCGTCATTTTTTAAATAAATAATTAAATCAATAATTTTTTGCGATGACATCAAACCAAAATTGTTTACCACATCTTCTAATAAGATTTTATTATCATTAAATGAACTAGCTTGTTCAGCAAGTGAAAGTGCATCACGCATCCCCCCAGAAGCAAGAGAAGCAAGTGCTTTAAGAGCATTTTCTTCGAATTTAATATCTTCTTTTATCAAAATACTTTTAAGTTGCTTGACGATTTGTTGTTCGCTAATTCGCTTAAAATTAAATCTTTGAACCCTTGATAAAATTGTTAAAGGAATTTTTTGTGGATCAGTAGTTGCAAGGATGAATATCACATGTTTTGGAGGTTCTTCAAGTGTCTTAAGCAAAGCATTAAAGGCACTTTTAGTTAGCATATGCACTTCATCGATAATGTATACCTTAAAGTGCCCATTGATAGGAACCTGTTCAACTTTTTCTTTTAAATCACGAATTTCTTCAACTCCATTGTTTGAAGCAGCATCCATTTCAATAATGTCAAAATTATCATTATAGTTTGCTAAACAACTTTCACAAGCCTGAGTCAAATCGTGTGTATGCATACAATTTAGTACATTAGCAAATATTTTAGCAACTGACGTTTTACCAGTTCCTTTTGGGCCACTAAATAAGTAAGCATGATGTATTTTGTGAGTCTTAAGTATGTTTTTTAATGTCTCAATAATATGTTCTTGACCTATAACATCAGCAAAAGTTTTAGGTCGATATTTTCGATAAAGTGCCTTATGTTCCATTATCCTCCTTTGCTTTTATTTTGTATTTTATAAATTATAAATTAAATTTATTAAGTTTATAAAAAACTATAAAAATAACAAGAAAAAATAATTTATATTGTTTTCATAAATTGCTATAAATCCTTGATAAGTAAGTAAAAAAGTTTAAAAAAACCCGTTTGGGTTAAATTATTGTGCTTGTGCTAATCTTTCTTTTCTTCTTAAATCTCTTGCATGTTCTTTAGAAAGTTTTTTAGCTCTTTTTTCTGCGATCATTTTGTTTTTAAGTCTAACTTCTTTACGCATAAATTTCCTTTTTATTATATATTAAGTTTATTTTAAAACAAGTTCTTTAATTTTACCAAAAAAAGAAGTAAAAACAAATCATTTTTAATTTATTAATTTACTATTTTGATTTCACTTGTAAAAACAAATCATCTAGTTGTTGAGTTTCAACTGATGAAGGCGCATTAGTGAAAACATCTTGATTCTTAGAATTCTTAGGAAATGCAATTGTATCGCGTATTGTGTTTAAATTAGCTAAAATCATAACGATTCGATCGATACCGAGTCCGATTCCACAATGTGGTGGAACTCCGTAATCTAAAGCCTTTAAAAAGAAACCAAATTTACTTTCTTGTGCCTGCTTATCCAAACTGATTAAATCAAACATTTTTTCTTGCACATCTTTATCATAAATGCGTGCAGAACCCGAACCTAATTCATAACCATTTAATACTAAATCATAACTTTTAGCTTTTATATCAGATTTATCCATTGCATCGATTTGCGATAAATCGTGATCAAATTGTGTGAAAGGATGGTGTGCAGCTGCTCATTTGTTGTTTTCTACATCATATTCAAACATTGGAAATTTAGTAATTCATTTAAAATTAAATTCATCTCTAGCTCAATTAAATCAGGTGTTTAGTTCTACCCGCAACGCACCAAGTGCTTGTGAAGCATTTTCAAAGGTATTAGCAACAATTAAATATGTTCCATCAGCATAATTAAACTCTTTTAAGAGTTGTTCAACTGAATCGCCTGCTTTTGAAGCAAAATTACTTGCTGTAACTATTTTTTGCTCTACCACCAAGAAAAATAAAGCATTTGCCTTATTTTTCTTTGCGATCTCTTCTAATGTTTTAAGTTGTTTTTTGTTTAGTGTTTCATTTATTTTCAAGAGTCTTTTTGCAGGAGCGTTTTTGATGATATCAAAATTAGAATTATTGCAAAAACTATTAATATCAACTATTTTTTGCTCATATCGAAAATCCGGCTTATCACTACCATAATTTCTGATGCAATCATCATAACTGACACGATCGAATGGTATTTTAATATCAACATTCATAACTTTCTTCATTAAATATCGAAACATTTCTTCAACCTTGCTTTGAAAAATTTCAACATCCAAAAAAGATGTTTCTATATCCAACTGGGTAAATTCTGGTTGTCGATCTTTTCTCGAATCTTCATCACGAAAACATCTAGCAATTTGAAAATATCTTTCAAAACCCGAAATCATTAACAGTTGTTTAAATAGTTGCGGCGATTGTGGTAGTGCATAAAAAGAATTTAAATCACGTGTGGGAACTAAAAAATCGCGTGCCCCTTCAGGTGTTGCTTTAGATAGAATAGGTGTTTCAATTTCTAAAAATTCGTTATTTTGCAAATATTCTCGCATCGCAAAAATCACTTTATTTCTTAAAGCGATTGTTTTTTGCATTATTGGTCTCCGTAAATCTAAAAACCTATGTTTGAGGCGAATTTCTTCTTTGACATCGATATCATCTCGGATTTGAAATGGTAATTCTTTTGCAGTTGATAAAACTTTATATTCTGAAACCACTACTTCTATTTGCCCTGTTGGTATTTGAACGTTTGGATCTTTACGTTTAACAACTTGTCCTGTAATTTCTAAAACACTTTCTTTTGTAAAATTAATTGCTTGATTAAAAACCAGTTGAGTAATACCGTATTTATCACGTAAATCAACAAAATTTAATTCACCAAAACGACGTTTATTTGCAACTCAACCATATAAAGTTACTTGCTGTCCTATATTTCGGATATTTAACTCATTATTTTTAATTGTCTTATTCATTCTATACTTCACTTTCATATTGAGCAATAAAATCACTCACTACTTCGGGTTCGAAAACATCTGCATCATTGATAAATTTAAGTAAATCAATAACACCATCACTATTTAAATAAAATTGCATTTTATCACCTGTTATAAGATTTTTGATATAAAAAGAGTTATGAGGTAGTAATTTATCATCTGTAATTAAAAAAACTGCATTTAATTTTTTTGCTTTTTCATATATTTTTTTGGATTTCATTAGATGAAAATCCATATGATAAAAATTAGTTAATCCATTTAAATCGTAGTGAGCTAAATGAAAAAGCTTTTCTAGATTTTCGTCGCTTACTGATGCAGCAAAATAAATATCGACTTTTTGATTTTGCATTTGTTGTAACGGTTCCGTATTTTCAATAATATTTTCTCGAATTAATTCAATGCAACGATCTATTCCAAATCCGAAACCAACACTTGATACATCTGGACCGCCTAATTCAGCGACTAAATTTGAATAACGACCACCACCGATTAATGTGTCTTGAGAACCTACTTTATCGGATTTTACTGTTATTTCAAAAACAAATTCATCATAGTAATCTAGTCCTCTCACAAGTTCTGGTGCAACATAATATTTAATATCATAAAAATCTAGCATACCTTTAATTTCTTCAAAATATAACTTCGATTCTTTACTTAAATAATCTTGAATATTTGGAGCTTTATGCATAAAAGGTAGTTTAGAATCAACTTTGTCATCTAAAATTCTAAGAACTTTTTTATCTTTAAGACGCTGCTGCGAAATCTCGCTTAATTGAGATTGGTATTTTGTTAAGAATTCAGTTAAGGCATTTTCATAATTTGCTCTAGTTTGTTTATCTCCAATTGAGTTAATTTTAAGCACATATTTTATATCTAATGCTTCTAAAATATCAATAGCAACTTGCACAACTAAGAAGTCTTTTAAATATGATTTAGGACCAACAAACTCAATTCCTGCTTGATAAAACTGTCGATAGCGTCCTTTTTGTGGTTGTTCGTAGCGAAACATTGGCATATTGTATGCGAATTTTTCGTTTACTAATGTATATCACTTATTTTCAATAAAAGCACGCACAAAAGATGCGGTTCCTTCAGGACGCAAACATAATGAACGATTCGATTTATCTAAAAATTCATACATTTCTTTTTTAGCAATTTCTGATTCATTAACAGAACGTTTGAATAATTCAGATGTTTCAAGTACTGGTGTTTCGATCATTTTAAAACCATAATTTGCACATATATCTGAAAATACCAAGTTTACTAAGTCTTTAATTTGATATTCTACAATATCATAATCCTTTGTTCCTTTTACTTTAGAAATCATATTTCTCCTTTATTATATTTTACTTTAATTTTGTTTATTAAGATATTTCTTTACATATTTAATGATTATGTTGTTTAGATGCAAACCTTTAAATTTATTTAAATAATATTTAATTTGTGTGTATTCAAAATTATGTTCTTGCTTAAATATCAAACTTTCTCGATTAAAATCATAATATATGCAGATATTGAAAACTTGTTGCTTTTTATTTTGGATTTCAAGGTTTAAAAATTCATAACTATAGGTGTTATATGCATTTAGTTGTTCTATTCTAGATATTCGATAATTTCTTGATATGGATTGATTTACTTGAAAGAATGTAGCAAGATTAGTTGCTTTAAAAAAAGGTATTTTGATTTTTTTAACTATATATATAGTATTTTTGAAATAATTACGCATCTTCAAATATTTATAATCAAGTAAATTATTGTTATTTTTATAAGAAAGCAACATCTGACAAATATCGATAATGAATTGTAAATTACTAAATTCTAATGCTTGATTATTATTTGCACAAAAATGTTCTAAAATATTAGCAAATAAAACATTTTTAGTATCAGATTTTTCAGCAAATTCATAAGGGATATTGAAGTTATTTAATAAATTAATGATATTTTTACTAACACTATGAGTTATTATAACCTTATTTTGCTGAAGTTTATTTTCATTCTTTCACTGTAAAAAGAAATAGTTAATATAAAAATAAATTAATTCTTCGTTATTTATTTTTATATATCTGTCATTAATATTGAAAAAAAAATTATAACGGTTTTTTTTATCAAAAGTAATTAAAAAATCAGTTTTAGATTTTTGATAGGTAAAAAGGTTTCATTTAAAGAAAATTCAAAATAAATTTTTACTTCGTTCTTGGATTCTTAGGTTTGAAGCTTCTTTTACATTAAAACCTAGCGAATTTAGCAAACTCTGTAAGATATTGTTATCAACAGGATTGTTTATAGCAATTTTAATATTTAAATTATTGCGATCAATTTGATTTTCAAGGAAAAGATGTTTTTGATTTTCAAGTTTTAATTTGTAAAAAGAAAAAAATTTATCTATTTTTAAGATAAACAAATTATAAAAATTATGCAATATAATTTGTTTATCAAATTCAAAAACATTGTTTAACAGTTGTTTTTGCTCGTTTACAGAAATCAAAAATAAATCATGATAAATTTTAATGTAGTAATTATTATTAAATGGATTTTTATATAAATAAATATAATAATCAACATCAATACCTAATGTTGTGTTTATAATAATAAATTCATTTATAACATTAGTATTATATTCGAGTAGCTTTATGCTTTTATGTGAAAAAGATCGCTTAAATAACTCATATATTTTTGCATCAATACCTTCAGAGTGTCCTAACAAAAGAGTTTTATTGCGCTTTTTAATATTTATCAACAAACTCTTGGTAATTGCTATTAGTGTATATATGTTAAAACAATGCATTGAAAAAGGATTATCACAGTTAAATTCGATACCTAAATTAGTTGCTTTTACTTTATATTCAGGATTAGAATTAGCAAGCCTTATATGATTGAAAAAATCAGGAAGTGAAATTATTTCAATTCCTTCGTTATAATAAAAAGAATGTCAATTTTTGATTTTCTGCTCACTAAATTTCATCTTTGATATTATATATTTTTATCATAAATTTATTCATATTTCATTTGCTCAAAATTTTTGAATTTGTTTTTATATCTTTATATTTTTTAAATATAATTATCATATGAAAACATTGGGAATAATAGTAGATTCTTTTTCTGGTTTATCAGTTGCACAAGCAGATGAACTAGGTTATAAATTTTTACCTTTACAAGTAGAAATCGATGGAGAAAGTTTTGAAGATGGATATGTATCAAATCTCGAAATACTAAAAAAGATATCGGTTACATCTAAAATTAAAACTTCATTACCAAAAATAGACAAGATGACTCGAATCATTCAAGATGCAGCAAAAAACTATGATGATGTGATTTATTTAGGTATCTCACAGCATTTATCTAACACTTTTATGCAAGCTCGTAGTATTTCAATGGAACTGTCAAATGTGCATATAATGGAAAATCACTTGTTTGGCAATCAAATTGTTCGAACAGTTGCACATCTTAAAAAAATGTATGAAAACGGTGCGAGCATTAACCAACTTTTTGAAACATTAAATAATATTAATGAAACATCAAGAACATTTATTGTTCCTTATCGTTTAGAATATTTAATTAATGGTGGTAGGTTGTCTGGTATTAAAAAATTTCTTTTATCTAAATTAAAAGTATACCCTGTATTAAGCTATAACGAAGAAGGTAAAGTTAAATCAGTGGCAACAAAATGAAACTTTAAAAATGCTACTGCTAAGGCATTTGATTTAGTTAATGAGTTTATAGATAGTTTAAAAAACATAGACAAAAATGCTAAATATTATGTAGATTTAATTTCAGGTGTTAATGATGAAGTTAATCAAGCAATTACATCTGATCAATTTATCAAGGCAAGCACACAAATAACAACTCCATTACCTATTGCAGCACATACTGGTCCAGAAGCATTTGCAGTATCTGTGATGGTAGAATTAGAAAAAAATGAGTAAAAAACAAACAAATATAAATACAGACACCAAAGATAAAATAGATCTTCAATATACTACATTAGTAAATTCAATTATTAAAGAAAATACATTACCTAAAGAAGCAATAAAAAAATATCGTAGAAATACTTGAATATATGTAATTTCAATAATTTCAATTTTGCTTTTAATCGTAATTGTAGGAATAATTATTTGACAAATTATTGTGCATGTAAAATAGCAGAAATTATGCTATTTTTATTATAGATGATTATGGTTTATTAGTGGTATTTAGATATAAATCTTTTAGATATTCATAAAACTCAATTGTATTATCGTTTGAGATATTTTGGTTAATACTTACATTTTCATTTTCATCAAGATATTTTATATTCATTCATAATTGACGCTAATTATATTGTGTATCAACAATAAGTTATCATAAATATTAGAAGTATGCTTTGATATATTAATTTTCAATTATAATTATGTTTATACACATAATTATTTTGTATTAAAAATGATATTCAATATAATAAGAATTATTGAAAAGAGAAGAAAAATAATAATTATGAAAATAGCTGAAAAAAACATGAACAAAAAATTATAAAATATAATCAAATAATTTAAATTACAATCAAATTATGATAAAATAAATACTAGTGGTCGCGTAGCTCAGATGGACAGAGCACGAGCCTTCTAAGCTTGTGGTCAGAGGTTCGAATCCTCTCGTGATCGCCATTTTTTTATACTTTTTATATAGAGCAAAATAAAACCATCATAATTGATGGTTTTTTAATTACTCAGTTGCATTAAGCGCTAGTTGAACTAATGTTTTAACCATTGCACCAGTTGGTTTTCCACCTTGTTCTGCTGTCCCAGCAACATCTAAATGAATATATTCAATCCCTTCGGTAAATTCTTTTAAAAACATTGCTGCTGAACAACTTCCACCACCTGCACCAGATAAGTCAGTGTTTTTAAGGTCAGCTACAACTGAATTTTTAATTTCCTTAGCAAATGCTTCATCAAGAGGCATTCTTCATACTAGTTCATGTTGAGATTCTGCCGCATCCTTTAAATCATCTCATGCTTTATCAGTTGTTGCTCAAACTCCGGTATAGGTACTTCCGAGCGAAACAAGGATTGCTCCAGTTAAAGTTGCAACATCCACAAGTCTTGTTGCTTTCAGATTTCTAACTGCATATGTTAACCCATCTGCCATTACTAATCTTCCCTCGGCATCGGTATTATTAATTTCAACAGTTTTTCCGTTCATACTGGTTCATACCGAATCAGGTAATGATGCATCACCATTTACTCGGTTATCTGTAATACACATTACAGCAGCAACATTGGTTTTAGGTTTTAATTGAGCGATTGCTTTCAATGCACTTGCTACAAATACAGAACCAGACATATCAAATTTC
The DNA here is from genome assembly GCF_051200785.1 of Mycoplasma sp. 6243. Taxonomy (NCBI): domain Bacteria; kingdom Bacillati; phylum Mycoplasmatota; class Mollicutes; order Mycoplasmatales; family Mycoplasmataceae; genus Mycoplasma; species Mycoplasma sp. 6243. Next base: position 328,221 of record NZ_CP195154.1, read on the forward strand.
ATTCCAAGCATTGAACGACTTGGCTTTAGTGAATATCCACCTGAATCAAAGGTAATTCCTTTTCCTACATAAACTGTTTTGGCTTTTGAATCTGGATTCCCGTTATATTCAATCACAACAACTCTAGGTTCATACATACTTCCACGATTAACAGAAAGAAGTAATCCCATTCCAAGTTCTTGGATTTGTGCTTTGTTTAATACTGTTACTTTTAAATTGTCATATTTAGTTAAATATTCAACAACAGTTTTAGCTAAATATTCAGAGTTACAAATGTTAGGTGGCATAATTTGTAAATTTCTTGCGTAATTAACTGCATCTGCTAAAACATTTGCACTATAAAGTTTGTGTTCATATCTTTGTGGGTCTGTTGTTGATAAAAAGCTTACTGCAAATTTTTCTGGTTTTTTAGAAGTTTTTGCATTGTAAATATCTGCATTTACATATTTATATGCATTTGTAAATGCATCTACAACACAAGGAATACAAACCTTTCCGCGAACAAATGAATCAAGATCGATTTGTAAATTGCGAACTTGTGATGCGAATAATCCCTTAGCGAATTTTGAGACTACATTATAGTCATATTTTTCTTCTGTTCCGAAGTAAACTAATGCTTCATTTCTGTCAAAGTATTCAGTTACAACCGATTCTTTTTCAACTAAGGTTTTTGGATAACTGTCACCTTTAAAAACAGCTTTTAAAAGCATTGATGAATTTCTTGTATTTTCTACTTTTACCATTTATTTCCTTTCTGGTTTTGATTATATCAAAATATTTATTTTACACTTATAAATTGTATTTGTTTGTTGATATAGTTGTTTTTTTGTGTATGTTTGTCTTCACTGTAAGGAAATAAAAAAAAGAAAAAATTAATAAATTATCTTTATTTATGAAATTAATTTCATAAATAAAGATAAAAACTTATATATTTTAGGAACATAATTTACAAATTTTATCTAACTTTTCTCCCTTATATACAGTTGAAAAAGAAATTTATTACTTTTACAGTACTACAAAATAAAAATTTATTTTTTTCATTTTGTAAATTTTTTAAATATGCTTTATCAAGAATTTAATAAGGCTATTTATGTTTTAAATGTGTGTTTTTAAATAATTTTAAATGTTTTTGTTAAAAAACTAAAAAACAACTTATTATTTAATTTAAATTCTTATTTTTTGTTATATTTTAAGAATCCAAAAAATCTTTTTGTCTTATTTTTACCTGCTTGTTAAAAATTTATTTAAAGTTATCATCATTGAATAATGATTTCCTTTGTTTATTCTTGTTCACTTTACCCAATTTATATACTTATCTAAATTTTTACTTGAAACTCCGTTATATACATTTTCAATTAATTCTTTAATCTTGCGATGAAAATTATTAACATTTTGTATATGTAATTTTTCCCTTACACTTTTTGTTTTATCTGAATTTTCTTTATAAACAAAAGATTTTTTCTTAGAAGCACCAACAATATAATGAGATGCACCTATCTTATTTATAAAAGGTTTATATGATGTTTCCCCATCAGTTATAAATTTTGCAGATTCAGGATTTTTAACTTTGTATTTAAAAGCAAAATATAGTTTTTCTGCAGAAGGTTTACCTTTTCCTAAATAAGAAATTGCGATTCCCCATTTCTATCAACCATAGTAGAAACACAATCTAAATCACTATTTATACCTCTTTTTGAGTTATAGTATAAAGATTTTCCACGTTTTCTTGCTGCTCTACCTATTCCGTTCTTTTGTGTCTCACCTTTTTTACATCAAGAAAATATATTTCGTCAAGTTCTGATTATTCCACTACTGACATCTGATTCTTTTTGCTTAGATTTAATAAAATCTAATAATTTTATGTCTTCAAACAAAAGCTTGTTTTTTAAATTAATTCCACAAATCGCTGCAGTTTCTTTAAGTGTTAATTTCTTTAAATGACACTCAAGAAACATTTTGATATTTAAATTTCGATGTGTTTTTCTTAGCCTTTCAAAAACTGTTCCAGTGCAATTACTAAAAGTTTTCTTACAATCTAAACATTCTATAACGAGACGATGTTGTTTGTTGAACCGTGCTTGTGTATCTTTACAGTATCCACATCTATGACAATATTTAGGTTTTTCTATTGTTATATCTTTACTATTATTTCATGAAGTAATATAAGATGCTAATACTTCTTTAACATCATTCGGAAGGTCAGTAAATGACTTTATTCATGAATTTGTAATTAATTTTAGTTGTTTGAGTTTTTCATCTTTTGTTGACATTACTAAATTATACATTATTTTCAAATAAAACACATTTAAAACATATATAGCCTCTGAAATATTATTCAAAACTTTACATAGTTACAATGTATAAAAATTATATAGCATAAAGCAGGATTAATCACTTTTTACCAGTTTTTTTAATACCATAAAAAGTTTAATTTAAGATTTTTCTGTTTACTTTTTATAATAAAACACCTTTATATAAAAATATAAAAACAAAATCTGAAAAAGTGACTTGTAGCAAATAAAATATTTGCGTAATGCCACAGATATAAAGTTTTTTTGTTTCTTTTTTCAAAAAGAAAATTCCCACCTATTTTCGTCATTAGTAGCTGGGGTTAGGGGTGGTAAAAGTGAGAAACCCTTAAAAACATTTGTAGTGTGTATGTTTTAAACGATTTTCCTGTAAGGAAAATCCTAGGCACTGCTTTGGTAAAATATTCATAAATTTTGTTTGTTTGATTTTATAAATTTGTGATGTTATCGAGTTTTTTACGAGCATCTTCTGAGTTCATCTAGTATTTGTTGCAATATTTTTATTTCATCGCCTGTATATTTATCAGATGAAGCAATTTTTCTAATTTTTAAATCAAGTAATTTATTAAAGGAGAAACCACTCGAAAGAAGTCTTGATATGATTTGTACTTCTTTTACCCCTACTTACAAGCGTTTTTTCGAATGCTATTTTCTCATAATGAGTCATATCTTTTGTAGATATCGGTTTTGCTTCATATCTTTTATTTTTGGTTCTAAAATATAATTTTTCGTCTGTTCCTATGACAAATTTTATATCTGTGCTGCTATTAATTTTAATTCTTTTGTCATTTTCATAGGGTGCATAATTTACATTATTATAAGTTACTGCAGCAGCATTAATTTTTCTTTTTATCTCTAAATCAAAGTAATTTTCTAGGTATTCTTTATGTGGTTGTCTAAAGAAATTACTTTGTGGATTTTGTATAACACTTTTTCTTGTAATATTTAAATAATTCATTAATTCACCTATATTATTGGTTCAATTCTTCAATTGTTTTATAATTGTGTGTCTTATTATTCAACTTGGAATTCTCTTTTGTGCAAAAAATCTCAAAAACGTTCAATATGTGGTTTTCCGTTTGATTCAGAAGTGGTTATAAATTCTATTCCTAAATCTCTTACTAGCATTATATGTAGAAGCATTTGATTCAGCAGAATTATAAAAATTCTTTCTGTTATCTGTAATAATCATTTGTGGAATTCCATAATTATTTATCATTTTTTCAATATTTGATTGATGTCCATTTAATGATTCTGCTTTTTTCTCAAAATGTAATGACAAAATTAAACCTGTTGCTACATCAATGGAACCAATTAATGTTATTTCTTTATTATTTAAGAATTTGTGTGAGCATCCATCTCATTTCTACCCTTTGACCAAATGAGAAATTTCGTCTTTGTTCGGTTCTAATTACTTCTTTTTCTTAGGTTTTTTAAAAACCATATTATCAAAAAGATATTCCTTATTCGTTAATTTTGCATACTTTACATATTTTTTGCAGAATTTTTGCCACTTTTATAAGCAAAAGCAGATGTAACACCTAATTTTATTAGTCTTTTATGAAATTGAGAGTAAGATATATCTCGAGTTTATTTTTTCATTATATAAAAACAAACTCAAATATGAATCTGTTGAACTCTTCCTGTCGCTTATGAGGAGTTTTTTATTATTATAATCTTCTGCTAATTTCTTTATCTCTTCATTTGAGTATTTTCAAGCATGAATGTTATCTCTATTCTTATGAAGAACAAATTTTTTAATAAACTTCTTCTCCCTTTTGTATAATTTTCTTATATTTAATAACAGTTACGAGAGATTTTCCGATTTTTTTGCTAAACTCTGTATTGTTAAATCACTAAATTGCATTACTGTTTGTAAATTTATCAGTCTTGTTTTTTCGAAATTAGATAATTCAAAGTTATTGTTCATTATTAAATCCTTACAAAATTATATACTATAGTAATTAGTAAAATTTTGTTTAATAATTCACGAAAACACATTTAAAACATATATAGCCTTTAATAATTTATGGAAAAAATACGCAATTTTTTCCGTATTTAGATATTTTTAAACTAAAATAAATATATTTTACAAGAATAAATGAAAAAATGTTTTATGATAAAAATACATTTCATAATATTAAAAGGAGAATAAATGAAAAAATTCGCAAGAACAGTTTTAGGTGATATTGATCCTAAAGAATTAGGTGTTGTGGATTGCCATGATCATTTAATTAAAAATTATGGTCCTGAAGCACACGAACATCCAGACTTTGTTATGCTCTCAGTCGATGCAGCATTAAACGAAATGGATGAATACATTGCAAAGGGTGGTAAAAGTATGGTTACTATGGACCCACCCAATGTAGGTAGAGATGTTCATAAGATGCTAGAAATTGCAAATGCTTTAAAAAACAAAGCTCATATTATTATGGCTACTGGTTTTCATAAAGCAGCATTTTATGATAAGGGAGCTTCATGATTAGCTTTAGCACCAATTGACGATATCGTTGAAATGGTTAAAGCAGAAATTGAAGTTGGTATGGATGAATACAACTACAGTGGACCAGTTGTAAAAAGATCTAATGCAAAGGCAGGAATTATTAAAGCAGGTACAGGATATGCTGCTATTGATAGACTTGAACTTAAATCATTAGAGGTTGCGGCTCGTTCAAGTATCGACACCGGAGCTCCAATTTTAGTACATACACAATTAGGAACTATGGCATATGAAGCCGCACAACATTTAATTGATTTTGGAGCAAATCCAAGAAAAATTCAATTATCACATTTAAATAAAAATCCTGACAGACTTTACTATGAGAAAATTATTTCAGAACTTGGGGTAACTTTATGTTTTGATGGACCTGATAGAGTTAAATATTACACAGATTTAACATTAGCAGAAAACATCAAATATTTAGTTGACAAGGGGTATCAAAAACACATTACACTTGCATTAGATGCTGGTAGAGTGTTATATCAAAGACACTATGGAGCCGAAAGAGGTAAAGAAACTTTTGGTCTGGGATACTTATTCGATAGATTTATTCCGCTTCTTAAACAAGTTGGAGTTAGCGAAGAAGCAATTCAAGATATGTTAGTAAACAACCCAGCAGAAATCTTGGCTTTTGATGAACCAAGAAAATACGATGTTACTAAAGTAAATCCTAGAGTCTTAGAATTAAAAAAACTATTAAAAGTAAAATAACCTTATTTAAGGACAAATATGATTAAAAAAATTGACTCTAAGAAAAGGAAAGGATTAATCATTGGGTGATCAATATTTGCTTTAATCAATGTTTTCATTATTTTAGTATCAATGTTGGTTAAATCAGCACAACCAAATGATCCAAAGGTGTTACCATGAACACCAAAAGCTGCTGGTGATGCTTTCCTTTTCATGTTTAACAAAGTTTATATGGATAACTTCTTTAAGCAACCTGCATTGTTATTAGGTTCGCTTACATTTGTAGGTTATCTAACCATCGGAAGAGGTTTTCGTGAATCAGTAATCGGATTTTTAAAAACCGTTATTGGATTTATCTTATTACAAATTGGTTCAGGAACCTTAGTTTCCTTAGCTAAACCCGTATTTGAAGGAGTTAAAAATATAGGTCAAGGTGCAGGAATCGTACCATTAGATCCGTATTTTGCATTAGCAAGTTCAAATACATTCTTTGAAAAAGCTTTCTTAGGAAATAATTATGTTTCATTAATCTCATTTGCATTCATCCTTGGATTTGCTGTAAATATTGTTATGGTAGCATTAAAAAGATGAACAAACACAAATAGTTTAATGATAACAGGACATGTTATGATTCAACAATCAGCTGTTGTTACAACCATTTTATATATTATCTTATTCCAAGATATGCGTATCTTTACAGGTGCTTTATCAGCAGGTGAACAAGCAGGAATTATAATTATGTCAGGTATTTTCTTAGGAATTTACTGAGCAGTTGGTTCTGCATCAACTGTAAAAGGAACAAATGCTGTAACACAAAATGCAGGTTTTGCAGTTGGACACCAACAAATGCTTGCAATCGCTACAACATATAAATTAGGTAGATTTTTTGGTAAAAAAGAAGATTCAGCTGAAAACAAAAAACTTCCTTCATACCTTAAAATCTTTGAAGATAACATTTTCACACAAACAATTATTATCTTGCTATTATTCTTAGTATTATTTATTGTATTGTTATCTGTTAATCCGTTTAGTGTTATCGCTCCAGATCACATTAAATTTACCTCAAATTATGCAATATGAAACAATTCATTTGGTGGTGCTAACTTTGGATTAAATATCCTTGGTGGAGCATTGAAAATAGTTGCATCATTAGTTGCAATTATTACTGGGGTTAGAATGTTCATTACAGAACTACAACAATCATTCCATGGAATTAGTGAAAAAATAATTCCTGGTGCAGTTGTAGCTGTCGATGTAGCTGCAGTTTATGGATTTTCAATCAACTCTGTTACATTTGGATTTATTTCAGGGGTAATTGGGCAATTTATCGCAGTAGCAATTATTGGTGGATTGTCAGCAATTCCAAACCAAAAATTCTTTAATATTGCAATACCATTATTTATCACCTTATTCTTTAATTCAGGATCATTAGGTGTATATGCAAATGCATCAGGTGGATGAAGAGCCGCATTACTTCTACCTGGAATCTTTGGTTTCTTGGAAATTGTAATTATTTCAATTGCGACAAGAGCAATTGATAATTCATACCAATTCATTATTACAAATCACTCACAATTTGCTGATGGTATAGATAAAAGCGCTTTTGTTTCACCTGTTGCAAACGGTTATATTGGTATGGCAGACTGAAACTTATTCTTTGGTTTATTAATGTGAATTTCTTCATACAATTTCATCCTTGCTTGAATCTTAGTTATATTAGCAATAATTGGATTATTGGCATTAGGACAAATTGTAGATAATGGGTCACAAACCAAAAAAACATTTTTACAAAAAATACTTAAGTTACAACCAAAATTAGTTAACAGCTAATTTACTAAGATTAGCCTTGTGCTAATCTTTTTTTCAAAAAAATACTTTTTTATCTATGATATAGATAATAAACATATTATTATATTATTTAGGAGATACATATGGAAACACTTAAAATTATCGCAGCATGTGGTAACGGAATGGGAACCAGCATGATAATTAAACTTAAAGTTCAAAAAATTATGAAAGAACTTGGAGTAAATGCAACTGTTGATGCTTTATCAATGGGTCAATCAACCGGAATGACAAATTCTGTAGATATTATTATTTCATCAAAACATCTTTCAGAAATGTTTAATCACAACCAACGTGCAAAAATTGTTGGTGTTACAAACTTAATGGATGAAAACGAAATTAGAGAAGCTCTTAAAAAAGCACTAGGTTTATAATTATGGAAAAAATTAATTTATTAGAAATACTTAAAAAATATCAAACAGTTAATGTAGGTTTACAAGCAAAAGACTGAAAAGAAGCAGTTTATTTATCAATTAAACCTTTAATTGATAAAAAGCTTGTTGAACCAAGATACTATGATGCTGTAATTGAAAGTACCTTGAAATATGGACCATATTATATTATTGCAAATCATCTTGCAATCCCTCATGCCCAAAGCGAAGCTGGAGTTTTACAAAATTCATTTTCATTAGTAACCTTAAAACAACCAGTTTACTTTGAAAATGATGAGCGTCCAGTTTCATTATTAGTTGCTTTAGCAGCAACTTCTGCTGATGTTCATACATCAGAAGCATTACCACAAATTGTTAGAATTTTTGAACAAGATTCAAATATTGAAGCAATTATAAATGCAAAAAGTAATCAAGAAGTCATCGATATTATTAGCAAAATAGATGCACAAGCATAAAGGAAAATATGGCATTACCACTACTACAAATCGCATTAGATAACTTAACAATTAAAGAAGCAATTGAGTCAGCTTCAAAAGCTGCAAAATATATAGATGTAATCGAAGTTGGAACTATTTTATTAGCTTCTGAAGGAAAAAAAGCTATTTCAGAAATCAAAAAAGCATTCCCAGACAAAATTATTGTTGCCGATGGAAAAATTGCTGATGCAGGAAGAGTATTTGCAAAAATGTTCTTCGAATCAGGTGCAGACTTTACAACTGCAATATGTGCTGCTGAAAATGCTACAATGGCTGATTTAGTAAAATATTCACAAACTTTCGATATTAAAAAAGAAATACAAGTTGAAATGACTACTAACTTCAGATGGGATCAAGTTGAAGCATGACATGCATCAGGTGTTCCACAAATCGTTTGACACCGTGCCCGTGATGCTCAAGTTGCTGGAGTTAAATGAGGTCAAAAAGACGTTGATACAGTCGCAAAACTTGCTAATATGGGGTTTAAAGTAACTGTTACAGGGGGGGTAACAGTTGAAGATATTAAACTCTTTAAAGATATTCCAGTATACATATTCATTGCTGGAAGATCAATCCGCGATGCTGAAGATCCACAGCAAGCAGCAAAGGAATTCAAAGATGAATTTAAAAAATACTGAAACTAAAACCCGTTTTTTAGGCATTTATGAAAAAGCAATCAATAATAAATTTGATTGAAGTCAAAAAATCGATATTGCCAAGGCAGCAGGATTTGATTTTATTGAATTCAGTGTTGATGAATCAGATTTTCGTCTTGAAAGATTAGATTGAAATAATGCACAAATCAATGAATTAAGAAAACTTTTGATTGAAAAGGATTTTTATTTTAATTCAATGTGTTTGTCAGCACACCGTAAATTTCCTTTCGGATCACATGATTTAAAAATTCGTGAACATGCCTTGCTGATAATGGAAAAAGCATTAATTTTGGCTAAAAAACTTGGTATTCGAACTATTCAATTAGCTGCCTACGATGTTTATTATGAAGATTCGGATGAACAAACCAAGCAATGATTTATCGAAGGGATGAAAAAGGTTGCTAAACTTGCATCAAAATATTCTGTAACAGTCGCTTTTGAAACAATGGATACACCATTTGCAGGAACTATTTCAAAATGTTTAGCATTCTTAAAACAAATCGATGCACCTAATTTTTATATCTATCCTGATTTAGGAAACTTAAATCAATTTACCAAAGATATAGAAAATGAAATCTTTTTAGGTGCTGATAAAATCGTAGGTTTTCATTTTAAAGACACTTTACCTAATAAATTCAAAGAAGTTCCATGAGAACAAGGAAGTGTTGATTTTGTACATTCATTGAAGCAGTTAACTAAAAACAATTTAAATGTTCCAATTTTAATTGAAATGTGATCAAAAAACCACCCAGATGAAACTGCTGCAGAAAACATTGAATTGCTAAAACAAGCAAAAGCATTTTATCAAAAAAAATGAAAGGAAGCAAATGGTGAATAAAGCCGAAATTCAAAAACTTAAACAAGAAGTTTATCAAGCTAATATGTTATTATATCAATATAAGCTCGCAATTCATACCTGAGGAAATGTTTCGGGAATAACAGAAGATCGCAAATATATGGTAATCAAGCCATCGGGTGTTTCATATGAAACTATGAGTGCCGATGATATGGTAGTAGTTGATATGGATAATAATGTAATAGATTCTAAACTTAATCCATCATCAGATACTCCTACTCATACTTTATTATATAAAGCAAATAAGAATATCAAAGGTATCGTTCACACCCACTCCCCTTATGCTGTTGGTTTTGCACAAGCAGGTAAGGAAATTAAGTGTTTTGGAACTACTCATGCTGATAATTTTTATGGTTCTGTTCCTTGTACCCGAGAACTAACAGATGATGAAATAAATTGTGCATATGAGCATAATACAGGGTTAGTTATCATCGAACATTTCACTAAAAACAACATAAGTTTTGAATCTACTAGTGCGACCTTGGTTAAAGAGCATGGTCCATTTGTTTGATCGATTAAAAATCCAAAAGATGCAGTTAATTTAGCACTTACCTTGGAAGAAGTTGCTAAAATGGCATTACACACTTTAATTTTAGTTCCTGATAAAGGTCCTGCAAATCAGACTTTACAAAACAAGCATCACTTTCGCAAACATGGACCAAATGCATATTATGGACAAATTAAAAAATAGTGATTTTGAGTATTTGTTTTTTGATTTAGATGGAACCTTACTTGATTCACACAAAAATATTACACCACAATCATATCAAGGCATCCAGAGAATGAGAAGTCTTGGTAAAAAATACTCAGTTATCACAGGAAGACCACATTATTTAGCTAAAGAAGAGTTTTTTAATTTAGATTGCGATTATCCTGCAATTTGCTGCAATGGTTCACTTATTTACGATTTTCAAAATGATCAAATTGTTTATAAAAATCCTATAAATAAAGCATCTGCTAAGGCAGTTTTTGAAGCATTGATAGCATCAGGTGTAGTATTTTTGGTGTATACATGTAACCAAATTTATGGTTTTCATAAAAATGTAGGCAAACCAAGTTGATTTGCTTGATTAGAAGAGACAATTGCTAAACGTAGAAAAGAAAATCAATTTGCATTTGATTATTATGATTTAAATCATCAAAATCCAAACTTTAACACAGATGAACATGATATTTTAAAGTTCTTAGTTATCAAGCGTGATAGTACAGCTGAAAAGACTGATATTTCAGCAATGAAAATTTCAAAGATAGACAATGTATATATTATCAACTCGCAAGTACATGTTTATGATATTATGCCAATCAATAATTCTAAAGGAAAAAGTTTGCAGATTTTAGCAGATAAATATAACATTGATTTAAATAAAACATTGGTATTTGGTGATGAAGATAATGATGTTTCGATGTTTGAAGTTGCTAAATATTCAGTTGCAATGGGTCAAGCACGAGATGAAGTTAAATCAAAAGCAACATTTATCACAAATTCACATGATGAACAAGGGATAGCAAACTTTTTAAATATGTTGGAATAAGAATGAAAGTTAAATATATAAAAATTAATCATATGGAAAACGGATACTGAGTTGTTCCTCCAATATGAAAAGTTTTGACACCAAAATCACGTAATTTTGTTATCAAACATGCTAAATCTTTAGAGGATATTATTAAATATAATCAATGAGAAAACACTAATATTATTTTTTCATTTAATTCTGATAAGGATTTTTATTTGTTTAATAAACTAATGCGAATTCGTGGTTTTGACTTTCAATTACATCGCAATAAAGTTGAAAAGATGGATGAACAAGATTATATAGACTTTCAAATCATTGAAAATCTTATCATTCGTTTTAACATAAAGACAATAAAAAATTTATATTATGGAAGAACTTTCTTTTTTACCAAAGAATATTTTGAAGACTTTTTTCAAAAGAATGCTAAAGGTTTAAAAATATTATATGTTCAATGAACCAGATGAGGTTTTGAGGTTCTTTCAAATGTATAAGATATGCTTAGTGTAATTAATTTGTGCTAAGCATATTTTATTGATGCTTGCAAGATAATACATCAGTTATAGGACTTTGTTCATAGAATCAAGTTGAATAATGAAACAACAAACAAGCAACATACAAAAAACACCTTATCTGGTGTTTTAATCAATTTTCTTGCTTTTTAAATCTTCACGGAACTGTGATTGTATATTGTGTACCTTAAAGTTACCTTTCTTACTTTTGATATATTTTTCAAATTCAGGTGACTCTATTTTTTTGATATGTTCGTAGATTTTATTCACTCTATCATTTTCCCTTCATCTAGATTCTTCTAGATCTCATAATTCATCAAAGGTAGTTTCAATTTTAGTATCTTTTGATATATGATAAGTATCTTTGAATGCTTGTTTTTTGTCTCTAATTTCTTTGCTTTTAATTGAATTAGCAAGACCTTCTGTTCCTTGTGATTTAATTATCTCTGTATTAAGAAGTCCGTTATCAAACAAGTTTTTAATTTTTAAGATTATTTCTTTTGTTTCTGATTCAAGATATGCCAGTGCTTCGTTAAATTTGGATTCTTCGTTTTTTAGATATTTATCATATTCATTTTGTTTTTTGTAATTATGATTGAGGAAGTATTTATCAAAATACTTTCAATCTATAATTTGCTCATATACGTTAGTATTTGATGCTCATTCTATATCGGATTCGTTTAATGTTAAATCTTCTGGTTCATTTTTGTTTATTGATGTGCTTTTTAGCACACTACGATCAATTTCTTTAAATCTTAATGATAATTTATCGATATTATTTTTGTTGATTATACCTTTGAGTTTATCATAAACATCAACTCTTAAAATTGATAATGCAGTAATGTTTTTTCGCAATTGTGCATAATGTTTGATAAAACTTCGCAATTGAGTTCTTAAAGTTTCATCAGGATTTTTTTGATCAAAAAATGGAACTTGTGCAAAGGTAGGTTCATTTCATTGTGAAAAAATACCAAAAATATGTGCATAATCTTTTTTAACTGCTTCTAATAAAACATCCTCTTTATCATAACTTACATCTTCTTCTTTTACACCTGAATATATTTTAAGAGCATTTTCTAAATTAATTTTCATTATTTCAGGTTGACGGTAGAAGTATATAGAACCAAAAGGTTTATCATTATTATTATCTAAGCGGTTTGTTCGTGACATAGATTGAATAAGTTGTTCGTTTTCTTGGATTTTATCAAAGAAAACAGTATTAATGTATTTTGAATCATAACCAGTAAGCATTTGGTTTACTACAATTAATAAATCCAAAATCACTTTTTTATTAGAATCTCTTTTTTTGAAAATATCAGAAATAACTATTTTAAAATTATCTTTTAAATTGCTAGTTTGAACAAGATTGTTATTTTTATAATCTTGTTCAAACTTTTGATAAATTTCATTCAATGCTTTTTCTTTGTCAGAATTAAAGTTGAGTTTGTTTTTAATATAGTCTGTAATATCTTTAAGATCATTTCAATTGATTTCTTGGTATTGTGAATTTAACTCATCATACATCTTTTCTAATTCTTTATCTGTATATTTTGTTTTAGCAACGGTATTGATAAGTTCTTTAAATTCATATATATAGTTTTTAGGTTCCTGGATAAATTTGATAGCAAACTTTTTAATTAGTTCGTTATTATTTTGTCCATATACTTGTTCAGATGAGTCAAGATTGGGATCAAAAAGCGCTGTTACCTTAAATTCCTTAACATAGTTATCATATTTTTTCTTGAGTTTTTGAAAAATATTAAAATACTCAATAGCATCCTTAATGCTTTTGGTAGCTAAAATAGCAGAGTATTTACGATTGCCACTAGTACTGTTTCAGTTTTTTAGTATATCATGAGCAACTAACATTTTAAAATATTTGTTATCATAGTAACCTTTATCTTTTAATCATTCTTCAATTGTTAGGGTATCTTCTTTATTTTGCAGATTACCTTTATGTTTGATTAAATTTCAAATCTTCACATCCTTTGCAGATATTTCTTTATTTTCAATTAATAATTCTATTTCATTAGCAGAGAATTTTTTATTTGGATTATTTTTATTAGCTACAACACAGTTATAGAAAAACATAGGTAAGTATTTTTGTTTAAAATCGATATAGTGATTGTAAAATCTTAATACATTTCCATCTTCTAATCCATCTTTGATGGTATATTGATGTAGTTGTTTACCAAAAACCTGTTCAGTTGTTAAATCATTTTTTTTATTTACATCTTGAATCGGTGTTCCAGTAAAACCGATAAAGATTCCATTGGTAAATACTTCTTGTATTTTTGCAATCATTTCTCCATAAACACTGCGATGTGCTTCATCGAAGATTAAAGCAATTTTATCTTTATCTGAAAAATAGTTTTTTGTAATTTTTGAGAGTTTTTGAATTGATGTAATAATAATAGTAGCGAACATATTACTTTTTTGTGAAATCTTCTTAAGTTTTGATCTTAAGTCTGAAATGCTAAGTGCCTTTTTTATGTCGATTTTATCTTCGTCGCTTTTTTTGAATTTTCAGAATTCATCGAAACTCTGTTTGTGTAAATCGATCCGATCAACTACAAAAATAGCAGTTGAAACAATTTTTCGCTTCAATAACACGCTTGCTGTTTGAAAACTGGTTAAAGTTTTTCCTGATCCGGTTGTGTGTCAAATAAATCCACATTTATTATCTTTTGTAGACTTAATTTTTTCAATTTGATCCAAAATAGAACGAATAGCATAAAATTGGTAATTACGAGTTATAAACAACTTGTTATCTTTAATAATTGTTCCATTTGAAATAAGATTATGTGCTTCTGGTATTTTAAAAAACAAACTAATTATTTCATCTAGTTGATGAACAATTTGGTTGTTATGATTTTTTCAATATCTAAATGAATTAATATCGAATTCATAAAAATCATCAACTCTTGCTGCATACTCCATATTATTTTCAGTCATTGCAACAATAACTTGTACAAAATTTAATACACCTGTATTAAATACTCCTGCTTTTCCGTAATTAATAAGTTGATGTTTAGCATCTTGAATTCCTGATGCAATTTGCTTCAATTCAAGACAAAATAAAGGTAATCCGTTTATTAATAATAAAACATCAATTCTTTTTCTAACACCTTCGATATTAATTTGTCTAGCAGTTTGATAGATAGTATCTCCACCTCTTATTTCTTTATTACTGAATATTTTAAGGTGAACTGATTCTTTTTTATCCTCTTCTGAAAGTTCTGGATTGGTTCTTTTTATTGATACTGTTTCACCTTGTAAAAAAGCAAAAAAGTCTTTGATTTTATAACTTGATTTAAAGATAATGTTTTTTAATTCATCGAATTCATCATTATCTAAGGGAACATTTTTAAGAGTGGCTTTATTTATTTCGAATAAAATATTTCTTCAGTTTTCTTCTAAGTCTTTAGTTGAAATATTTTCTAGGGTATCCTTAATATTTGAGTTTTGGATTTTTTCGTTATTTCATCCGTAGTTCTTAAGTTTTTGTATTAAAGATTTTTCAAATTCAAATTCATTATTAAATTTTTCCATTATATAAACATCCCTTCTAATAGTTTTTTCTTAATGTTTTTAATTATTTGTAACTGACGCTGATGAAGTGAAAGGATAGAGTCTAGGGAAGTGAAAAGATGGGAGATTTTTTGTTGTTCGAGGACACTTGAAGTTACCTTTATAGTAATATCAGCAACAGTGTTATTCATTAATTTTGGATTTCCTGCTCTCATTACAAATTTAAATGACTCGTTTTGTAATGAGTGAGCAAGAAATAAGTTAGGTTTATATTTTTTCTCTAATAAAACACCACAAACATTTATACTATAAAATTTTCCCTCTCTATAATTTACAGTTCCTGCGTTTTGCTCCATCGGTGGTTCATGTAATAGCATCTTCAAAAGAAATTTTTTATAATAACCGAGTAGTCCGTTATTAAGTGTTTGCGATGAATAAACTGGGTATATATTTTCTCCATTTTGACTTTGAAAAATATCCTTAGTTGCTAAAACATAACCACGTGTTATATTAAAGAGTTCTTTAATTTGATCCTGTTCTCAAGCGTGAGTAAATTCTGAGAAGCGAATATTGGGAAATTTTGAGTTTTGATCAGGGAACATTTTTGATAGCAAAGTTGACTTAATGTTCATTAAAAAATTATACTTACGCTGATGAAGTGAAAGGATAGAGTCTAGGGAAGTGAAAAGATGGGAGATTTTTTGTTGTTCGAGGACACTTGAAGTTACCTTTATAGTAATATCAGCAACAGTGTTATTCATTAATTTTGGATTTCCTGCTCTCATTACAAAATTTAAATGACTCGTTTTGTAATGAGTGAGCAAGAAATAAGTTAGGTTTATATTTTTTTCTCTAATAAAACACCACAAACTATTTATACTATAAAATTTTCCCTCTCTATAATTTACAGTTCCTGCGTTTGCTCCATCGGTGGTTCATGTAATAGCATCTTCAAAAGAAATTTTTTTATAATAACCGAGTAGTCCGTTATTAAGTGTTTGCGATGAATAAACTGGGTATATATTTTCTCCATTTTGACTTTGAAAAATATCCTTAGTTGCTAAAACATAACCACGTGTTATATTAAAGAGTTCTTTAATTTGATCCTGTTCTCAAGCGTGAGTAAATTCTTTGAATCGTAAAGAAGGAACAAGAATGTTCTTTGACATTATTTGTTCCCTAGAATTTTAATTAATTCTGAAATACCTTGCATATCTGATTCTTCACCTTTAAGATCAGAAAGAAGTTCAATAAGTTCATTTTCTTTTTGAGCAATTTGGTTATTAATATCACTTAAAGTATCAAAATATTTATCTGAAAGTGTTTCTAGTTTAGAAATTAAGTTATTAATAATAGTATTATGTTTTTCAAAGATGATATCTTCAAAACCATTATTTCATTGTATTTTAATAAGTTCTAAAAATTGTTCTTCACTAATATTTTGTAGGAAGTTAGCAACTGCAGAGAAAAGTTGTTGTTGTAGTTCTTTAAGTTGTTTATTTATTGAAACTTTTTGGTTATTTAAAGCATCTGCTTTAAATAATTTATATTCAAATGACTCTTCATCTTGATTTTTATCTGCTTTTTTAAGGTATTTAGAAATTTCTGGGAATTTAAAATCACCAGTTTTACCAAATAATGAATCGTTTTTATCTTCTTCATCGATAGTTTCTAAAATCGAAGAAATTTGTGAATCTAAATTAGAAATTTTTTCATTTAGATCTTTTATTTTGTTATTTAAGTTGACAAAATAATTTTCACTAATAACATCGATATTAATCAAATGACTTTCTAATTTTGAAATCTTTTCATTCTTAGTTGTTTCAATCTCAGTAGTTTCTTCAATTAAGACTTTAAAATCAGCATCAACATATTCATTGATTATATCAATAGTAGGTTTGATATTTTTATGTACATAATCTAGTAAGATTTGGAATAATTCATATTTGTCTAATAATGGAATATCATTAAGTTTTTCAAATACATAATTTGAAATAGCATTATCTAAATAAATATCTTTGATTTTTTTGATGTTATCTACTGATGTAGCAAATGAATTTGTAAGATCTTTAAAATCAGTAACAATTTGCTTAAAGTGTGCTTGGTAATTTTTAACATCTAAATTATCTTTGGTGGCTTCAGAAATCTTTTCTTTTGGTATTAAGTTATAATATGCATCATTTACTTTGGTAGTTAATTGATCAAAGAGAGAATCAAAAGTATTTCAATAATCATTTAGTTGTTTTAATTCTGTTAATGGAATTCCACCAAACATTGAAGCATATAAATCGTAGGTATCTTCTTTTTCAAAGTTATCTATATATCTTGATATATTTAAATTAAAGTCATTATCCTTGATTTCTTGTAAAGAAACAACCCTTGAAAAGTTAGCAATATCTGTTTTGGCTTTATATGCATCGGTAATCTTTTTAATATGTGAGCTTTCAAGTTTGTTATTTTTACCATCTTTGATAAATAATTTGGACGCATCGATGAATTGGATGCTGGAATCTGATTTGTTTTTCTTTAAAATCATTATGATGGTAGCAATACCGGTTCCGAAAAAGATGTTAGCAGGTAACCCTATAATAGTTTCAATTTTTTGATTTTCAATTAATTTTCTGCGGATTTCTTTTTCACTACCGCCTCTAAATAATACTCCATGAGGTAATACGATAGCCATAACCCCATTGGTAGCAAGGTGATAAAGTTCGTGTAATAAGAAAGCATAATCTGCTTTGGATTTAGGTGCTAAACCGTATTCATTATAACGAGGATCGTTTTCTTTTCCTTCTGGACGCCAGTGTTGTGAGTAAGGTGGATTTGATACAACTGCATCTACAGAAATAATATTTCCACCATTTTCAATAGTAGGTCAATCTTCTTCGAGTGTATCACCGTTACGAACATTAATATCAGCTGAATTAATGTTCTTCATTATTAAATTCATCCGAGTTAGGTTAAAAGTCGCTTTGGTAATTTCCTGAGCATAATATGTTACAGAATTTTCATCTTTACCATACTTTTTAAATGCTTCTCCGATGTTTAAAAGCAGCGAACCAGATCCAGATGTAGGATCATATATACTAATTCTGTCGCGATCTTTAAAGTTATATGAAATTATATCCGACATTAAAATTGAAACTTCATGTGGTGTATAAAACTCCCCCCCCTTCTTTCCGGCAGTTGAAGCGAATTTACCGATTAAAAACTCATATACATAACCTAAAACATCATAGTTTTGTTTTGTTACCGGGATTTCATTCATTTGTTCCATTAACTTTTTAGCATTTTTGGTTTGTTCTTGTTTGTTACTTCCAAGATTATTTAAATCCTCAGGTGTTGTAATGATAATATCTCTAAATAGATTTTGATATTTATAATCTTGATAAATATTTTTGTTAAATCTATTGAAAGCATCTTCCATATTATTGATGCTAAAGTCGATTTGTTGACCATATTTATTGGTGGTTCATACTTGATATAAGTCGTTATAAAAAATAAAGTAACCTAAATTTCATTTTATTTCATCGATTTGTGTTTCGATTTCATCGATTTCCTCATTAGATAATCCTAATAAGTTATAATTTGACTGTAATTTTGAGATTTCTTCAATAGATAAATCTAAATCATTTAACATATAATCAATTTGTTTTTGTGAAAGGAAACTGTAAAATAAAAATGATAAGATAAAGTCCTTGTATTTATATGCTTCAAGGTTTTTTCTTAACTCATTTGATGCATTTCATATTTTATTTGCTAGTTCTTGTTTGGTTAAAGTTTTAAAATATTTATTTGACATTTTGCTCCTTAATTTCTGATAAGTTAATAATATAATTATATAAAATAAAAACAAAAGACTTATTATTTCTTGGTTTTTATTTATCGTTATTAAGTTTCTAAAGAAAGCATATGACTATAATTAAATTGTGAAGTTCAACCCTTAGTTTTTTGTGTCATTTGATTTTGAATTAAAATGCTGTGAAACATTTTAGATTTTGTTTAAAAATAAACCTGTTCAATGCACAGAACAGGTTACATTTTAGCGAGCATTTTCATTATTCTATCCACTTCTTCTCATTGTCCTATGTCTTTAAGTCATTGATCTGTTGGATAATCTCTTAAGTATTTTGCTCTTTTTTTAATATCTTCTATAGTGAGTTTACCTTTATTGATAATCATAAATCTCTCCATTTAAAATTTATATATATTTTACATTAATTTACATTAATTTTCAGAATTATTCTTAATTTTATTTATTTTGTAATAATCTCAGTATTATTTGAAATTACAATGTTCTTCTTTATTCAATTACGTATTTCTGTTTTCGTCCTTTCTTGTCTTTCTTTTACTGGTAAATTTTCATATTTCAATCGTATTTCTTCAATGCACTTTTTCAAATAATCTGCATTAGTTAAATCTGTTATACTGTTATTTAGATTCTTATAATCATTTATAACATCTTCATAATTTCTGTTTTGAAGTTTATATACGAAGCAATAAACTACTCTTTCATTTTTTAATTTATAGATATTAATTTTCTTTGATGTGCTTAATTTGAAGTAAAAACCACAAAAACGGACTAAGTTTATCAAAAAGAAATATGCAAATCTTTTGTTACCGTTAATAAGTTTGTGACATTCTAATAAGGAAATAAATAATTTAGAAAAAAAGTCAAATATATCATTTATACCATATTCACAATGACGTAGTAAGTAATAAATATGTGTATCATCTGCATTAATATATTTAAAATCTTCTACTTCTTCAGATCAATTATTTTGAAGAAGTTCGAAAGTATTGATAACCGTCTCGGTTATTAATTGATGAAGTAACTCAAAATCATTCGTATCAGAGAAGTCAATTTTATTATAAGATATTGAGCATTTATTTACTTTTGCTTTATATTTTTGTTTAAAATAATATTCATCATTTAATTTAAACACAGATGAACTTAAGTATTTATCCAAAAATTTATTAAAATTTTCTTCTTCTTTTTTAGTTATATAAATTTCTAATTCATTCATAACTTTATTATATATTTTTTAACTAACTGTTTTTACTTATTTAGTTATTTTTTTGGTATTCTTCTAGGTTATAACAAACTATTATAACAATTATTTTATCTCCTTTAAAAATCAAGGTATTGCATACTTATCAGGATTAATAGCATTTAGTCTAAATATCTGTGAAGCAAATGAATGTGTATTAGGTAGAGTAAGTGGATTTTGTCCATCTCAGTTAATACCCATATAATTAAGATTATATGCATCCAAATATTGATGACGTGTAAAATCAAAACCACCTCCAGCATTTAACAATCCCATCATAATATCGCCTGCTAAGTAGTTTCCAGCACCGGAGTGTCCTGATTCGGAAAGTAAAGGCAAGAAATTAGTTTGCATTGCTACATCGAATTGGTTAGTATCTGTTGAACGTGTGATGCGATGCATTAGGTAACCAAATTCCTTTTGTCCAGGTCATCCCATCATCGCTGTATCAAATTGCATATCATATGGCGGAATGGTATATTGTCATTTAAAATCAAATTTTGCACTCGGTATTTTGAATCATTTTTCAAAGAAAATTACTTTATCAATTTGTCCTAATCTGCGAGCTTGCTGGATAATAGGATTGATATCTAAAATCATAATTGATTCATCGAAGAAATCACCAGGTTTTTGTTTTCCATCATTTTGGATCTGATTTACACCTGATCAAATAAAATCTATTGGTTGACTACCTACTGAGTAATTTGGAGTATTTCTTGAGTATCGATACCCAACAGTAACATTTGAGTAGTTATCAAATTGTCCAGAACGGTATCCGTTTTGTCAACCTGGAACAGGTTGTCATATTGGAATAATCAAATATGGTGAGTTAATTCGTCTTGGTAAGTTTTCACCACTGAATTCAGCAAAATTATTTACTCTTTCAACATGTCAGTTGGTGGCAAAGTAAAATCTACCATCATTAGGATCATCGTTAACTTTTGCTAACATTGATGCACTTCCGATATGTTTAGCACCGTTTGCTGTATATAAAAATGATCTAAAAATTGTATTATTAATAAGAGGATTATTAATATATTTTTTGGTTCTAATGTAATCAAAATTCATTTTGTATCCATCATGAAGCTTATATACTACATTGATGTTGGGATTGTATGTATCTGTATCAAATAGATATTGCGGTTTAGTATATATAACTAATGGGGTAGAGTATGAAGAAAGCTCGGTATTAGTATAATCAAATTCGTTTGTTATTTGTTCAAAGTCTTCCGATGCTGAATCAGATGTATATTTGATTTTAACTCTTGCTCCATAGTTATTTATAATAAATGGTTGTTTCGGATTAAAATTACTGTTCTCATCAAATTTTATATCTCTGTTTTGATCGACTACAATATCTGTATTATTATCAGTTCAAATTTGATAAATAACACCTTGTTTTGCATCTCAATGCACTTGAACATTAATTTTTACTGTATATTCAGAATGATTAAAATCATATCTAAAATTTAATCGTTTTGCATCGATTAATTTATTTAAATCAAAATTTATATCAAAACCACTTATAGAAGTATTTTTGGCCAAAATACCACCATATATATGAGTTAAAACTTGATTATTTTTATTCTGAGGGTTCAATAAGGTTTTTTCTAGATATTTACGTTTTAAGATTCAGCCTGCAATTTTGGAGTTAGCATCATAGTTTCAAATCGCATCCTGTCAATATGGCTCAATTACTCTTGTTCTTTCTATTTGGTTTGGTTGATGATAAATTTCTTGTAATTTATCAGAACCAAAAGTTAATTTATCAAGCGATTCAACATCCGATGTATTTTTAAATCCTGTTATTTTATATCATACATTTGCTGTAACTAGTTGATTATCGATATTGGTATAACCTAGTTTTATATATGCAGTATCATTTTTATATCCTCCGATAGCAACAATTTTATATTGATTTTCTGGGAAAAGATAATTATTATATAAAAAGTTATGATCATCTCTGTTTGATGTAACTTTTATATATTCATTTAGTTGATCAAGATGATTAGCAAAGTATTTTGCTGAATTTTTAGCTATTTCTTTCTGGTTTATTTGTAAGTTGCTATGTTGGATGTTGTTTAAAATAATATTTGGATAATGAACTTGTTTATAATCGTTAACAAGATTAATAAGATGATATTCTTTAAAATTAGAATATCTTTTATTTGAATCAAATTTATTGATGAATCCGAGCTTAAATTTCAAACCACGTTTTCCTTCTAATTTGAAATCGTAAAAGTAGATAAAGTAGTTTAATATTAATGTTTTTCGTTGCTCATTATCAAGTGGATTGACAGGATTATCAGTTGGATTTATATTAGTTTGATAAGGAACATAAAGTTGATCATCTAAGTTAGTTGCTTTGTTATCTACCCCATTTGAAATATTGATGAAATAATTAGACTTTTTGAAAACATTTGCAGCAATAAAATCCTTAGCATCAAAAAGATTAAATTTCGGACCATTGGTATGTTTTCCATCATTTTTACGAATGCTAAAATTAGTTTCATTTAACTTATCAATTATTGCTTGATGGTTAGCATCAATTGAAGTGTATCCTGTAAAATCTGAATCTGTCATATTATTACCTGATTTGGGTAGAATATCTTCAAAATCAAGCAATTTGAAATAAGGAAATTCTCTTTCTCAATTTTTTAGTTGCTCGTTTGATACATTTGCTTCAACACCATCGATACTATAAGAAAATTGTAATAATGCTTCACCTTTTCGTAGGTTTTTAACCTTTGAACTTTTTACTATCATTTGGTATCTACCGAATTTTGGTAAATCATATGATTCGTCAAATGCTTTTTTAGCTTCTGATGCTAAATACTGAGAGTGTCCTCAATTTCTTCCGTCTTTTATTTTAAGTAAGTTATAAAAAGTTACATTTCCATCTTTTTTGTTTAATAAATCCAGCATAGCCTGTAAATCTATTGCATCAGAATTACTTGGATTTTGAGAAAAAAGAATTGTAGAATCAGTTGATAATTCTGAAGTTTTGATAATTTGTCTATCAAAAAGCACATCGAATTTAAAATATAACTTAGAATTTTCGTATTTTATAAATTGACTAATATCAAATTTAAAGAATTTGCCAACACCACTTGTTTTCGGTTTAAAATACTTTTTTTTATCTTGCAATGATAAGTTTTGTCATTGTTGAAGTGTAAGTTTTTTAAGATTGAAATAATCAACTTGGTAGAATTGATCCAAATTATTTAAAGTAATTTCATTAATAATCGGGTTCACATCTTTGCTAAATGTTATTTCTTTATCAATGGTTGTAAAGAAACTTGGATCATTTTTTAAGAATGCCTTTAAATGAATAATCAAAGTATTCTTATCATTGTTTTTAAGTTCAAAACTTTCTGGTTGATAAGCTAAAAACTCTGTGTTAAAGTTATTTAAATAAAATTTTGCATTATTTTTATTTATAGATGCTGAATATAGATAATTATTTAATTCATATCTTTTTGCATCATCAGAAAGTTCTATGTGATTGTTTTCTTGCGCTTGTGTATTTAATTTAGAATCAAAGTCATTTTGATTAAAAACACCTGCTGTCCTTAAAGTTTGATCAATTAGTTGTTTAAATTTATTGAGGGTATTAATAGATTCTTGTATATTTGTATAGTCAAAATCCTGAAATTTATCTGTTATAAAATTATAAATTTTATTAGCATTTAAAGTAATATCTGAGTGTAAAAAATCCCATAAAGCATTGGTATCTATTTGTTTTTTATCTCGTTTATTCTTATATGCTTGATATGCATCTTTTGCACTATTAAATGATGTTATAAAATTTCATAAATTATTTTTATAATTATCATAAGAAGTTGCATCTGATAAAAAATATATTTTAGTAGCATTATAGTTATAAAAACTCTGTGGTGCTTGAATTTTTGATATTTGTGATAGTAATGCCTTTTTATCATTTTCTATGTTTTTGTCACTTTGTTTTATTTGATTTCATACTTTTGTGAATTGATTCAGTGTTATCACTTGTGATAACTCATTTAATAATTCATCTCTTTGAAAATCATCAATATACTTATCATTTGTAATTTTTTCTTTTAATTCTTTTATTCTGTCTTTTAATTCACTTGGAATCAAATCTTTATCTGTTATATATTTTTTTAATTTATCAGTTTGAGCATCTAAATCATTGTCTAATTTTTCAAATTCATTGTATCCAGGTATAGACGTTATGAACAAATCGATGTCATCGTTGATTTTTTGTAACAAAGTGATTTGTGAATTTTTAAAATATTGATCTTGCATGGTTTTTATAAAATTAATTTTATCATTAAGGGTTTTTGCTTCAGTTAAAAATTCATTATTTGGATCATTTCTAAATTTTATGTAGAATGTATATCTATTGTTATAAAAGAATTCAAAAACACTAGAATTAATTACTTCATCTGAATCATTCAATGCATTAACCTTATGAAGGTAGGATTTATATGAATTTTCTTGTAAACTGAAAAACTCCACTTTTCCTGTTTGTAATTTACGGATACTTTTGATTTTTTCCAATAAATTATCAGTTGTTTTTAGATCAAAAAAGTTCTCAAATTCACCTTGATTTAAATATTTATCTAGCGACTTTATTTCACTTTCAAGTTCGTTATCAAAAGAATATATAGCATTTGCAGTGTTTTCATATGTTTGTGTAATTATTTGATTGTATAATTGAGTTATATATCGTAGATTATCATAAAAATTATGGTTTATTGAATTTAAATGTGGTACATAATTATTTTTGTTTAACAAAAATAATTTAAGTTTATCGAAAATTGGATTAACTTGATTCAACATAGATGAATTATTTTCAAAAATATCCTTAATATTACTTCTATATTCAGGACCTTTATCATCTAAAACTATATTTTGGATGTTATTAATTTTTTGTTTTAACTGATTCAAAAATAAATCAATATCACTAAAACCATTATTTAAAAATGATTTGGTTTCTGTCAATAGCGATGCTCATTCTTCGTAATTTTGTTTATTAGAATCGAATTCATTTAATTGTAAGACAAGGTTATTTAATAATTTAGATTTTGACACAACTTCTTCATCACTAAGATCTTGATTGATTAGTCAATTCCTAACATTTGACATTAATTTATTATATGAATTGCTTTTAATGTTATTAAGATTTATGTTGATAAAATTTTGTATTTGTAAATCTTTGTTAGGTTGTTCAGGGGTTGTATCATCTGTTGTATTCGGGTCCTCAGGATCATTTGGGGTGTTAGTTTTTAAACTTTCTTTAAATTGTCCGCAAGAAACAGTGGTTAATGTTACAGTTGAAAGTAACATGGTAGTGAATCATTTTTTGAATTTCATATACTCCTTTTTTAAATTTTCAAATGTGTGTATTAATATTTTATAAAATTTAATCTAAAATCTATGTAAAAAGTAGATTTTTTTAAGATTTTCATGATTACATAAGCATCAATATAATGTCTTGATATGAAAAATGAAAAAGTTTTTATAATGAAAAATAAACCTCATAAAGGTTTATTTTTCAAGGGAAATTTGAACATCAATTTCTTTAGAAATTTGATCATAAACTTGTGAATCATCTAATTTATTAACTTTTGCTCAATTGATAATAGGATGTGTTATAAATTTAATATTTAACTTATCCTTATCAAAATCTAGAGTTGTCTTTTGATAATCAATTTCAAGTTTATTTTTATTTATATTAAGCAGCGAATTAATGAAATTAGTTTTCTTGGTTAAATCATCTTTATCTGCTTCGTATTTTTGCTTTATATCTTCTGGAGTTTTAGCGTTTTTATAGATATCAGAATCTTTGTTAAGGAATGGAGTTAAATACATCAGTTGATCAATATCAGTAAGTTGTATTTGTTTAAAACCTTTAATTTGATAAAGTGTTCTATATGTTTTTGGATCTTTATTTTTAGCATTTGGGATAAAGGTAATTTGTAAATATAAAATTCCATCCTTGTCATTTGCAAAGGAATAAAAATTTAAGTTATAACCTTCACTTTCACTGTTTGATTCTCTTTTGCCATCACTGGTATTTTTGATATCTAAAAAAACATTTAATGGAACATTTGAATGGTTTAATGCATAAAAATCTAATGTATTAAGTTGTTTTTGATCTAAAGTTGTTTTAGGTAGTAATTGATCTGATCAGTAATTGTTATCTATCACAGTTGTTCCTGTGCGATACAAAGGATTTGTAGCATATTTGCTTGCTAATTCAGATGACATTTTCTTTTCTAGTTCTTTACCTGGTTTAAATCCAAAATCTCAACTTGCATAATTTTTATATTTAACATTATTGCTAATTGTTGCATCTTTAATAACATCAGATGATGATGTATCCTTATTTTTATTTAAACTTGCAACTGTAATACCTGCTACAAAAGCAGTGGTCGAAACAACACCTAAACAAGAAAGAAGTAGAATCTTAACTTTTTTCATTAAACCTCCAATGTTTCATTAATACTTAATAATAAATTATCAATCCCATAATTATTTTCTGAAGAAACAATGTAATATTTATTAAAATTATATTGCTGCATTTGGCTTTTGATGTTCTTTAATAACTTACTTTTTCCCTTTTGATTCAGCTTATCTGCTTTGGTATATACAGGTATAAAAGGTAAGTTAATTGAATATAAAAATTCTACCACATTTTTATCATTTTGTGTCATAGAGTGACGACTGTCGATTAATAAATATACACATCTTAAATTTTTACGATTAATTAAATAATCTTCGATCATTTGCATCATTTGTGCTTGTTGAGTTTTTGAAACCTTTGCATAACCATAACCAGGTAAATCTACAAAAACAGCACCTTTATTGTTTTCAAAGAAGTTAAGTAATTGTGTTCGTCCTGGTGTTTTAGAGACCCTTGCTAATTTTTTATTATTAACTAGTGCATTAATTAAACTACTTTTACCAACATTAGACCGTCCTCAGAATGCGATTTCATAATTTGAATGCTCATATCAGTTGCTTTTATTAGTAGCCGATTTGATAAATTTAAACATTTTTTGCTCTTTCTAATGCAGATGAGTATTCTAAGTAGTCTTCATCAGGGATAATTAATATGGTTTCTAATTGAGAATTAAGTAGTTTGTTTCCAGAAGCTAAATCAATTTCGTATGCATAATCAGTTTGATTACGTGCTGAGCGAACCAGGTATTTAACATTAAGTTGTTTTGCAAATTCAGCAGTAAGCATATTTTGATTTTCTAAAACTTTAACATTATCAAGAAATTTAGTTTTTTCTTTCAAAATAGCAGTATTAGTTTTAAAATCGTTACTAGGTTTATCTGGGTTTTGACTCACTACAACATAAACATAGTCAAATAGATCTGCTGCTTTACGAATTATATCTAAATGTCCTTTGTGTATAGGGTTAAAAGATCCAGCATACAATGCTGAATTAATTTTTATAGATTGCTTTGGCATTACGTGCAATTACCAATTCTTCGTTTGTTCTAATTACATAAACTTTAACTTCTGAATCAGGTGTAGAAATTAATTGATAATCACCGATTGGACCTTCATTTAATGTTTTATCTAACTTAATCTTCTTAAAGAAAAGTCTATCAACTATATCTTGTCGAGTTGCTGCTGAGTTTTCACCAACTCCTGCTGTAAATACTAGTGCATCAAGGTGATAACCAATCTTATTTGCATAAATAGCAGTGTAATCCGCAATTTTTTGAGCATATAAATCAAGAGCAAATCTTGCTTGTGGATTTGAATCTGCTGCATTACGAACATCGCGCATATCAGATGAAACACCTGATACACCTAATAAACCACTTTTTTTGTTCAATAAATCAGTGAATGCATTAATATCCATTTGAGTTTGCTTAAGGACAAATTGGTGAATAGATGGATCGATATCACCACTACGAGTTCCCATCATAATTCCTGCTAATGGAGTAAGTCCCATTGAAGTATCAATTGATTTCGAATCTTTAACTGCAGCTAAACTTGCTCCATTTCCAAGGTGTAAATTAACAAAAGAAACAGTGTTTTGTCCTAGAATTTCAGCAAGTTTTTCAGTAATAAATTGATGGGAAATACCATGCATACCATATTTTTTGATATTAAATTTGCTTGCTAAATCATGTGGTATAGCATATGTATAATTAACTTTTTCAATGCTTTGGTGAAATGCTGTATCAAAATCTGCACTTAATTTAGCATCTGGAAAAACCTTCTTAAAACCTAGCATAGCTTGCACAGCGCCAGGATTATGTAATGGTGCATAAATTGCACATTCTGAAATTAAATCAATTTCTTTTTGTGTAATTTTGGTTGTAGAAGCAAAATAATCTCCACCATGTACTACTCTAAATCCGATAAATTCAATTTCTGCTTTATCTTCAATTAATTTGATTTGTTGCATTAATTTATATACTTCTTCAACTGCAACTTCATGATTTGGCATCACAACATCTATTTCGTGTTTTTGTCCATTAAATTTGATGGTTATATTACCTTTAGGTAAGGTGATTCGTTCAGCAAGCCCACTAGCGATTAACTTTAAAGTATCCTTATCAAAAAGGCTTAGTTTAATTGAACTACTACCTGCATTAATAACTAAAATCTTTTTCATTATATCTCCTAATTATTTTTATATTTTACCAAAAATATTGGTAATAATCATTATTATTTAAATTAATAATTGCTATATAAGCGTTTAAAATTCTTCTGATTTTTATAAAAATATGCCTGAATCATTTGTCCATATGTAAAACCAAGCATTACAAAACTCCCTAATGCAATTTCAAAAACCTTTGTGATTTGAGTCTTCAAACTCTGTATATCAGCATTATTGGCCATTTGCATAATTTTACCAATGCCTATAAAAAGTTGTTGAAACTGTTGATTGATATCATCTGAAATTTGTCTCGGTTTTATAAATGGATTTACATCATAAGCATAAGCAAGGTTGATTAAAAAGTGTAATAAGTCCGCAAATTCTTCAGTAACATTTCTTAAATTAACATTTTTGTTAATTTTCCAATATTTGAAACTTTGTACTTCGTTTACAAATTCACCTGCTTCAATCATTAAAGCTAAGGTTTTTTGGGTTAAAACATCAGATTTAGTGAGTTCAGGATGGTTAAGTTGTTGCTTTTGCTCTATTTTTTGATCCAGTTTCTTTTGTAATTGAAATAATAATGATAAATCCATAAATATATTTTAATACAATTTTTATTTTTGTTTATTAATCATTTTTTTGTTTCTCATATTATTTTCATAATTAAAATGATTTAATATTTGTTTTTAAATTTATTTTCAAAATATTAAAAGATTTTTTATATAATAAATATATATAAAAAGGAGAGAAAATGATTGTTTATCCATTACAAGAAAAAATTAATAATGCAAAGATGCAAACATCTGATGAAGAAAATATTAAATTAAGAATTACTGAAGCAATATTAAAAAATAAAGAAAAAGATTTTGGAAAGCAATATAATGATTCAGAAGTAGAAGACATCTTAGAAGGTCTTTTTAAGATAGCTAAACAAAAACAGACAAACCCGTTAAAAACTGTACGTGAAATTATAGAATCTAAAAGATATACAAATAATGAAAGATCAATTGATTGAGTAAATTTACAAGGGTTTTATAATAGAACTTATAATATTTCGAATGAATATAAAAATAAATTTATTATTAATAGTTATATAAGTGAATATCAATGAAAGAGTCTATATTCATCATTTCGTTCATATGTTTATAATGTTATTTCATATAGAAATTTTATGCAAAATATTATAAGCAAGGTTGCTGCATTTATTTCAGAAAATTTAAATAGAGCATCCGATTCATTTGATGCATTTATAGAAGCTTCCGATAGTTTGCCATCGCAATTAGCTGCGCCAGTAAAATTCACTTATGCATTATCGCAGGTGATAAAAGAAATTTCACAAATAAAAATACCTAGCGAAAGTGTAAAAGCATATGCAGAAGTCATTGATCAAATGTTTCAAAAAAGAGCACCAATGAATTTAATTTCTGATGCATTAATGAAATTGTATAATAAATCATCTGAGGTTCACTGAATTTATAAAATTTCAATTTCTTATTTAATATATCATAATGAAGCATATAGATTATCTGTGTTAGCAAATAGATATTGAAGTGAAGCAGAAACTAAATGAATAAATTCATAGCATCCTCTAATAAAAATACAATACTTTATAAATTTAAGATAAGGTATGATGTACACTCTTATATGTTTTATTATATAGTTTTGATAATCTTATCTCTTTTATATATAGCATCATTAGTTAATGTTGGATTATTTATATATTTAGATATTTTTTATGGTGTCGGTTGAGTTATGTTAGGAATCTCAATAATTTTTCTATATTTATTAGCAAGATTTTTATCTAAATTTTTATTTATTTATATGTATAGACATAATCTAAGGCTGTATGCTTCTTACGCATTGCAAGTTTATATGATTCTTAGATTAAAATTTGGGACTTTTAAAAAATTACTAATTGATGAAAAACAAAAAATAATTTTAAAAGTTGCAAGAATACTAAATAAATATGGTTTGGTTTCTGAAGAAGTTTCGGGATTACAAATATTAAATATACAAATAAATAAAAATAATTTAATTTTTTATAAAACAGATTCAAAAGTCAATGATATTAACATAAATGATGTATTAAGACCAAAAATAATTTATCAGCTTAATCAAAACAAAATTAAAATAACTATAAATAAAGAGATATTATTTAAAAACTATATTTACAAGAAAAATGTTTATAGAATATCATGTGAATTTTATTTAATGGATAGCATCTTTAATATGATAAAAAATATTAATAATAAAGATTTTAATTATTATCTTAATATAATGCAACAGATTGATAAAACTTGATTTATAACAACTAATGCAAAGTTAGTTTCTATTTATTTAGATGTAATACTAAAAAATTTAATAGAAAGCAATTTTGAGCATATTTTATATGATTATGGGCAATTGAATTTCTATAAAGAAGCATTTAAAGAAATAAAAATAAATTTATCTGATGAAGAAGTTGTTACATGGGATTTATGAAGTATTCTTTATTATTTGCATAATGATATAAATGTAAAGGCTATGTTAAAGATTGTAAGAGAAAATAGTTATTCGGATATAAAGGATACACAAGAAATAATCCTAAATAATTTTTTCTTACAGATCAAAGATGGAGAAATATTAAAGAAGGTAAAACAAATACAATTTAGACATAAGAAATATCTAGTTAAAATAGACACATAACTTATTTATCTATAAAAAGACACTATAACAAACATGCTATAGTGTCGAATTTTATTCAAAAGTTTCGTATTCAAATTCTCCAAAATCATTGTCATGCACTGATTCGAATTGATCTTCATAAGATGATTCGGTTAATTCATCGAAGTCTACATGAATGTTATCTAAAGTATCGTTATCAATAGGAGCATTCGGATCATATTTTGATTTAAAATAGGTTCTAGGATTTCGGATATCATATTTTCCTTTTAGTTCAAAATTACTGTTTGTTCCAGCAGGAATTTTATGTCCTAAAATGATGTTTTCCTTTAAACCTTCAAGTTTATCAACACGATTTCCAACAGCAGAGTTAACTAATATCTTAGCAGTTTCTTGGTAAGAAGCAGCTGACAATCACGAATCTGAAAGTAATGGCACTTGTTTTGCTCCACGGATTTTCACTTCACCATAGGCAGGTTTTAACCCTGCAGCAAGTAGTTTTCCGTTTTCTTTTTGATATACAAATGTATCAATTAATGCACCATTAAAGAATTTTGAATCCCCAGGATCAGTAATCATAATTTTTGATAATAATTGACGGATGATAATTTCAATATATTTATCAGCAATTGTAATTCCTTGAAGACGATAAAGTCTTTGAGTTTCTTTAAGTAAGTAGTTTTGCACCGCACGAGGTCCAGCAACTTCTAAAAGATCTTTTAAGATAATAGGGCCTTCGAAAATCTTTTGTCCAGGAACAACATTATCACCTTTTTTAACACGCAATTTTTGAGAAAGTTTTCCGTTATATTGTGTTTCAATAATTTCACCATTATGTGCAGTTGAACGAACTGTTACAATATAAATATCTGTTTTTTGTCCTGTATCACGGTTTTTAGCTTGTTCGATTTTAACAACCTTACCAAAAACTTGTGAAATCACAGCAGGTTTTCCTCACGGAAAATCATAAGCATCGATAAGTTCGATAAGACGACCAAATCCTCCGGTAATATCTTCAACCCCAGCAACCCCACCGGTATGGAATGTACGCATTGTAAGTTGTGTTCCGGGTTCCCCGATTGATTGAGCTGCAACAACCCCGACTGCTTCACCAGTACTTACGACACGATTGGTTGCTAAGTCTTTTCCATAACAGTGTTTACATACTCCATTACGTGTATGACATGATAATACAGAACGGATATCTACTTTCTCTAATTTTAATTCCTTGGTAATTTTATCTGCGATATCAGGAGTTATTAAGATGTTTGCCTCAACTGCAATATTTCCGTTTTTATCAAGAATCGCAGAGTTGGTATATCTACCTTCAATCCGATCCCATAATGATTCGATAACTGTATCAGTTTTGGTATCTTTAATAGCCTTAACCTCAAAACCAAAATCAGATCCACAATCTTCTTCACGAACAACTATTCCTTGCCCGACATCTACTAATCTACGTGTTAAATATCCAGATTTAGCAGTATTTAAAGCAGTATCGGTAAGTCCTTTACGCGCCCCGTGAGTTGATGAGTAAAATTCATATGCGCTAAGTCCATCAAGGAAAGAAGATTTAACAGGGATTTCAATTGTAGAACGAACCACACGATCATTTTCAGCATCAGCCTTTAAAATTTTGGTGTTGTTGCTCATTAAACCACGCATACCAGCAAGCTGAGTAAAGTTTGATGCATTACCACGGGCTCCTGATGTCATCATCATAAATAATGGGTTTTCAATATCTGATTGTGTAACTTTTTTAAGTTCTTTTTCAATTTCTTCCTTAACCTTTGATCAATGCTGAATTGTTAAATTGTAGCGTTCATCATCAGTTAAGTATCCATCTTCGTAGAATTGACGCAGTTTTGCAGTATGTTCATCTCCTTCTACTATTTTTTCCTTGGTTGATTCTAATGTCTTAACATCGTTCATCGAAATAGTTGTTCCAGAAATGGTAGAATATTGAAAACCTAAGTCCTTAATTTTATCTAAAATTGTAGCGACATAATTTGTATATTTGAATCAAACATTTTCTAAAACTTTTGTATATTCATCGATTGTTCAACTTACTAATGAGTTATCAATTCCTTTTAGATGATTGCTATAATTAATTTTTTCAAACTCTTCAACTAAAAATGTGTTAATTAATTTAGCATGTTCTAATGGAATATAATCACCATTATAATCACGCAATGCTTCACAATCATTTAATCTAAAAGTATAGTTTAAATAAGTTGTAGCATCAATTATGTTAGCGACATCTTCTTTGGTTACTACATACACATATTTTTCGTAAATTTTACGAATTATCTTTGCAATATCTTTTTTAGCTAATCCACGGGTAACTTCAAGATGTTTAATTATATCCCGAAAGTTTTCACCATAATTTAGTGTATAACGATCTAAAGCATTTTCAGAAGTATGAATTACTTCTTTTTCGATTACAATTTCTTTACCATCAGAATCTTGCTTATATGTTTTTTCGCTGTATTTACCAAAAACAAATTCAAATTCATCCGGGAAAGCTTGATTTAAAATAAATTTACCAACTGATGAAATAATATAAGATTTATTGGTCTGTTCTGATATGAATTTTTTATTTAATGCAGCAATAGGTAAAACAATTCGAGCATGTAAATCTAGATAATCTCTTTCATAAGCTAGCATCATTTCATCGAATGAACCATAATAATTTCCTTCACCTTTAACACCTGCTTTTTCAATAGTTAAATAGTAAAGTCCTAAAATCATATCTTGTGACGGGTTAATAATTGGTTCACCATCTTTAGGACCTAAAATATTTTTTGAAGCAAGCATTAATTCTTTTGCTTCAAGAACGGCTTGATCACTAACTGGGATGTGTACTGCCATTTGATCCCCGTCGAAGTCGGCATTAAATGCTGTTGTTACTAACGGATGCAATTTGATTGCTTTTCCACGAATTAATACAGGATAAAATGCTTGGATTGAAAGACGGTGTAAGGTAGGAGCACGGTTTAATAGTACCGGTCTATCTTCAATTGCGCGTTCTACATATGGTCAAATTCTTGGATCAAGACCTTCGATGAGTTTTTTAGCTGTTTTAACACTTGTAACCCCATCTTCATTAGAAATAAGTTCGCGAACAATTCAAGGTTCGAATAATTTAGCCGCCATATCACGAGGAATACCGACTTCATACATTTTAAGTTTAGGACCACCGACAATAACACTACGTCCTGAATAATCAACACGTTTTCCGAGTAAGTTTTGACGGAAGCGCCCTTTCTTACCTGTTAAAGCATCTGAAATAGATTTAAGTGGTTGTCCATCTTTTGAAGAAACCGGAGCTGGTTTTTTTCTACCATTGTCAATTAAAGCATCAACTGCTTCTTGAATCATCCGATATTCATTTTGCTTGATTAACATTGGAGCATCTTGTTCGATTCATTTCTTTAAACGGGTGTTACGAATAATGATGCGACGATAGAGTTCGTTAATATCACTTGTTGAGTGTCTTCCACCATCTAATTGTACCAATGGTCTAAGATCAGCAGGAATAACTGGTAAGTTATAAATTAACATATCGGTAGGTTTTTGTCCAGAGCGAATAAATGAAGTTATAATAGTAAGACGTTTGTATAATTTGGTTCGTTCTTGGATTTTTGAAGCAGAATTATTTACTCCGTTTTCTTCAATTTCTAAGTTTATTGCATCAATATCAGCTTGAACTGCTGCTCTTTCTGCTTCTAAATCAATATGTTTAAGTAGGTATTCAATAGCATTTGAACCTGTTCCGATTTTAGCATCGGTAAATTCTTCAATAACTTCATTGTAAGAATAAAAGTCAATTCCAAATGATTTTCCATCTTCAGATTGTGCATATTCAAGCAGTTCATCTAATGTTTGTTGAATTTCTTCGATAGCATCTGGATCATCGTATTCTAATGTTAACATTTCACGAAGAACTTCAAGATAAAATTCAGGTGCTTCGTTAATATTTACAATAGTATTCTTTTTAAGTGATTTTAAATTACCTGTTTCTAAAACAATATGAGATTTATAATAAATAAGTTTTTCTAAATCAGCCTTTGTTACCGGTTTATTACTATCGTGAACTCTAAGACCTAGAAGTTTTGAAATAATAGAGTGATCAATTTTGAAAAATCAAAAGTGTACAACAGGGTTTTCAAGTTTGATATGTCCCATTCTACTACGACGTGAAATTTTGGGTAAAATCACTGGTTTATATTTTTCACATTGTGGATTTTTAGTACAGATTTGATTTTCATCAGTTTTTTTATATTTAGTACCACACACAGGGCATTTATAATCAGTTACTGGACCAAATATTAATTCATCAAAAAGTCCATCTTTTTCTGGTTTATATGTTTTATAGTTAATGGTTTCAGGTTTAGTTACCTCACCATAAGATCATTTTTCAACATCTGCTTTTGTAGCAAGTGAAAGGGTAATTCTGTTGATGGGTGATTTTTTATCAAAAGTATTATTCATCATCACCTCCTGTTTCAAATTGAATCATATCAAATTCGGTTATTTGGTCACTTTCATCGATTGTGTCAGAAAGTTCTAATTTCATTCCTAAACCTTTAAGTTCGTGACTTAAAACATTAAATGATTCAGGTGTTCCTGGAGTTGGTAGTTGTTTTCCGGAAACTAATGCAGAATAAAGGGCATTACGTCCTAAAATATCATCGGATTTATAAGTTAATATCTCTTGTAAAACATTGGTTGCACCATATGATTCAAGTGCTCATGTTTCCATTTCACCAAATCTTTGACCACCATTTTGTGATTTTCCTCCAAGAGGTTGTTGAGTAATTAGTGAATATGGACCGACAGAACGAGCATGCATTTTATCATCCACCATATGGTTAAGTTTAAGCATATACATTACACCCACAGAAATAGGTTTATCGAACCTACGTCCTGTAATAGGATCAATTACAATTTGTTTACCTGTTTTATCTAATCCTGCTTCTTCTAATGCGGCCTCAATATCTTGTTTTTTTACTCCATCAAAAGACGGGGTAACAAATTTGGTGTTCAATTTACGAGCAGCCATTCCAAGATGAAGTTCTAAGATTTGTCCGATGTTCATCCGTGATGGTACCCCTTGTGGATTAAGCATAATATCAAGTGGTGTTCCATCTTCTAAATATGGCATATCTTCTTCTGGTAAAACAATTGAAATAACACCTTTGTTTCCATGGCGACCTGCCATTTTATCACCAACTTTAATCTTACGTTTTTGTGCAATTGAAACTTTAACAATTTTCTCTACACCTTCTTCTAAAACATCATTATTTTCTTTTGAAAGAACTTCAATATGGATAACAGTTCCTCCATGACCATTTTTTACTTTCAAGGATGTATCTTTAATTCCGGTTGAACGACTTCCTAAAATAGCTTGAAGTAACTTTTCTTCTTGTGAAGGGTTTTCTTCACCTTTTGGAGATGTGCGACCCACTAAAACATCACCGGGTAATACTTCGGAACCTACTTTTACAATACCTGTTTCATCAAGATGACGAATCGAATGCTTAGAAACTTGTGGGATATTAGCTGTTAATATATCGTTTCCAGCACGAGAACTACGGAATTGGATAATTTGTTCTTCAACATGAATAGATGTATAAACATCATCTTTAACCAGTCTTTCGTTAATAATAACGGCATCTTCAAAGTTGTATCCGTTTCAAGTGGTAAAACCGACTAAAACATTCTTACCTAGTGCTAATTCACCATCCTTAAATGAAGAACCATCAGTTAATAAATCTCCAGCTTTAACTTGTTGTCCTTTACGAACTAGTGGTTTTTGCTGAATAACTGTTCCTTGGTTACTTCTTTCAAAATTACGCAGTGAATATTTATCAGTTACACCGCTTTCGCTACGCTGTACAAAGATTTTTGAACTATCAACATATGTAACAGTTCCTGAGTTTTTTGCAATAAGGTTATAAGAAGAGTATTTAGCAATATCTGCTTCAATTCCAGTTGCAATTAAAGGTGCTTCAGCTTCTATTAATGGAACTGCTTGACGTTGCATATTCGATCCCATCAGTGCACGGTTAGCATCATCATTTTCTAAGAATGGTATACCTGCAGCAGCAACAGAAACCATTTGTTTTGATGACACTTCCAAAAAATCAACATCTTTTGGGGTTCCAACAATATAGTTGTAATCACGTCTTATAGTTAGTGTAGGAGTAATAATTTTGTTGTTATCATCAATTTGTACTGATGATTGGGCAAATGAATATCCGATTTCTTGGGCAGCTGTTAAATAACGAACATCGTTATAATCAACAACGCCATTATTAACTTTATAATAAGGGGTTTTTAAGAATCCGAGTTCATCAACTTGTGCAAATGTTGCATAGTTTAAAATCAAACCGATATTAAGTCCTTCAGGTGTTTCGATCGGACAAATTCTTCCATAGTGAGTTGAATGAACATCCCGAACTTCAAATTGAGCCGTATCACGACTAAGACCACCAGGTCCTAATGATGTAACACGGCGTTTGTTAGAAACTTCTGCTAATGGATTAATTTGATCCATAAATTGTGAAAGTTTCGAAGAGTTAAAAAAGGTTTTCATCTGGTTGGTTATGAGTTTGTTATTAGTTACATTTTTTGCAGTAACTTTTTCGGCTTCCTTTGAACCAATACGTTCGCGAGTAGTTTTTTCAAGTTTTGCTAAAGCAATCATCAATTGTGCTTCCAATAATTCACCAACAGAAACAATTCTTTTGTTAATCAATGAATCCGGATCATCATCTTGACCTACTCCAACAGTAAGATTGAAATAGTAACTAATAGCAGCAACAATATCGGAAATTAATAAGTGTGTTTCGATTGATTTAGGATCATTACCAATTACAATAATAGGTTGCTCCGGCTTAGTTTCCATTCATTTTTTAGACGGATATACTTTGACTTTAATAATTTTAGTTCGTTTTCTTAATTCTGGATTATTGTATCCGTGATGGTTTTCGTAATGATGTGAATTTGTTTCACTAGCAGGACGATAAACTTTATGATAAACATGTTCTGGATCGATGTCTTCTAACTTCTCTGATGGTAGAACACGTGTATTAAATCATCCTTGGATTTCTCGTGCTTTTTTATAATCAATAAATGAACCTTTGCTTAATAAGATTTCACCGTTTTTTGTTTTTAAATCTTCAGCAAGGTATGTTTTAGTAATACGGTCTACTAAAGAAAGTTTTTTATTAAGCATGTAACGACCCGTTACAGAAAGGTTGTATCTTTTTTTATCAAACAACATACTTGGAAGCAATGATTTTTTTGCTTCTGCTGTTTCGCGATCTCCTTTACGAATGGTTTTGAAGATTTCCTCTTGTGAAAAATCAATAATTTCTTGTTGATTATATTCTTGATTACCAAGAATTTTATCCTTTTTCAAGGTTTCAACTAGCAATTCATTCTTACCAAAAAGTTTATACAGCATTTTTGGAGTAAATCCAAAAGAACCAAGCAAGGTACCTAATGCAATACTTTTATTCTTATCGACTTTAACTTTTACAACATCCAGATTCGATGAAGTAACCTTGTGCGAAACTTCAAATCATGAACCGATTCTTGGCAAAATTTCAAGTTTGTTAAACAAGTCATCTGATTGCTTGTTACGTACACCTAATCCGAAATAAGCACCAGGTGATCGGATAAGTTGGCTCACAATAACTTTTTCAGAACCGTTAATAATAAAACTACCACCAGAAGTCATATATGGAATTTCTCCTAATAATACTCTTTCTTGTTTTACAACTCCGGTTTTTACATTTTCTACATTTAAATTAACATAAACTTTTGCACTAAAGTTCATACCTTTAGCTTTACATTTGTTGATTTCAT
Organism: Mycoplasma sp. 6243; assembly: GCF_051200785.1. Taxonomy (NCBI): domain Bacteria; kingdom Bacillati; phylum Mycoplasmatota; class Mollicutes; order Mycoplasmatales; family Mycoplasmataceae; genus Mycoplasma; species Mycoplasma sp. 6243. The sequence goes on from NZ_CP195154.1 coordinate 367,706, forward strand.
CACCTTCACTAGTGATTTTTTTATATGGTAATTCAACATCAAAACTAGATTTTAAGCACTCAAGTCTAATTTGTCCAGTTGTAATAGGATAAATTTCCATTAATGCATTTTGAATACCATTCTTCATAAATTCTGCAAAAGATTCTTTGCTTGTTTGAAGAATATCAAAAAGAGGTAGAGATTGTTTGGTGATAGAATAATCTCTACGTTCAGTTTTTGGACCAAATTTACGAATCCGATATTTTTTTTGTTCCATTTTAACCCTTTCGAAAATTGCAATTTTCTTTTTTATGAATTTCATTTTTGTGGTATTATCATAAAAACATAAAAAGTGAAATAAATTATAACATAAAATAAAATAAAGAGTATGCAAATATTTTAGAAAAAAATCTCCAAAAAGTCTTAAAATAGTTGGACTTTTTGGAGAAAAAGTTGTTGATTTTTATTTTTTAGATGCTTTGTAATTATCTTAAAGTAGTTAAATTTTTTATTTATTTTAAAAGTAAAATCTTAATTTTTAAAATAAATTGTCTTTAGATTTAGTTTATTAATAAGATTTAACTTACTTTTTAAAAGTTTTACACAACTTTTTATAGATGTTTATAACAAGTTCGCATAATCATTTTCATAATTTATGCAGTAAAAATGTTTTATAAAGTAAAAATAATAATTCAAGTAGTATATAAATAAAGAAAGCCGGTAAAAAAGCAGGGATAATTTTTCCAAATTCTTGTTTTTCTTCATAACGACTTATATATGTGTAAATTATAATGTTAGAAAACACCCCATATGTTATGAAATTTCGATAAGTTCCTTCGCTCTCAAAGAGCAGTAAGGAAATAATAGCCTTTTTATACATAGGAAGCAAGATGTTTTTATAAATAAATCATCTGCTATAACCTAGTTTTCTTCAATGTTTAATTTTACTTTCATCGATTCGATTAATAACTTCTGAAAACTGCTTGCTCATAGCTCTAAATGCGATGATGATAACGGCTAAAATAATTGCGGTTTCAAAGTAAAAGATTGAATTAAATAATATAAAAAAGATTAAAACAGGGATTGATTTTAATAGCACTATAAATAATTTAAAAAAGTATGTTTGAATCGGTTTAAATAATTTTTCACTCATCAAGATTGCATATAAAATAGCCAGCAAGAATGCTAAATAAATCGCTATATAGGTTTGTTTGAAGATACTTCAGTAAGAATTATATATATTTGGATCTATAGCTACTTCTGAAAAATCAAAAATAAATAAGTTGTTAAATCATAATTTTAAAAACTCCATATTAACTTTTGTTTGTGATAAATCTACAAAACTTGTTATTATAATAGCGAAAAAAACTGCAAAAATAAGATATTTAAGGATTTTTTTATAATTATATGCTAATGAATATGGGGTTTTTTCTGATGGATTTTTAATTTTAGGTGACACAAATAAAAATTTATTAAATAAAATTAAAATCCCCTCAAAAAAACCAACTAAAATAACAACAAAAAGGATACTTATTCCTAAATATTCAATTTTTTCCTTGAAAAAATTGAATACAAATCCGATTCCATAAATCCCTACTGAACCTAAAATAGAATTTCAACGGATATTAGATTCGATTGCTAATAAGGAGTTCATTATAAATTTGTTTTTGTTTGATAAAACAATATTGATATAAAAGCTTTTATAACGTGGCATTCCTAAATTAATATCTTGTCAGAACTTTTTGGTATTACTTGATTCAAAGATATCACAAAAATATCGATGTAATCATAATCATGTTGTGTATCAAAAAATCATAAACGCAATCATATCTTTTTGATAAGATGATCCGAATATCATTATTGGCACCAAAATCGGCATTGAACGTAGTAAGATAATAGCAATTCGTACAATTCATGTTCATCAGTTTTTTCTTCATAAATTTAATGAACTAAAATAAGCAGTTATAAAAGCAAGAAAAAGTCCGACAAAGGTTCCACTAAAAACAGATTTAATGGTAATTCACATATATTTAAGATTTAAAATTCATAAATTTTCATTAATAAAATCAGGTGAATTAGAACGGAATTCAAAGAGATTTTTTAAATTAACCCAAAAAAGTTTTAAACCAATTTTTGATGGTTTGATGTTAAGCTGATATATAAATATAAATAAAATAATTAAGGAGGTTATTAATAGTGTTCATTTAGTTAAAGTTTTTTGTCAAACTTTAACTAAAAATTTCTTTTTAGTCAAAATATTTCCTTAGCTCATCAGGATCATATTCACCTTTATAATATATTTTTTGAATTTCTTGATCTTTAATTGCAATGATTTTGTCAATATATTTAACTGCATCAGAAAGGTTATGCAGTGCAATAATAATATATTTATTTTTTTTAATACTTTGCAGGTAGTCAAAAACTAGTTTGGCATTAGTGATGTCTAAATTACTAGTTAGCTCATCACATAGGAGGATTTTAGTGTCGTTAAGGAGATTTAAGATGATAGCAAAACGTTGTTTTTGCCCGGCAGAAAGTTGTTCTATTGGTTTAAAAATAAATTCTGACATTCCAAAATGATTGCAAAGTTGAAAAATTTCTTCTTTTTGCTGCTTGGTGAAAATTCTAAGTCATTTAAATAAAGGATTTTTGTATTTTTTGTAAAAATGTTGTAAATTTTTATAAAAATCTAAAGAAGTTATTAAATTATCATCAGGAGCAATATAGATTATGTTGTTTTTATACTTTTTTAACTTGTTTTTAGGTATTTTAGCACCATTGTATAAATAATTACCTGAAGAAATTAATTCAAAATCGAAAAAGGATTTTAAAATTGTACTCTTGCCAGTTCCGCTTTTTCCGATTAAACCAACAATGGAATTGGTTGTGATGTTTAAATTGACATTTTTTAAGATAATTTTATCGGTATATTTCAAATCAACATTTTCAAAGCGAATCATTTTAACCTAAGATGTTATCAACAATTGGTCAAAATTCAACATCAGGATTATCAATTTTACGGTATCCATTGAATCCAACGGTTGGGCCAAAAATATCTTTATCATTTTTGTATAAGTTTACAAATGCAGCTGTAACTTGATTAATTGCATCTGAACTTACATTAGGGCCAAAAACTCCTACATTATATGGTAAAACCTCTGTAACAATAAATTCTTCAAGTTTTTCATTTGGTCTAGTGCTTTGATTAATTTCATATGCATCATGTGGTTTATATTTGGTTCAAGCTCATGAAGTTTCATCATCAAAAAAGATGTGTTTTTTTGCTTCGTTAGGGTTGTTCATTTCTTTGATTTTACCCCCAATTAAGATGTTGTCTGGTGTTTCGGATGCAACTGTTGCTAGTGGTTTAAAACTTGCTCCAAAGTGTTTTTTAAGTAGTGCTTGTTGTAATAAGTATTTACCACCAGATGTGTTTTTACCGGTGACAATACCATATTTGATAAATTCATTTCAATTTTTGCTATTTCAAGCTTGCTTGATTCTAGAACGAATATCATCAGTTCCTATCAATACTATTGAACCTCTTTGGTAAGGGACTAAATCTGTTTTAGCATTATATAATGATTGATAAATTTGTCCATCTCAATTGTAACCATTATTTTTGTCATCTCATTGAGATCTTGGTTTAGCATGAAAAAGTGTATCTTCATTTTTTGCAATTTTTCTTAAATCATCATCATCGAGTCCATCGGTATAATGTCCGTGTGCCTTGGTAGTGAAATCATATGTAATATCACCATTAAATTGACGAGTTAGTGTCTGAATGCCTAGTTTAAAACCAAGTTCTCCGACTTTTCCTTTATTCGATTGTAGATAACCAGCTGAAATAAAAGCAAAATCAGATGTACCTTTGGTTAAATCATCGAAAGTAGCTTTGTAATCTTCTTGTCCTCGGAAGATTACTTCAACTTTAACATTTGATTTTAAAGCTTTGAGTTCATCGTTTAATGAATTTTCTAATTTACTTTTGTATTGGTCAAGTGTTAAATTTCCAAGTGCATATTGTTCAGGGGTTCCTAAACTTAATTTTACATTTTGGTTTTCTTGTTTATCTGCCTTAGTAGAAGTTCCACAAGAAACTGCAACTGATATTGATGCAGTTGATGTAAGAATTCCTAAACTAAATAATTTTTTGAATTTCATTTTTCTCCTATCATAATATAGGACAGAAAAATTTTTAAGAAAGACTCACCACGCTAGCATTACCTAGATCGGCTCTTAAGAGTGTTTCTCAACCTACAAAAACTTGCAAGTACCTCTGTCCTTGCAAATATTATACAAAATTTTAAAAATTATCTAAATCATTACTTGAAATAATATATATCTGATTATTTCATTCATCGTAATCTAAAAAAGCATTTTCTTTATCATTATTCTCGCTATTGCTTGATAAATCAAATTCTATTTCATTAAAAACAGAAGTTAAGGTATATTGCTCAGAATTTTGGGTTTTATCAATAATTATGGTATCAAAATTTTGATTTATCTCTTCTTTTCCATGTTGTTTGTATGTTTTTAAATTAGTATAGACTTGATGATTAATGCCTGAATGTAAGTTTATTATATATTCATTGGTAAAAAATGCATCAGTAGGCTCCTCGTCCATTATTTTGTGTTCATTAATAAGTTCGTTAGCAAATTTTGTAAAGGGCTTTGAAATAACTTGACTATAATCGCCTGATTCAACAAGTTTGCGATCATTGAAAAGAAAAATTTCATCAAATTCGTTTTTCAAGATATTAAAATCATCGGTTGTATAAATATATGGAATCTTATATTTTTGTGAAAAGACATTTAAAACACGAATGAACTCATTTTTATGATCATATGAAATATCATTTTTTAAATCTTTAATGATTAATAATTTACTGTCATCAACTCAATATTTGATAAGTTTAATTTTAATTTTATCAATGTTTTTTAAGTATTTAAAAGGGATTAAAAAGTTCTTTTGCGAAATTGATATATTTTCAAGTAATGAAACAAATTTTAACATCGCAATAATTTCGTTTAACAATGTTTTTGATAAAGGTTTTTTGTTACTGCAATACTCACTAATATGTTCTAAAAGATTAATCATCCATGGTTTTTTAATAAGTGAATTATAAAAGGAGCTAAGGTTTTCGAAAATATTAGTTGAATTTTCATCTTTATCTGTAATTGAATTAAATAAATAAGAAACCTTTTTAAATGATGTGTTAAATGACTTAATTACATTTTTTAAATTTATTGAAAACTGATTAATTTTGTTATTTTTGTGAGTTAATAAGTTATCAAAAATTTTGTTTTCAACATAATTACTTCAATCTAATTCGGCCGATGCTAACTGTAACTGTTGATTTAGATTTTTCATTTCAACTAAAAATTTGTGGTTGTGAATTTGTTTGTAATTGGTATTATCAAATTTACGAATTTTTGACTTGACATCGTTGATTTTATTGATAATCTTTTGATAATGCTGTTTTGAAAGCAAAGTGTAATGATCAACATTGATTTCTAATTCATATTCAATATAATTTTTTAGTTGTTCTTTTATTAATGAATGATCTTTTTCTTTGGTTTTATATCTATTATGAATAAAAAAATCTATTTTATTTGTTACATCGTTATAAAGAAGTTTTAATTCTTCATTATTTAAATAATATAGATTTTTCTTATTTTTTTTTCAAATAAATAATGACTTTCTTTTTGCACAGTAATCTTTATATAATTCAACAAAATCTGAGTGTTGTATATTTGCATATTTAAATTTATATTTTAAAAGTGATATTTCCTTATTTAAATTATAAATTTGCTGATTGATAAACGTTTTAGAAGTGGTTTTTGTTGTTTTTAAAAATTTATAATAATAATTTATTTCAGTTTTTAAATCTCGTTTTTTAATTTCACCTGAAACTTTTGTAATTGATGTATTATTTATTTTTTGTAAATATTCGTATCTTTTTTTTAGTTCACTAATTTTTTCTTTTTGTAAGATAAAATTAGAATTTTCAAAGGTTGAAAAAACACTTTCGATATCGGATTTTAGTTCTTTCAAAAAGTCCACAAAGTATTTAAAAAGCATATTTTGATACTCATACAGGTTGTAGCGAAATTTATAAATTATTTCTTCTAATTCTTTATTTAAAAGCAATTTACTACTTTGTAAAGCACTAATTTTTTTATCTAAGGTATCTTTCTCTCGCTTGTATTCTTGGTTAATGTTAATGATTAAAGGGATAAATTCTGTAATTCTTTTAAAGAAGAGATTTTTTAAAATAAAAGTATTTTGATTAGTGATGTTTGTGATTTTTTGTAAATATCAATCATATTTATATTCAGAATCTATGCAGGCTTTTCAGATCTCGTTGAATGGGATGCTTATGTCCTTGTTATTACTTATTTTTGATACATCAAAAAAAGATATTTTGTTTAATATTTTCTTTTTATTTGTGATTAAATTAAAATTTTGTTGATTTTGATCATGAAAACCTAAAACAACTGACTTGTTTGTTTTAATAACATCTCATAGGGTCTCAAATGTTAAATTAGTATTAACAGCAGGAATAAAAAAAAGAGATGTATAGGAGCTAATTGAAAGTTTTGGAATGCTGATACTGAGTTTGTTATTTTTTTTAGATGTAAAAAAACCTTTTTGAAAGTCTTCAAATAAATTTTTAAGCACGAACAAAAACTTTGCATCATTGCTCATATATTCTCCTAACGATATGATAAATTACTATTTTTATTAATTAATTTTGAAATAATCCCATATGTATAATAAATAACTAAGGTATTAAATCATATTTTTACAGGCCCTGTAAGAATGTGTTGAGTGATTCAAAAGAAAATATCTTTTTGTTCCCCATTACCTAATGAAATCAAGTCTGCATACGCTAAAACAGGAACATTTACAAGCTCCAGAAATGCACAAAAAACTACAATAGGAACCAAAGATAAAAATGTTTCAGTTTTAAAGAAAAATCTTCCGAATAACACAAAGAAAATCATTAATGATGTTCCTGTACTCATTAATCCTAATAAAACTCAACGGTTTTTAATTATACCTTTTTCAATTGCCTCAGGTGAAGCGGCTGAAATAAACCAAGCAACCGAAGCGATTACTACTAAAAGCAGGACAATTGCAGTGATTAAATAGATATTTTTTAGATAATTATCTGAAGCAAGTTGATCAATATATTTCTTTTTATTGTTCAATTTTATCATTTTCATTGCTGATTTTTCAGCTTTTTTTATTTCACCATTTGCTTTAAATTGTAAATACTCCATCGCAAGAATACTTAATTTTTGTCCTATTCTTTGTAGTCTAAACTCCTTGCTAAATGCAGTTTTAAGAATTTGATTAAAATATATCCCAAGTAGTCCGGAAACAAAACCATTTAATGCAGTAGCAACTGTATACATTGGATTATAACCAGCAGGTGGAATAAATAATAAAGATAACAAATCGCTTATGATTCCTACAAAGACCCCTACAACTGGTCCAAAGATAAAACCTGCTATTTTTACAGGTAATCCGATAAATGAAAATTTATATGTAGGTAAATTGACAACGGGTAAAATTTGAGCCACAACGATGGTAAAACTAACAGAAATTGCAATTAAAATAGCAACCATCACCATATTTTTAATGGTTCATTTTTTAAACAAACTAACTTCTCTTCAATTTTTACCTTTAACCGTATTTTTCACCGTATCAAAAAAGCGTTTCATATATTTATTTTATATTATTTTTATTGATGTTAAAATTATAAAAGTTTTTTACATCATATTTTTAATCATTTGATAATAAAACTGGATAATTATGCAAAAAAGTTTATTATTAAAATCTCCATTTGAAAAAGGAGATTTTATAAAATTATTTATTATCACTAATTCTAAAGAAGTCTTCGATATCAAATCTATAACTTTGTGGGCCTCTGATTTTAAATAAGATGTTAGGATCAAAAACCGATCTACGAATTTCAAAACCTTGGATTGGATTTGACACTCATCTTAATAATTCGCTTGGAACAGCATCTGTTGTTGGTGTCCCTGTGATAGGATTAACTTTAAAAATTGGTTTTTTACCCGCTTCTATGTCAGTGTTTCTTGCAATATATATCCCATCAACACGAGCAGTAAATGGATTAACTTTAGGATCTTGTGGGTTATATTTTTCAACACGTTCACCATAAAGGTTTGCGGATGTTAATGCTTTTTGAAAGTCGTTGTCGTTTGTCAATAATGTATTATTTGCATAAGTAGTTACATGCACATGTGGCATTCAACCTCCGTTAGTTGCTGATGTTCCTAAATAAGCAAGTGTATCCCCTTTTTTAAAAGGTTGTGGGTGTGCCGGAGAAACATTATCTAAAATATCATATACTCTAGCTGACTTGTCTTTTCCGATTGTTATTGTTTTAGGTGATCAATTAAAGGTTTTATTGTTCATTGTCAAGTTAGCATCTAAGTGGATAAATCCGATGTATGCTCAACGATCATCGTTTGTATCATAAGTTCCGAAGTATTCTTGTAGAATTTTAGGTGAAAGGTTAAGTTTTGTCAATTTAACTCTTGTGAGCATTACAGTTCCTACACCTTGTCCTGTTTTGATTTGCGCATTTGAAAGGTGTGCATTATATACTGCGACAACTTCACCATCATAAGGAGCGATAACTGGGGTGTGTTCTTTGGCTAAATAGTCTTCACCAACATGGATAGCGATCGGGGTTTTAACATCATCTAAATAAAATGCACGAGTTGAATCATAACCTCCTGAAAATAAGTTGCTTCCATAATCGTTATAAATTGACTGATTAACTCTTGATAAATCAGAATATGTAAGATGTCCAGCATGGAAGTTATATGCATGTGGATTTGCCTGCATAAAGTTGCTATCAAAGATTTCAGCAAATTTACCTACTCCAATATGTTTTTGTAGTTTTACGATTTTACCATCATATATAGCAGTAAAAGTTAAATATCCATTGCGATAATCAGTTGATTTAAATGAGTCTTTAAGGTATTTAAAATCATAGTTTATTGGTAAAATGGTAATATCTGAAACATTGTCTTTGAATCCTTGTTCTTCAAAGTTTTGGTTATAAATATTTCAGTTTGCGGGTTTTGCTAATAAGTTTGCCCGAATTTTTTCATCACGTAATACTGTGTTGTCTTTATCAAATGTAAGGTTAATTATTTTGTTAAATCCTACATTTGCAAAAGGAAATTTTTCATATCCTTTTTGGGTATTATCATAACCATTTGCAATTCTGATTTTAACAGTTAACTGATCTATTTTTGGTGAGTGAGTAAAATTAACATCATCAATAAAAATTTTAATAATTTGTTTATTTTTATATGGACTAAATAAATTAGAAAAATCTGGATATGTTAAATTAAACATCGATGCAAGTTGTTTACGATTTAAATCATCAAAACTATAAATAGCATTTGATTTATCATCGATTAATGCTTGAATTTTAGCAAAAGCAGGATCGGATTTATCTTTAATAGATATTTTAATTGCATCACCTTGTGTTAAATTTTGCAACTTTTTAGATAAATCATTTACATCTTTATAATTTTTTTCATCACTTGTTGATAATTTTATTCCTTTAAGAATAAAATTAACTTTGGTTTCAGCCTTTAAATTTAAATTCTTTCCTGTTGCTTCAACTGGGATAAGAATTTTCATTGGAATTATGATATCATTATTATTATTGATATCTTGGCGAATGTTGTGATAGTCATATTCATATGATAACTTAGCAGCCTGTTCATCAGTTACTAATTTTTTGTCTTTTAAGATTTGTGTAAATGCAGAATCGTTAAAATCGAGGTAATCAGTTATATAGTTGTTATTACTTAGGTTTTTAAAAGTTATATTTGATGCATTAGTATTAGCTTTAAATTGTAATACTTGTGAAGATACATCGTTATATTTAAAATAATCACTAATTCTTCTTAAAAATAATGTTTCATTAGTCAGTTTTGTTTTATTATCTGCATTCCCTTTGGCACGAAGTGCTTTAAGTTCAACTTGCTGTGGGTCTAGTGGTATACCTGGTTTTGGTTCAGGATTGGTTTTTGGTTGTGTATTTGCTGCTTTTTGAATTGCTGCATTAATATCAGAAAAAATTGCACTAAGATCTTCAAGGGTGTTTGCTTGTCCGATTCTGTTTTGGAAATCCTGTTTTTGTTCAGGTGTAAGTTTATCAGAAGCAAGTGCTTTTGTAATTTCATCCCTTTTTTGTTGTTTTGGATCAAGCTCCTTTTTAACAGTCGCTTGGTGTGAACAAGCGATTGCAACTGGAGCAATTACAATAGGGGATAAAGACAAAAATAATTTTTTAAATTTTTTAAACATAGAGCCTTTCTTATAGATTAGAAATTAAGTTTCATTGGAACACTTTTGCCTATTTCAACTGCAACAATTCCGTAAATGAGTGGGATAATAACAGTAAATAAAAGTGTTGTGGTGATTTTTATAGTCTCTAATAACATTAATTGTTTTATTTGTTTTGTTTTTTGATCATTTGATTTGATACTTTTTCGGTGATATAAAATTTCAATAACTATTAATAAATAAGCAATCACATTAAAAACTATATCAAAGGCAAAGAAACCAAAAAAACTTGAAATAAATAAAAAGATTCAAACAACTATTAATGTTATAAAAAGTTTGAAGTAAGGGTTTGTTCCATAATTTGTGTCGTTGATATAACCTACCATTGGAACGATAATAACAAAAGTTGTAATAAAAATAAATTCTTTGATAATATATTTTCATCAACTTTCATTATATGGATGTCTTACTTTTAATAAATCTCAAATTTGTAAAGTTTGAAAAATTTCTTTATATTCCTTACTTTTATATAATGAATTTTTTACTAAGAAAAATATTCCAGCAAAAACAATTAATCCACCAAAAGCACCTGAAAATTGCCCGCCTATTAAATAGTAAACACCTTTATCTAATGTCCCTGCCTCACCTGTAGAAATGCTAAATCCTTGCAATCTAGTTTGTAAAATCACACTTAATGGATTTAGCTGTGGAAATGCAGGAACATTTGCGGTGAAGTATGATAAAGCTCATGGTATGATAAATGCTAAAAAAGTAGCTAATGTGAATCCGATGGTATTAAAAAGCTTTTCGTTTTTGGGTTTATGCATATATTTTATTAAAAGTCATAACAAAATAAAAAATACAAGCGTAAAAGAAGCGAAAAACTCAAATAGAAAAGCACTTTTGTTTCAATAAGTTGATAATAACTGTTTTGCTGTCATAATTTCCTTAGTTATATGTTTTATTGGTAAAGCATATACTTTGTATGAAAAAGTAAGTTATGAAAATAATAGCACAAAATTATACAAGTAAACTAAAAAGATTAAAAAAATAGCAATAATTAAGGTAAAAATTGCTATTTTTTTCATTTTTTAATTTTCACAAAAATAAATCCTGTATTTCTGGAAATACAGGATTTTTTATTGCACTTTTTTTTGCATAGCAAACTTTTTTACCTTATTTATAGACAAAAAAAGAAAAAAATTCTCTATTTTTTTACTTGTATTTACTTGTAATTATGATATAATATATTGATGAAATTACAGAAATTAATATTAATTAATCAACACGGTAAGAATGGGACAATTTATAAATATGTTGCTTACTCTAATGGTTATAACAAAAATGTAACTAAACTATTTAGTCTCGGATCTACCGAAAAATTATTAAAAGAAAGACCTGATGCTATCGAATTAATAAAAAAAGCCATAGAAGGTTTTAATCAAAATTCAAATATCGAGGATGTTAAAAATAGAATAAATGAATTTTTAGGTAGAAAAGAAAATATTGAAAGTGACAATATTGTAATGGGTGAAAAAATAATTAAGTCCGTTATTAAATCTTTAAATATATCTGATTCATTTCCGAAAAATATCAAAAGTAAAAACCATTTGAAGATTTTCGAATATTTAATAACAAGAAGAATTGAAAGACAAACAAGTATTTTGAGTTCATTCAATGAAGTTAATAAATCAACTTTTAGCATTACCACAAAGAAAGATTCGTTTTATGATGTATTAACGAAGGTTTATCAAAATAAGGATGCTATATTTAAAAATTTAAATATAAATATAAAGAGAATCACTAACCATACCGATAATAGAATTTATTTTGATTCTACAACTATTTATTTTGAAAGTTTTGATAAAGACGGAATAAGACAGTCAGGTTTTTCAAAGGATGGTAAGTTTAAGGAGGATCAAATTGTACTCGCAATGGCATGTTATAATACCGGAATTCCATTTCATATGAAGGTTTTTCCAGGAAATACTGCAGATTGCAATACATTAATTGATTTTATAAAGGAAGTTAGGGATATATATGGAATCAAAACATTATATGTTATAGCCGATAGGGGAATGTGAACAAACAAAAACATAGAATTTTTAGTTCAAAATAACTATTATTACCTTATTTCAAACCGTGCAAAAGTGGGTTCAAAAAAATTCAAAACTTATATTGCAGAAAGAAGCGATTTTATAAAAATAAATGATGACTTTTTAATAAAAGAACAAATTGTTACCCCAGAAATACAGAGAAACAGAAGTCATGTTTTCAGAAGAGTTATTACATATAACAAAGAAAGAGCCGATAAAGACAAATATGATAGAGAAATTTTGATAAATAATTTTATTAAATTACAAAATAAAGATGGCTTTATAAATGAAAAAAGAATTATAGGATCAAAAGGTGGTAGATATTATGATGCAGTTAGTAAATCCCTATATAGATTGAACACCGAAAAAGTAAAAGAGGATGAATTATTAGATGGGATATATGTATACGAAACAAATATAATGGATTTAGATGCGCTAGAAATTTGTAGAGTTTATGCAGAACAATGAAAAATAGAAGAAAATTTTCGTAGTTTGAAGTCTGTTATCCAAATTAGACCTGTATATTTATCATTAGATGAACATATCATCGGACACAGTGTAATTTGTTTTATCTCTCTTGTTATAATGAAATTATTACATTATATGTTGATAAAAATAATCAAAATAACTTTTGCTGAAATGACAAAGGTTTTAACAGAATTAACATCTCTTGTTTATATAGATACAAAATCGAGAAAAATTATTTGAGAAAAAAGAAATAGAGAAGTTAGTGATTTCAATCTCTGAAAAACATATGATATGCTTGAAAAAATTACAAGTAATTTTTAATAATAAAAATTTTTCTTCCTAAAATATAGGGAGAAAAATTTTTTTCTTATTTATTTCCAGAAAAACAGGAATAATAGCACAAAATTATACAAGTAAACTAAAAAGATTAAAAAAATAGCAATAATTAAGGTAAAAATTGCTATTTTTTTCATTTTTTAATTTTCACAAAAATAAATTTTATTAACATTATTTTGTGTAATATTTATAAAATATTTATAAATACGACTTTTTTATCTATATTTAGTATTTAAACAAATTTAAATTATTTTTTAATTTTACTTTTTATGGTTAATGGTTTCATGATTCTTGATGAGAAAAAAATATTATCACCATCAGAAATTGATTCATCAGGTTTTTCCTCTATTTCATCTTTTGTTCTCAAGGATTTCATAATTCAACTCATCTCAGCAGGCTCTAAATTAGGGTCTAAATATTCCTTTACATTTAATCCATCAGATAAGCCTTCATAAATAAGATGTAATTGATTAAGACTATATGCATAGGGTTCAAAGTTATTTTCTTCTACAAACTTCTTAAACTTTCGTGTTATTTCGTATGATAATTCTTTATGTTCTTCAATATCACTAATTTCTCATGAAATATCTTTATAGATTATATTAATCTTTCTATTGATTGCTTCTCATTCTTTTTTTGCTGCATTATTGTTTGGATCATCAGATGATTTGGATATCTCTGCGATTTCATCATTATATTCTGATTCCATTTTAGTTATATTAGTTATGATGTAAAAGTAAAATTTTATTTCATTACCTAAATAAAGGATATTAAAGTTTGTTGAATTATTTTCTGATGTTATTTCAATTAAACCTCTATATTCGGTGTCATATTTTGTAAAATCTAATACCGAACTTAATAAATGTTCATGTGCAAAAACATCAATGGTGTTTTTATCTAAGATAATTTTTTTATTTTTAACAAACGATGTTTGAAAGAGTTTTTTATCAATTCTATATAATGTGGATACATTCATATAAACAGGAATAAAATCTAGTGAATTATTTAAGAAAATATCATATTCATTTTCAAAATCCCTAATACTTCTTCTAGTTTTATTACGTTCATAAGCTAGTAAAAAATATGTCATTCCTTTAAAATCAAATAATTTACAAAGAATTGCACTTTTAAATTTTGATAAAACAACTTTGTTTTCAAGTTCTTTTAGAGTTTTTTGCATTATACCTTCCTAGTTAGTCTTTTGATTATTTTTGATTGTTATGTCATCATCTCAATAAATATCTGTATATTTTTTAGGATATAAGAAACTATTGTGTTTGATATATTCATAAAATGAATCTTGATTAATTTTATTGTCTTTTGAACCGAAAACATTGCGTACTTGTCCGGCGAATAAGTGTGCCGAAATAGCTCCATCAAATGAATTTCATCCTTCGGTTATCAGACCTATTACATTACCTTTTTCATCGTATACACCACTACCTGATGCACCACCGGCTAAATCAATCCCTTCACGGTTGAATGATATCTTGGTTGATTTATATCTTGTTTGTTCATAATCTAAATCATTCATAAAGTATGGCATATACATTAATAAGTATTCTCGATAACGGATTGATTTAACTGTTTCAGGACCAATCGTTCTTTCACCAGGGAATGAAGCAACATATCAATTTAATGCATCGAAATCTTGTAAATATTTAACTTCATCACTTAGTTTTGTAGGTGCTAAGTTTTTTCAGTTTAAAATATATTTAATCGATTCTTTTGTTTGTGCATCCATTTGAATTTTTGATAAATCTACTCCTTGATATTGCTCAAAAATAGATCTTAAATCAATTGTTGCAATTACTAAGTCTTGATTTGCTGCAATATTATTTTCTTGATATCTTCCTTCATTATCAATGAAACTTCCGATATTATAGTAATCTTTAATAAGTTGATAGTTATATTTATAATTTTCAAACGCATAAATTTTAGTCAATTTTCCATCTTGTACACTAGGACCAGTTTGGTATGTTCCTGCAGCAGGACGATCTAATAAAGTTGGAATGTAAAAACTTGTAGGAGTATTTGGAATTGGAACATGCACAGCAACATGGTGGTTAGTCATTACATAGAAGCGATAATCATTATCATCATCTGGTTTAACCTTACCAATTAAGTTTCAAGTTCCTACACTGATTCTAAATGCACGTTGTCGCATTAAGTCAGCAGCATCTGATTTATCTTCTTTAAATAAACGTTTTGATTGTCAAGTTTTTATATCATCAACTGACATACCTGGAGAAAAGCTAAAATCATGGTTTTTATTTATATTTTCATTTAGGTATGATATTTTTGGATTAAAGTTTGATAATGCATCAACTTTATCTGAGTTGTATTCGATTTTAACATTTTCATTTGTATGAATTACAGCGATTCTAGCAGGTCCGACGAAAACATTTTTTTCTAAACCTATATTATGTGTGGCTATATCTTGGGTAAAATTATAATCTTTATCCTTAGAAATTACTTTTAAGGTAATAGTATTGTTAGAACTATCATAATATAAATTAAAACTAAATTTTGCATTTATTTTATTATAGTTGTGTTCTTGAACAGCTTGTGAAGTAAAAATTTGATAAAAATAAAAATTTAAATTCTCCAATTTACCAGTTTGCTTGAGTTTGGTTAAATTAAAAGGTAATCGGATGGTTGAATTTATTCTGTAAGCATTATATAGGTCATAATTTGTGCGATCATGTAATTCAAATTCAAAATCAAACATCATTAATGATTCATTTTCAGGAATTTGATCAAGGTTTTTGAAGTTAGATAATTTCTTAGTTAATGAAGCAGATTTGTTTGAATTATCAATGTTAAATAATTTTGCTTTAACTTGTTCTCTTGGACCAAAAAGTTGAATTTTCTTGGTTTCTGAGTTTTTGTTAAATTTATACACAACCTGGTTTGGATATGCTTGATTTAAAAATTCACGATCTTTGATGAATGTATAATCGGATAAATATTCTGAAACAGATCATAGATTATATAAACTAAAATCTACAGTATCATTTGCATCATTTGCTAGTCATTTTTTTCTTAAATCATAACGACTAAAATCATTTGTTGTTCTGCGTTCAATTCCGTTTGCACTGAAATTATTTTGATCAACACTTGCATAATTAAAATGATATGCCAGTGTTTTTTGTAGGTTTGCAGCAACATCAATAGTAGCTAATTGTTTATAGGTAACAGGTTTTACGATCCGGACTTTTTTTAGTGTATATTTAATATATTCATTAAAATTAGGTAGTTCAAATTTTCATAAATCATCAAATCTTACCATAATGTGTTTGGTAGGTTCAAATCCTAATACTAATTCATTATCATAGTTTTGTGTTTCCTTTTCAAACATAAAATCAAAGTACATATTTTTTAGGTATTTTAAGTTATGTGAATTAAAATTAAAGAAAGCAGAGGCATAAACTTTTTTAGTATTTTGATCCATATAATAATTAAAATCACTTAAATTATTATTTTCAATTGTTGTTATATTAAATTGGTATTTTTTATCTTCACTTAAATCAATAAATCCATCATTTAATAAAATATTAGTTATAACATATGAAATATTTACATTTGAAAGTTGATTTATATCAAAACTTGCAATATTATTATTAATTGTTGGGGTTATAGTTCGAATAAATGGAATATTGTGATCAATTCCTTTAACTATAAAACTTAGATTATTAGCATTTGTAACATTAGAATTTAATGTAACATTCACTTTTTGAGTATTTTGATCAACTGTAATTGAATTAATATCATATGTATTTTTACTTGAATCAAAATTAATTTCAGTTAATGGTAAATCATGCATTTGTGTGGCGGTGCTAGTATTATAAACAAATGATACAATTTGATCACCAGCTAAAATGGTAGCATGATAATCATCAATTCTCCGTGTAGCAGTTACTTCAACGATTTGATTGTTGCGTCATACCTTTAATTTTGTATTATTTAGATATGCTAAACGATCTGGATAAGTCTTCTTACGAACTTTAACAAACACATCGATGTTATTACCTGTTTTAGGTTGTATTGAAATACTTCTGATGTTTGCATCAACAGATGTATTGAAATTAAATGTATATGGATGGATTCCAAAACTACTATTGAATGTTTTAATACTTTGATTGTTGTCATCTATCAATCCAATTAAGTCAATTGTCGCAGAGTGATCATATGGTATTTCATATAGATAATGATCATATTTCATTGAGGCTGCTGATATACTTTCTTCGACATTATTCTTACGAATTTTTAGTGTGTATGCTTTTGCAAAAGAGTTAGGAACTAAATAATTTAATCTGTATTTTTGATGTGTAGAATCGTATATATAACTTTTTAATTGAGCAAATGTACTATTATTTTGCTTGTTTTCAGTAGTATTTTTCTGAGTAAAATAATCACTATGATTTGTGTTGTTTGATTTAATACTATCCAAAGTTAATTGATCACTTGTTTTGCTAGTTGCTGTATTTTGTAAATCATAAACAACAGGAATGTTATTTTGTTTAATTGCACTATATTTAGGTTCTAATAAAGCATTCGATTGTATTTTTTGATTTGGTGTTGTAAAAGTTTTATTATTTTGGAAAGTCATGTTTACATTTAATGGATTTGAACTACCTGCATCAGAATAAAGACTTACACCTTTAATAATATATGTTGTGTTCGGATCTAGATTCAAAAAACTGATTTGTTTATGTTTTAAACTCGATCTAAGTGATCTATATTCTTGATTTTGATCGCTTAATTTTAACACTTTTAACTCTATATAACCATTAAAATCAGAATTTGTATTAAAACCTAACACATAACTATCTTGATTTTGACTTAGATTATCATTAAAAGTTACATTTATATTTAATGAAGGTGTGTTAAATTCTGGATAATTATTAATTGAAATGTTATCAAGCTTAGAAAGTTGATTTTCGCTTCCTTGTTCAAAGAAATCTATTGATTTAATGCGATATTTACTATTAAAATCAAGATTATTAAAACTAAATGAAAGATTTTTATCATTTATAGTAACAATATTTGATGTAATATCTTGGTTAATAACTTGATTATTACTGTCTATTGGATTTACTGTAATTTGTGCAAATTTATTTGCTAAATCTTGATCTGAATCAAGTTTTAGCAAAACATTGAATTGATTTTGGTAGCTAACACTGCTAACTGTTGCATTAATATCAATTTTTTGGTGATTATTTGGATTTTGATTTTCAGAACCTGGATTTTGTTCTTTGCTTTCTTCGTGTTCTTTATCAGGCATATTGCCAGAATGTGGATTTTGTGGATTTTCTGATCCTTTTTTATCATCTCCATCACCATTTTTTCCTTGTTGGTTGTTACCATTTTCATCTTTGCTACCATTTGATTCTTGATTTAAAGTTGTAAATGATAAAGAGCGATTATCAACTGTATTTAAAAAACCAATCTTATTATTATTTTGCAACAAATTATCTATTTTATAAGTTGTATTAGGACTTAATCCATCGATACTTACTCTTACACGATTAGTATTTATATTCACATTTTGCACTATATTTCTTATTTTAGATGTTTTTAAATCCTTAAGAGCAATTTTTAATTGGTCATTTTTATGCAATGTCGCACTAAAATAAAGTTCTATAGCAGCAGAATTATCAGTTACATTATCAACCGTTATAGTATTCACTTTTAAAGCGTTTTTATTTTCATCGTTTTTAGGATTATTTATTGGTTTTTTTGAACCATAATTGCCATTATCATTTGATGTACAAGCTGATGCAATTGTATGAAGTAAAATAGCAGAAGAAATAAATAATTTGGAAATGATGCGTTTATATTTTTTATTTTTCATAATAACCTCTTTACCTGTTACTTTAAGTATACAAAAATATTAGCAAATTCTACAGATTTTATTATTCATTTTACAAAAACCAGCATAAACAAAAATACATGTTTTGTTAGATTAAAATAAAGTCATTTGATCATTTTCCTGCAAGTGATCTAGTATTTTAAGTTCTAATAACCTTTTATACAAAGTTTGATTGATTCCACTTCGTGTTTTAAAGTCTTCACGTGATTTAAATTTCATTTCAGAACGGGCAGCAACAAGTTTTTCGGCAGCAGCAATACCTAAACTCTTAATAGTAGTAAATGGAGGTATTAGACAGTTATTTTCATAATCAATAACTCATTCTTTAACTTTTGAAATTTCTAAATTTATATTACTGATGCTAAAACCACGAGCATAGCATTCACGTGCTATTTCTAAGGTAGTCAAAAGTTGTTTATCATTCACTTTTGGATTTACCAATGCATTTAATTCACGAATTTTTTCATTTATTTTATGCATCCCAATATCTTCTACTAAGGTATCCAAGTCAAATTCTTCAACACGGGTGCTAAAATAAGTTGCATAATACTCTAATGGTTTATATAATTTAAATCATGCAACACGTCATGCCATTAAAACATAAGCAGTAGCATGCGCTTTTGGAAACATATATTTAATTAATTTCATACTTTTTATTGCTCATTCAGGTACATTATGTGTTCGTAATTCATTTTCTTCTTCAGGTGTTAATCCTTTCCCTTTACGTACTTTCTCCATAATGTTAAATGAATAAAGTGGATCAACACCAAGAGAGATAAGAAAATTCATAATATCATCGCGACAGGAGATAACTTCGTTCAATGACATACCGTGTTCTTTAACTAAATCCTGTGCATTACCTTTTCATACATCGGTTCCGTGTGAAAGGCCAGAAAGCGAAATTAAATCAGCAAATGATTTAGGTTGTGCTTCAGCAAGCATTTTACGAACAAATTGTGTACCAAATTCTGGCAATCCTAATGCTCCAGTTGTTTCATTACCAATGTCATCTGGTTTGATGTTCATAGCTTTTGTTGAATAAAAAAGTGACATTACTTTTGCATCTTTTTTAGGAATGTCAGTTTTAACATTTAAACCTGTTAATGTCTCTAACATTTTAATTGCTGTTGGATCAACATGTCCTAAAATATCAAACTTAATAATATTATCGTGAATTGCACGATAATCCAAATGTGTAGTTTTTCAATCTAATTTAACATCATCAGCAGGGAAATTAATCGGGGTAAAGTCTTCGACACTAAATTGATTTGGTATGATAATGATTCCGCCCGGATGCTGTCCAGTTGTGCGCTTGACACCTTCTAATTTAGTTGATAAAAAGTCAATAAAATCGTTTGAGTATGGAATATTAAATTCTTCAGCCATATTTTTTATATAACCGAAACCTGTACGTCCTTGTATAGTTGAGATTGTCCCAGCACGAAAAGTTTTATCTTCACCAAAGATATGTTTGATTTCATCATGAATATTTTTTTGATAATCACCTGAGAAGTTTAAATCAATATCAGGAACTTTATCGGCATTAAAACCTAAAAAAGTTTCAAACGGAATTGAATTACCATCTTTATCCATAATAGTTACACATATAGGACAATTTTTATCATCTAAATCAAAACCAGATGTGGTAGGCGGATTTTCAACTAATTCAAAATGCTTGCATTTATCGCAGATATAATGTGGTGGAAGAGGATTTACTTCAGTAATACCTGCTAAAGTTGCAACTAAAGAAGAACCGACACTACCACGACTTCCTACTAAATATCCGTTATCAAGTGATTTTTTAACCAAAAGATGTGAAATTCAGTATATTACATCAAAGTCATATTTTAAAATTGGATCTAATTCACTTTTGATGCGTTCTGAAATAATTTGTGGCAAATTTTCTCCATATTTATCTTTTGCAGTCTGATAAACTAAATTCTTAAGTTTTTCTTTTGAGTTTTCAACTGTAGGAGTATACAATTTATCTTTAATAACGACGATGTCATCATCAATCATCTGTGAAATTTTATTAGTGTTATCAATCACAATTTGCTTAGCTAATTCAAGATTTAAATAACTAAAGCCTTCAAGCATTTGTTTGGTATTTAAATAATATAAATCAGGGATAACAGTAAAATCAATTCGTTTTATTGTGTCTTTTTGATTATCATCTTCATTATCATTGCTACGTTCTTCTTTGCTATTTTTGGTTCTAAGTAAAAAATGACGACTTCCACCTAGGCCTTTTGCATAAACAAGACTCTTATAAAAAATTTGATCATTAGGATTTTCATAACGACAATCCCCGATCGCTACAACAATTTTGTTTTTTGAAAGTGCTAATTTGATAACTTGTTTCAAAAGATTTTCAATCTGTTCTTTTGTATATTCAGTGTTTATATATAAATGTTTTAATGCATCAATATGCGGAATTTCGATATAGTCACAGCGATCTATAACTTCATTTATTTTCAAATCTGATGAATATATTAGTGCATTAATTAATTCACCTTTTAGTCCACCAGAACCTATTAGAATATTCTTTTTACCCTGTAAATCATTATAAAAAAGTTTTGGTTGTCCTCAAAATCTTTGTGTTAGAGTCATTGAAACCAGCTGAAAAAGTTCTTTTAATCCCAACTGATTTTTAGCTAGGATGCTGTATTGATAATTTGAACGAACTTTTTTATAAAATGCTTCAGGATTAGGTAAATAATGATATAAATCACCTAGTGTCAATACTTGTTGTTGTTGAAAACTAAAAAGCGACTGAATAAAAGCAAGAGAAAGTATTTCCGCATCATAGTCAGCACGGTGTGCTACAGATGAGTTGTATTCAACATTGAAATAACTGCAAAAATCTCCTAAAGAGTGCTTGTTTTTATCAGAAAATAAAAGTCTAGAAATCATCAATGAATCGATAAAAACTGTATTAGGAAGCTGCATATTATTATCAATAAATTTTTGTAA
This sequence comes from Mycoplasma sp. 6243, assembly GCF_051200785.1. Classification (NCBI taxonomy): domain Bacteria; kingdom Bacillati; phylum Mycoplasmatota; class Mollicutes; order Mycoplasmatales; family Mycoplasmataceae; genus Mycoplasma; species Mycoplasma sp. 6243. Next base: position 389,784 of record NZ_CP195154.1, read on the forward strand.
GATAAAATGCATATCGAAATTAGCATTGTGTGCTACAGCGATTTTGTTATTTAATAAATTATAGATTTTTTGCAATCCTACTTTCAAATCTAATCCATAATCATCCAGCATCGATTGAGTTATATTGGTAAGTTTTTGAGTAAATTCAGATAGTTTACTGTTGCATTTGATAAAAAATTGTTCACTACTTATTTTTTTACCATTTTGAACTACAGTAGCACCAAATTCAATTATTTCACCTAGTTTAGGTGAAAGTGAAGTTGTTTCAATATCGAAAATCACATATTCACTTTCAACCAATTTGATTTTTGCATCAAAGTCTTTTGTTAATATTATTTGATTATTTTCATTTATTAAATCTAAACTTGCTCCATAAATAGGTTTGATTCCTGCTTTTTTTGCTTCAGCAACAAATTTAGGGAAAGATTGCACACTATTTGAATCTAAAATAGCCACAGCTTTATGTCCCATTTGTTTAGCAATTCTAACTATATCAGCTGCATCAAAGACACTGTCCATTGCATTCATCTTGGATTTTGTATTTAATTCGATTCTTTTTTCTTCATTATCATCAACTCTTAATGAAATAGGATTATTAATTTTTGTAATTGAATAAATTCTTAATGTTCGTCGGTATTCAGCACCAACTTGTTTGAAAATTAATACCCCGTTGATTTTGACAAAATCATTTATTTTAAAGGTTTCAACTTGTTCTGCATCATTATTTAGATATTGAATACATTGCAACGCATCTGAAAAATCTGTTATAAAGTACTTATTAATTTTGTAATTTGCGTTATCAGATATATCGGTTTTATAAATCATTCCTTCAATACTAATATAATGCTGTTCTTTATTGTGGTCTAAATTATCAATATCCTTGATTGATGTTTTATAATACTCTTTTGATTTTCTTTTGATTAACGGTTTATTGCTATTTTGTGCAGCGATTTCAACTCTAACTTGTTCTTCTTTGAGTTTTTGATATACTAAATTTAAATCAACATCAGGGATCTCTTCTTCAATCACTTTTTCATAAAATTGAGATCCGATTTGAAATTTCAATAAACCAAATTCGTGCATTTTTTTAGTTAAAAATTCAATTGCTTCAACTACCTCGTACTTAATACTTGCATCATCGTATAAAATAAATCACTTTTGATTTTCGTGATTTACATAAAGATTTTTAGGTGTTTGATTTAGCATGTTATCCAAATTTACAAACATTTTACTTTTTGTTTTTGACTTAATAATAGTGGTAATATAATCACGAAACATCGGAGCATCGATAACATAGTCATTAATGCTATAAATAACACGGTATTTGCTTCCTCGTTCGCTTTTTAATGCTTTTAGAAGTTTTACTAAATCAGTTATTTTTGGTGCATATGGTAGCTTTAAATCTACTTCAATAATTCTTTTTGAATTTCGTGTTTGCAGTTCTGAAATTGCGGCAATGTATGCTTCAGAAAATGCTTCAATATTTCCTAAACCAATTTCTGAAGCAAAGTTTGCAAAGGTGCGATCTTTGTAAAAACTCATTTTATCCCCTAAATAATGCTAAAAATGTTCAAATAAAGAAGATTAGTGAAATACTATCGATTCGATCAACAATTCCACCATGACCTGCTAAAATTCTTGAAAAATCTTTTATTGCTAATTTCCGTTTTATAAAAGAAAAATATAAATCACCTGTAATTGCAGCGATTGGTGCTAAAGTAAGTAAAATAACTATTGCAGCAGTGGTATTTTTAGATGAATTTAGAACAGATGCAACATCGGTATTAATATCATACCCCTTTGCAACTCCAAAATAAGCATAAATAAACACAAAACTAATTATTAATGCAGCAACATACCCTACAAAAGCACCTTCTCAAGTCTTTTTAGGTGAAATTAATGGTGCCATTTTATTTTTAAACATCTTATGTCCTAGGTATTTTCCACCAAAATATCCACCTATATCCGAACTAACTGCGATTAAAATAAATAAGATGATATATTCTAAACCCGATGAAACAGTGTTTAAAAATAAAAATGTTTTTATAAAAAAACTTAATATCAAACTAGTTAGTAAAAACAACAATGCCTTTAAAAATAATTCTGTAAAATAAACATTTTTGATAATGATAATTCTAAAGATAATAAAAATAAGAACACTAACCAATAACATCAAGTGTGCTTGTCAATCAGTTCATAATCTTAATTCAAAAGCATCCAAACTGCTTATATTACTTGATGTGATAACTAAGTTTAAAAAATTAGTTCCTAAAAATATTAAAGAACTTAGCAACAGTGCTTGAATAGCAGCATAAATTTTATGCTGTAAAAATGCTAAAGAAACTTCAAAAAAAATTCAATATGCAAAAATAAAAACAAAAATCAATGCTATTGCTCGCACAGCTCAAAAACCACCTAATGAGCTTTGATATAATGGATATGATCAATAAAAACTATATCGTGTTAGCACCAACAAAGCAACTAATGCAATTAACATTATTAATGCAGGGATTAATCTAGTTTTTAAAAAACTCTCTTTATTTATAGACATAATTAATATTATACATTTTATGCTTTGAATTTTTATTTAAATATATAATATTTCAAAATAAAGGAGCAAAATGGAAAAAATTAATATCGGTTATACAAATGAATCATATCACGATGGTGATTACTTTTTGCAATATAAAAAGTTTGATAAATTTAATCATAAACTTGATTATAGCATTCTTTCAGTGTTTGATTTTGTACCAAAATTACTTGAAAATGATCAAAATCATTCAAAATGGGAGTTTATTAAAAATGTAAAGGTAGATTTTAGCACATCTGATTTACATCAAATTGCTGATAACTTTCGTAAATTACATGATTCAGGTTTAAAGTTTCCAAAAACTAATCATGCGGCACGTGTTAAAGAATACCGTCGCATTATAAGAGACAAAGGCTTGAAAGTACCTGTTATCGATGAATATTATAAACGCATCAATAATATCCTTTCTCATAGCGAAAATAATCGTCCATTGCATAATGACTTATGATCTGGCAATATAGTTAAAGATGAACAAGGAAAAATTTATTTTGTAGATTGAGAATATGCATCTATGGGTGATAAGCATTTTGATTTAGCATACTTTATTTGTGGTTCATTTTTAAATCCAGAACAAGAACAAATTTTCTTAGATCGTTATGAAAATTATTGAGAAGAATATTTAATTCAACAAAAAATCTTTGTTTATTACCTTGTAATTTTGTGAATTAATGAAAAAGATAATAAACCTTATGATGATAGTGCATCAGTTGCGAAACTTAAAGAGATGGTGCAATTATACGAGTACAAAAAAGCTAATAATTTATTCAAAAAATAAATTTTGCTAAAATAAAAATATGATATTTAATTTGAATGATTTGTTTATGTATTTTGATGTAGACATTCCAGGAAGAGCAGCAGAAAAAATACCTAAAAACACCTTAATTCCCTTGGGAGTATTATTTGTTGTTTTAGCATTAATTTGTTTTGTAATTTATGCTAAATATTCCATAGCAAAAATTCGTAATTATAAGCAGTTACAAATGGATGAATATAATCGTGATAACCCTAGAAACAAAAAAACTACTTATGAAGCAACCGGAATGTATTTACCTGCTTGGCAGCGAGCAAAGTATAATATTCCATTATTTTTAGGTGTAGTTTTTATCGCATCTGCATTTATTATGTTTATGTTGTTGTTAAAAAGTTAATAATATCCTTATTATAAAATAAAAAATAGTTATAATTTTTATATAAAGGATTAGCAAATTATGGATAAAAAACAAAAAAGAATATATTTTTTGACTTGAGGTTTTTTTGGGTTATTTATTTTACAACAATTAATTGCAACTGTTTATATAATTATTTTATTTGTAGGAATAATAAAGAGTATAAGTGATGATGAAAAATTAAATGAAACAGAAACAGGATATAAAATTTTGAATTTTTTAGCTGATTCTTCATCCCCTGTAGCAATTGTTTCTTATGTTATTTTTGCAATTATGTTTATTATTGGTATAGTTACCTTGGTTTTCCTTTATCACGATGATTTTCAAAGTATTCAAATGCAGAAAATTAAGAAATTATGACCTTTTATGTATGCTTTGCTTGCACTTAGTATTGCAGCACATAATATTCCATACCTTAATTATGTCAGCACATTAGGATTATTAGGTATTTTTGCATTAGGTGGAATAATAATACATAACTTTAGAATGATAAATAAAATTAAAATAGTTAATGATTTAAATATAAATGGTTCTTATCCAAATATTAATTTAGATATAGAAGACATTGATATAGAAACAAAAGATAAAATAGAATAATAAAAACACATTAATTTGTGTTTTTATATCTAAGAAAGGAGAGTTTTGAATCAAGATATTATTTATAGTGGTTTAACATCACAACAAGCAAAACAAAAACAACAAGAAAATGGATTTAATAAAATTACTAGTGAAAAAAAATTAAATATTTTTAAAGTTTTTATATCACAATTTAAAGACTTTATGATTATTTTGCTTTTAATTGCTGCAGCTTTTTCATTTGCAGTTGCAATATATGAAACAGTAAGTAAAAATTCTAAAAGTCAAACGGATATTATTGTTGGATTTATTGAACCTTTAATTATTTTAATAGTGATAGTTTTAAATTCAATTTTAGGTACATATCAAGAAATAAAAAGTGATCAAGCAGTTAAAGCATTAGAAAAAAACAATCAATTGATTTCTAAAGTGTATCGTGATGGACAACTGATGCATTTACCGGCTGAAGAATTGGTTGTAGGTGATATTATTGTTTTAGATGCAGGAGATTATGCCGGAGCCGATGCAAAAATATTGCAAGCTTACTGTGTTAATGTTGTTGAAGCGGCCTTGACTGGTGAATCATTACCTGTTGAAAAAAACGCATTAGAAGATAATCAACATCAAAATATTATTGAAAATACCAATCGCATTTTTGCGGGAACTTATTTAACTAACGGACACTGTGTTGCAGAAGTAGTCGCAATTGGAAAAGACACTCAAATAGGTAATATTAATAAACTGATTCAAGAACAAAAACCGCAATTTACTCCTTTACAAATTAAACTTAATAAATTAAGTAAACTTTTTGGAATATCAGGTGTTGTTTTATTAGTTATAACAACAGTTATTCAATTTATTATTTCAAATGTTTTCACAAACATTTGAAATAACCCAGAAGTTTATTCTAATGCTGTAATAATAGGGATTTCACTGGCTGTTGCTGCTATTCCAGAAGGATTGATTACTTTTACAACTGTGTTATTAGCTATTGGTGTAGCAACAATGACTAAAAAACATGTCATTATTAAAGCATTTCCTGCAGTTGAGACCTTAGGAGCTACTAGTGTAATCTGTTCAGATAAAACCGGAACACTTACTGAAAATAAAATGACTGTAATGCATTTATATGATGCAATTGATCCAGATGTTCCATATGAAAAATCTTCGGCATTAGGTGCTTTTGTTGCTTGTTGTGATGCTAGTGTGCAAATAGGAGAAAATGGAGAATACATCGAAGTAGGAGACCCAACCGAAACTGGAATACTTAGGTTTGGACTAGATAACCAAAACTCTGCTCAGATGTTTTATCAAGCTTTTCAAAAATTAGATTCACTTCCTTTTGATTCAGATCGAAAAACAATGTCAGTTTTAGTAAAGAATCCGAAAGGGGAAAAAATTCTGATAACTAAAGGTGCCCCAGATGTAATTTTTGCTAAGAGCAAGGATGCTAGTGAATATCAATACCAATTAAATGAAAGTTGGGCACAAAAATCTTACCGTGTAATCGCAGTTGGTTATAAAAAAATGGATGCAAGTGCTGAAAAAATTACATTTGATGATGAAAATAATTTAGTCTTTTTAGGGCTTATTGCAATGCAAGATCCACCACGGGCAGGTGTTAAAGAAAGTATTGAAATGGTAAAACAAGCTGCAATCCATCCTGTTATGATTACAGGTGACCATCTTACTACTGCTACAGCAATAGCTACTGATTTAGGAATTTATAGATATGGTGATAAAGCTATCACAGGAGCTCAATTAGCAACGATGACTGATGATGAGTTATGTAAAAATGTTCGTAATATTAGTGTCTATGCTCGTGTATCACCAGCTGATAAATTAAGAATAGTGAAAGCTTGACAAGGTTATCATGAAGTAGTAGCAATGACTGGTGATGGAGTAAATGATGCTCCAGCCTTAAAAGCATCCGATGTTGGTGTTGCAATGGGGATTACAGGAACCGATGTATCAAAACAAGCAGCAGATGTGATTTTGACTGATGATAACTTTACTACAATTGTTAATGGAATTAAAAGTGGTCGCGAAACATATAATCGCATCAAGACTGTTATTTTGAACCTTTTAGTTTCTTCATTAAGTGAAATTATTGTAATGATTATCGGATTGTTTGTTTTATCAATTATCTTTAAAAAACACATAGCGGATGCTGAAGTAATAGTGCTATCGGCTTCACAACTTTTATGAATTAACTTATTAACTCACGGACTACCAGCGATTGCACTAGGTATGACACCAAGCAATTTAGATGTGATGCAGCAAAAACCGATTAATAAGAACCAGAGTATTTTTGCAAATGGGTTATGAAAGCAATTACTTATTCAAAGTGTAATTATCTCAATTGGTGCTCTATTAGCATATTTGACAGTTGCTTTAGTGGCCATTTCTAATAACATCAAAGGTGATGATTTTATCAAACTGACATCTACTGCAACATTCATTGCCTTAGGAGTTGGTGCAAGTATTAATTCAATTAATTTGATGTCTGTAAAATCTATCTTTAGATGTAATATTAAAGAATATAAATTAGTTTATGCAGCATCACTATTTTCATTGATTTGTGTAATCTTTGTAGCATTTGTACCTGGAATAAGAGTAGCATTTAAAATGGCTGATATCTCTAAGATAACTAATTATAATGTTGCATATTGGTTAGCACCGATATTATTTGGATTATTACTTACTATATATTTTGAAGCAAGCAAACTAATAAAATGATACAAAAAACCTAAAACTGCATAGTTTTCTATGTAGTTTTTTAATTTCATAGTGATATAATTTTACTATGAAATTAGTTGTAAATTTAGATAATGATGCAGATAAAAATCTTCATGTTTATATAGCAAAACAAGAAAATTATGATGGTATGGATAAAATGACTAATGTTGTGGATTTAGGATTATATACTAAATTAAGTAAAAAATATCCATGACATATACCATTGATTGAATCTGCTATTAGTGATTATGATTTAAAAAATATAGTTAATGAAGATTACACAGATTTAAAAGCATATATTGAAAACGCTTTATCGGAAGCAAAATTAACTTATCCAACTAGAAATCCTAATGAATTATGATTAACAAAACTAATTAATAACATCGGTTTGTTTGATCATTTTAAATATGATAAAGATGATTTAAAAAACACTGTGACTATGACATTACTTAATTTGTTTTTAACAGATGTAAGGGGAGCATCGGATAAATTAATTGAACTTGATAAAATATATAAAAAATCAGACTACAAAGATAATATATACATAAAAGCACTTAATAATATTTGAAAGAATCATAAAATATTATATAAAAATGTTCAAAGAATTAGTGAGCAAATGACAGATAGCAAAATTTTATATGTTGCAGTTAAACCTATGACATATGCAGAATTCGATAATTCTAAAAAAGCAGGAACAAAATACTCCTATAATGATTTTTGACGAACCCAAAAGAATGTTGTTGCGGCTTTTAACAAGTTAGGTGCTCCTGTGTTTGTGCAAACTTATAATGTAACTTTTGGTGATGAATCCCAGTATCTTACCGACTTTTTAGATGCTTATTTGAAAATGTTTCCTAATTCAAATCCAACATTTTCAATAGAAAAAGAAATGATAACTGAAGAAAATATTCATTATATGCTTGAAAACAATATAAATTTCATTACATCAATTTCTGCATTTTATGGTGATCGTTCAGATTTTGATTACATTATGGATCAAGGTGATTATAAACATTTTAAAGACGGAAGTAAAGAAAAACAAAGAGACAAAAAACTACAAATTGATTCAAAAACGTATGATATTAAACAGGTTATAATTTGAAATAAAAAACTTGAACATGAAGATCGGATGTTAAGAAATGAATTTTTAGAAGATTATGAAAATACTGCTGAAGATGAGAGAACTTTAGGTAATTTATCAGGATATGATTTAGGACGCTTTTTAGATGAAGACCCGATAATGGATCTCGATTTAGAATCAATTGAGAAATCAAAGGAACTCGATGGTTATTTGGTTTATAAAACTAATTTAACAGATATTACTGCATCGATGATTAAAAAGGTTGATTCAGAAGCGAAGCAAGTTCTAAAAAATGTTGACTTATTTGAAGATGATATTCGAAATGAATTTTGGTATATATATCAAAAAAACCACTATGATGCATATAATTTATTGATTTGTTTAGCAAGTTTTTTAAAAGAATATATTATGTATCTGCTTGATAAAAATTATCCGAATAAGAAATCAAAATATACAAGAGCAAAACTTCAAGTGATGCTAAAGGCACTGCAAGCAAAATCTGTATTTAATCAGACTACAAATAAAGTTATATCTTACCAACTACCAAAAGAAAATGAGACAAAGCCTGAATGAGAACTTTATAATGATATTTTCAACATTATAAATAAGGATTAAACAACTGAATAAGGACTGTTATGAAAAAGAAATTATGAACTATAAGCCCGCTTGTTTTAGCGACACCAATTATAACTATTGCGTGTGCGAATAATTCGGATAAACAACCACATTTAAAAGATATTGTAGTTGTTTCAACAAGTTCAAATAATGCACTTATATCAATACAAATCGATAATTTATTACCAAATAAAACTTATAATCTAGAAGTAAAATTAAGTAATGGAATTTCTAAGCATATTAGTGTTAATTCTAATAAAGCTATCAAAGTTACAATTGATAATTTAACAGCTAATACAACATATCATATCAATTCAATTTTGCTTGATTCGCAAAATATTATTAACAATAATAATCAAAAAATTACTTTTACAACTAAAAAATCTGATGATCAAAGTATGTTTGATTTTAATGTTGCAACATTTAATGTTTTAAAAACTGATGCAAATTCTGCATCGGTTGTTTTGGATTTTATAGCAAAGAATTTTCGAAATAATAATGTGCAATTTAAAGTAGTTTTAAATAATGACAAAAACTATGATGCAACTTATGTTTTAGATGGCAATAAGATTCGTTTAAGCATTAATGCCAGTGGTTTGAGTGCTAACACAAGTTATTATGTTAAATCTATTTTATTAGTTAATCAAGAACAAAGCAAAGAAATTTATAAAAATAGCGATGCTAATAAGTTTGCTTTTCAAACAACATCTATTGATACAATAAATCCTGCCTTAAAATCTGTAAATATATCAGATATAACAAAAAATAGTGCAAATTTAAATGTTGCTTTTAACAATTTGCAAGCAAATACACAATATAATCTTAAAATTAAATTCACCAATGGAATGCAAAAAGATTTCTTGTTAACATCTCAAAATGCTACATTCTTGATTGATAATCTTCAAACCAATACAACATATCAAATTGCTCAAATTCTACTTAATAACCAAGAAGTTATTACATCAGATAATCAAAAAATATCTTTTAAAACATTAGATGATATGCAAACTAACCAGCCACAACAAAAAGAGCATAAATTTAATTTTGACAATGCAGTTTTTAAAACAAGTGAAATAACAACAAATTCAGCTAATGCATCGATAACTTTTAATAGTGAAAATTTTGATAATTCAGATGAGAATTCAACATTTAAAGTGATATTAAATAATGATCAAATCTATAATGCTAGTTATAATGTTATCGATTTAAATCAAATTAAATTAACTGTAAATGCAACTAATTTGAAAGCTAATACAAATTATTTTGTCAAAAGCATTTTATTTTCTAATGGTAGTAGTAAAGTTATATATACCAATAACTATTCTAATAAATTTAGCTTCAAAACTAAAGCGAATCCTATTTTAAGAAGTATTAAAACAACTGATATAAAATCACATAGTGTAAATTTATCGTTAGATTTACAAAATTTGGAACCTAACAAAGAATATAATCTTAAAATTCGATTCAAAAGTGGATTTGATAAGGATTTTGTTGTAAATAACAACACATCTTCTTACCAAATTAGTGATCTTGCTGCTAGTTCTACATATCATATTTCACAAATTTTATTAAATAACATCGATATAATCACTTCAGAATCCCAAAAAATATCTTTTACAACTTTAACAGATAGCTCTAACAATCCTGAGTCAAAACCAAATGAATATCATTTTGACTTTAATAATGCACAATTTTCGTCATCTGAAATAACTACAAATTCTGCTAATTTATCTTTGAATATCCAAACAAAAAATTTTAATACTATTAAGCCGAATTTAACTTTCAAACTTATATTGAGTAATGATTACCGATACAATGCTACTTACCAAATTCTAAGTCCTAATCAACTAAAACTAAATATTAATGCAGATAACTTAAGTGAAAATACAAGTTATTTTATTAAATCTATTTCATATAATGAAGATAATCAAGATCATTTAATTTATAGCGATTCAAATAACAAATTTAATTTTAAAACCTTGTCATTACCAGATCAAGTAACTAATGTTAATATTTATCATAGTTCGCTATTGGTAGAACCAAATTCAAATGCTAACAACCAAGTTGATGTAACTATAAATAACATAAAAGATATTTATCAAAATAAATCTGCAAGAATAGTATTAACAAAAAATGGGAGTGATATTTATAGCAGTGAAATAACATTAAATAATGCAACAAATTATACTTTTACAATAAACAATCTTTCGAATGGAACATATACATTTAAAAACTTTCAAGTAAATATAAATGGAAATTGAAAAACATTTGAAAATAGTTTCTCAGGCACATATTCATTTACTGTCACAGAAAAACAACCACAAAAAGAAAATACTGCACCAGTTTCAAATAATGATATCAAAAACTATGGTAACATTTTTACCTTGCAAAATGCTAATCTTATTTCAGGCAATGATTTAAATATTAATACATCTAATGATTTTCATGAATTGAATAAAGATACATTAAAAACAAAAGATTCTTATTATCCTATATATTTTAATTATTTAGATGCTCCTACTACTAAAACAAGTTCAAATGACACTGAAAACAAATATACTCAAACATCTAATGTAGATGTTTCTAGCATAAATGTTACAAATGATACAATAACTATAAATATTACTAACACATCGGAAGGCATAACATCTGCAAAAGCATTGGTAAAAAGTTTTGACCAATATAATCCTTGAGTAAAATACATTGATTTAAGTGTTAATAGTAATCAACTTTCATTTAATGCAAACAATCTAAGTAACTATCAAAATGACTATATTATTACCCAACTTGTTATTAATAATAATAAAGTAGCAACCTTTAATTTGCAGTCAAAATATAAGTTTTCTAAGAAAAATAATTCATTTGATAATTTAATGTTGCAAAACTTTGATATTTATAAAAATCAGAACACAAAAGAGATTTTTGCAACAGCTTCATTTAATTGAACAACTGAACAAGTAAAAATTTTATCAGATAAAGTTTTTGTTTTCTACTTTGAAGTAGAGAAAAAAGTTTATAAAGAAGAAAAGAAAACAGATTTTCCGTTTGGTCCTACTGTTATTGTAAACAAAGATCAAGCCTTTGATGTTGAAAATGCTGTACCAGCAAGTAAGAAAATTTATATCCCTTTTAAAGATTTATCTAAATTTTCACTTGCAGCCTTTCAAGAACAAATTAAGTATAAACTTAAATATATTGATGTAGTAAATAATAAAAGTTATCTAAATTTTATTCCCAGAAAAGAAGTTACTAATAAGAACATTGAGTTTTCATATAATTTTGACTGAACATCAGAAAATAAACTTAAAAACCAACTTGATGATGGTTCATCTGTAAGCAAGGTGAAAAAGTATGATTTATTATCTACAACACATCAAAGCAACATTACTTTTTCACCTGAAAATTTCAATGCAGTTTTAGACTATAATTTTGATTATTTTAACTGAAAAACCAGATATAAAAATTCAAAAGAAAACCATCCAGACCGTAATTACACAATTACAAAAAATAATATAGCTCAAAAAATTCATTGATTTAAAACTCGAGAATATCTTAATGATTCAATTTTTAAATTAAGTGAAAATGATGCTACAGCAATTATTTCTGAAGATTTAAATTCAATTATTATCCCGAGTGATTTTGATAAAGAGAACATAATTTTCTGATTTGTTTTTGAACTTGATTTAAATCCAAGAGAGTTTAAGGATGCAAATGAATTTGATAATATTCATTCGCGCGTTAGAGTTCCTGTTTCTTTGAAAACCTTGCAAGAAAATCAATATATTGATGATGTTGATTTTATGTATGATTATGTTTCTGAAACACCTGCATTTCAACAAAGTTTGTATTCAAAAATTAAGAGCAATATTAAATTTAGTTTATCATTAACAAATAATCAACTTACATTAAAACTACATACAAGAAATAATAATATCCATTTTAATAACATCCTTGCTACACATAATCATTCAACTAGTCGCTCAGCATTTATTTCGAGAAATGAATTTTTTGTAAATTGAATTCAAAATGAAACTGATACAGATGAAAAAATTAAATTTAAACAAGCTAAGAAACTTGATAAAAACTCAATTCAAGGTTCATCAATTGGTTATAAAAATACATATGAATTAAAAACACATAATCAAACAGTTCAAAATATAGAAGCGAGAAATAATATTTTAGATGATGCACCTGCCAAGGATGACCGTTCAAAACGTTTATATAAAGAAGATTCAGTTAAACCAATCGAAGAGGGTAGATCCAGAGTGTTTAGTTTAAATGCTGATGCTGATGGAACTTGAAATATCTTTGCCAAAGTTAATGATAATCCTAATGATTTTCGTTATTATGCCTTTGTTAATTTTCATGTTTGAAACACCAATCGTCATTCAGGGATTGGAACTTGAACGCAAAATCATAACGGATATGAAAGAATTGTAGTTCAACATCCTAAATTGATTTCTTCGACTAATATTAACAGACCGACCCAAGATCAACAAAACAATAAATATTTACCAATTTATACTGATAAACAAGCAAATAATGCTTCGGATGATACAAATGATAAAAAATTTACATATCCAAAACTAACACCTGATGGTGATATGTTCGATTTTGAAATATCAAGTAGTGAACAAGGAATAACTTTTGATTTATTTTTAGATTTTAGCGGACAAGTTCAAAATTCATATGGAAATTTTAAAAATACTGATGGAGAAATTATCAGCAGAAGCACAAATAATAACCTCGATGCAATTGTTGCTATTGTAGATTTCAAACCAATTTTTACAACCTTTGATGGTAAAGATTTGGATACATATAAATACAAAGAAAGATTGTTAACTCAGCATGAAAAAAATGCAATTAAGCACTTTCTTAATTTCAAAAACCTTAAACCATTAAACATTTCGGATTTATCTTTATATCTTAGTTCCTTTAATAATTTAAACTTCTATATCGCAACTTTACCTAAGGTTGTTACCTTAGGTAATCAAGAAAGTTATCCTGGGTTACGCTACCGCGAATATTTAATCGGTAATAACCCGATTAAATATTATGGTAATGATAAAAGCACCATTGATGCAGTTCGTCCTGCACTATGAGGAGAAGTTCCAGATTTTGACTGGGGAAGTGGTTCATCAGGTAGTGGAGTTTATGATAGTGACGGTAATGTAGTTGGTTTAGATAAGCAAGCTGGAAACTGAGGATCAAATAATTTTTTAGTTTTTGATACACAAAAATATGCATATTTAAAAAATCGTGGATTACCTTATAATCCAACTACTTTTGAGCAGGTTGTAAAGAAAATGGCATATTTATACCCTGATCAATTTAAGGATATCTTCAAATAGTTTATTTTACTTTTTGATAAGTCTTAAATTCAAAGAAATCATAGATTTGTGATGAATTTAAGACAAATGTCTTTTCAGAATTAATACATTCTTTAATCTTATTAATTTGATCAATATAGTAATTTCCATCCAAGATGACTAAGAATTTCACTTTGTCATCTTGATTTTTATTAGCATTTTCGATAAATATCATCACATCGTTTCTTTGATTATCTTGAGCCCCACCTTTTTCGTTGGTGTATTTGAAAGTGCAATAAAAAATTATATCGTCTTTGATGAATTCAAAGTCGATACTTTTGTTTGTAATTTCATTATATTCACGATTGGATAAATCAAGGATGTTACCAAACTTGTTGATAAATTTAGCATTCTTACCAGTTTTGGGTAATTTGTGGATGGTAACATTATAAAGTTGATTGTGAAAGTATTCGAGTAAAATATCTTCGTGGATGTTTTGTTTATTTGGATCTTTTGCATATCTTATGAGAGCAAAAATATCCTCATTTATGATTTTATCCTTAATAAAATCAAAATCTAAATCATATCTATTTGCATCCTTATAAATTTTTTCTAGCAATGATTTATCATTTTGTGTCAGTAAACTTTTAACATCCTTGATATTATGCATTCTTCTTTTTCTTAATTCCAATTCTCAGTTAATCATCATAACCACCTAGTTCATAAACAACACTCATTATTCGTTTTGCTTCAGTCCAACTAAGTCTGCGACGATATTTAAAATCCTTTCTTAAACCTTTAAATGAAGATAAAAACACATCTTTAGTTTCGTGCCGATATTTAGCTAAATAATCGTTTAATGCATTGATATAGGCTGTTAATTGACTATCATCAAGATTTCAGTCATTAGGCAATTTAATTCTTGTATAACTTCGTGATGAATTATTGACATTTTTGCATTTTGAATCTGCTAATGAAAATCTAATACTATCATTTTTTGTATTATCGATGGCATTTAATCATATTTGTCCGTTATTATCGTTAAAAACAAATTTATACTGATTTTGTGGTTGCTTTTGAAGTTGTTTTAACTCTTTATATCAACCGATAAAAACATCATTTTTATATACCAAAAAATCCTCAGTAGGATTTTTGTTAAACAAAGCAAGACAAACTGGACATTCAGTATCATCAAACATTTTCATTTGCAACGAAATTACTGCATATAAGCGACTTTTAAGATTTAAATTAGTTGATGTGATAAAAGTTTCAGGAATAATTGCGGCAACAAAATCAGTATGTTTAAGCATAATATCCAAAGCATATTTATATAAATCATCATAACCACCAAAATCATTATTTATCTTAGAACGTGTTGCACTATTTTTTGCTAAATACGGTGGATTAGTAATAGCTAATTTATATCCTTTAGGATAGTTTTTTAATGAATCATTGATGTTAATTTGATATTTATCAAAATGATTAATTTGATTGTTGTTTTGATCATAAAAATGTTGAATATCAAAACATTTTCATGGGTTATTTAAATTAAGTTGTGATAACAAGAAAGGTATATTATTAGAACCCGCAAAAGGCTCTAAATATGTGATATTATGGGATAATAAATTATTTTCTTTAAGTCACTTAAAGAAAATAATATTATCAAATGGATTACAAATAGTAAAGAATTGTCCTAATCGTTTTTTGTTCATTATTTCTATTCTAGCATACTGAACATATTCTTTTTATATACTTCGACACCAGGTTGGTTGAACGGATTAACTCCTAATAAATATGCACTCATTGCTAATGCTCGTTCAAAGAAGATAAATAAGGTTCCTAAGGTTGCTTCATTAAATGTGTCAAATA
Organism: Mycoplasma sp. 6243; assembly: GCF_051200785.1. Taxonomy (NCBI): domain Bacteria; kingdom Bacillati; phylum Mycoplasmatota; class Mollicutes; order Mycoplasmatales; family Mycoplasmataceae; genus Mycoplasma; species Mycoplasma sp. 6243. Next base: position 405,729 of record NZ_CP195154.1, read on the forward strand.
ACATATGAATTACAGGGATTTTACCACTGATATGATGTGCATTTGCAGTAGCATTAAAAGCAATGTTATTAACTTGGTGTAAATTATTTGAAGCCAGGTAATTTAGTTTGTCGTAATCAATTGCTTCTTTTGAAAATTCAATGTTAGCAGAAGGATTTTCTAAGGTTAAAACAGTTTCAAAAAGAATTTTATTACCATCTTGAATCATTTGCCCTAGCGAGTGTAAGTCGGTAGAAAATAAGCAACTGGTAGGTCATAACCCTTTTCCATCCTTTCCTTCAGATTCACCAAACAGTTGTTTTCATCATTCTAAGAAGTATTGTAGTTTTGGTTCATATGAAACCATCATTTCAATAGCATAATTGTTATTATATAAATGATAACGAGCAGCAGCATATCAGTAAGCAGGATTTGATTCAAGTTTTGATTCAGAAAGTTCCTTATTAGTTTGGTTTGCTGCATCTAAAATTCCTTTTGCATCGATTCCAGCACATAAAAACGGGAATAAACCAACTGCTGTTAATACCGAAAAGCGTCCACCGACATCATCAGGAACAACAAACTTTTGGTAACCTTTTAAGGTTGCTAATTCAAATAAAACACCTTTTTGTTTATCTGTTGTTGCAACTATATAATCACTTGCTTGATCACCGATTTTACTTTCAAGCAATTTTCTAAATTCACGAAAAGCAATTGATGGTTCTAATGTGGTTCCGGATTTGGAAATTACATTAATAGCAAATTTTTTATCATCAACATATTTTAGTTTTGCAACTAATGTTTCTGCTGAAATATCATTTCCGGCAAATAAAAGTTCCATTTTAGGTTTTTTGCTTGAATAAGGTCCGTATATAAAATCATAACCACTTTTAGCTCCTAAATATGAACCTCCAATTCCGATTACAACAACAACTTCGATTCCACTTTTAAATCAAAAATCAGCTTTCTCTTGCATTGTTTTAAATTCATCTTTATCATAATCAGCAGGTAGATTATATCAACCTAACCAATCTTTTTCAGCAACATTTTTGTTAACTATATCATTATGGATTTGGGTTATTTTAGGTTGTAAGTATTTTAATTCTTCTAATGATGGGGCTTTTGAAAAATCTAATTTTAAGTGTTTCATATTTTCCTTTATGTGATTTCTAATGTATCTTGATCACTATATACTTGCACATTGTATCCGTTTTGTTGTAATTGTGCTGCTAAATTAGTAGCAATTTTATCAACTAAAATAGGTTTACTTGCAAATTCTTGGTATAAGGTTTTTGTTAATGTTCTTAATTCGGATAAACCGATTGATGTAAGTGTTCCGTTACCACTGATATATAATTGATTAGTTTCTCCGTTGCTAAAGGTAATTTTTGAATCTAGTTGAGGGGAATTAAGTACAAAGTTTTCATTAAATCCCGCATTATTAATATCGTCTGCAGTCATTGTAAAAATTTGCGAATTATTATATAACTTTAAACGACGGATTTTACGTGGTTTATTATTTGATGCTTTTTGATTATCAGAAAATATTAATCCTTTTAATGATTTAATTTCTGGTACCCTAGAAAAATCAAGTCCTTGAGGATATGAGTTATCTTTTTCTTTGGTATCTGGATCTAATCCAGATCCGTAACTACCTTGAAAGAATGGTTCATTGTTGCGAGTTCAATATACCATTCTTAAACCTAAATTAATTTCTTTATATGGATCAGAAGTATTTTTTAAATAATTTGATTCATCAAAAGCAATGGTATCAAAGATGATTCGTGTTGCTATCGGGATGTTCTTTTTATAGTTTTGGTTAGGATTATAATCATTAGTATTAATTCAAGCAACTTTGTTTAATGCTCAAGGGTTATAACTTCAAGCATCTAAAACAGGATTTCCATAGGTATATAAACCTAGTTCATCAATGTTTTTGTCTTTTAAAGCAATTAATGCAGATGTATTAGTTGCTGAAGCATCAAAGAATAATTGTAGTTGTGGAATATGATTTGGAAGCAATTTAAAGATATCAATATATTTTTGTGCAGCACTTGCTTTACCTAAGTTATTAAAGCGATATGAAGTAATTTGTATTTTATTTTCTTCAAGTTCTTTAATTAATGAAGCTGTTTTTTGGTAAGCATTTGTATCATTCATATCAATATAGAGCGCATACCCTTGATTGCGTAAGGTTGGGCTTTTGTCATCACGGGTATAATCATAAACTTTAATTCCAGGTGTGTTATTAACATATTTGCTAAAAATTGGTTCATTAGTTACATCGGTTTTAGTTCAACCTGGATAATTTCCTTCTTCTAAATTTCCTGGTGTGATAGCTTGTCAGTCATCATAACCAAAAGCTCTTTTGTATTTGTTATCTCTGGTAACTCTTGCAGTTACACGATTAAATCCAGGAGGTAGTTCTTGTCCATAACTATCTAGTTCTCCATTTTCATTAATAAATACATTATCAGGATCAAGTGTGTAACCTTTTTTTAGAAAATCGATTGCTCTTTGTGAAAGATTAGTAAATTTGCTGCGATCGAGATGGAAAGCGACATAAACTTTTTCTTCTATGAAGCTATTAAATTTACGTTTTAAATAGATATCACGATAGTTTTGTTTAATATATTGCAGATATCTTGGATCATTTTTATGTCTAATAATTTCTTCGGCAATTCTACCAAAACGATCATTTATTCCAGTTCAAAAACCTTTAGATAGTATATATGGAGCATTTTCAGATTCTGAATCATCGGTAGCATCTGCAATTTTACCTGCATTAGCATTAATTCCGTCGATAGCAACTTTAGCATCTGCTGCAATAAGTTGTGGTGTTACTTCAACAGAGATAATTTTTCCGGTTGTAACATTTTGGTATCCTTTCGGATTGGCAATTCCATCTTCGATATCTTGTTTAGAATATTCATGTGGTATAACCTTAAAATCTACCTTAGCCCTTGCTGTTGTGTTTGCAATATTTATTTCTGTATAACCATCTCCGATGCCGTCAGTGTTATACTGTGTATTTGTAATAGGTTGAGTAGGTTTTGGTGTTGTTGGTTGTTTTATAGGTTTAGGTTGCTCGACTATAACAGGTGTAGAAGGTTGTGGTTTGCTCTCTACCTTTTGCACGGGTGGTTTTTGTTTTATCGGCTCTTGTTTTAAAGGTTGTGTAGCAATAACAATCGGTTTTTGTAAATCAATAGGTTTTTGTTGTGTTTGTGGTGGTTTAATATCTGGTGCATTTATTATAATTGGTTCTTTTGGTTGTTTCGGTTGATTTTCAGGTTTTATGATGGGTTCTTTTGGTTGTTCTTTTTGTGGTTGACTTGGAGCGATATTAATAACAACCGGATTAGTAGGCTGCTCTTTAATTTTTTGCAAGTTATTATCTATATTTGATGAGTTTGCTAGATTGGTGTTTAATTTGTTTTCAGGAATTAATCTAGCATCTTGATTTGATAAATCAGTTTTGCTTCCACTTAGAATTTGAGCTGATGTTTGATAAACTACTGAAGCAATGCTGCTAGATAAAATTAAGCTAACAGAAATAGCTGCTAAGAGAATGAAATTCTTACGTTTATATGACATTTTAACCTCCATATAACTTATATATATGTTATAACAAAAAAACAGAATATCAAAAATTATTTTTTAAATATTTTTTGATTTTTTTATGCTACGATAAAGCAAAAAAACTAATTTACAATTATGTATATTTTAATGACAATAAAAATACAAACTCTATGAGTTTGTAAACATGGACACTTTTGTGGTACTAAAAATGTGTTTTGTTAAAAATTGAATTCTCTCCAACATTGTTGTGGAGTTTTCCAATTTAAAACTGATTGGAATCTAATTTTATTATAAAAATTTATATATTCATCAATTAATTGATAAATTTCGTTAAATGTTAATTTATTTAAGTTGTATAAATTTAAGCATTCTGATTTTATAACAGAAAAGAAATATTCTGATTCTCTGTTGTCCAGTGAATTTCCTATTCGTGACATTGAAATTTGAGCATTTAATTTTTGTGTTAACTTTATATATTCTTTTGAAGAATATTGATATCCGTGATCGGAATGAAGTATTCATTTATCTTTAAAATGAATTTTTGAAATATGCTCAATAACAAGTTTTGTGTCATTTGTTTCTGAAAGGTTTCAAGACACAACAGACTTTTGTTTTGTGATGTATTGCAACTGATAAATATAAATGATTTGATTCTGAATCTTTTGGAGCAGTAATATATGAAACATCTATAGAAACAATGTTATTCTTTTCACCGTTATAATCTCTTTGCACAAGATCGATAAATTTTACATTTATATCCTTTTTTTCTTTTTTTCTTTTCTTTTGTCTAACGAGACATTTTAAAGAAAATTTGTTCATTATTCTCCCTATTTTCCTGTAATTTAGGTTTATTTTATATTTTTTGTAGATGTAAATCGATAATCTTACACGACCATATAAACCTTTATTTTCTTTGAAAGATTTAATAACAAGTTCTTCATCAGAGTATTTTTAGGCTTCTGGTTTTGGTAAATTAATTTGTTTCTTTCATCTGAAATAACTAGTTCTTGAAATACCTAAAAGGTAAAGAATTTTGTTTAACGAAACATAAGAATTTAACTTCTTAATTTTTGAAATTGCTTCATCTAAATCGATTTCATTATTTGTGGATTCAGTAAAAATTTTCAAAATTTCTATCACAAACTCTTTGCTGTAATTATTCAGTTCATCGTATTTAATGTTTAACTTAATTTTTCTTTCTTCCGACACCTTTATTTTTTTCTTCAAAGACTTTCCTGTCTTGCTGCATAAATTCATATTTAAATTATACATTTTTATCTTATTTTTGAAATTTTTAATTACTTCTTTTGTTAATTTTGTATTTCTAATTTTGCAAAATTCAATTCAAAAAATATTTACTTCAATTTTAGATTTACAACTTTGATATTTTTCGATTCAAAACTTTCATTGTTCGTGAGTTAGGTGTTTTGCCATATTTTTACTCCTTTTTTATCAAAAAAATCGCCGGGGTGGTACCACCCCGGCGTCCTACTTTATTGTATTTGTTTTTGTTGATTTGTTTTCTACAGGTTGATTATTTGTAGTTTTGTTATTAGATTCGGTATTAACCTGTTCTTTTGCTCCTTGATTTTCATTAGCACTTGCTTGTGATTGAAGATTATTTGAAGTTACTTTTGTTGTTTCTGTGGTGTTTCAAAGTGTATTTAAATGTTCTAAAACAACTAATGAAGCTTTGAAAGTTGCAAATGCATTTGCAAGTGTGTATGGGGTGAATGCAGCCTTGATTTGTGTTGCAGGAGCATACACAGACGTATCAAATTTAGTAAAAGCATTCGATCTAAAACTGATGTTTGGATCATTTAATTTAGTATAGTAAGCATTACGAGCATCTGTTAGTTCTTGTTTAAGTTGTTCAAGGTTGGCATCTTTACTTTGTATTGCTTTAAATACTTTTTCTGATGCTAAAAAGTAATTTTTCTCTAGAGCATCAAATTCTTTATAAAAAGTTTTTACATCGAAAGATTGTGAAGTTGATGCAAATGAATTTGCACCTGTACTATTGATATAAGCAATATCATCGTTTTGCGATATATCTAATAAAGATTTAGTAGTTGTATTATAAGCATCGGTATCGACTACTGTTGATTCTAATGATAAATCATTTCATTGATCAGAATATAAATTAGTTCATTGACGAATTCAAGCAATAGTTTCTTGACCAGGAATATAGTAATTATATTTATTATTTTCAGAAGTATCTTTTTGATATCCTAATTGATCTTTTAGCTCCTGTGAGTCAGGATTTAAGCCTAAATCTTCTCAATATAAGTATAAATTAGATAAAACTAATAATTTTTCATATAAAAATCTAAGTTTAAGTTTCTTATCGAAAGTTTTTAGCATATCATCTTCAGTTTTAGATTTAATTGGTGTATACTCAGTATTAAAATCTTTTAAAAGTTGATCGATTTTTTCATTATGAAATTTTTGATTACCATCGTTTTGCGATTTTTTAGCAGTTATTTCGGTAATTTTGTCATCAATTTTTTTAATGTATTCAGTATTTTCTTTTTTGAATTTTTCTAAATCAGATTTAAGATTATCTGCAGTTAGTTTATATTTACTAAAATCTGAATTTGCTTGTGTAAGATATCCTAAAATTCCTAATTTAGTTTGTTCTCCATTAAAATAATCAATATATTTTAAATTACCTAGAGCGGAATAAAAAGGTTTGTTCAATTTATAGTAGTATATACTTCTAAAACCATCTCCAAGCGTTTTTAAATAATCAGAGTATTTTTTATGAAGCTCTTGAGCTTGATTTTTAAGGTTTAAAATATCATCGGTTTTTAATAAAGCATTTGAAAGTGGAAAGTCACTTATGACAAAGTCGATAAATCATTTGCTCTTGTCAATTATTGGATTACCATCAGAAGAAGTTGCTTTTGATGCATAATTAGGAGTTCAAATTTGTGATAAAAAAGTTGCATAATTAATTAATTGTTCTTGAAATGGTTTTGCTTCTGCAATAAGGTTTACACCTTGTTTTTTATCATTTGACATTAATGTCTGCAGATTTAATCCGCCTAATCTTGCTGTAGTGAATGCAAAAACTTTTGATTGTTGGATTTTTTCATCCTTAACTTTTTGCCCATCTGTTTGGTTTGTAGATACAAATTTTGATTTATCAGTTGCACTAACTTGTTGTTCGATTGCAACAATGTTATCATATCTTCATCTAAATAAATCGTTCATAAATGATTTATTGGATTCTAATAATTTTGGTAACTTAATTTTTGCATCTTGTAATGCAGTTGAAATTCGAGAAAAATATGAAATTCTAGATTCGATGATTGAAGCGATATTTCATAATGATGCACGGTTTTCTACAGTTTGCTGATATATTTCACGATTATTTTTAAGTGGTTCAATTAAACGATTAATTTGATTTATAAATGATCTTTTATTTGCTGCACTTATGTCTTTTGCTTCTCTAATTTCTTCTATAGTTTTTTCTAAAAATAAGATAGTAAAATCATTTATTTCAATCAAAGCTTTTTTGCCTGAATAATGTCGCTTTAAAAAACTACTTTTAATTTCTTGGTTTTCATTCTCTAATTTTTCTTTATCTGATTGTAGTTGTTCGATAGTTTCTTTGTTATGCTGAGCATTTTGTTCGTTTTGTTTTTTTAATAACTCCTCATGTTGTTTTTGCTGTTTAGTACTTTCTTCTTGAATTTTAGTATTTTCTTTTTTAAGTGAATCAACTTCAACTTTTAAATCAGAATTTTCAGTAAACAGATTTGGAATAACTGATAAAGCAGCAGTGTTATAATCAGATAATATTTTATTATATAAAGCATTTAATTGCTCTATGGTAGTAGTTTTTGAATTAGTTAATTCATCGAATTTATTTTTATTCTCAAGATATTTTTCAGAGTTAAGATTGTATAAATTTACTCTTTTTAACATCTCGTCTATTTGTTTTGATTTTAAAACAATTTCCATTGATTGTTGTGGTTGTTGTGTTGTTTTTTCTGGTGTACATGCAACAACTAAAGCAACGGACAAAGTTAATAAAGATGTACTAGAAAGTAATTTTCATTTTTTTAATTTTTGAATTTTCATAATCTCCTTTTTTTAATATAAATTATTTCCTTACCATTTCAGCAACATCGGCAGCGAAGTTTGATTGAGTTTTTTCAATTCCTTCACCTACTTCAAATCTTATTGCTGATACAAGTTGGCTACCATGATCGTTTAAGTATTTACCTACTGAAATAGAATCTTGCATTACAAATGCCTGTTTTTCTAAAACAAATTCTGAAAGTTGTTTAGTTAATCAACCATGAAAGATTTTTTCTTGAATTTTAGCAGGTTTTGATTCGAAAGCCACTGGTTTTTCAAAACGTTCTTTTATTTCTGATAATTGTTTTTCACTTAAATCAGAAACTAATGTAACTTCAGGGTTCATTGCTGAAACATGCATTGCAACATTTTTTGCAGCATAAATATCTGTACCTTTTATTTTAACAACAGCAGCAATTTGATTATTGGTATGAACATATGTTCCTAGTATTTCACCTTCTTTTGCTTTTACCATAAACATACGACGGAATGAAATTTTTTCTCCAATAACTGATGTAGCTTCGATTAATGCTTTTTCTACTGTTAAACCATTTGGTAGAATAACTTCTAATGCTTTTTCCTTAGTTCATACATTGGCATCAAAAATAGCATGAGAGATTTGTTGAACAAGTTCTAAGAATTTATCATTTTTTGCAACAAAATCGGTTTCACTGTTTATTTCTATTAATAATGAACGATATTTGTTGGTAATTGCAGTAACAGCACCTTCAGCAGCAATTCTGCCAGCTTTTTTTGCAGCTTTAACAATTCCGTTTTCCTTTAGTCATTTAACAGCTGCTTCGATATCATAATTAGTTGCTTCAAGGGCTTTTTTAACATCAATTAATGCTGAATTAGTTCTTTGTCTTAATTCTTTTATAAGTTCTATTTTATTTACTGACATAATTTACTCCTAATTATTTGTTTCTGTATTTTTTGATTGAAATTCTGGTAAGATAACTTTTTCATCATCTTGATATGCAAATAATTGTTGCCCACCTCTTGCTTTAGCAATTGCATCAGCTAAAATTGTCATAATTAAATTAATTGATTTTGATGAATCATCATTGGCAGGAATACCGAAATCTACTGCATCAGGGTTTGCATTCGAATCAAGAATAGCGATTACTTTTAATCCTTTTCTACGAGCTTCTTTGACGGCGATTTCATCTTGCAATGGATCTGCTACAATCATAACATTTGGTAATCTTCTCATATTACGAATACCATTTAGATTTTTATGTAACTTGTCTAATTCTTTTTTGAAATTTAAAGCCTCTTTTTTGGTATAACCTTTAAAATTATTAGCTGCCTTTTCTTCTAATTCTTCCATCTTTTTAACACGAGACATAATTGTTTCATTGTTTGTTAATGTTCCACCAAGTCATCTTTCAGTAACAAAAAATGAATTTGTTCTTTCAGCTGCATTTTTAACAGAATCACGAGCTTGTTTTTTAGTTCCTACAAAAATAAATTGTGCATTTTTAGCAGCTAATGAATTTACAAGTGAGTAAGCAAATTCTAAATATTTTTGTGTTTTAAAGATATCAATAATGTGAGCACCTTTATTCATTTTATTTGGAACAAGGTATTCCTTCATTTTTGGATTTCATGAATGTGATTTATGTCCAAAATATGCTCCGGCTTCTAAAAGTTTTGTTCTTGAAACAATAGGATTTTTTTCTTTGTTTTCTTTAACTTCCTTTGTTTCTTTATTAGTTTTTTCTACCTTAATTTCAGGTTTAATTTCAGTTTTACTTTGATTTGTCATTTTTTTCCTTTAGTTTGTTTTGTCTAAATAAACTATTCTAACACCTAGCACTTATAATTATTCAAGCACACCCAAGCGAATCCTAGTTTATTGTGATTTATAAAAATAAGTATTAAAATACTTATGATTATTTTATCATTTTTTCTTTGCTATAAAAATATGGTAACTTAATTTATTTGTCTGTATACTAGATAAAAAAGAAAATATACTTCTAAAAACTTAGTTTTTTATTTTAAAGTTGGTATAAAACACAAAAATAACACAACCAAAAATAGTTTTGTTATTTTTACGAAAGAGTAATTTTTATATTATTTGGTTTACCATCTTTATCATAAGATAATTTAGTATTTTTTAAATTTATTATATATGACTTAGCAAGTAATTTTAATACAGATGTTTGCGTATTTGATGTTAATTTAGCATATTTATCATAATTTGAAACAAATTCTACATTATTTCGAGTTCAAATGCGTCCTTCAAAGTGATTATAATATATTGCATATCATATATCATCAAATTCTCTTTGTTGAATTTTAATAATTTTATTAGGAACAACAGTTTTATCTGGAACATAGTTTTTACTATAGAATAAATACGATTTATATGAAGGAAGTTTAATGTTATCTTTAAACTTTGTATATATTTGATTTGTTTCAGTTACTGGACTAATATTATCATTCTTTAATTTTATAGATATATTAATTTGATTATTTTCATTTTTTACAGTATTGATAGAACTGTTATTTAGTTTCTGAATTTTGTCAGGATAATAATAAAAGTAACTTGGATATCCTATTGGTTCTGCACCGTATTGTGTAATCAAATTGTAAACACGAATTGGAAAAAAATCTCCTTCGATATCTCTTACAAATAATAAATTTATAAGAACTTTATTTTCATTTTTAATTGGTAACATCTCGATTACCATATTATTATTTTTTTTGTAAAATAAATTATTTTTATCTTTTGAAAAGATGTTCTTGATATTATCATAGTTTCATTTAAAATTATAAGAACTACTTATTTTTTTAAAAGTTAGAGTTTGTTCATTGTTTTGTTCTACTAATGCAAAAAAAGAGTGCTCCTTATCGATAATATTGTTTAATTTTGAATATTTAGTATCAAGAATTAAATTTTGAGATTTCAAATCTTCTTTTAGTTTTCTTACTTGATTATTATTTTGTGATTCGTTTTTTGCTTCCCAAGGAGTTTTATTTTCGTAATGACTACATGCTATTGAAACCGCTAATAAAGGACTAGATAAACTTAGACTTAATAATTTTATTAGGTTTCTGGTCATGATTTTTCTGCTGTTAATTTTGAACGAGTTTCATAAATAGCATATTTATCATTTAAAATGTAATAGACATTTTTGTTTGTAAGGTTTGTGTTTTCAAAGTCATTTCTTAGTTTAATAGTTAAGGTAAATTCATATAGTCATGAATGATAATTTCTCCCCGCTACAAACATATTGCGATTTGTTGCATCGCTATTATCGTTGTTAAGATTTGGATAATTAACTTTTAATGTTGAAAGGTGGTATTGTCTGTAAATCCATCATGAATTTGCATAAATAACACCTACCATACCTACATTAAATATATTAGAGTGATTATGTATTTCAGATACACTTAGTTTTCTTCTCTCAGAATTTGATAATCTTCATAAATCAGAATATGTAGAATAAGCAGCAAGTGGTTTTTCACCACCAGAGATTAGATTTTTATATGTCAATTGTTTTGACTTACTGTAATATAAATCATATATACTGTATTTTCTAACATTGTCTGCATAAAATTTCATTCTGTCTCAATTTATATATCCTGCACCAAGGTTTAATGGTAATATATTGATTTTATCATTATATTGTTTTAAATCAAAACTTGCTATTAAAATAGCTTTTAATTCTGGAACTTGATAACTTGAATTAGGTTTTTTTATTGCCGATAGTAAAGCAGAAGCAGCTAATAAAACAGGTGTAGAAAAACTTGTTCCTGATCATCGTCAATAATCTGGATCATCAACTAATGTGTCTGTTTTTCATCATTGATCATTTAAAAAAAGTGATTGATTACTAAATTTATCTGGACCTATTCCTAAAGGAGAATCCTCAAAACCTTTAATTTTACCATTTGAAAAATCTTCAATTTGATCATTATTAAAATTATATGCACCGATTATAAAAGTGTTTTTAGTTCTTTGGATAGAAGAAGCTTTTTTTCAAAAGGTGGGGTTCTGGTTAATTGTATCTCTTAACTTTTCTAATATTATTTTTTGATAGGTAGTAGGTTTAGAATTAAGTTTTTCATTTATCCATTTATTAACCTCCATTATATGATTTGGTGTTTTAAGATTTTCATTATCAGCAGAAATAAAAAATTTCATATTATATTTATATGCATATTCATCTATTAATGCAGCTTCATCTGGATAATCTGTGTTCATTTTTACATTTAAAATATCTATAATATTGTTTATATATGAAAGATTACTATTTTTATAATATTCATTCATTTTATTTAAATCTAGTAGTTTGCGATATGCTGTTGAATAACTCATATTAATATATTCAACATTATTTTTTCTAAAGAATTCTAAATTTTCTTTTAATATGTCATAATTACTTGCATTATATGTTCTATTATAACTTGTTGAATAAATTTCAGCATTTTTTAGTAATCCAGAATCGCTACCAATGATTGAAGCAATTTCTGTTGCATGATAATTTTTATTTCAATAATCTAAAAATGAGTGATTCATCTTGGAAAAATCATATATTTTATCATCAGTAAGGTTAGGGTCATATTTGACTCTACTGCTATTAACAACATTTGGATTATTAATTGAGCCTAGAATATTATAATTATCTTCATTGATTTCTTTATCAATATTCAAAGTTGTTTTTCCATCAAATTTCAAAATACGATAATCAACTAAACCACCATCGATGATACCTATTTTAATCTTTTTATCAGTTCTTTTATGGATTCCTAATTTATCTCATAAGTTATCAAATAAATGATTATATTTTTTAATGTCTCTAGGTTGATTTGCAAAAATTGCTGACATTGTTAAAGGAAGGCTTGAAATGCTAGATAAACCAATAATATATTTTCAAAATTTCTTTAATTTCATAATAACCTCCTAATTTAATTATACTCTTTTGTATGAAATTATTTTCAGTAAAAAAAATCAGGTTCCCCTGATTTTAAGATTTTACTTTTGAAAAATAGTAAGTTGTAATTTGACTTAAGGTTTTATCATCAACAGGTTGGATTGCTTCGTGAATCATCCCATCAGTGTTTTTAATTTCATAAATATTTATTAAATTAAAGTCCTGACCTTCGTATTTATCATTAAAATAATTTCTAAGCACTACCTCATAGTCTGTGATAGCCACCGGATCATAATTAACATAATCAAAATTTTCTAAATTAAGATGTTTTGCCAAATATTCTTTATCTGATATATTAACATATGCCAGCATTTTAGCAATAAAACTTGTTATAAATTCGGTTCATATTTCTTGTTTTTCATTATCACTTTTTTCATTTGTTTCTTTTAAAGCATCATCAAATAATCCTTTAATTGTTTCAGATGTATCTTCATCTGAAATATCATTGTTTACAACTAAATAAACATAAGTAGCAAGAATTTTATCACTTATTGTTTTTGAAACTTTATTAATAAATTCTTCTTTTGAAATAGTAAACAAATCAGTTTGTAATTTTTGTGCTAATTGCGAAAATTTATTTATAAATTCTGAATAATTTTTACTAAGATAATTTTCTAAAAGATGTGGGACATATGAGATTCTTTGCTCTTGATCTACATCGTTACCTTGATCGTAGTCATCTCTTAGTTTATAAAATTCATTGAATTTTTCATCGTTTTGTTTTGATGCTAAGTTAATTTCATTGTATAAAGAATTTATAAATGTATTAATATCACTAGTTTTTATATCCGAAGAATCAATTTTGCTTAACTCTAGGGTTTTTAAATCCTTTCATACATTAGCTACATATTCTTCAGTCACTAAATTTTGTGCTTTAGCAATCTCTGTATCAGATGTGTTTTCATTAAAAGTAGATATCATTTTTTGGTTAACGAGTTTATCATACCTACTACCGATATCGTTAAGATATGAATAATAACCTTGAGAAATAGCTTTTTGATATTCATTACTTAATTCTTTTGGAATATGTGATGAAATAACTATACCATCAACTAAAAGAATGTTTTGGTGTGGTTTAACAGCACGAATTGATCCATCAGGAACATCTGGAAAGTTATCTTCACTATAATATGCATCAATTGCATCCCCGTTATACATAATTGCAGATGTTACATCGGGACGTTTTTTATTGATTAAATCATTTGCTATTTCTAATCCATCACCTTTTAAACTGATATGTTTTGCATTACGAACATCAAAACCAGTTCCATCTTTGATTAAGTCTGCAAATGAATCGATAAGAATTTTATATGGTTGTGTATTAGTCGAAGAATCATCTTTTACTACTGCACCAGTAAATTTGTCTAAAGTGCGACCACCATCAGGTAGTGGTCAGTAAGCAGAACCATACAGCATATTATCACGAATTGCATCGGTGATTTCTCAGTCTTGATAACCATTAACTTTTAATGTCTTTAAAATATTAATTAATGCATATGGGTCTTTTATACTGCTTTTGTTAGGTGTGATAAATTTATCAGTATATTTGCTAAAATCAATTCCTGAATCTTCATCAAAGGCATTCTTATTTAGCTTTTCTTTATTAATTTTATGAATATTATATGCAACTACCATATCTTGTGAATAATATGGATAAAAGTATTCTCATAATGATTCATCGCTGTTGTTATCACCTTTTTTGCTTAAATCGTAACGATTTAAATGTTCTCATATCTCTGGACGCATCGATAAGCGAACATAATTTTTAATTTGAATGTATGATTTTTGTGCATCTTGATATTTAATTAAAATATCATTATATGCATCTTTTAATTTTTGGTTATTCGGATTGTCAATGAGTTGCTTTTTAAGATCATCCAATTGATGTTTTAAAGTTTGATATTCTAAGTAATTAGAATATTGTGGTAAGTTGAAGAAAATCGAGTAATTGAGTTTACCGATAAGTTGTTTTTTAGCAAGCTCTACCGCTAAAAATTCTGAACCAATTCCAGCAACTGCTTTGTTATTAATTAATGCATTACTAAATTGATTAATTTCATCAAATTCTTTATAATCAAATGTCTGTGCAAGTTGAGCAATATTAGCATCAGACATATATGATTTATAGTTATAAAAACTTGGTTTAAATTGATTTTCGACTTTTGATGCTAAAACTGCTGAGAAACCTGAAATTGCACCTAATGCAATAGTTGATGCTAATAAAAGCTTCTTATTTAGTTTCATTTATCCCTTTTTCTTGGTTTTGTAAATTGCATAACCAATGTTTCCTAAAATAGTAATAAATAAAACGATTGAACCAATAACCAATCCTCATGGCTCAAATGCACCCTCATATAATTTTGTACCTAAAGTACTTGCATTTGATACAGTGCGGGTTATGATAAAGTCATCAAAACTAAGAACACTTGATACTAAAATAACTGTAATAATTGATGGAATCATATAAACAAGGTAGGTTTTAAATCATGCACGAGTTTTTGAGTAACCTAAATCCTGCGATGCTTCGAAGAGGTTATTGTTAAATTTTTCACTACGTGGTAGCATTAAAGAAATTCCATAAGGTAATGCCATAATTGTATGTGCAACTATCAATCTACCAAAACCTTCTGAATCAACTGCAACAATACCAAAAAACAATGAAAACACTAATACAAGACCTAAAGCAGTAATGTTATCAGGATTGATAAGTGGGATATTTGATGTTGCTGTCAAAGTAGAACGCATTAAACGATTTTTTTGTCGATAGAGAGCATAAACGGTAATTAAACTTATAATAACAACTAATGTTGAAACAATAATTGCTAATAAAATTGTGTTTAATAAAGCAAGCCCACGTCCGTTATCAAATAAAGTTACTCAGTTTTCAAAAACACCTTTAGTTCAAGTTGGATTAAACTCACCTTTTGGTGTTTTTTGATTAAAACTAAATACCACACCTGTTATTAAAGGAACATAAATAATTGCTAAAATAATATAAATATAACTACGTCTTAATAATTCAGTAAATTTATTCATAGTGTGCTCCTTTTTTAAATTTAAAAATGAGTTTTGGTATGAATATAAATAACGAATATACACCGATGAAGATAGCAGAAACCACTATAACAAGTGCAGAACCACTACTTAGATCATATTTATTACCAGGATTTAGTTTTGAGTTGATTAAATCTCCGATAAGTTGGTGTTGTGAACCATCTGGAAGTAATTTTGCACTAATTACAAAGGTTGTTGCACTAGCCAAGAAAATAATTGCTAAACCACTTAATATAGCTTTAGTTCCATATGGAACGATAACTTTAAACATTGTTTGAATATTATTGTATCCTAAATCATTACTTGCTTCAATAATATTTTTTGGCATATCTTTAAATACTGTATATAAAGGTAAAACCATTAGAGGTAGGTTTAAATAGGTAAGACCAAAGATTATAAAAAGTTCACTATTGAGTGTTTTAGGATTTGTATGAAAAATAGCTAATGCTAAACCTTTAATTGAGTAAATTCGAGCAATGGTAAAAATTGCCATCGGACTAATCATTAAACTTAATGCAAAAAGTTTAAAGATTTTTGATTTAGATGTTGAAATAAAATAAGCATATGGAAAACCGATGATTAAGCATAAGAAGGCAGAAACAATTCCTATTCATAATGAACGACCAATAATGTTTCAAGTGTTAAGATCTTTAAGCAACACTGCTGCATCAAAAGATTCATTATTGGTTGCTGAAAAAGCACTGATAACAATCATTAATACAGGTAATACAATTAAGAAAATTGCAATTAATAAGTAAGGTAAGAATAACCAGGCTTTTTTGTCAAAAGTGAATGTTTGTTTAATTTTTGAAAACATTAGTTGTATAATCTCACTTTGGATCTTTTTTCATCAAATGAATGGTATCAATTGTTCAACTTAAATATACTTTTTCATCAATGTCGAATTTTTTGGCTGTTTCAACATATAAAATATCTTCATCTTCTGTTTCAACTGTTAAATAATAATAACTTCCTCGGTAGGAAATATCTTTTACATAACTTGGTATTTTTCCGCTCATCGATGTTGGATTGCTTGTTATATCTATGTCTTCAGGTCTAATTAATGCATCGAGGGTGTTTTCACTTCCGAATTCTTCGATATCATGGATAGTTTTGAATTCTCTACCTAACAATTTTACATTCCCGTTAGGTAAAAATTTAGCATCAAAAATATTTGAATCTCCAACAAATCTAGCAACTCATATATTTACAGGGTAGTCATATATGTTTTTAGGTGTATCATATTGTTCGATTATTCCATCGCGCATTACAGCAATGCGATCAGAAAGTTCAAGTGCTTCAGATTGGTCATGGGTTACAAAGATGAAAGTGAGTCCTAATTCTTGTTGTACACTTCTTAGTAACTCCTGCATCTTTTTACGGATTTTAGCATCCAGAGCAGATAAAGGTTCATCAAGCAGCAAAATTTCAGGTTCAATAACTAAACTACGAGCTAGAGCAACACGTTGCTTCATTCCACCCGATAACTCAGAAATTGCTTTAGTTTCATTACCTTTTAAACCAACTAATTCGATGATTTTTTCAATTTTTTCATCCATTTCACTAGCAGTCATCTTACGTTTGAAATATCTATTTTCAAATGCTTCCTTCTTTTGAGCAACATAATTCTCTCAATAAGAATATTTAAAATCTAAATCATCCAACCAATTTTGGATGCGATTATATTGCGATGTATCTGCTGGTATCTTTTTTAAAGCTTCGATATATTTATCTTGCTGTGTATCAATTTTATCCATTTTTGCATCGGCTTTTTTGGTTCATTCTTCAATTTTATGTTTAAGTAAATCGATGTGTTTTTGATTGATTTCTTCTTTTTTAATACGTTTTAATTTCAAACCATATGCAATGTTTCCTTGCACATTTAAATGTGGAAACAATGCATAATCTTGAAAAATGGTTGAAACGTTGCGTTTATGTGGAGAAAGGTCTTTAATATCATAACCGTTAAATAAAATTTCACCACGAGTTGCTCATTCAAAACCACCTATAAGCCTTAGGATGGTAGTTTTTCCTGAACCAGATGGACCAAGCATAGTAACAAATTCACCACGCTTGATTTGTAAATCTATCTTATGTAAGACAGTTTTGTCACCGAACTCTTTAACAACTTCTTTAAGTTCGATAATTGGCATATTTGCTTTTTTAGTTTTTTTCAAACTAATTTCACGAGTTGTTTCAATTTGTTTAGATTGATTATTATCTGAATTAATATACATGTATCTCCTTTCTTATTGATTTAAATAAGCAGCAGGGAGACGGTATCGAAAAGATTCTCGCAGTATTCTTCGATACTGTAAGATAAAGACGGATATTCTAAATCACAAAAATTGCTTAAGATGTTTTTAATAGCTAATTTTTGAATTAAAATATTTTTGCTTTTCATATTTTTATATTTTATATAAGAGCAAAAAAAATCATAATAAATTCTTAATTTTTTTGTAATGTTATTTATAGAAGTAAATGATTAATATGTTGTCGTATGATAAAACCATATATAAATTCTTCAAAATAACAAATATGATTTTATTTGTTATGAGATAAAAAGGATGCATATTTAAATTTTTTCAGTTATAATTTATAAAACATAAAAAAAGTCAGAAACGAGGAAATATGATAAATGTAAATGAATTTAAGCCTGGAATAACATTTCGAGATGATGGAGAAATTTTTGTTGTTTTAGAAGCTCAACATTCTAAACAAGGACGTGGACAAGCAAATGTTAAAGCAAAAGTAAAAAATCTAAGAACAGGTTCAACCACCGTAAAATCTTATACAGGTGGAGACAAGGTAAAACCGGCTCACATCGATAAAAGAAAAATGGATTATCTTTATTCAGATGGTGAAAATATTATTTTAATGGACAAAGAAACATATGAGCAAATTGAAATTTCACTTGATAAAGTTACTTGAGAAATGAACTTTTTAAAAGAAGGACGGGAAGTTCAGATTCGTATGTTTGAAAACGAAGTTTTGGATATCGAGCTACCTGTTAATGTAACTTTACAAGTTACATCAGCACCAGATGCTGTAAAAGGTAATACCACTACAAATCCACAAAAAAAAGTGATTGTTGAAACAGGTTATGAACTAGAAACACCGATGTTTATTAAAGAAGGTGATATTATTATCATTTCAACTGAAACAGGTAAGTATTCTGGTAAATCAAAAGAGTAATTATGTCAAATTATATTAATGTTCCCTTTAATTCAGATCAAATTTATGTTGTTAAAGAGGGTGCTTTTTTAGATATTATAAAACTTACAATGTCTGATTTTAGAGAAATTAAAGTTGTTGGTAAACCTAATTTAGTATTTGAAGAAAATCATACAAATCTAATGATATACCTTGAAGTAAAGGTAAAGGAAACATCGCGAAAATCATTAAATACATTATTTAAAAATATCAGTAACCAGTTAAAAAGTGCTATAAAATCTTTAATTGATATTAAACCCAAAAATATTCAATTAATTTTAAGGGGATTTTATTAGTTTTACATAAAATAATATTAAAAGTTTATCTTATATATCATCAGTTACATAAAAGGAAATATATGGAAAAAGGTTTTAGAAAGTTTTATTATACTTATAAACATTTTGATTCCAAAGATTGAGCAACCTTTATTATAGGAGTCAATCTTATTCTTTTATATATTTCAATTATTTTATGAAACTGAGCAGATAAAAGTTATGAAACTTGAAAAGTATATAATGAAAATCAAGATTTACTTAGGAAAATCAAAGAAATAGCAGATTCAAAACCAAATATGCAACGTGAAGTATATCGCAGTTTGCTTCCTAATGCAGTGCTATTATTGTGAGGAGGAACAACTTATTGATTTACTTTTATGTCAAATGTTTTAATGGCAATTACGATTTTAATCTTTCCATTTTTTAAAAAATCCCGTAAAATGCAAAAATTTTATTTTTCTGGAATAGTTTATATTATCATAGTTGTATCAGCTTTTTGGTTTGGTTATATAGTCGATTCTAGCATCGGTGGAAATGATACAGATAATGATTTTTATCGAACTTTAGTATGACATGCGATCGCCCCGTTCTTTGGTATAATTACTCTTTTTTGAGAAAGAAAAAGAATTCGTGTAAGTACCCGTGTTATATGAAGTTTTTCGATTTATCCAGTTACATATTTGATTTTTATTATTTTTATATATACATTTGGTTATAAATTTAAAAATCTTATTCAACATGACTTTTTACCGAGTATAGTAGCACAAACTAATGAAGAAAATTATATTATTCCAAAGATATATAATACCGAATTAGATCGCGGGATAGCAATTTATTCAGCTATCAGTTTCTGACATCCACTAGGTTATAGTGGAGATAATTTATATTTAAAATCTATTTTAATTTTAATAATGATTTCTCTATCTTTCTTTTCAGCGCCTGCTGTTGGTTTTATCCTTAGAAAAGTATTGAGAATCTTACAACCAGGACAAAAAGCCTTGCCTCCAGTTTACTTTATTAAGACTAAAGAAAGAATTGAAGCAATAGAGCAACGTAAAGCAGTTATGCAGGAAGCAAAAAATGAAAAATAAAAAGGATGATAAAGCAACCGATTATGTTGCAAGTTATTTTAATAAAACTCAAGAGGTTATTAAACAGCATAATCCAAAAAATATTATTACACTACAGTTTTTTCAGCGTCGAGATGATAGTATTTTAGCAGGAATGCAAGAAGTTTTAAGATTACTCGAAGAAAAAACCGACACTTCTAAGTATAAAATTAAATATTTACCTGATGGTAGCAAAATTAATAACTTAGAGATTGTATTAGAACTTACAGGACATTATCAAGATTTTGGAATTTGAGAAGGTATGATAGACGGGATTTTAGCTCGCTATACTTCGATTGCCACCAATGCATATGATATTAAGAAAGTTGCTAATAACAAAGAAATAATTTTTATGGGTGATCGTGCTGATCATTTTATCAATCAAACAATCGATGGATATGCAGTTGGTATTGCAGGTATTCACATTGTATCGACACCGATGCAGAAATTTGCTCAAAAAAACAATCAAGAAAGTGTTTTCGGAAGTATGCCTCATGCTTTAATACAAAATTTTGATGGTGATGTAGTTGCGGCCACACTTGCATTTCAACATAGTTTTCCAAACGATAAAATTATCGCTTTAGTAGATTACAATAATGATGTTGTTAAAGATTCGTTAGCAGTATGGAATGCATTAGGTGATAAGGTTTGAGGTGTTCGGATTGATACATCTAAGAATATGAAGGATCATATGTTTGATAATGAACCTGATAATCCAGATTTTTATGGTGTTAATGTTGAACAAGTAAAAAGATTGCGTGTGGCATTGGATGATGTAGGTGCTAACAATTATAAAATTGTTGTTTCATCTGGATTTAATGCATCTAAAATAGCATATTTTGAAGCTTCAAATGCACCTGTAGATTTTTATGGAGTTGGACAAAGTATATTTAAATTAAATAATTCATTTTCTGCTGATGCAACCTTATTAAATGGTAAAAAACAAGCTAAAGAAGGCCGCGGATATCGCTATAATCCAAACCTAATTGATTATATACCTAAATCAAATAATAATAAAGCATAAAATGTTTATTACTGGTATATAGCATTAAACATTTATATTTAAAGAGGTGATATGAAAGATGATGTATTAGTGATTAAAGGTGCCCGCGAAAATAATTTAAAAAATATTGATTTAACAATCCCAAAAAACAAGTTAATAGTTTTTACAGGTCTCAGTGGAAGTGGAAAAAGTTCGCTTGCTTTTAATACTATCTACGAAGAAGGTCGCAGACGATATGTTGATTCGCTAAGTTCATATTCTAGAATGTTTTTAGGTGGAACAAAAAAACCTGATGTGGATAAAATCGAAGGACTTAGTCCTGCTATTTCAATTGAACAAAAAACTGTTCATAATAATCCACGTTCAACTGTTGGGACTGTAACTGAGTTATATGATTACTTTAGATTACTTTTTGCAAGGATTGGTAGGGTTTTTTGTCCAAATCATAACATTGAAATAAGTTCACAAACTTCAAAAGATATTCTTGATCAAATTTTTTTAAATAATCAAGATCAAAAAATTGCAATATATGCTCCATTGGTTGAAAGTGAAAAAGGAAGTCATCAAAACCTACTTGAAAAACTTAAAAATGATGGTTACACACGGGTAAAAATTGATGGAGATATGTATTTACTTGAAGATGAAATTAAACTAAATAAGAACAATAAACATAATATTGATTTAGTTATTACCAGAGCAATTGAAGTAAGTGAGCAAAAGTATAATGAAATTTCAGAAGCAATTAATATTGCTACTGAAAAATCAGGTGGGATAGTTAGAGTAGAGAATTTAACTACTAAACAAGTAAATATTTATTCAAAGTTATATGCATGTATTTATAAGGATTTTTCAGTTCCAAAAATAGAACCAAGAATGTTTTCGTTCAATGCTCCATATGGGATGTGTGAAAATTGTAAGGGATTAGGTTTAGAATTTAAAGCAGATATCGATGTGTTAATCCCTGAGCAATGAAGAACAATCGAACAAGGGGCAATTAAATATTTTGCTAATACTGTAAATACTCAAAATCTTGAATGACAAGAATATGATGCAATGTTAGAATATTATCATATTCCTAAAAATTTACCAATTGATGAGATGAACGATGAGCAAATAAAGCGAATTTTATACGGTTCGCAAAATGATGAAATAGATTATGTATTGATTTCATCATCAGGGAATAAATATCGCCGTCGCGATAAAATTGCAGGAATTATAACCTTAATTGAAAATCATTATTACAATACAACTTCTGAAAATCGTCGTGATTATTTAAAAAAATATATGGGAACCTTTACTTGTTCATTATGTAAAGGAGCTCGCTTAAATCAACATGCTTTAGCAGTGAAAATAGATAAGTTGAATATTTTTGATTATATAAAAATGTCAATTGAAAAATTGCTTGAAAAAATCGAAGAAGTACAATTAAAACTTAGTGAGCATCAACTTTCAATTTCGAATTTAATTTTTAAAGAAATTATCGATCGATTATCATTTTTAAAGAATGTAGGTTTAGAATATTTAACCCTTGACCGTAGCGCAGAAACTTTGTCAGGAGGTGAAGCACAACGGATTCGTTTAGCTACCCAAATCGGATCAAATTTATCAGGAGTTTTATATGTTTTAGATGAACCTTCAATTGGATTGCACCAAAAAGATAATCAAAAACTAATTCAAACATTGAAAAATATGGTTGATTTAGGTAACACTTTAATAGTTGTTGAACACGATGAAGAAACCATCTTTGCTGCTGATTATATAGTTGATATTGGCCCGCAAGCCGGTGAACATGGTGGAAAAATAGTAGCTTTTGGTGATTTAGAAAATATTATTAATTCTCCTGAATCAATTACTGGTAAATATTTATCAGGTGAATATCAAATCAAAATACCCAAAAAGCGTCGACCTGGTAATCAAAATTTTATTGAAATCAAAGGTGCTCGTGAGAACAATCTAAAAAATATTGATGTTAAAATTCCTCTTGGGATGCTAGTAGGAATAACAGGTGTATCAGGCAGCGGGAAAAGTACATTAGTTAATGATATTTTAGTTGCAGGAATTCAACATATGCGAGGTTTAACCGAAGGAAGTGCGCAACGAAAAGCGAAGTTTGATACTATTAAAGGACTTATTAATATTGATAAAGTTGTACCTATTTCACAAAGCCCGATTGGACGAACTCCTAGATCTAATCCTGCTACATACACAGGTGTTTTTGATGACATCCGAGATGTATTTGCTAATGTTGCAGAAGCTCGTGCTAGAGGTTATAATAAAGGAACTTTTAGTTTCAATACCAATGGGGGTCGCTGCGAAAAATGTTCTGGTGATGGTTATTTGAAAATAGAAATGCATTTTTTACCAGATGTTTACATCCCTTGTGACCAATGTGATGCCAAACGCTACAACCGTGAAACACTTGAAATCAAATACCGTGATAAAAATATAAATGATATTTTAGAAATGAGTGTGGAAGCAGCTTTTGAATTTTTCAAAAATCATAAAAAAATTAGTGAAAAACTTCAATTTTTATTAGATGTTGGATTAGGTTATATCAAACTTGGGCAAATGTCTACAACTTTATCAGGTGGAGAAGCACAAAGAGTTAAATTAGCAACCTATTTACAGCGCAAACCTACAGGTAAAACATTATATGTTTTAGATGAACCCACAACTGGATTACACATTCATGATGTTAAGAAATTAATTGAAATTTTAGATCGCATTGTTGATAAAGGTGATTCAGTAATTGTAATTGAGCATAATTTAGATGTGATTAAAAACTGTGATTATTTAATTGATTTAGGTCCTGACGGTGGTATTAAAGGTGGTAGAATAGTTGCATCTGGAAGTCCTGAAGAAGTTGCTAAATGACATGTTGGATACACAGCCGAATTTTTATCTAAAATTTTATAATTTCTTTATAATTAATTAATATGAATCGTAAAAATATCAGTGTTAGACATATTGTGAACTTATTTAATTTAAAACTTTTAAATAATGATTTAAATAAAGTTAATTGAGGATGTGTGTATCGGCCTGCAATAAAACAAGTTGGTCTGGAATTAACCGAACATATCGGAAATAGTGATTTATCAGGAAATATAATTTCATGAGGAACTACCGAATCTATATGATTTCAAAGCATCGGGCGAGTAGCAGCATTGCGAGCAATTGAACATGTGTTTTTAGGTAATCCACCATTGGTGCTGCTTTCAAGACGTATTTCTAAACCTGCTTTAAGTTGGATTCAATTAATGGCTGATAAATATGGTGTACCAGTTTGCTTGACTCCGATGTCTTCATCTTATATAGCAACCAATATCGGGTCTTATTTAAACAACCATTTTGCAGATGAAAAATTAGTACATGGTTGTTTAGTTTTAGTAGGTGGTACTGGTGTTTTGATAACAGGTGTATCAGGGATAGGAAAATCTGAAGCAGCCTTAGAGTTAGTGCAAAAAGGTCATGTTTTAATTAGTGATGATTCAGTTTTAATCAAAGATAATGGAAATTTATTTATCGGTAAATCACCAAAAATAACTCAAAATATGTTAGAAGTACGTGGAATTGGTATAATTGATGTAAAATATACATACGGAATTCGAGCTGTAGCACCATCATCGATTATCAATTTAGTTGTTGAATTGGTTCGTACTGAAAAACAAAATGAGTTAGATCGCATTGGAGTCGATTTTCTTAAATACCCAATTTTAGGTCGTAGCATTAAGAAAATACAAGTTCCGATCAAAGAAGGGGGTTCAGCTGCTTCATTAATTGAAGCTGCTGTCAGTGCCTATTTATCGCGTCACGATGGACTTGATATCTTGAAAGAAATAGAAAAAAGGAGGTTAGAACTAGATGACTAGTATTCCGATATGAGTACCTGAAACAGCAAAGCACGAAGGGATACCAGATGCACCTTTATTTAGTATTGGTTCATTTAGTGTGCAGGTATATTCATTAATGATTATGCTCGGTTATTTAGCATCCATTTTAACAATCATTTATTTTTGAAAACGAGAGAAGTTAAATATGGATAAACTCTTTGTGTTAATCATTATTACCATCCCACTTGGGATTTTAGGTTCACGTCTTGGATATATAATCGAGCAACTTATTTATCAAGATGAACCATTTAAAGGTTCGGCTTGGTATAAAATCTGAGAGGGTGGATTAAGTATTCAAGGTGGACTTGTAGTAACGATTTTAGTAGATTTATTTTATGTTTATACACAACGCAAACACTTAGATATTCGAAAAGCTGCATCAATAATTATTCCTACCATCTTAATAGGTCAATTTATTGGTCGTTGGGGTAACTATGCAAACCATGAAGTTTATGGAAAAATCGATTGAAGCGGACAAAGTTCATTAATCTTTGGTAAAACCTTTGCACAAAATATGTATATCTCTGATGCTTTAACTAATTCAATGGGATTAAACGGAGCATATCGTTATCCATTATTCTTATATGAAGGATTAGCAAACTTAGTTGGATATATTTTAATTGTATGAGTGATAAACTTCTTTGGTATCTTTAAACCTGGAAGCAGCATTGGTTTATACTTAATTTGATACGGACTGCTACGTATGGCGATGGAACCACTGCGTGAAGAAGCATATGGATTATATCAATATGTTGCGATCGCATTTGTTGTTGTCGGTGTATTAGTATTTATTTACTATCAAATGTGAGCTAAAGTTAAATATAAAGTAGAATACAGACATAAAGTGTTTAAATTCTATCAATATCAAGATCAAAATGCTTACTTTCAATATATTGATGCTACATCAATAATCCATATGTTTAAAAAAGCATATTCTTATATATGATTTAAATAAGTTGAATTAAATAAGGAGTTATTATGGAAAAAGAAATTTATGATTTAGTTATTATTGGAGCAGGACCTGCTGGTTTAAATGCAGCATTATATGCTTCACGTGCAGAATTAAAAACAATTTTTATTGAAAAAGGAGCACCTGGTGGAAAATTAGTGGTAACAAATAAGGTGGAAAATTGACTTGGAACCGAAATGACTGAAGGGTGACAACTTGCAACACATTTTTTAGAACATGCTAAAAAATTTGGTGCAAAATATCAATATGGTGAAGTTGAAGAACTGATTAACCATTCGGATTATGAAAAAGAAGTTAAATTAACAAACGGGAAATCAGTATTTGGTCGCACTGTATTGATAGCAACCGGAATGAAAAACCGCGAACCAAACTTTATTAAAAACTTTCAAGAATTTTTAAACCGCGGAGTTAGTTATTGTGCAATTTGTGATGGTCCACTTTATAAAGGATTTCCATCATTGGTGCTTGGTGCAGGTAATTCAGCAGTTGAAGAAGGAACTTATTTAACCAATATTGCTTCACATGTACATATTGTAATCAAAGATGCAGATTTCACAGCAGAAAAAAGATTAGTTGATGAATTACTTGCTAAGCCAAATGTTACTGTTTATCGTGAATCACAAATTAAAGAATTACAAGGACATGATTCGTTAGAATCTGCTGTTATTGTAGATAAAAACGGAAATGAAACAACTATTTCAATTGGATCATTTTTCCCTTACATTGGAATGGTTCCTACCACAACCTTTGCTAAAAACCTCAATATTTTAGATAAAAACGGGTTTATAGAAACCGATGAATTTATGCAAACTAGAATTAAAGGAATTTTTGCTGCAGGTGACATCCGAACTAAAGATATTCGTCAAATTATCACAGCTGCCTCAGATGGAGCAATTGCTGCTAAAAAAATATCTGATTATATTAATTTTAAGTAAGAAAAATAAAGGATGCTAATTGCATCCTTTATTTTTGATCAATTATTTATCTGCTAAGCGAACCGAATCTAAATCAACTGTTACTTCTGATTTTTTACCATAACTTTCAATTAACAAAGTCACTTCTTTATTTTTATGATCGATTGCTATTACTTCTGCAACATAACCAGTATATGGACCTTCAATAACTTCAACAAAATTATGTTCTTCTAAACCGAAATTGTATTCACCTGAATCAAAACGCTGTTGTGCTTCTTTTTCTTTTTTATGCATTTTAGTAATTTCAAGATTAGATACTGGAGTAGGTTTTGCTCCCTTACCAGAAGAACCAACCAATCCAGTAACATATTGAGTGTTACGCACCAAGAATCAAGCTTTATCAGACATATGCATATGAGCAAAAATATAACCTGGATATAAATTTACATATTTAACCTTAAATTCATTACCTTCTAATTTCTTTTGATGTTCTTTAGAAGTTAGTGTTGGACGTTGAAAGATTTTAAATGCTCCTTGTGGTGTTGCGGTTAAATCAAAATCATGTAATAAATCTTCAGCAACTATTCGGTTATTTAATGATTCGATAACTTGTTGTTCTTTACCTCTAACGGTAGAAATCATATATCATTTCAAATTACTCATAAGCCTCCTAAATGTTTCATAATTTGAATAAATGTGTAAAGCCAAATGATAAGGCTGTTACAAAAATAGTGAATATTACAGTAAAAATTAAAATTTTTACAAAGTTAATTGAATTTGTTTTTGCATCGGGTCATCTAACACGTCTAACCTCTTTAACTAGCTTGCGCATCCAAAAACGTTTTTTTCGCTTCGATTTAACGATATGTTCGTTTTCTTGTGACATTTAAACCTCTTCTTTATGTATTGTATGTTTGTGACAATGGATACAATGTTTTTTAACAGTTAAGCGTTCAGTTTTACCTAAACTCTTATTAGTTGTGTAATTTTTACGACGACATTCACTACAAGACATTGCTACTTTATGATTAGTCTTCATATTTATTAATTCTACCATATTATTTAAAATTTGCTATAAATCAAGCAAACAAAACAATTTAAGATTTTTATAATTCTTATGTAAAATTTCATTTTTTCTTTATAATACTATAAGAATTTAGTATAATACAGAAAAATACACAAAAAAGGAATAAAATGGATAAAAAAATTGTTGCTTTTGCAAGCGATCATGCCGGTTATAAACTTAAAGAAGAACTTAAAAATTATGTTGAATCTTTAGGTTATCAAGTAGTTGATTTAGGACCAAACACTGATGCAGTTCCAAGTTCATATGCGACTCAAGGACATAAATTAGCTGAATATATGGATA
Organism: Mycoplasma sp. 6243; assembly: GCF_051200785.1. Lineage (NCBI taxonomy): Bacteria > Bacillati > Mycoplasmatota > Mollicutes > Mycoplasmatales > Mycoplasmataceae > Mycoplasma > Mycoplasma sp. 6243. The sequence goes on from NZ_CP195154.1 coordinate 434,122, forward strand.
ATGAAGATCCTACATTTGGTATCGGGGTATGTGGTACAGGTTTAGGAATTTCATATGCACTAAATCGTCATAAACACATTCGAGCTGCTAGAGTTACTTCGTTAGAGGATGCTCATTTAGCAAAATTACACAATAATGCCAATGTTTTAGCATTCGGAGGACGTCAAATTGCTCCAGAAAATGCTAAAAAAATGGTTGATGAGTATTTAAAAACAAATTATGAAGGTGGTAGACACCAATCAAGAATAGAGGAGTTAGATAAATAATGGCTGACAAGTTAGTTGAGAAAAAAGACTTAAAACCTACCTGACATATCACATTAGATAAACAGAAAGGTAAATGAAGAGTATCACGTGAAGGTTCAGAACGTGCTACTATTATATTTGATACTCAAAAAGAAGCAATTCCATATGCTCGTGATTTAGCTAAAAAACATAACGGAACATACTATGTACACGGAGAAAATGGAAAAATCCGTGCTGGAAAAGGTTATAAACCAGAATAAAAATATACGCAATATTGATTGATATTGCGTATTTCATTAAATTATGAAAACAGGGATTTTTAGTAAAAGATTTTTTATCTTTATAGCTCAATTTATTTTTCTTTTTGCTTTATTAGCAGGGATAGCAAGTCTGTTATTTTTGATTAATGCTAACTATATTTACTTATTTTTGACAATAGCTTATTTTGTTAATACTCTTTTTGTGTTTTTTATCGGTTTACAACGTCGCAATTTTGAAGCAAAATTAGGTTGATTATATATCTTAATTTTATTCCCGGTTGTAGGACATGCTCTTTTCTTTGGTTTTGGTTGAATTTCACGAAACAGAAGTGAAATCAAACTAAAAAATGATCCTAGATATAAAATTAATACATACGAATCGTTCGGATTAACTAGCACACATGAATGTTATGATGCAAATTTAAAGGCTGTTGCTCGCATTAATGATACCAAGACCAAAAGTTCCCAATACCATTTTTATAACGAAGGTTATCGGTTTTATAAAACATTATTTGAAGCAATAAAAAAAGCTCAAAAATCAGTATTTATTATTTCATATATAATCAAAAAAAGCGAAATTTCAAAAGAGTTTTTAGATCTTATTAAACAAAAACACTCACAAGGTATCGAAATAAGATGATTAATTGATTTTTTTGGTGCATATCATTCTCAAAAAAAACAAATAAAGAAATTAATTAAGTTAGGTATTAAAATTATTTATATTGGTAAAATTTATTATCCATTTATTAATGCTGCAAGTTTTAACCGCAACCATCAAAAATTTATTATTATAGATTCACAAATAGTGTTTTCTGGTGGAAATAATATTTCTGATGAATATGCTTCATTATCAAAAAAATATGGGCACTGAATTGATGTTAATTATAAAATAACAGGTGAATATGTTAATGTTTATATCTTACTTTTTTTAAAACTTTGACATATTTTTGCTAAAGAAGAACTAAAACCTTCTCAATATTTGTCATCAATTTGTGATGATGACCATCGCAATCATTCTGTTTTAGTTGCTGAATCACCAAGTTTTCCACATTCTGTTTCTGAATTTACTTGATTAAAGTTATTTGCTAATGCTAAAAAAAGTATTAAAATTGCATCACCATATTTTTCTGCATCCGATGCTCTGTATCGACAATTTTTATTATGTTTAAAAAGCGGGGTAGAAATAACTGTGTACTTTCCAGGCTTACCAGATAAGAAAATAGTGCATCAAATTGGATTATGACAACTTAAAAAACTTATTAAACACGGGTTAAAGGTAAAAATATATAATGACCATTTTATGCATTCTAAAATCGGTATCATTGATTCACAAATTGCTTGAGCAGGTAGTGCTAATTTAGATAGTCGTAGTATGAATTCGCAGTATGAAACAATGGATATTATTTATGGAGATGCAGTCGCACAAGTCAATGATATTTTTAATGAATATGATAAATATTGCAGTGATTTAACAGATAATCCAAAGTTAAATAAAGATTACAACATCTTTGAAAAATTCTTTTTTTCTTGAATGAAATTATTAATATAAGGAGTATATGAGGTTAAGATTTGATAAAAATGCACAAGGTAAATTAGATGAATCTAGTTATTATCTAAAAGAATTTCCGATACAATTAAATCACACTGATGTTATTGAAATAGGTGCAGGTAAGGGTGAGATGATAACATCCCTTGCAAAGCAAAATCCTGATATCAAATATTATGCTCTTGAAAAATATGCAACTGTTGCAGTTAAAATTCTCAAAAAAATTGAAGAACTTAATTTGACTAACTTATTTATTATAACTGCTGATGCGATTAAAATAAATGAAATATTCAAGGGAACTTGTGATAAAATTTGACTTACCTTCAGTGATCCATGACCTAAGAATGCACATTTTAAAAGACGACTAACATACAAAACATTTTTGGATACATATAAGCAATTATTAGGACAAGGTGGAAACTTATGATTTAAGACAGATAATGACAAACTTTTTGAATTTTCACTTGATTCGTTAATACAAAATAACTGAAAAATAATTTATCAAACTAATGATTTACATAAATCAGAATATAATAATCAAAATATTAAAACAGGTTATGAAATTAAATGAAGTCAAAAAGGCAAGAATATAAATTTTTTAATAGCAAAACCAAAATAAAATCGTCAAAAGACGATTTTATTTTTGTATTTCCATTTGTGCTTTTGCTAAAACAGCCGATGTATTATCTGGTGTAATGCTTGCTCTAAATTCTGTTTCTAATTGGTTTTGTTTATTAACATCCTTAATTTTAGGTAAAATCTGATAAAATTCTTCAATATTATCAATACTATTTCATGCATCCACTAATTGCTTAGTGTTTTGTGTTTGTAAGATTAGTGAAATATTATAATTAGTAAATTTATCTAATCGAGGCTTTAATGCTTGTTTTAAAATTTCGCGAAATTGTTGATATAAAAAATCTAAATCATCAAATTGATTAGGATTATGATAATTAACATCTGCTTTTTGTAATAAATTTTTCACTTGCTGATCTGCTAAACCGGGTAATTTAACAGAATTTATATATGAATCAAGTGTTGAATATTTATATTCATAATACTTTCTATCACTTGCTCCTGTGTTTAAAACTGCAATTGATAAACCAAAAGCACCGGCAGTTACAGTTGTTGCAAGAGCAGAAAATCAAAATAATTTTCTTTTAGTTTTTGCTTCCATTTTACCCCTTTGTTTATTTTATAATTATACTAATTTTTATCATATTTTTAAATTATTTACATAATATTCACATTTTTTGTTCCTTATTAGTCACTTTTTTTTGAAAAATAATATAAAAATTATGTATAAACAAATTGATTCAAGAGATTGTTCATTATATGTATTTATACATCTAGCAAATAAATACTATAACGAACAATATGATATAAACCAATTAAAGTTGAATGTTAGTTACGATGAAGAAGGCATTAGTCTATTTCATTTTCAACAAACTTTGTCGCAATACCAATATCAGTTACAAAGTTTTAAATGTGGTGCAAAAGATTTTGAAAAACTTGATGTTGATGAATATCCACTTGCTGCAATTATCTTAAATCAAAATATGCAGCATATGGTGCTAATTGAAGAAGTGCAAGGAAATAAATTGTTAATCTATGATCCAAAACAAGGAAGAATAAAACAAGATAAAAATATTTTTTTAAACTTATATCAAGGAATATTAGTCAAAATAAGCAAAGATAAAGTAGCACAAAAACAAATAACAAAAAAGCATAAAAATAATTATTTCGGTGGTTTAAGTATTTCCATAAAGTTGATCTTTATGTATTTGCTGCAAATAATTATTTCACTTATTACACCATTAACAACAAAATATATTTTTGAAAATATAATTCCATTTCATCTTAAAAAGGAATTATGATTAATGAGTGGATTTTTTATTATTTTATTTGTAATTATTAGTTTAATTCAAATAATGATCACTAGAATCTTTGAAAATAAAGTATTGACTAGTTATTCAAAAGAATTCAATAATTTATTGAAATCTTGAAGTCATCAAAATATTAAAATTATTAATCAATTAAGTGAAATAGAGATAAAAAATCGCATCAGTTCTTTAATGAATTACTTAATTCATAAAAAGACTTTTTTGTCTAAGGTTTTTGTAAACATTATCAGTTTTATCATTTCATTGATTATTATTTTTGCTATAAATAAAAAATTGTTATTTGTTGTAGGTGCTTTTGGAATAATTACAAGTGTTTTTGCAAGCATTTATATGTTTTGGTATTTTAAAAACAAAAATCAAATTGTTGCTCAAAGTATTCTAACTGATAAACAAATCAATAATTATATTAATATTTTGAAAGATAATTTTGATTATACATTTGCAAATTTATATCAAAAGAATTTATTGAATGATTATGCAGCATATATACAAGAAAATTCTAATTTTAATTTACAGATGCAAAATTTTAATGATTTTGAATTGTTTTTAGATGTTTTTTATCCATTTTGTATCCTTATTTATGGAACTTTTCAAATATGATCTCAGAATTTGAAAGTATATGAGTTATTATTTTTTATCACAGCATCAAATTTGTTTATCAAGCCACTTAAATTTATCCCGCAAGCACTTCAGATGTCAAAAGATTATAAGATTAGCAAAACTATGCTTAATATTTTTAGAACTGGTAAACCTGTAAATTCGAATCTTTTAGAGAATATCAATTCGATTGATAAAATACATCTATCATATGTATCTTTTTCATATAATAGCAATCCTAATTACAAAGTTGTTAATATTCCGAGGCTCATAATTGATCAAAAACATATCATCAAAGGTGATAATGGTAGTGGTAAAACTACATTATGCAACATCATTAGTGGTAAATATCAAATTGATTATGGGGAAATCTTGATAAATGATCAAAAAATAAATTTACACAATAACCAAATACGTGAAAAAATTTATTATGTAGGGGATAAAAATCAAAAATTAGATATGTCTATATCTGAATATTTAATGATATCTGATTCTTTTGGTTTCAATGATACCATTAATAGATTTAAGTTATATCCTATTTTAAAAAAAGCAAATTTGGATGATATAGAAAATATAAATATCAATTCCTTATCAAGTGGACAAATGCAAATAATTAAGTTGTTAAGAATTTTTATATTAGATTATGATGTGATTTTATTCGATGAAGCATTTGAATCGATTTCACAAGAGATTTTCTTGATGGTTCAAAAACCACTTCGATATATTTTGAAAAACAAAAAAGTAGTAGAAATTTCACATAATAATAAATATCTTTTTCCTGATTCGCAAGTAATTAATCTTGAAAAAGTACAAAATTAGTTTTTTAGAATATTTACTACTTTTTTCATTATTAGCATTGCTTGCGATGTTTATTTATTTGATTATGTATCAGTCGATTAATAAATATCAGCAGGTGATAATTAGACAAAATAATAATGAACTAATTTTAAAAAATATAACTTATGATAAATTAGCATTAAAAAACTATCAAATTGACTTTAATTTTGAAGATAAATTGCATCAATATCAAATTAATATTGATGCAATAAATGAAAATGAAGAAATTATTATCAAAAATTCAGATTTATCAATGTTTTTAAAACAAAAGAACCTTGAATTTATCCCAGTTCGCTTAATTGAATCAAAAGAATTAATTTATAAATATATTTATAACTGATTTATACATTTATTTAACTAATTTTATATAATTATGCTATGTTTAAATATAACCTGCAAATCAACCTTTCTAATCAACCTAGAAATACAGAAATTTTTATTAATCAAATGTATGAGATTTTAAATAATTTTGCTAATTATTTTAAAATAGATAAAAATAAGCAAATTATTTTAGATGTAAGCTTTGTTTCAAAAAATAAAATTAAACAACTTAATTTTGAATATCGTAATAAAGATTATGTAACTGATATTCTTTCATTTAGTTTTCAAGAAAATAATTTATATGACAAACTACCGATTTATTTTTTAGGTGAGCTAGTAATATGTTGACATAAAATGAAGATGCAAGCAAAAGAGTTCAATCATTCACTTAAACGTGAATTTTGTTATTTATTCACACATGGGTTGGTACATTTGCAAGGTTATGATCATTTAAATGAAAGTCAAAAACAACAAATGGATAGTATTGTAGATATAATTTTTAATCCATTAAGAATTACAAGGGGATAAAATGAAAATAAATGTTGAAGAATTAAAAGAATTATTAAAATATTCATATTGTCCATATTCAAAATTTGCTGTTGCAGCAATTGCAATCGATGAAAATGGAAATCAATATAAAGGTGTTAATGTAGAAAACGCAGCATATCCGTCCGGTTTATGTGCTGAAAGAAGTGCATTGTTTGGTTCGGTAGCTTATGGTGGAAAGGTTGGAAAATTCAAAGAAATACATATTATTTCTTCAGGAACATCAGAAGTAAGTCCGTGTGCAGGATGTAGGCAAGTAATGACAGAATTTATGCCTAATGATGCATTGATTTATCAATATAGCAATGATGCTAGCAAAGTTCGTATTAATAAATTAATCGAACTTTGCCCATATCCCATTCATTCGGAGAATATTAAATAATGAAAATTTGTTTTGCAAGCATTCTTGGTAGACCTAATGTTGGAAAAAGCAGTTTATTAAATGCTATTATCGGTTACAATGTTGCAATTGTTACAGATACTGCTCAAACTACTCGAGATCAAATTACAGGTATTTATAACGATGATAATTACCAAATTATTTTTACTGATACACCCGGAATCCATAGACCTGAAAATAAGTTAGGTCAAACATTGAATAAAAATGCTTATGAATCAACAAAAGATATTGATGTATTGTTGTTTTTAAGTCCATCTGATGAGAATCTTGGTAATGGTGATAAAATGATTTTAGAAAAAATAAAGAATGTAAAACACAAAATTGCTGTAATTTCTAAAATTGATAAAATTCAAGGTAAACCCGAACTTTTACAACAAAAAATGCAGCAATTACTTGCATATAATTTTGAACATATTATTTCAACAAACATCAATAATGATAAATCTATTAGTGCATTAATAGATTTAATTAAAACATATACTTATGATGGACAACCACAATATGATAGCGAATATATCACAGATAAATCGATGCGATTTATTGCTAAAGAAATTATTCGTGAATCAGCAATTAATTTATTGTATGAAGAATTACCACATTCTATTGCTGTTGAAATTTTGGAATTCGATGAATCTGATCCTCAAAAAATAGTAATTGATGCAGTTATTTATGTTAAAAAAGATTCACAAAAAGGAATGTTAATAGGAAAAAATGCCGAAAAAATTAAAGCAATAGGAAAATCGGCACGTATAAAAATCGCACGTCAATTCGGATTACCCACAACCTTATCATTGAAAGTTAAGGTTGCTAAAAAGTGAAATGATGATTTAAATTTATTGGGTAAATTTGGTTATAAATAGTTGTTTAACACTTTGATAAAGTGTTAAACATTTTTTGTTCAAAATTTTAATAATTTTAGTTTTTTATTGGTTTTTATTTTATAACATACAAAAAAATTTAATAATAATGTGTATATTTAAAACTTAAATAAGTAAAAATATAAATAGTATTAAACTTTTTTATCTTATTTATAGGCATAAAATATTTAACTTACATATTTCAATGATTTTAAAAGTAGTAACGAATTAATAGCATTATGTAAAAAAAAAAAAAAAAACCTTTATAATTTCATTGTATATCTTTAAAAAGATAAAACACATACATTTGTGTTAATAAAAATTTAAAGTTTATACTTAAATTATTACTTTATTGAGGTGAAATGAAAATCAAAAGAAAATTAAAATTATTTCTTGGTGCTAGTGGTAGTTTAGGACTACTTGCTGGTGTTGCTGCTGCTTCAGCAGGAACACCTACACAAGGACAAAGTCAGACTACTTCAACAACATCAAGTGTTTCTGACCAACAAGGACAGACAACCACATATAAAATTACTCCATATGTGCATTCTATTTCATATTCAACAGATACAACTAACAGTGCAAAACGAACTTTTTTAGTTACTAGAGAAGTCAATTTAGTATTTGAAAACGGAATTGATTCTGTTACTAGAGCAAAATATGAAGCAATTTTTAAAGATAAAGGATTAAAATATTCTGTTTCTAGAAGGTTTGTTAAAGGTAAAACAAATATTTTAGTAGGAATTCATGGAGATTCAGATGTTTTAGTTGATAATAAATTATCAGATTTATCAAATAATCTACCTTATGGAGATAATTTATGACTTCAAACTGATGCATATTGAATTTCAACTTTAAAAGATGGATATGTTTCTGTTTTAGCAAAAAATACTAATGCGGCATTTTATGCTGCAACTACTTTAGCTGAAGTCTTCAAACAACTTAATGGTTATGAGATTGAAAAATTTACCATTAAAGACTATGCAGATATAAAAATGCGTGGAACATTAGATGATTTCAAAGAATCACAGTGATCACAACAAGATCGTCTTGATTATTTTGCATGAGCATCTAAATATAAATTAAATACATATTTATATGCTGCTAGTGATGATTTAAAACGTGGTAGTCAATGAAAATTATTATATACACCAGGTGAGCTTGCTAATATCAAAGAATTAGCAACAACTGGAGAATCTACTAAAGTTAGATTTGTATATACAATTAATCCATTTAACCAAGGTGACTTTACAGCAGATACATATAATTCCGATTTAGCAAGTTTAGAAAGTAAAATTTGACAACTTGCAACAGCTGGTGTTAAACGTATTGCGCTATATGCAAGCAATGATATGAATTTAAATACTAGAATCTTAAATGATTTAACATCTTGAATTAAAGAAAAAGTCGTTACTGCTTTTTCAGATTTTGATGCATCAACTTTATTTTTAGTATCTAATACTGATTACCAAGATTATTACAATTTATTACCAAAAGAAATTGAGATTGTAAAATTACCTAAATCTAAGGCAGCAGAAGTTGCATCGAATGTAAGTGACTTTGTAAATAAAGCAAATCGTGGAGTTAGTTTATTATTAAATTGACCGACAACACAAAAATATGAAGATCAAGGAAATATGGTTTTAGGTGGTTTATCAACATATCTACCATCTATTACAAATAATCAATCTTTAACCAAAGGATTAGATGGAATTATAGTAAAACCAATGCAAGCTAAACTTGCTTCTCGCATCGCATTATTTGAAACAGCAAATTATGGCTGAAAAGTATGACAATCATCTAACGATGCTTGAGTACAATCGTTTAATTACCTTTTAAATGATTCAGATTTAGAAAGTAAAGATGCACAAGCATTACGTACCATTGCATTGAGATTATTTGATAATCCTTATTCAGCAACAAATACTGTTGCTAATACCGATTCAGTTGCTTTAGAAAGTCATGCTAATAAGTTTAAACAAACATATAATACTAAAGCATTTAATTTATATGATGTATATACATTACAAGATGAGTTAACTAATTTAACTGATGCTGTGGATTTATTAAAAATCTCAACAGCAACAAAAACCAAAGCATTCTTTTCAGAAATTAAACCTTGAGCAAATATGCTTAAAGATTTATCAACAGCAGCAAATCATCTAATTGATGCAGCTGTTGATATTAAAGCAAATAAATATGATGATGCACTTAATGCATTCACATTAGGGGTAAATTTATATAAGAGTGCCATTGAATCACATCAGTATAACTACGATGGTGTAGCAGTCGAAGTAAATGCTGGAAACAAGGTTCTTAAACCCTTTATTCAATGACTTATCCCAGTTGTAAATCATGAATTACACAAGAGTCTTGGAGATGTTCCGAGAAATCAAGAAGTGATCACAAACTTACAAAACAAAGATTCTAAATCTGATGTAAAATGAGTTTTACAAAAAAATAACCAAAGAGTTTTAATTTATGGAAATCAAACAGGTTCAGTACCACCCGATAATAAAAATAAATACTTTGGAACATTATTTGATAAACCAATTCAATTCAGAGAACTTTGATTGAGATATGCAGGATATCAAAATGGTAATATCAAAGATCATTTTGATAATGCTAAAATTCAAGTACTCTATGCAGATGATGTAGATTATGCATCAGATTTGGATGTTACTACATATACTGCAATGAAAAGACAAAATACACAAGAACGAAATACACATATAATTGATTTAACAAAAAAAACAATCAAAGAATCTTCGTGACATGATATTGATGGTCAAAATGCATCCGTTGCCACTGTAACTGGTATCCAATCATCAGTTCGTAAGGTAATTAAGCTTACTAAACCAATCGATGATGTAATTGGGGTAAGAATTAAGAATGTTAGCAACACTACTAATAGTGATGAATTTAGACTTTTAGAATTCTTAGTAAATCCTCAAACAGATATAAATGATTTACAAAAACTAAATTATAATTTTTATAATAATTTAACCGATTATCTTAGTGGGGTAGATACTTCGAAGTTGATAAATCCTGCTAATACAACTAAAAATGATTTAGAAAAATTAACTGATGACAATTTTTCTACCACAGAAACTTTTGGAACTATAAATGCAGCAGATTTAGATCAAATTATCTTTAAATTAGATAAATTATCAGAAGTTTCTGCTGTTGCTTTCCAACAAGATATAGACACAACTAACAAAGGTTTCCCGCTAATCCAAGTTAAATATTATGATTCTGCCACATCTACTTGAAAGAATTTTGGTAAAGGTTATGATAATAGTTATATTAAAGCACAAAGTAATGAAGATGCAAAAGCAGAATACTATGAAACATATGGATATGCAAAAACTCAATATATCTCACTTGTTTCTAGAGCAACAAACAGGGAAAGTGGAAATAATCCGTTAAAACTCGCAGGTTTACAAATATATGGACCTAATGAAGCTGTTGAAGGAGTCCATTTTTATCCTTTTACAGTAATGAAATATACTTCCGATCAATCAATCAATGATATTGTTAACCCAGATTCAGATACTGTTACTAAACTTACTACATCTGTTACATCATCTGGTAGTTCAGGAACAAATAATGTTTCTAATAATAATAATAGTAATAATGTAGATTATTCTGGAGACTATGTTGATGTAAACTTTGATCGTCACAGTGCGATTAGTTCAATCCACTTTGTGCAAGGGGAAAACTTTTTAGATAAATATATTGTGCAAGGGTATGTTAATGATACTTTTACCACTTTATCAACTATAAATAATTCGACAGGTGATGATGTAATTAAAATTACTAATACTAATAAATATAATGGTATCCGTATTAAACCTACAACTGGATTTACAGCAAAACCATCATGAGATATTAAACATTTATTTATCACTCCACTTGAAAATCCAGTAACAACTGCTTATATATATCATTCTTATAATGTTAACACTGATAAATTATTATCATCATATAATAATGATACCTTTAAATTATTTGCCAAAGAAGGAAACACAGTATCAGTTAAAGTAAAAGATAAAAGTGGTTTCGGATTAGATTTACAAAAGATTTATACTTTAAAAGATGTCAAATTTGAAAGTGCGCTTCCAGAATACCTTATTAGTCAAGCATCAACTGATGGTGTAACTTGATTTAATTTATATAATAGCACACAACTAACTGATAAGCTGGTTAGATACATTCGATTACAATACTCAAAAGACTTATATGATAATAGTGATTTTGGTTTAGGCGAAACTAAAACTGATACAACATCAAAAGATATTTACTTTAGTGGATTGACAGTAACAGTTAAAGACTTTGATCGTTTTGGTCGCATTGTAGATAGTGATTTAGAAGCTTCTAACATTGAAAATAACTATGGTGGTTTTGATAGTGACCTAGATACATCAACTAAATTTATCTCAACTCCAAAAGCAAATAACGAAGTTGTTTATGATTTAGGTTCTGATATTGATTTAACATCATTAAAAATCTATGCAAATAACAACTCATATAATTATCCAAGAGACTTAGAAGTATTAGTAGCCGAAACTAATGATAAAAATACCGTATGAAAATCATTATTTGAAATCGGAAACGATCCAAATAACTTAGAAGATATTTTAGCTCGCACCAATAGTGGAACTATTGATACCGAACATCCAAGATTTAAGTGATGAGGTGTTGACAATTTAACAGATACTAAAGCTAGATATGTAAAATTATTAATTAAAAAAGATTATCCAGCTGATCGCTTATTAGAAATCAACGAAATCCAAGTTAATGGTGGAAAATATTATTCAAAAACTGATCCTAGATTCTCTGGAACTAATTATCAAGCTGCGTCGGTAGAACATGAACCTGCTGCAATGCTGGATGCTGATTATACCACCTATTGAGAGCCAAAAGAAGAAACTGGTGAGTTATATTATAATGTTGCTGATACCAACTGAAAAGATAAAAACTTAATGGTAGTTTCGACTGGACAACCATCAGATGCTGTTGTCTATCAAATTACATTTAATTTATTAAAAGGTGGCTATGAATACAAACGACTTGGAACCTTATTTAACAACATCGTAACATTTTCTTTATATAAGCCTGAAGCCTATTTACAGGGTATAAACAGTGCAAACTTAGTTGGATTTAAAATTAAATGAAGTGGTAAAAAACCAAAAATTGTGCAATTTAACCCTTATGTAATTACTGGGGAAGTTGCAGATAAAACAGCAATTAATAAATTAAAATCATCTTATGAAAATCAAAATGATACTAATAATCGAACCGAAGAATCAAAGGATGCATATGTAAACGCTGAACATGCTCTTAAGCAATTAATTGATTCTAAGGATAAAGCTACTGAACCAGCAAAAAATACAAGAGCTAAACGTGCAGCAGCCACAACTGATACGACAGATACTCAAAAAGATGCAAAAGCAGAGGAAAACATCCAAAGAGTTACAAGACAAGCTCTTCAGCGTTATGTTGATAAATATGTAGACGCTTTATACTTTCCAACCATTAAAGCAACTGCTAATGTGGATGCAGAAAAATATACTATAAAAATACCTGTTCCTTTTCCGACATATGCTAAAGTTTCTTCAGCTACTTATCTGCAATATTTATTAAATGGTTACGTAAATCCTGCTTTATATACAAAAACTTCATATCAGCCATATCAAGATGCTGTTAATGAAGCTAAATTAGCACTAGCAGATCCAAATAATTTAACTACATCAGTTACAAATGCGATGATCAATCAACTTACGAAAACTAAAGCAGCATTAGTTAAACTACCAACATTTAACAAACAAATTGCTCAGTTAAATGTTGCAAAATTTGATTTATTAAATCCAATCGAATATCAATATCCAAGTTTCAATGATCTTAAAACTCATGTGGGATCAATTCGTTCAAAAGTTAATACTTCTAGTGATTCTACAACTGAAGATAGTTACAAACAACTAAATGAACAATTTGATACTAAATATGCTGCATTAGAAAAATCTACTGTCGGTGCAAAAATTAAAGAATACGAAGCATATCGTGATGCTCATTCATATCCATTTAATGATAAATACCAATTAAAGTTCCCTGCTTTATCAAATCAGTTGTTAACTGAGGTTCAAAATGATGATAATATAGTATATTCACAATATATTACAGCTGATAAAGTGCAAGAAGCCTTAGATTCGTTAAAAGTTGTTACCGAATCAGTTATTAATGAACGTAATTTAGCAATTGCAAAATACAAGTTATTATTATTAGATCCGATTTCTAATGATAATAATGTTTGAACCAATGCATCATATCGTGAATATCAAGCCGTTTTAGATCGCATTGCTTCTAATGTTTCTGAATCTAAAATTGATTTATTATCACAAGCACAAATTAACCAAGATGAAGCTGATCTTAAAGAGACTGCTAAAGCATTAGTTGTAAATTCTACCAACTTAGATGATGCTAAAGCATTAGCAAAAGCATTGATTGCTAAATTAGATGATAAATCTAACTACTTAGCTCGTGTTGATGCAACAAATAACTCATCCGAACTTACTCGAATCATCGAACATCTACAAGAAGAATATTCATTCCAAGAATGAAGTAAATACACCGATGCTGTAAATGCAGTAAACAAAGATTTACCAAAATTATTGCAAGAGTCTAAAAAAGCTGCTCTTGAAAATCTTTTAGCAAAAGCATTTACCAAAACAGATGTTGATAAAGTTGCAAAGCAGGTTACAGCATTATTAGACAAACAAAATCAAGTGACCGCATTAAACCAAGACATCGATACTTTAATTGCTGGATTAGCTTCACAAGCCTTGAAAAACACTTATTCAAACTCACTGACAGCACTAAATGCACAATACGATGCAATGGTAAATGGTTTACAAAGCACAGATAAGCTTGATAGCTTAGCACAACCTACCTTAGATGCTTTAGCTGCGCTAAAAGTTAAGGTAAATGATGCAAACCAAACTTCTAAAGCAATTTCTGAGGAAATTAAAGATTTAACACCAGATATTAAACAAAGTATTTTAGATGATGTTAATAATGCAACTAATAATGATTTATTAGCTAAAGAATTAACAATTGCACAAAAACTAAGTTTCAATTATCTTTTAAATTTAGTTTCACAGCAAGCTGATCAAATCAAAGATGCTGCATCAAAAGAAAGTTTTAAAAACGAGTTAAAAGATGCAACCACAAAAGAACAGTTGTTGCAAATACGTAAAAAAATTGCTGACGCCCAAGAACAAGCTGATAAAGAAGCTCAAAAACCTGCTCCTGAAAGTAAACCAGAGCAACCTACAACTCCACAAAAACCTAAAGAAGAAAATCCAAAAGTTGTTACAACTTCAAATAACAAAGGTGCTATTGCAGCAATCATTGTGTTATTAGTCTTAGCAGCAGCATTAGTTGCAGCATCAGTATTTGTATTTAAGAAAAAATCTAAGAAAAAGGATAATTAAGGAAGTATATAATGAAGAAAACTAAACTTAAAGCATTATTTTTTGGCGCTTCTGCATTAGCAACTGCTTGTGTAGCTGCTGCTACCAGCAACCAAAGTGAACAAGTTGCTTCACACCAAGAATATGCTATTTTTCCAATGGTTCATAATATTTTGTATCAAAACAAAACTTCTTTGATTAGTCAAGATGTTAACTTAGTATATGAAAACGGAATCGATTCAGCAACTAAAAACCGTATCCAAGAAGCACTTGCTTTTAGACATATTACTTCTAGCGAATCTAGAAGTGTTGTGAGCGGAAAAACCAACATCCTAGTTGGTATCTCGGGTGATAGTGATAATTTAGTTGATAACAATATTACAAAAATAGATTCAAGCGATGATTTTGCAGCAAGTAATTTTGCTAAAAACGATGCATATGTAATTAAAACACAAGATAATTACATTTCATTATTAGCTAAGGATTCAGATGCAGCTTTCTTTGGTGCAACTACTTTATGACATATCTTCCAACAACTTGATGGATATAAAATAGAAGATTTTACCATTAAAGATTATGCTGATGTTAAAATCCGTGGATTTATGGACTCACACCGTGTTTTTGATGGTGCTGAGCATAATCAAACTAAGGATGAAATGATTGATATTATGCGCTTTTCAAGCTATTATAAAATCAATACTTATATCTTTGAACCTGATAAAAAATTAGCTGGCGCTTATGCTAATAATCAAAATCAAATAACTACTAATGAAGGTGATTCAGATACAGATAAACAAACACAAAAAGCTTGAATGGTTCCACTCAATCAAGCACAACTGGATGAACTTACAGAATTAGCCAAAGTTTCAAAAGAAACCCATGTTAAATTTGTTTTTGCCTTAGATGCTTTATCAGATTTTACTAATGAAAATTATGATGCTAATTTGACACTTTTAAAAGCTAAATACTTACAAGCAATTAAGGCTGGTGTACGTAAAATCGGATTAATGTCTATGGGTGAGCAATCGCCTAAAACGGTGCAATTATTCACTGATTTAGTTGCTTGAATCAAGAGTTTAAAAAGCACCTATCCTGATTTAATAGATACTAATATTATCTTCCAAGGATATTTTGGTCGCTCATCTGCGATTACTCCACGCTTACAAAAAAGTGCTTCTACTAAAACACCAGGATTTATTTCATATTATGCATCGCTTCCATCAGAAGTGCAACCGTTGATTTTAGATGATGAATTTAATGATCACCAATACATTAATGAATACGATGTAGACAAATATACCCAAGATGGACAACAAATTAAACCGATCTTCTTTAAAGAATATCCAGATGATTTTGCTCGTGATGCAAATAAATTATATTTAAGAACTGCTGAGGAATTGATTCGGCCAAATGCTCAAAATGGATATAACGGAGACTATACATCCGTTAATGTTGATCCAAGTAAATTTACCGGATTTATTTTATCAACTGGAAATAAAAAAGCAGAGTTTTCAAAATTTGGTTTCTTTGATTTAGCTAACATAACTTGAAAAATATTACCAGCAGGTGATGGTAGACAAATTGAAAAGGATCTGATATATCAAGCTTCGTTTCGTGCTATTGCTAATAACACTGCAATTGAAACACCAGAATCAATTGCTTTAAGAAGACTAGGAGCATACCTTGCTCAAGATACTTATTCAGAAGCACTTTTTGCCGGTGATGCTATCACTCCTGCAGCAGAAAATTTTTATAATGTTTTAAATAGTGATAACAGCAAAGGAACTAGCACTTATCATAAAACAGAAGCACAAACTTATTTAACTGAAATAAATAATCTGTTTCCACAAATACAGATTTTATTAGAAAACAAATCACATTCTAAATTTATCGATACCATTCATGAATTTGTTTTAGCTGCTTCGGATTATTTTCAGGCACAAAAGTACTTTGTGTTAACTTATATTGAAGCAAATAAATCCAATCCAGATGATGAAGAAATTGTTGATTATTATATAAAAGCACAAAATTATTTCCAATCATATCAAAGTCGTAACTATTATTCAACTTCATTTAGGGATATTGGTATCGGATCACACTTTACCCGTAATCTTACTTCGTTATTAACACCACAGTTATTGGCAAAGGTTGAAAAACTACTTCCAACTGCAGCAGATCCGCAAAATAATGGGATGAGCATTATTACCGATTTAACTAGTCCAAATACTCAACAAAATATTCCTGGTTCAATATTTACTTTAAATAACCAAAGACAATTTGTTTACACATTAGATGCAAATCGGCAAAATAATAATCGTATCTTACCTAACAACTACTTTGGGGTTAAATTTGATAAACCAATCGATGTTAAAGACTTACAAATTAAATTTGGAACCAATACTTCTAATAGTGAAGAATATTTCACTAAATTTAAAATTCAATATCATCTAGATACAGATAACAAAGATGTATGAAATGATTTACCTAAGGATGCTAATGCTCAATCAAGTAGTTCGAGCTCTGGTTCGACTACAACAGATAACTCTTATACTTTAAGCACATCTAGTTTTTCAAATTCAAATACTTTTAAAATTTCAGTAAACCAAAAAAATGTTCGTGCCATTCGTATGATTGATACTGAAACTGGAACCGGTAGAAATAAATGATTCCGTATTTATGAATTTGTTGTTAACACTGATACAGCTCCAAGGATTGGAACAACTGCATTAGTCATACAAAATGATGACCAAACCCACGGAAGTGATTCTGTTAATAAACTAACTCTTACATCCGATAATGTTACTAACCTAAATAAATCAATTTTTGATAACAGTGTTTCAATCAACAATTTTACCAATAATAAATTTATTCAATTTAAATTAGCTAATGCAGCAGAGGTTTCATCAGTAGTTATTGACCAAGGAAAAAATGACTCATCAGTTAGTTATTTAAATAATGGTGTAATTGAATATTGAGATGCTAATGCTAAAGCATCTGGTTCTGAATCTGCTACTGGTGCTTGAGTTAAATTTGGTAACTTAGTTCCATCACAAAGATACCAAATCATTCGTGGTAAAGCATTTGCACAATTTTTCAGATTACGTTCTACTGATACTTCATTTTCTGGACCATTATCATTAGTTTCGATCCATTTATTTGGACCTGGAAATCAATATTTATACACTGATAAAGACTCAAATCAAACAACTAATTTATTTACTCAAGTTGTTGATAAGGATGAATTTGGATTGTTTGTTGGTAAAACAACTGGTTCCGATGGTGCTTCATCAACTACACCGGTAAACTTAACAACAGATAAATATGTTGGCTTAGACTTAAAGCAAATGTATCAACTTAATACTATTAAGTTAAACGGACAAGATAGCATTCCTAATAATGTATCATTAGAAACATCAAGAAACGGAATCGTATGATATCCATATACAGGAACTTTTGATGATAACAACAAGTTTGCAAGATACATTAGAATTAAAAAGGCTACAACTACAACAGCTGAAAATAATCAGGAGCCAACTCTTTCTAGTTTGGATGTAAAAGTTGTAGATAGCAAAACATACGGAAGAATGATTGGTTCAAATGTGCAAACAATTAATGGTTGAGGTGAAGATACTCGTTATTCAGGTAATGCTATCGATGGTAATGTATCAACATATGATATTTATAATGGATATCCACTTCAAAATGATTACATTATTTATGATTTAGGAAATACAGTAACCTTAAATTCATTAAAGATGTATGTAGATAAAGATACTTATAACTATCCAAGATTCTTTAAAATCTTAGTTTCTGATAAAAATACTACAACTGATTCGGAATGATATGAAATCTATAACAGTACACCAGCAGAAAGTAGCACTAATCCTACTTCGTTATCAGAAGTTAAAGATCCACAATATATTCAAACTACCAACTTATCATATCCACAATTTAAAAATATTGTAAAAGTAGATCCACAGCGACCAAATTATAGATATTTTGATGCTGATAAAATTTCTGAACTAACTAACAAAAATGTTAGATATGTAAAAATAGTATTTACCAAAACTCTTAATATCCTGTTAGATAATAATAATCATAATTTATCTCGTGGAGTACAAATTAATGAAATTATCGTAAATGATAATTGAGATAATGTTCCAAAAGACCCAAGATTTGATGGAACTAATTATTTACCTGCTAACAAAAATAACTACCCAGTTAAATTCTTAGATGGAAATTACAACACTTACTGAAGTCCAGATACACAAAATGGAAGCTTAAAATTCTATGTTGATCCTAATACATATGATGGTAAGGATTTATTAGTATATTCTGATGGATCAGCAACCAATGCAACCATTTCAGTGATGCTTTATGATGAAAATACTAAAAAACAAGAAACACAAAAACTTGGATTATTAGCATTTTCAAATATGACCTTTGATTTAACTCAATCAGATAGCAATAAGAAAATCATCGGCTTTCAAATAGATTGAAGTGATAAAAAACCAGTTATTTATGAACTTGCTCCATCAATTCGTCCTACTACTTCTAGTGGTGATAATAGCCACGATCAAACAACCTTAGCAGCATTAAAAACACAAGTTGATAAGACACCAGAAAATTTTGATGCTTGAACTAAGGAAGCTCAAGATCGTTGAAATAAATTAAAAGAACAAGTTAGTGCATTAGTTGCAGATAATGCAAAATTACCAATTAATACATTAAATAACATCAAAGAAAGTATTGAAAATGCACAAAAAGGTGACCTTAAAATAACAGCAGATAATGTTGAAACATTAAGTGATATTATTAATGCTACACTTCCTAATACCTCGTATGTGCAAGATGCTAATTATGCGTTATATCAGTTATTATTAACCAGTGCAAAACAAATGATTGATCCAAAGAATCAAAATCTTTATTCTCAAGCTGATTATCAAGCTCTAAAGGATAGATTACATCAAGTGCAACCTACTTTAAAATACACCAGTTTCGATCAACAAGTTTCTGATTATAATTTAGCTAAAATAGATTCATTAGATGCAAGCCACTATGATCCACAAACCTTTGCAAAATTACAGCAAGCAAAGAAACAACTTGATTCAAAAATTAAATCTGGAACAGCAACCCCTGCTGATTACTATCAAGTTAACCAATTAGTAAAACAATCAATTGATAGTTTAAAAGCAAATGATTTAGGAACTACATATACAAACCTAGTAGATGCAATTACTAAAGCAAAAGCATTTATTGCTGAAAATGCTCTAAAATTCCCACAACAATCACAACAGTTACAAAAACAAATCGATCAATGGCAGGCAACTTTAAACAACAAAGATGCTAAGTTAGAAGATTTACAAAAAGCTTTAGATCGGATGAATCGTGCTAACGAAGATGCACAAACTCAAAAAGATGAATTAGTTGCTTCATTGGATAATTTATTAACACCGCTTGCTAATACTGATGAAATCTATACCGATGCATCATACCAAACATATCTTGATACAATCAATCAAATTAAAACAATCAATCACGATCCATCGATGTTAACTGCATCAGATATCCAAAAATATGTAAAACAAATTCAAGATGCACAAAGTATGTTAGCAATTTCACCAACTAAACTTGAAACTGCTAAAAAACAAGCTATCGCATTAACTGAAGGTCTAGATTCAGATGTTCAACAAGAATTTAAAGATCAACTTGCAAAAGCAAAAGATACTGCTGCATTAGCTAAAATCATTAATGCAATTAATGATAAAGTGCAACAAAGCAAGAAAAATAAAGAAGTTTTATCTAATAGCATCAAACGTTTATTAGATAAACTAACAAACGAAAAACTCAAAGCAGACTTAGAGCAAGAAGTTAAAGAAGCTAAAACCGAAAATGAATTAGCAAACTTTAAATCAAAAGTGTTACAACTATTAAGTCCAAAACCAACCTTACCTGCTCAGCCAAGTACACCAGAAAATGGTGATAAAGATACTCAAAAACCAGAGCAAGGCGGAAGCACTAATAACCCATCAAATACCGAAGGTTCAAAACCACAAGAAGGAGGCAATAGTGGATCAACAACCACTCCACCTACTTCCGAAAACAAATCAAAAGACCAAAATCCACAAGATAATAAAAATGCACAAACATCAAAAACTGTTGAAAAATCTACTGGACCAACTGGCGGAGCAATCGCTGGTATTGTAATCGCTGTATTAGCATTTGTTCTCGGTATAGCAACCTTTGGATATACTTGATTTAAAAACAAGAAGAAAAAATCAAATCAATAATTTTTAAAAACATCGCATCTGCGATGTTTTTTTTGATTCAAAAACACTGCAATGCAGTGTTAGATATTTTGCTTTTGTGAATTATTTCACAACTGAAAGTATTTACCTTGTTTTTGTAGCAGTTGCTGGTGGCTGCCTTGCTCGATAATTTGTCCAGCATTAATTACTAATATCAAATCAGCATTTTTGATGGTGCTCAACCGATGTGCGATAATAAATGTAGTTCGATTTTGCATTAATTTATCCATCGATGTTTGTATTTGATATTCAGTTAAGGTATCTATATTCGATGTTGCTTCATCAAAGATTAAAATAGGTGGATTTTTATAAGTAACCCTTGCAATTGTAATAAGTTGTTTTTGTCCTTGTGAGAGTTTGCTGCCACGATCTTTGAGGTAGGTGTGTTCTTTAGCATCCAATTTATCTATATGCTCTGTTAAATTTGAGACAAGAATGGATTTATGTAACTGTTGCTGGTCAATTGTATCGAATCCGTAAGTTATGTTGTTGGTTACTGTGTCAGAAAATAACGATGCATCCTGTAAAATCATACCTATCACCTTGCGCAGCGAGTTTTTATCAATCTCTTTGATATTAATCCCATCGATATAAATATCCCCAAGATTTTGCTCGTAGAAGCGTATTAATAAGGAAGTGATGGTGGTTTTACCGGCACCAGTTGGACCAACTAGTGCAATTTTGCTTCCTGCTTTTGCTTTAAATGAGATGTTTTTTATAGCATCATTTTGATCATATCCAAAAGACACATTATCAAAAACAACCTCTCCTTGAACTTTTTGATAACCAATTAAATATCCACTTGCATCAGTAAATTTATATGCTCAAAATGCTGCATCTGATTCAGATTCAATGTATTGATTGTTTTTTAAAACAACTTTAACAGTTTGGATGTTCCCATGATTGATTTCAGGGGATTGCTTAAGAATATCAAACACACGTTTACCACCTGCTAATGCGATGATTATCGAATTGACTACTTCTAAAATTGATGAAACAGGGCCAGAAAAACTTTTAGCAAACTGTGTAAATGCAATTAATACCCCGACGCTTAATCCGAAACCCTCGCTTTGTCCGTTGATCAATAAAATTGCTCCAAAAACAGCTACAATAATATATCCTATGTTACCTGCCCACATTGCAAACGGAAACAACAAATCAGCATAACCACGGGCTTTTAGTTCGTCTTGGTATAAAGAATTTGAATATTTTTGATAATCATTTAACACATTTTGCTCTTGACCAAAGATTTTTAATGTCTTTAAATTTGATACTACTTCTTCAGTAAATCCTGATAAAGCACCATTGCTTCTTTGACGCTTGATAAATCCTTTCTTTGATTGCATCCCGATAAAATATGAAAACATTAAAATCAGTAACATCACAGCAAGCATAATTAAGGCAAGTTTTCAATTCAGCGAAAACATAACTACTACTGAAACACTTAAAGTGATAAATGTATCAATAACTTTCGGAAGCGAGTTAGATAAAAAATCCCTTAAT
The DNA here is from genome assembly GCF_051200785.1 of Mycoplasma sp. 6243. Taxonomy (NCBI): domain Bacteria; kingdom Bacillati; phylum Mycoplasmatota; class Mollicutes; order Mycoplasmatales; family Mycoplasmataceae; genus Mycoplasma; species Mycoplasma sp. 6243. The sequence continues at coordinate 456,918 of NZ_CP195154.1, forward strand.
GTATCAATATCGGATGTAAAGCGAGCCATTAAGTCGCCTTTAGAATTAGCATCAAAGAATGCAATGGGTAGACTTTGAATATGCTTATATAAGTTGCTACGTAACTTAGTCAATGTATGATTTGATACTTTGATTAATAATCTTTTTCAGATAAAACCAGCGAAAACTGTTATAAAAAATCATACAGCTGATAAAGTGATAACAATATAAAACCATTTATAGTTAAATGTTTTTGCATAATTTAGTGCATTAGCAGAAAAATTATTTAAAAATCCATCAATAATAATTTTTCCGATAAAAACTTGATTATATAACAGACCACCTGAGCCGATAATGATTAAAAATAAAGAAATAATTAAAATTATTTTATTATCTTTTCATAGCAGTTTTAAAATATTTTTAAAGGTAGAAATTTTTTGTTTATTTGTTAGTTTTGGAACTTGCTTAGCAAAAGAGGGATGAAAATTATTTCGCATCAAAACCTCCCAAAGCGCCTTGCAACATATTTAGTTTCTGATAATATGAATTAGTTTTTATAAGTTCATTGTGAGTACCTACATTTGTTATCATTCCATTTTCAATCACAACAATTTGATCACAAATAACAAGTGAAGTAATTTTTTGTGAAACAATGATTTTGGTAGTTTTAATGTTATTTAAAACTGATAAAATACTTTTTTCAGTTTTAGCATCTAATGCTGATGTTGCATCATCTAAAAGTAGTATTTTAGGATTTTTAATTAATGCCCTTGCTAAATATAACCTTTGCTTTTGTCCACCTGATAAATTTTTACCACCCTGTAAAATTTGATAATCCAATTGTTCTTTTTGACTTGCTACAAAATCTCAGATGCAAACTTGTTTTAGCACATCGATAATTTGCTCATCGCTGGCATCAGGATTGCCTCATTTGATGTTATCACGAATGCTTCCTGAAAAAAGCGATGTATCTTGAAAAACTGCTGAAATACCAGAACGAAGCGAAGCAAAAGAATAATCTTTTACATCAATTCCATCTATTAAAACATTTCCATCGGTTGCATCATAAAATCTTGGTATCAACGAAAGCATGCTACTTTTTCCTGATGATGTAGCACCAATTATCCCGATGCTTTGACCTACCTTGATTTTTAAATTAATGTCTTTCAATGAGTAAAATGAGTTACTATGATATTTTAAGCACACATTTTTAAATTCAATTTCACCTAAAATTTCTTTATTAATGAAAGTTTCTTTTTCAATAATCGAAACTTGATGCTTAATTAGCTCATTATATCTTTTAGCACTTGGTATAGAGCGAAACAGTTCACCTGAGATGTTTAAAATCCCTAGAAATGAACCAGTTATCATTCATATGTAAGTTGAAAAAGCTGTAATAGTACCGATTTTTATTTTTTGTGCAAGCACTTGATTTACTCCAATAACAACTAAAGCAATCACTGACATAAAAATGGTATTCATAATCACAATATGATATCAAGTAAAAACCTTTTCACCTTTGATGTTAATATCTCGCATTTGATTGTTTACAGCATCGTGGTTTTGTGCTTCTTGGTTTTCAGTTACATATGATTTAATCAGTCTCATTGAATTAAGGTTTTCTTGCAACTTTGTATTATATTGATCAGATTTTTTAAATGTTTTATAAAAAATCGGGATACCGTATTTTCACATAATTAAAAAGAATCCAAATAATAATGGTAAACTGACTGCAAAAATAATTGATAGCACACCTGATTGTGTAATAGCAAAAACCAAAGAACTGATAAACATAATTGGTAGTCTAAATAACGGTCGGCCCATAATACCATACAACTTTACAATGTTATCAATATCGGTATTAAGTCGGTTTACAATTACTCCTGTTGAAAATTTATCCATATCTTCAAATGAAAAAGTTTGTATTTTGGAAAAAAGTTTTAAACGTAAATTCTTTGCAAAACGATACCGAGCAATAACATTTAAATAAGCGCTAAGCATCGTGAAACCACCGATTAAGATACCAAAAGAGACTAATAATGCAGCATTTTTAAGCACAATGTGATATTTTTCATCATAGTTTTTAAATGCATCAGAAACTGTATCAGTGATGTCTTTAACGAATAAAGGCATATAAGTTTCTAAAATGATGCTAGAAACACCTAGCAAAATAGTAACCAGAAATAAAATTCTGGTTCCATAGGTAATTGAAAATAAAGAAATTTTATGATTCATTATTTAATGTGTCCATCGTTAATGCATTTGCAATCCACATTTTCAGTATTTAATGTATGTGTAATGTTAAGAAGATCAAAATATTTCTTTTTAAATTTTTTATTTAAAAAGTAATAAGTGAATAAACCTTTTTTGTTAGCATCAATGATGTTTTTTTTCTTTAGATCGCTAAGGTGTTTTGAAATATTGGCTTGTTTGCTTTTTAAGGTTTGAGCAAGTGTTAAAACATCGCATTCTTGTTCGTGACAGGTAAATAAGTGCAAAATAATTTTTCGTTTAATATTTTTTGAAAGTATTGATAAAACATCAGAAAGGTTCATTATTTATCCTTTCGTTCTATTTTCATTTCAACAGTTTTGGTAAATTCATCAACATCTTTTAAAAAGTCATCATTTACCACGGTTTTAGTTTGCTCATCAGATATTTCATCGGTATTACTCATAATTCAATCTTTTGGATCTTCGTATAAATAATCTGTTGTCAAATTATCAAAAGTTGATTTATTATCAACTTTTATCCCAATTGAATCTCAATAACCAATTTCATTTTCGGTAAATTCTACTTCTTTGCTGACGTTTAAATATACCGGTGCTGCAACTTCTTCATCTTTACCAATCACAGCAACTGATGCATCTGAATCATCTGGGATTGAAATATCTTCGGTTTTGACATCAAGGGTTTGATTTCCTGTTTCTTCCTTAATATCTTCATTAGTTTGGATACTCTGACTAAAAATTTTATGTAATTCTGCATCTAAATGATCATCATTTTGGATAAGTGATGTAAGAATCATCGCATCATTTTTATCTTCTTCAATTGAATGATAATTAATTGGTTGGGTAGCCTTTTCGACTTCTGTATCTTGGTCTTGCTGCAAGGTATTTTGCGAACTTGTAAGTTTAATATCAGCATCAGTAGCAACAAAAATATTAGTTTTATTTAAAATGTAGGTATTGGTTGGTTGGTTTTCTGAAACTACTTCATCAAAATCAAATCATAAACTAATTTGATTTTGCATAGTAATTCAATTGATTGGATTAATTACAATAACATCGTATTTTTTAGCCTTTAAGAAGCGATATTTATCGCGGATGGCTAAATATCCATTTATAGCATTTTCTCCGTATTCAAAAGTGTCAAAAAGCACACATTTATAAGGTTTTTCATTCTTAGTAATAACTAAATCGATGTCTAATGATCCGATGTTATATTTGGTAAATAATTCATAATTGTGTTTACCTTTAATAATATCTTCAAATTCAGTCTTCACAAGTTCTTTAAATCAAGTTACTTTACTTTGGTTTTCTACCGATGAATCAAGTTTTTTAGATGCAAATGTTTCTTTTAGAAGCTCCCTTTTTGAATCAGCATCCCTTTCTAAAAACTGTAATCATTTTTTAAAAATAATTAAATCATCCGATGAATTTGGCAGAATTTGTATATCATCTGCTTTAATAGTTTTGATCACTATCATTTTCTCTTTAGCACGCGATATAGCAACATTCAAAGCATTTGAACCACCACTTCGTGAAACATATGTAGAATTTAACTTAGTGTATTTATCATATGAAATAGTAGCAATTACTAAGTCTGCTTCATCTCCTTGGATATTTTCGATGTTGCGGATTAATAGTTTTTTTTGATTAATTGCTGCTTCTAAATTTGGATGGTAAGAATAAATTAGGTTAGTTAAATAATCACTTTGTCGTGAGTTGAATGCTAATAAAATGATTTTATTATATTTATCTAAGTTTAAATTAAGTAACTGTAATGCCTTTTGTGCTTCAACTTTGTTGTGATTATCTTCTCAGTTTCCATCAACTTGATATACTTCAACTGAATTTTCATCACTAGCAGATGCATTATCAACTACATCAAGTGATGATTGGTAAAAGTGTTTAGATGAAAAAGTCATTAATGCAGCATTTTTAGCACGATAATTTTTATCTAAAATAATTTGATATACTCCTAATGATAAAGCATAATCAAGTAGTGAATCCACTTTACCAAAAATGGTATCATCAGTGTTTCGTGAACCAAATCAGTTGCTTGGACGCATTTGTTGTTTATCTCCTGCTAATATCTTAGTTTTAGCTAAATATAAAATCGGTAAACCTTTTTCAATGAAAATTTGACTAGATTCATCTAAGATTGCATAATCAAATTCTTCTTTATTTCAAGCAGATAAATCTGTATCTGGTGTTGCTACAATTACAGGGAAGATTAATTTAATCATTTCAGCATATTTTTTAACAAAACGATACGGTTCAAGGTTTTGGATGCGAACACTTTGAGAAAATTCACGATATAATCGCTGTAATTGTGGACTGAATTCTTTGATTTGCTTTACATAGCGCTCTAAGGTAATGTTTTTAACTATCTCAGCACTTAATATTTGCTGATCAAAATTGATATTTTTAGATTCATTGATAATGCGATTTAGGTATTTTATTGAGTTACTAACATTTTTAATTGAATGAAAATTGTTAACTAATTGGTATAAACTTCCTGAAAAGTTGCTTAATTTGTTTTCGATCTGCTTAGCAACATCGCGAATCTTTCAATATTTTTTCATAAAAAATAATAAGTAACTATTGTTTTCTTTTAAGATGCTCTTTGCAACTTTCCCTTCTTGCAAACTTTCTGAAGGGTAAATAATATCTTTTGGTAAATCATTAATAAAATGTGCATCATTTTCAAAATCAGCATCCATTTTGTATTTGTATAAATAATAATATGCTTGAAATAGTTGGTTTATCCCATCTTGGTTTAGGATATTATTTACATTAACAATATGTCTGCTTTCTTGTTGGTTTATTACTGGATATTTTTGTAGTTGTTGCTTTGAATCAAAATTTTCCAGCATATCAAGGTAGTCTTGTATTGGTTGATAAAACTTTTTCTTTTTAACATCCTTATAATTAAGTAAAAATAAACAAAATTTACTTAAAATTCCAAGACGTTCATTGATAACATCTAAGGCAGCTTTCTTTTGTGAAGCAACAATAACTTTTTTACCATAAATTAAAATATTTGTTATTAAATTAACAATTGTCTGCGATTTTCCAGTGCCAGGAGGCCCTCAGATAATGGTATTTTGCTGTAATGCAGATAAAACTGCTTTATCTTGTGAAAGATTAGACTTAGCAACATTAAATAATGAAATATTTTCATTTTTAAGAAGTTGTATCACTTTGTTTTTATATTTGTTTTTATCAAATTCAACCTTAAAAATATCATTAATTTCATCATTGTTAATAATTTCTTTCATCCGATTGCGTGAATATCCACCTCAAGGTTGAAAAATCCCTAATAACATACCCTTATGAAACATTAAGTTTTCATTAATAATCAAATCACTGCGAAGTGGAGTAAATTTATCATATAAATCATTAGGTAAGGTAAATAAATTGTTTCAATCAGTTTTTAGTCTTTCAAAAATTGTATTAATTTCAAAGTGTTCAAAGTTAGAATCGATGTTAAGGTTAAATCCTGAGTTGTTTAAAAAGAAAATGAGTTTTTCATTAACTTTAATATCTCCATCTGAAAATAAATAAGGAATAGTATTTTTAAATTTAATTTGAACTTCTTTAAAAAACATTGGCGCATAAATAACTTTGTCATCTTTGCGCAGTGAAACAAACAAAAATCCGATGTGTAACGGTCATGTATTGGTTTCATCCAAAATGGATGTTACTTTATTATCTAAAATTTTTCATTTGCGAATCGCTTTTTGTTGTATATGTTCTAAAAAATTGATCACATTTTTTTGTTCATATTCAAAATTAGCGTTAAAATCCACCTTAGATGTTCTTATATATTTATTTGCTTTTGATTCTAAAAGAGATTTTAAGGAATTAAAATCGTAAGTGTTTTTAACTTGATCGATAAAATCAATTAAGTTTCCATCTAATAAACTGATCTCAAATTTTTCCTTATTTAAAACTTCTTTAAAATCTTCAAGACGTAAAAGATTAAAAATATCTACACAATTATTTTCGCTAAGTTTAGTAAAAATTGATGCATCATTTTGTGAGATATCGAGCAAGTTATCTAAAATTACTTGGTATTTGTTTTCTTGCATAAGTACCTACTTGATATATTTTGCTAAAGCATCAGCTACTGCTGCTGTATATTGTTCAAATATGATAGAAACAGAATTAGATTTTAAAAACAACCCACGAACACCTTTTAAAGCCTTTATTGACTGTATATCAATTATTTTAGTATCTTTTAAGATGATATTAACTCTGTAGTGTGTATTGGTTATTTCGATAATATTTTTTTGTTTTAAAGCATTAATTAATGTTTGAATTTTAAATGGTAAATTGTTTTCTTGGTAAATAGTATTTTTTTGATGATTTTTACTTTTATTTTTTCATTTTAATCAAATGAATCCAAAGGTTATAATGGTATAAAAAATAATAATTCAGGTTCTTTTTTTCATATATTATTAATTTTACAACATTTACCATAATATAAAATAGAATATATGAATTTAGTCAAAATTTACTTATTTTTTTTAGTTGTTTTTAATTAAATTTAACTAAAAATTCAAATAACTAATTATTTTTATATGATAAACATTATTATGCTTATTTATATAAAAAAACTAGTAAATATTACTAGTTTACAACTATAATTCTGATTAATAATTATCTTCTAAGACTTCGAGAATCATAAATCATACATTGAATTATAGTTTTTTTGATTCGAAATAATTTTTGTGTTTTCTGAGTTTATTCACTTCAATCCTTGCGAATATTTTGCATCAGTAGATTCAACATCATTTATATGTAAATTTTTTATATTATTATCAAGAGAATTATTTCGATTTACTAAATTTTGATTTATTCCACTTATAAATACATTTACATCTATAAAACTAAATGATTTTTGTTGATAAACTATATTTTTTATAATTTGTACATCATTAGATAAATTAAAATATTTAACAATTTCAGAAATTATTCGGCTAATTTCTTTATTTGTGTTGACATCTGTTTTAATGTTTACAAAAACTTTTTCAGCATTTTGGATTTGGGAATCATTTAAATTATATGTAGAAAACTTCTTAATTATTTTACTACTTAAATTGCTTCCGGATGCTTTTGCAGCAGTAATATAAGTTAATCCTGAATTCTCTAACGTCTTCTTTAAATTTGCAAGATTTATTGAATTATTAGCATTTTCATTTAAGAAGTTAATTAAATAACTTAATTGTAAGTTTGCGATTTTATTAATTTCTTGATCTGGAAAGTCTGGATACATATGATGTATTTTTTGCGTTGATACAAAAGTGTATGCATCAGAACATTCAATGATTTTATCTAAATATTGCTTTATATTAGGTAAATATGAATTTTGTAAAGGTATTTTGATAACTGAAACAACTAATTTGTTTAGCATTTTTGCTAATTTTGTTATTGCAGGAGTTAACCAAGTTCCCACATTGTCTATATAACTGCTGATTAACACAATTTCAGCATCTGCTAGCATATTTTTTAACATTAATGCATCAAAATGACTGCTAAAGTCATCAATATTATCTTTTAGATTCTCTTTTATTAATATTTTGCTTTCACAAGAACTTTTAGTAAATTCTTGTTTATTTGCAAAAATTGCAATATATTCAATTTCATCATTTTGCTGAAAAGAAATTGGGTTTTCACAAAAACTACCACATATATATAAAATTTTAATACTTTTCATTAATGTTTAAAAGCAAAGATTCTTTGTCAAAAACTTTTATTTTTGATATATGTTAAATCAATTTCACGTGTAACGGTTTGTAAGTGTCCGCTATCATCATAGTTAAATGAATTAGCAAAAATAATTGACTGTTTAATAATTGGATCAAGTTTATGTATCAAGTTAAAACCACTTTGGGTAATGGAATTTAATTGATAAAAACCTTTCAGTAGTTTTGAATCGATGTTTATTTGCTCTGTAAGTTTTTTAGTTATAAAGTCTGTTAATAAGTCATTGCTGCTATTAATTCAAACTTTTAATTCTTTGTTATTATATTTTAAAATTTGGTTGATTTTTGAACATAATATATTTACAAAGTTTATCAAAAGTGAATATATATCATTGTTGATTTCATCGAGAATTTGACCAGAATCACAAGATAAAATTTCATTGATTCTTGCAAAAATAACTTTTTTACTTAAATTTTGATCTAAAAACTTATTTACTATAATATCGGTACCCATTGTGATGTTAATAGTACTGAGAATATAACCATTTTTTACAAAACTTACATAAATATTACTATCACATATGTTAACTAAAAGGTTGTTATTTTCTTGATTAAGTGAGCTTGCAAGAATTTGTTGAAAGGTCGCAAGTGTGTATGTAATATTTTTTTTGTTTAAATTTGTCAAGTATTTATATGTCTTTACAAGAAAGGAATTTAATTGTAAATTATTTGTATTAAGAAATAATTGACTTTGAAATTGATGCAAACTTTGATAATCTTTGTCTTTTGGAAAAGTATTATAGTATTTATAAACACCATTATAAAAAGTTTGATATTGGTAGTTAAAGGTATTCAAATGAATAAAATCTTCAATTTGCTCAGGTTTTTCATTTAAAACATCTGTATTAACTTGCTTTTGACTAAGGATGTATTTAGTTTCTAAAAATAAGTCATCTTTTAAATTGATATTAATAAAAATATCATCTTTTTTGTATTTTTTGGTATAAGTGTTGATTTTATCTTTAATAAAATCTAAAATAATTATGGATTTTTGATAATAGATTTTAACATCTTCGGCAATTTTGCTAAAGTTGTTATTTGAATGTTTAATAGAAGAAAAGTAAAAATGATTTTGATGAATATTGAAATTTAAAAATATTTTCATTTTAACTCCTTCTATATTAATTTAGTTAATTTACGTAATTTTGCACTTTTTGAGCGTCGATTAATTTGAATTTCTGCTTGTGTAGGCAAAATTTGTTTTTGAATAAATGCTTTTGGTTCTTGAATCGGTAATTTGCTTGGTAGTTTTGACTTACAAAGTTGATTAAAATGCTCTTTTACTACCTTATCTTCAATTGAATGAAAGGTGATAATTACTAAGGAGGCATTGATTTTTAATAAATCGATGGCATCTTTTAGCATTGTTTTTAAAGAGTTGATTTCATCGTTTACTTCGATGCGAATTGCTTGAAATACAGGTTTTGCAGGATTTTTAGCACGTAATAATGCAGCAGGATATGTGCTTTTTATCACATCAACTAATTTTAGTGTTGTTTCAATAGGACGCGATGCTATAATGGCTTTCGCAACCCGACTAGCAAGTTTTACATCAGCGTATTTATATAACAACTGTGCTAAATCACTTTCACTATATTCGTTAACTACCTTATAAGCAGTTAATTGTTGATCTTGATTCATTCGCATATCTAAAATAGCATCTTTGTTGTAACTAAATCCACGGTGACCTTGATCGATTTGTGGAGATGAAACACCTAAATCAGCAATAATTCCATCAACTGAATAAACACCTAAATCCAATAATCTTGATTTTATATCTTTGAAATCACTTTTGATTATCGTGAAGTTATTCGATACTTTTTTAAGACGTACAGATGCTATCTTAATAGCATAGTCATCTTTATCAAAAGCATACAAGTGTCCGTTTTCAAGTTGCTTTAATATCGCTTCTGAGTGACCACCCATTCCAAGGGTTAAATCGATATATATTCCATTTTTATCTATATGCAAGGATTCGATGCTTTCATTAAGGAGTACAGAATAATGTAAGTTTGTCATTATAGCTGCGAAATTTTTTCTGCTAATGCCGACATATCTGAAAGTGATATTTCAGCATTTTCTGCATCAAATTTTTCCTTAGCTCAAATTTCAACAAGCGAACCCATACCCACAAATGTTATTTCTTTTTTGATAGCAAGATCAGTAGTAATTTTTTTCGGGATGCTAAAACGACCCACTGAATCTAGTGTGGCTAAAAAGGAATTACCAAGAATAAATCTAGTTACCTTTCTCACATCCTTATTAAAGAAGCTTTTTGATTCAATATTTTGACGATATTTATCAAATTCTTCAATACTGCGTAGTTCGGCATTACCATCAAAACCGATGCTAACCATAAATTGATTACCCAACTGTTCTTGAAAGACTGGAGGTAAGATAACACGGTTTTTATCATCTAGGTTTCTTGTATGTTGTCCAACCATTACCACGTCCTCCCACTATCTAATAAAATTCTACCACTATTTACCACCACTTATAAATAAAATTTTAATATTTTTTATCTTTTTAGTTTCTTAATCAATTTTGTTTTGACTAAAACAAAAGAAAACACCTATTTTTATGTATATTTAAAAATAGGTGTTAAAAATTTGTGAAAAAATTTTCCACATTTTATCAATGTGGAAAATAATTTTAGTTTTGGTTATTAAATCATTCAAAGGCAGCAGTAACATTTTCTATTTCACCGATAACAGTAACTGTATCATTTTCATGTAAGACAGTATCAGCTGTTGGTCTAATTTTCTTTTGTTGGGTTTTAATTAACACGATTGTTATTTCTCATTTGTTTAAATTTAGATCTCGAATTGGTATATTACAAATACTTTTGTTTTTAATTACAGAGTTACCTAACACAAAACCATCACCGAGTTCTTGTAGATTCTTGCTATATAAAATAAATTTTTCATTTGATGCAATTAATGCAGCACGGATTCCGGCTTCTTGTTCAGGCCGCAAAATTGCACTAACACCAATTTGTCTTAGCACTCTTGCATGACGACGACTTACAGCGCGAGCGATAATGTTTTTAACTTTTAATTCTAATAAGGCTGCAATGATTTCAATGTTATCAGGGACAGCAACAACGATTGTTCCGATTTTTTCTACACCAATTGCTTTTAGCAATTTTGTTTCTGCAGCATCACCTACTATAAGTCTTTGTGCATCATCTTCATAAAGTTTTAACCGTTCTGAGTCGGTATCGATAATTGTAATTTGCTTACCTAATTTAATTAACTCTTCAACAACGGCCTGTCCGAAGCGACCTAACCCGATAACAGCGATGTCATCGCTTTGTTTAAATTTCATATTTTCTCCTAACCGATTGCTAGATCAGCATCGATGTATTCATAACTGCGATCTTTTGATTTCTTACGTTTTCATACCAACAAGGTAGATGAAACACCGAATTGACCGATAAACATTGTTAATATTAATGCAAGTTTTGAAGCAACATTGAGATCTTTAGTTATTCCTGTGCTTAATCCAGTAGTTCCAAAAGCACTAGAAACCTCAAAAATGATATGCATTGGATCATAATAAGGTTTTGATAAATCTGAACCAGTTTGCACCATATTTGATGTACTGATGTGTCCACCTGAAACATCAAAGGAAGTAAATGTGATTAAAGTGACAAAAAAGACTAAGACAAAAGCTAAAATAAAAGTTTGTGTAGCCATAAAGACGGTTTTTTGTTCAATAGCACGTTTAAACATTCTTACTCGTTTGCGACCCATTAAAACTGAGATGGTAGTCATTAGCAAGACAGCAAATGTTGTTGTTCGAATTCCACCACCTGTTGATGATGGTGCAGCACCAATAAACATCATAGCTGTTCATATTAAAATTGAACTTGCACTAAAATCTCGTAAATTCACACTTGAAAAACCAGCAGAACGTGTTGAAAAAGTTGTGAATATTATCGCAAAAGTTTTATCAAAATTGTTTCCGTACATATAACCTTGATTAATATAATGTTTTAAATTTTCAAGATTATCCTTACTTGTGTTTAATAATTTGTATATTTTTAATTCTGAATCGCTAAGATTATTTGAATTTGTGATATTTAAAAGATGTGGAAGTTTTTGGTTATTATTAACTGCAGATAATCAACTATTGTATTCTTGATAATATGCTCCTGGGATATAAACTTTATTTCAGATAGTATTTTGTGATTTAGATGTTGCTTCAAAGGAAATTGTTAAAATAAAACCTACTAAAAATACTAAAATATAGGAAATAATTGAAACTTTAGTAAATAAACTAAAGCGATGTTTTCCTTGGTATCTACGGATTTTATGTTTTAAATAGCGATGGATATCATATATTGTTGGATAACCTAAGCCACCTATCACAAAAAGGATGATAAATCATATTTGTAATCCAAAATTAAGATAATAAGGCATGATTGAATTACCAGAAATAATGTCAAAACCAGCATTATTGATTGCTGAAATTGTGTGAAAGAAACCAAATCTAAATGAGTGTGCTCAGTTTTTATAAGGATTTATATATGCACCTTGTGTTTGTAAATATGATTTAATTCCTAATGTTTGTTGTGGTGGAGTGTAATAAAAATAAATCGACATTAAAATACTTGAAATAAGTATGACAATTAATAAAAATTTCAAAGAAGATATAATTAATTTTATAGTTACATTAACATCCGAACTACCGCGTTCATGCTGGAGCAGTTGCACATTTCCAATTGATGTGATTTGTCTACCTAATAAATAATTGAAAATAAAGAATTTTAAGGCAAATATCCCGATTCCACCAAGTAAAATTAAAATAGCAATAATCGCTTGACCAAAATAATTTCAATGTGAAAAAGTATCATAGACAACTAATCCGGTGTCCGAAAAAGCACTCGCTGTTGTAAATAAAGCATTGATATAATTATCAAATGAAGTTCAATTATGATTATATGTCTTTTGAGTAATTGGACTTCAAAGCAGTAAACTAAAAATCAAAACTACAAAAAAATAAACAATTAAAAGATATTTTAATTGCGAAATATTTCTGCGTCAGTTTAAAAATTTTATAAATAGCTGAACTAATTTTAAAGACTTAAGGAATTTACGAACCTTAAACCAAAAACTCATGTAACTCCTTAGAGATTATTTATCAGATTGCATAGAACGCATAATTTGTCTAATTTGTGATTCACTAGCAGTGCGTCCCATTTGTTTAAACATTATTCGAATTTGTTTTTCTGTAATAGGTGGATTTTCTTTAAGTTGTTTTTGAAACATTTTTTTTGCAACAATAAATGTTACAACTGCAGCGACAAAAATAACAAAAATGATAACACCTATCATCATACCAACAAATGCTCCTGTTGACATTTCAACCATTGTTACTCCTTAATAATTAATTATACTTAATTTTTTGATATTCTGAATCATTAAAATCCTTAAGAAAATTAACTATCAAATCACTAGCAGCTAATAAATCAGAAATTGCACAAACCCCGATGGGACTATGTAAGTATCTTTGTGGTAGTGAAATTGTTAACACAGATGCCCCACCTGGAGCAAATTGTAATTCCTTAGCATCAGTTCCTCCACCAGCAGCAACAAATTTATAAGTAGGAATTTGATATTTATTTGATATTTTTATAAATGCATCAATTAGTTTCGGATCCATCAAGGTTCCACCATCTTTTACACGGATTGCAGCACCTGCATTTAATTTGGTGCTACCTGGTATAGTTGCATATGTATCATGTGAAGATGTAGTATCAAGAGCAATTGCAATATCTGGGTTAATAATTGAAACTGATGTTCGAGCACCACGGGTTCCAACTTCTTCTTGTACAGTTCCTACTAAATATAAATTTACATCTAAATCACAATTGGCTATCTGTGAGGCAATTTCATCTAAAACTGCTACACCTGCACGATTATCCATTGCTTTTCCACCAATTAAATTTGTATCATTGAACAAAATTGTTTCACCTGATAAATAAACTCTATCCCCTATTTGAATTCCTGCAGCAATTGCTTGTTCTTTCGAATAAAAACCAAAATCTGCATATAAATCATTATTTGTAAGAGCTTGTGAAATTTTTGATGCTTCCATAATATGGATGCTGGTATGTCCAAAAACACCTATATACTCTTGTTTTGATGAAGTGATTAATTTTGCTTTAGTTCCAATAACAACAGAGGCTCAAATTCCGCCTACTGGAGTTAAAAGAAGTTGTCCAGTTTTCGTAAAATCACGAACTAAATATCCTACTTCGTCCATATGAGCAGCAATCATTACTTTTGGAGCATTAGGGCTACTTGCTTTTTTATAAAAAATAATTGAACCAAATTTATCTCTAGATACTTCAAAATTATTACTAATATTTTTACGAAGCAAACTTGCAACAGGTTCTTCGTAACGCGACATTGCATCAGTTTGCATATAAGAAATTAATTTATTTTTAAATTCATTTTGTCTTGGTTCTGTAACATTATAAGATGGTTTATTGCTTTGATCTGACATAATTTCCTTTTGTAATATATTCTACCAAATTTTAAAAAATAGCCCATAATTATTGGACTATTTTTTTAGAAGAAATCAGTAATTTTTGCTCGGATGTTTGTTGTAATTTCTTTTTGTTTTGAATTTGTATAATACATTTTATTATTATTTAATAAGTTTTGTAAATAATTTCTTTCTTGTTCATTTAACAGATGCATAATTGAAATTAATTTTACATATGCTTCGTTTTTATTGTTTCTTTCTTGAAAGTTTTTATATCATAAAAGTTTGTTTTGCAAACGATTGAAATTTATATTGTGTCTACCAATCTTGTTTTCAAAACGACTTTGACTTCCATAATGAGCATTAAAAAAATTGATAATGCGATACTTTAGCATACTTCAAAAATAGTTAGCAAAAGGGATGTCCTGCTGATTGCGTTTTGTTTTTAACATCTGCAATAGTTCATAATATGCTGCATTTAATATCTCATCAAAACTAAATACATGATCAAAATATACATTTTGGATTTTATGACATACAGCGAATAAAATTTGCTGGTATTGCTTTATAAATGATTGAATAATCTGATTATTTGTGATGTGTTTTTTGCTTTCATCCAAGTTTAAAAACTCAATAACTTCTGAATCAAGATTTTTGATCTGAAACTTAGTTCTCATTTAATTTACTGATATAATCAAAAAGGATAATACCAGTTGCAACCGAAACATTTAAAGATTGTACACTTCCGTATTGTTTGATATAAACGCTTTGATCGCAGACTGACAAAACACTTTTTGAAACTCCATCTCCTTCATTTCCTACAACTAAAATAGTTGGTTTATTATATTTTATTTGTGTGTGTGGAATTGCCTTAGCATCTATGGTGGTAGCATAAGATCAATACCCAAATTTTTGTAGTTTTAAAATTGTTGCTGAAAGACTAGATACTTTGTAAAAATTGATATTTACAAAACCACCAGATGCAACTTTTAACACGGTAGAATTAATTAAAACACTTTTTTCTTTTGGAATAATAATGTCTTTGATTCCGGCTGCATTAGCAGTTCTAATGATTGCACCAAAATTATGTGGATCTTGTAAATGATCTAAAATTAAAATACATTTTGGTTTGGTTTTAATTAGAAGATCTATATCTTTATAATTAAAACCATCTAATATACCAATAAAACCTTGGTGGTTTTCCTTGGTTATATTATTTAAAAAAGCATTATCCTTTATTTCTACATTGTTAGTGTTTTTTATAAATTTAGTGTATTCTGCTTTAGATAAATATATTTTTTTAAATTTATATTTAGCAGCAATTGCATCGAGCAAGGTGTTTTTTCCACACACTATTAATTCTTTCATATTTTCTTTAAAATTTTTCATAACATTTGTCCATATTTAGACCAATTTTTGTTCCATTAAGGTATTTCTGAGTAAATCTGCATTTTGGTAGTCTTTATTTTGCAGATGTTCTTGTCATTTATGATATATTTTGACATAAGGTAGATAATCAAAATCACAGATATCAAATCTTAAGGTACTAAAAATTTCAGTAAGTAAACTAATATCATTACTTTTTTTATTGATATTAATGTTTTTAATTAAATCATTAATCTTTTTATTAAAATCAGAAAATTTTTGTTGATATAAAAGTCGCAAAATATTTTTGTATTTATCTTTATCATAGTTACTTTTAATATTTTTTAGGTATTTTAAAAAGAAGATTTTCTTAATTTTCTTTAACAAAATTTCGATATTGTTTATTGCATTATCATCAATGTTAATATTTGCTGTAAAGGAATTTAGTAAAAATAATAATTTTAAGTAATCACCTGTATATTGATTCAAAAAATCTTTTGCTAAAATAAAATTTTGTAATGATTTAGACATCTTTTGTCCTTTTAAATTAATTTGTCCAGTTCGCAATCATTTTTTGGTGATATCATTATCTGTTACTGCAAAATATTGGATATTTTCATTTTCATGATGTGGAAATGTCAAATCCATACCGCCTCCATGGATATCGAGTCCATCATTATTAAAATGTTTATAAACTAAAGCTGCACACTCAGTATGTCAACCTGGCCTACCAATTCCAAAAGATGAATGATATTTTATCCCTTTATCAGTTGTTTTTCATAAAGCAAAATCAGCATAAAACCTTTTATGTTCTCTAAGATTTTCATCAAAAATCATATGTTCAATTTTTTGTTTTGATACTATACCATAGTGTGATAAGTTATTTTTTATATCAAAATATAATGAATTTTGTGATATATATGTATGATTTTTTACTGTCATTTTTTTTATAAAATCTTCAATAATATCCAAATTTTTTGTAACATATTCATATTGATAAACTGTGTCAACTTTTAACTTTTTTAAAATATCTAAATAATAAGTTGCATACTTTGTAGCTATTTCTGATTCGCTGACATTTTCCTGTAAAGCTCTATTAATGATTTTATCATCGATATCTGTTATATTATGTATAAATTTAAAGTCGATATTTAATACTCTGGCAGCTTTTAAAATAAGATCCATAGTTAATATTGGTCTAAGGTTCCCAATATGCACATCGTTATATACAGTAGGCCCACAAACATAAATTTTTAGCATATGATTATTATATAGTTTTTCAAAAGAAGAGAATTAAAGAACAAAAAATATGGAATTTATTCAACAAAAACATCAAAAATAACAATATATAAAACGTTTTGCGAAGATATTCATATATAAGATTTATAATATAAAAGTTATAGGAGTAATATGGAAGTTAATAAAGTGTATCAGATGGATGTTATTGAGTTTTTAAAGAATTTAGAAGATAACTCAGTTGATTTAATCATTGCAGATCCACCTTATAATTTAAATAAAAGCAGTTGAGATAAATTTGAATCTAATCAGGAATATTTTGAATTTATGTATTCTTGATTAGATTTAGCAGTTAAGAAATTAAAAGATACAGCAAGCATATATTTGTTCAATAATTCATATAATTCTGCTTTCATTTTAGTTTATTTAATTAACAAAGGGATGTTATTTAAAAATAATATTATTTGATATAAAAAAGATGGTTTTTCACCAAGTAAGAAAAAATATGTTAATAATCAAGAGACAATTACATTCCTAACAAAATCTAATAAATATACATTCAATTATAATGATATAAGAACCGAATATCTTTCAAAGAAGCGACTTTTTAATGCTAAAAACAAAGGGATAATTAAAAACGGAAAACGATGAACACCTAATCCGAATGGTAAATTATGTACTGATATTTGAGAAATTCCGTCAGTAAGACTAACAAATAAAGTTAATGGTAAAGTAGTAAAGACTAATCATCCAACACCGAAGCCGAAAACAATGATTGAAAGAATAATAAAAGCAAGTTCTAATCCGGGAGATCTTGTTCTAGATTTATTTAGTGGTAGCGGTGTAACATCATTTGTAGCAAAAGAATTAAATAGAAATTTCATAGGATGTGAGTTAGATTCAGAATATGTTATGAAAATAAACATAAAATTACTAGATTTAAACAAGCAGCAGCAAAAATAATTGTTATAATTTATAACTTATAAGGATTATATGCAAAAGAATTATCAAGTGGTTTATAAAAATTTATCTAAATCACAAATACCATTAGAAGATTTTAAAAAGACAAGGTTATTTAGTTATTTATCTAATTTAGGATACCAGTTATCAAAATTCAAAAATATGAATCAAAAATCATTGTATTATATACACTTTACATCTTTTTGTAATATTTATCAGCCTAACAAAATAAGGTTAAGAAATGATTCGTTTTTAGATGATGTGATAAATAAAAAAGATTCTATTTTAGTAGCTGGATACCGTGAAAATAAAGATGTTTACTTAGTTTTTATGAGTAAATCATTTTTTGGTTATAACAAACAAGTATCTGTATCAAATTCATTTATTTTAATGGAATATAGTGATTTAAAAAATAAGATACTACCATTAAATTCGGATGTAATTTTGCCTTATTGAATTAAGAAAAATAAGCAATCAAAAATAAAATATTTATACTATGTAACATCGAATGACTTTGATGAAGAAATTTTTGATAATTTTAAAGAAACAGTTAATAAGATGAATTTTAATCCATATTCTGAAAATATGAAAATTCAAAATTCACTTATAAACAAAGGTCCAAAAATAAACCAAAATGAAGTCTTAAAAATTAGAAGTTTTTGAAATTATAAATGTGCCTTGATAAGCTCAAATTATGACTATAAATGCCCACTTGGTGAAAACATTGATATAGATAAATTAAATAATTACGGTTTATCTTATGTAGATATTCATCATATTGTTCCAAAATGATATTTTATTAAGTATTTTAAGGATAAAGGTGAAATAATTGATTGAAATATGATTCATAGTAGCACAAATTTAATTCCATTGTGTGCTGCTTGTCATACAGGGATTCATAAAGGTTCTTCGAAAGAATCTATTAAAAAAGAACTTAGCTTTAAAATAATTAATTCGCTTTATAACAATTTATTTAATAAAAATATACAAAGTGATTTTGATAGTTTTATTATCAAAAATACTGATATCAAAGAAATAAAAAAATTATTTGAAATTTATACGGATGAATTATGAAGAAATTAATTGTCTGGGATTTATTTGGTGGTGGTCAAAACTCGGTATTTAATGCAATAAATGAAGATAAATATTTAAAAGACAAATTTGAAATATATACATGAGATATTACTGAACCTACTAGAAACAACCATTATAAATTAGATTTAGCATCAGATAATATAGTGCAATTATTTTGAAAATATCCTAGACCTGATATTATCGTTGCTAGTCCATTATGTCAAAGTTTCAGTTGTGTTTTAGCAATGAAAGGTGGAGGAACTCCTTTTTGAAAGCTAAATGAAACTAAGGATTATGTTTTAGAACGCAGTATAGAAGAATTTGAAAGATTAAAGGGTGGTTTTACTAAAAATTTAAAGGCAGATGTGCAACTTTTTATCAAACGTCTGGGTGAAAAATGTTTAAATAATACAATTGAATTAATAAAGTTTTATAAACCAAAATATTTTTATCTCGA
Source organism: Mycoplasma sp. 6243 (assembly GCF_051200785.1). Classification (NCBI taxonomy): domain Bacteria; kingdom Bacillati; phylum Mycoplasmatota; class Mollicutes; order Mycoplasmatales; family Mycoplasmataceae; genus Mycoplasma; species Mycoplasma sp. 6243. The sequence goes on from NZ_CP195154.1 coordinate 476,480, forward strand.
AAATCCTAAACAATCAATGATGTGAAAATATATACAATTTAACCGTAAAGATTTTCACAATGAAAATCATTACTTTAACGAAGCAAGTTATGGAAAATATGGCTTTCTAACAACTAAAGCAACTTATTTTTATAGCAATTTAAAATTAACTTTAAAAAAAGGAAGAATTGACCCACCTTATACGATACAAGAAATTAATGGTGAAAAGTATTATGTATTAAAAGATGATCACAACATTAAACTTAGACGGGATTTGGATAGTAGGATGTTAGGATTGGCTTCATTAAATCGGATGATTAAGGCTCGTAAAGTCAAAAGTGGTATGGGCGCAATGGATTTTGTGCAAAGATATAAAACACCTGTTCAAAAAAATAAAATGGTAAATGAACAAATATGTGAAGCAGGACCCGCTTCTGCAATACCTCATTCATTGATAATAGATATTTTTAATCAAATTTTAAATGATATAGAGAGAAATGAGTAAGAAATACATTTAAAAGTATTTTAAATTAAAAAAATGGAACAAATGTGGAAATAATTTTATTCATAGAATAAAAAAGTTAATTTTATTTGTAAATATTTAATATTTTCAAATACTTTAATTATAATTATATAGCCTTGTACCCCCAAGGTAAAAAATAATTCTCAAATTGTGTAAAGTTATTCATTTATGTCCTTTTGCTAGTAGCAAATAATATGATGATACAAAAAAACCAAGGAAACTTGGTTTTTTAAAATTTGTTTTGTGGTAAGAAAATGTGTCCATCGATGCTGGTAACATCGGATATTGCTATAAATGCATCGCTATCTATTTTTCGGACATCTTTTATAATTCGATTTACTTGTCTAAACAATGTAATTGATGTAACAACATCTAATAATTCATTTGAATAACCGCCTTGTGCTTTAAACAAACTTACACCTGTAACAATTTTACGGTCAACTTTAATGATTTGAGCGATTTCTAATGCTTTTTTGAGTGAGTAAATTTCAACACGGACTAACTTAAATTTTGGATACAACTTATTTAAAACAATGATATAGACAATATTTGTTAAGATTGTTGCAACAAAATTTGGAGATAAATATAATTGAAATGATCACTTTAAGGAGTTTATTTGAGCAAGTTCATGACCAGAAATATTACCTGATTTTGATGCTGCTTCCAAAAGTAGTGAACCAGGCAATCATGAACCAATTAACACACCAATTAAAACAATTATAATGTTAATATTACCAGAAATAGAACCAAATGATTTTTGCTTAGTATTTGCATATCATTCACCAATAATCCCTGTAACTCCAGCAGTTCCACCGATTATCTGAATAATTGCAAAAATTCATGCAAGTAAAAATCCGTATATAATAGCAAAAACAAATAATGCAATAATATTTCCTCCATCTTTTCAGGTTAGTGGGATTATCCCGCTTAATGGTTGCTGTCATTCAGAAAGTGATTTTTTAATTTCAGCATTTGAAAAATCACCAATTAAGTAGATTGAACCAATATTATGAATAAATCCTAATCCAAAGGAAACTAATGAAGAAACAACTAAAAAAATTACCGTTAAATTCGTAAATAATTTACCTATTTTTTTATAACCAAAAATAAATATCGGTATGCTTAGGATAATATAAGCTAATCAAAAGACAAATTGATCTAAAAAGTTGCGAATTCCTAGTGTAACACTTCCTTTTGGAAGCAAAACAATTAAAAGTTTTGATAAAGCTTGTCCAAAAGTTGCTAATCCAAAGTTATAAATTCCGACATTTTTAACTAAAAAAACCGAAATAACACCAAAAAAGACAGCAGCAGCAATTGTAATTAAAACAAGTTTTCAAAAAGGTTTTTGTGAATAAAGCAAACTTAGTTTCAATCCGAAATTTGCCATTTTGGTTCTTTTATAAATGGTATTTTTTTTAACTAAGCGAGTTTTTCTTTCGCTGGTTCCTGCTAGAATTTCTCCAATTTCTAATGTAAGTGTTTTTCGTGATATTTTTGAAATTAAACTATTATCATTTTCGGCTTTTTTGGTTTCTTCAAAAATTGGATCACAAATGTTGGTTTCATTTGTTACATTTTCTTTTTGAGTTTCTAACGAATCATTTTTGTTTTCTTGCATCAAACCTCCTTTTACATAGTAAAAAAATAACAAATTCTTGTTAAGTTTTTTATTAGAATAATTATATTCTTTTTAACTAAAAATTAGACATTTATCTAACTCAATTTTAGTTTTATAATTATATCAAATATAGTTTAGATATTAAGTGATAAAGGAATATGATGAGAGAAAAAGATATTTTAATGAAATTAGTAATGCCAAAATATTCAATAACATATAATCGCTTAGGAATTAATATTGGTAAGCATCCTGTAATATTTTTTAAAAATTATCAAGATAATGAATATTATTATGTTTCTGCTCGTAGTGCATCTGATTTTGATAATAAAAAGAGATTTAAATATAATTACGAAGTTGAAATAACTAATTCAAAGATGTTAAATAATAAAGTAAGTTATATTGATACAACACAAATTTTTCATATAAATAAACAAGATCTATATAAAGTTTTTGATAAAGATTCAGTAATATTTTTAAATACAAATTATTTTGATATTAATGATATCAAAAGTATTTATAATAAAATTTATCAAAACTTAACTAAAAATCCACCTTATGTTTCACTTAGTTATATAAATATCAACAAAAATAAAATTCATACACAAACTAAATATTCACATAAAGAGTTTTTATGAAGAAATTATTCTGAATTACAAATAAAACCAGATGGATATAAATATCTTAATTCTGCTAAATGACAAATAAACAAAATTCTAAATAATAAAAATTATCCAGATACTATTTTAGAACTTGATGATTTAGCTGGTGGAATATACACAACATATACTGAAATAATTCAAAAACATCATTTATTTGAAAAGTTTAAATCTTTTTTAAAAAAGGATTATCCACAATTTCTTGAAGATAAAAAACTTGATTTTAACAAATATTCACCAAGGCAACTTGAACAAATTTATTTAGGTTTACAAGCATCAGTTGATGTTGATAAATATTTGGATTCAAAATGAGAATACGATCAAATGCAGCAAATTAGAATAGGTTTACAAGCAAAAATTGATATAAAAGACTATTATGATAATAATTTAGATGGATTAAAGATGCAGCAAATAAGAGAATGTATTTTTAATGAACTAGATATAAAGAATAAATATAAAAATTATTGAGCAGATTATGAAAATGATAGTAATTATGATATTAATAAAGCAGATATCGATGTAATTAACATATTTAATGAAAATTTTAATGACAAAATAAATATCGTTTTTAATGATATTCTTAATCCTAATATATCTTCATTAAATGAAGATGCGAAAGAGACTAAGAATGAAATAAATGTTAAAATTGTTAAAAATATAGATAAAGAAAGTAAATCAGATAATGATGAAAATTCAGATGTTGATAATAAACAAGAGAATGACTTAGTTATTGAAGAAGATAGCGGTATAGTTATGTAAGTTTTAAATTTCAATTGAAAATATTTCCTTAAAATAGATAAAAAAATAATAAATTCACTAAATCTTATATATAAAATTTTGATATAATAATAATATCGTGTATATAAAATAATTCGATATATTTATATAAATAAATGGAGTAAAATGAAAATCAAAAAGAAATTAATATCGCTTTTACTAATTTCATCTAGTGTCACAGCAGTAGCGACAACTGCAGTTGTTGCTTCTTATATTTCGGTAAAGAATGTTCCAACTAAAACTCAATCAATGCATATGTCATTAGCACCATTAAAATATTTTGATGGTGATAATGAAGTTAAAACAAATGAATCAGATAAGAAAACCAATTCAGATAATAAAAATTCATCAAAACAGGAAACAAAAGAGTTACAAGAAGCAAAAGATGGATACAAACAACTTATAGCGTCAATTTTAACTAACGAAAATAGCATTTTCACTGATGAATCTTTTAGTCAATATAAAAAAATAGTAGATGATGAGAAGAAAATTCTTGATGAAAAACTTGACAAAAAAGAAATTACTGTTTTTGATGTAAGACTAGCAAATTCAAAAATTATTCATTATAAGTATCAATTAGTGATAAATGATGCAAAATTAGATGATGTTTATAAAATCATAACAGATTTAACAACAAAAATAAAAAATGATGGTGCCGCAGAAGTTCAAGCAGAAATTGATAAAAAAGTAGCAGACTTTAAAAAATCTTATGCAGATGAAAAAGATAATAATCAAAAAACAGAACAATTAACTAAATTAACTGAAATTTTCCTTGATACAACATTGATTCAACCTGCTATTAAAGATCTTAACACCACTAATATTAATTCACTTAAATTAGAAATTGAAAACACCTGAAATGAAAATGCATTTTTCACTGTGGATTCATTTAAACAGTTTTCAGATGAAAAAACAAAACTTATAAATCAACTGCAAGATTTATTAACTAATGGTACATCAATTACACAAGCGCAAGAAGATCAAGTTAATTCAGATTTAAAAAATTCAATTAATAAGTTAGTTATAGATTCATCTAAATTATCAGATGCAGAGAATAAATTAAAAGAACTTATAAGCAAGTTACCTAATGAAAAAGATAAAAATACCAAAAAATCAGCTCAAGATGTTGCAAATGAAAAATTAGCAGAAATCAATAGTTCTAAAACAAGTGAAACATTACCATCTGATAAATTACAAGATTTATCTACATTGTTTATAAATGTCTGAAGTCAAATAAATAACCAAGAACTGATACAAAACTTTAAAGAGAAATTAAATCGTGAAATTAAAAAAATAAGCGACAACGATGAAGTCCAAGTTCTTTCAAATGAAGTGCAAAAAGCAGCGACAATAGAAGATCTTAAAAAGGTACAACTAAAGATAACCGAAAAAATAGCAACTCAAAAAGAAGTGATTGAAGAACCAGAATCTAAATCTACTACAGCAGCTATAATTATTACATCGATTGTAATTGGTATTCTAGCAGTTGTTGGAGTTGTTATTTCATGAATTGCTGCTCCTCGCAAAGAAAAGAATAAAGATTCAAAAGCACAAGAGCAAGAACAAAAAGCAGAAAATTAATTTCTGCTTTTTGATATTTAATTAGTTAACTGATTTTATAAATTATAAGAATATATTGTTTCTAAAACTATATCCGTAGAAACAAATATTAACAAAGATTAGCGAATGATTCCAAGATCATATTGATTAATCAAAGACTTAATTAATATGATAAATCAATATTTTATAAATATACTTAGATAATTATAAAATTATATTTCTTTATTAATTGTTGAGAAATTTCCGTGTATAATGAAATATTGTTCAAATTTCTCTGGAGGGGGATTCTATAAACACAATTAAATAAAACACTGAATCAATAATGTTGATATAAGTTGCACAAGATTTTCTTATCTGTTTTTATATATTTAAATAAGATAGTTATAATATATTTATGGTTAAATAATGGAAAAATTTTCATTTATTTATCGTAAATTACAAATAAAAATATATAATTATAGAGCAAAGAATTTATTTAGTGTTTATCTTATTTATACTTTTTCATTAATAAGTAATTTAATCAAAGTAATTTTTCATTTTTAATTTTTATATTTATAACACTAAATTTATTATGCAAATAAAGATATAAAGTGAAATTTATATCTTTATTCTTATATCTTAATTTTAAGAAAGGTTTAAATGAAAAAAAGACACCAGAAAATTTTTCTTTTATTATCAGGGATTACTTCATCAACGGTAATATTAGTTACTGCATGTTCTAATCAAACTGATAATAAACCAAAGCAAGTAATTATAAATCCAAAATTAATTAATTTATCAACATTACAAACAACATCAAAATCAGCAAAAATAAAAGCCGTAATTGATGCAAGCAAACCTGAATATAATAATGCAACGGATTTTAAAATAACATTTAATAATGTTTCTTATATAGCTTTTGAGATAAAAACATCTAATAACCAAAAAGAAATTACATTTAACTTAAATGATTTAAATCCTGCTACTATCTATACATTTATAAAATTAGAATTTAAAAATAGTGTTTTAAATTCAGATGTCAATAATTTTTCTTTTACAACTACACAACAAAGTGATTTGACACCACCAAAAAAAAATGAACCTGATTCTGAAAGTGAAAAATCTCAACCTATTGACAAACAAGAATCATATAAAATCGAATCTGTTCAAACATCTAATGTTCATACAACATCTGCTATATTAAAAATTAAGATTCACACATCATCTGATATTTTAGATGCAAGTAATTTTATATTAATATTAAATAATCAAAACTACACTTCTTCGTCATTTAACAAACAAACAAAAGAAGTAACTTTTGAATTAGACAACCTAAACACAAATACAACATATAAGTTAAATAAATTGATAGTAAATGATAAAGAATTTCCATCATTTAATTTTAGTTTTAAGACAAAAGCAGAAAATGTAGTTGAATCATTACAAGCAAGTTCGATTAGTCACAACAGTTTATCAATCACATTCTCTTTGACAGATAATAATTTAGATGTCACACAATTAAATGTAGAAGTAAGCGATTACAGTCAACCTATTTTAGTTTCATTTAATCAAGAAACTCAAAGTTACAACTTTACTTTAACTAATTTAACCCCACAAAAATCATATACTATCAATTCTATAAGTTATCAAGGTAAGACATTATCAATAAAACCCTTGAATCACACCTTTACAACCACTTCTAATGCATTGCAAGTTAATCAAGCACATTTGGTATCAAAAAGCAAAAATACTGCTGCAATTGAGTTTAATTTAAACCGCGATATAACAGACAATGAATTAGCATCATTGTCGGTAGATTTAACAAACAATGAAACAACAACCAAACATAATAAATTTAAATATTTATCAAACCATAAGATATTGCTTCAAATAGATTCACTAAAACCACAGACAACTTATAAACTAACTAAATTAACTTTAAATAACAATGATATAGCATTAAACCATGAAAATGAACTTTCTTTTACAACATCAAAAGAAGTTACTACTGATTCATTTGCAATTAGCAAAATAACTTATAAAGATATCACTGCTACTTCTGCTACAATGCATATTGACTTTAGTTCAAACGATCTTTTAAATGAAAACCATCATGAATTTGAAGTAAATTTAGATAATAAAGTTTATAAATTTAGTGATTATAATCCATCTGAATCATATGTTGAAATTGTGCTTGATAATCTTGATTTTCATACTAAGTATTTTGTAAATTCAGTTACATTAAATGATAAAACTTTAACATTACCAACTGATGAATCACAAAAATCATTTACCACCTTGGACTGAAATCGTCCGGTAATATTAAATAGTTTAGGATATACTTTTGAAGATAAAGTTTCAGCTGATTCATCTGATGTGATGTCATTAGATTTTGGTGTTATTGATTTATTTCCACTTCATCGATCTCAGTATTTCTTTACAGCAGAATTTACTGATGAAAGTGCAAATAAAGACTACAATTTAGATTTTTTTGCTACACCTAAGGAAAATAATAACAATCAATTAAGTTTAGATAATATTCGCATCTTTGTAAAAAACGATCCTGAAGAAGCTGATGAAGGACATTATTATGATTTAGAACCAAATAAAACATATAAACTCAAAGCATTAAAATTAACTAATGGTGATGGACAAAGTGAACACGGAACACTTACTTTTGCCTTAAAACAAGGTGCTTCTTTTATCGTTGATACACATATTAACACCACCAGATATCAAAATGTTGAAATTACTAATACTAATAATAGTTTAAATGTTTCACTTGGTTTATCAGCCGATTCAAGTGATCCTGTTTCAGTTGATATAAAAAGTGATTTTGGCGGCTTATGAAATGTAAATTTAACTAAAACAAATGATAAATATACAGGAAGTGTACAGATTAATAATTTTCCGTCTGGAACATACAGCATCGCAAGAGTATATTTAAATTCAAAACCTATTTTTGTAAATAAAAATAATAAAGGTAACGATACATTAAGAGTTGATGCAAGTAAACCAACAACAAATAATATAAATACAATAAACTATTCATATGATAAATTTAATTATCAACATAATATTATTTTAGATTTACAAAGTAATAACACTGTTAATACATTTGTCTATAAACAGTCTCCAAATATTGTTATACAAAAAAATGGCTCAGAAGATTTTGTTAATTTAAATAGTATATGAAATCCGAATACTAATAAATTAGAAATAAAAACTTTAAATTTAGATTTTGCAACAACTTATAAAGTTATCGGAATTGGTAGTGTACATATTAACGAAAATAAGTCATTTACAACTATAGCTAAACCTACTACAAAAGCACAGCTTAGTGTTGATGAGTTAAACAGTTTAATTAATTCAATCAATCACTTAACACTAAAAAAACGTTGATGAGCATCTGGTATTAAAAAAGTTTTATTAGCAGATAAAGACTTATTTAAATACTTTAATTTTTCAAATAAAAATGGATTCGATAATGAAATAACATTTAATTTTGATGAAAGTAAATTTAGTAATCTAAATGAATTAAATGGTACATTATCGCTGACTTTGAAATTAAGTAGTGGAAATAATCATTCAATAGAAAAAACTTTTAAAATTGAAAATCTATACTCAAAAGCTTGAATTATTGCTAATAAAACTAACACATTATTATTCGATCCATTAGTACATATCTCAAAAAAAGGTATGAAAAAATCCACCAAGGACTTTGATGATGCATATAAAGATGCTAAATATAGTAACATTGATGATTTAGATTCATCATTTGGAAAACCTGCTATTATCGTTGATCTAAACGATGCATCGCTACAAAACTTTATTGATATTGATGAAGGACTAAAAAGTTATGATCCAAGTGTTTTTAAAGCATATTTTGTTAAATATAAAGATGATGAAAATGTCTATAAACCATATAAAACCACTGCATATGCTCCATTAGGTATGATTCAATATAAAATAATGTTTTGATTCAATCAAACTAATGCTGAAGATAAATATACTAACCAAATTACACCTTTGTGATTAGCTGGATTTAACAATTATACTAACAAAGATGCAAAAGATTGATATACATATTTATCAAGGCAAGCAAAATTATATGCATCAGCAGATTATTTAACTGTTAATTCTTCATATGGTCTTAAATCAACAGCAACCGAGAGTGCTGAACAAATGGTTGCATCAATAAATAATAAAGCAAATTCTCAAGAAAAAGTAGATTATCTTGATAAATATACTAATTTAATCAAGTTTATTAATGATAATTATAATGTTATAAAAGATGCTTATAATCCAGCTGTAGCACGCAGTTATTATCAAATTGAAATTATAAATGCATCAAAAATTGAATATGGTAAAAACAAGTTTGTAGATATTGCTTTTGCATTAAAACCAATATATTTGGGTGCAAGTGATGCATATAAAGCAAAAACAGATGTTATAGCAAAAAATGTTATCCATATCCAATTACTTAACAATAATTAAAAATATCCCGAAAAACAAGTTTTTCGGGATATTTTTAATCCTTAATTAAGGTTAAACCTGAATTTCCCACTTTATTGTATTAAAAATTCGTTTAAGCCTTAAACATAGGCAAAACGAATTTTTTTAATAATTTTTTCTTACTGTTTCACAGTAATCATTAAAAAGTGTTCAACCTTCTTCGAAATTAAATCCTGTAATTTCGTTTCTTATACTTTCTATAACTTCATTTGTGTATATATCAACTTTGTTTGAAATCGAAACATTAGAAATAAGATTTATTAATTTTTCTTCTGTTATTTCATATGAAATACCTGTTTTCATATGAAATTCTTTGAAAAGATAAACAAGAAATTTCAATATTACTAATGATGCAAAACATATTAACATATGTCCGATGATATGTTCTTCAACTCAAACATAAACAGTGTCTTATTTCTAAATAAGTCTTTAAACTTCTAAAATTTTCTTCAATTTTTCATTGATTTTTATAAATATTCATTATTTTATCTACTTTTTCATCCATTAAGTTAGTTTCATAAACATAAATTCCATCAAATTCTTTATGTCTGTTTACTTTATCTACATCAAGTTCAAACTTTAGATTTGATACTTGTCTGAAAAACTGACATTTATAACTTGAAATCATTTTACTTGATCTATATATCCATTTTTATCAAGTTTCTTTTGAAAATCTTCTATCATCTTGTCTCGGTCGAACTTTATCTTTTTAAATTCTTTTATACTATATGTAATGATTTTTCGACGAAGATGTCCATTAGGTCGTTTTTTATGAAAAGTTGAAATTGCTATTTCTTCTTTATAAACAACATCATTATTTAGTTGTATATATCCACTTTTTTCTAATAATAATTCTTTGTAATTTTTTACCCCTTTTCTTGCTCGATATGAGATGACAAACTTAAATCCTTTTTGTTCCAAAAATCTAATGTTAGAATTCGTACTCATTCCACGATCGGCAACAACAGTTAAATCATTAACATTATAAGTTTTTTGAACTTCTAAAATAAAAGGGATAAATGTTCTAGGATCAGCTGTATTTCCACGATATATTTTGATGTGATATGGTATTCCATTTCGGTCACAAGCCAAACCTATAACTATTTGATCTTCTTTAAATTTACCATCCTTAGAATAACCATTTTTCTTGTAACCTTTTCTTTTAAAGGTTTCAAAATAAACAGTTGTTGAATCAAAATAAATTTCACTCTCGCTTCTATTTGTTTTCTTTAAAACCATTTCATTTAATTTTTGTAAGAGTGTATTTTGGTTTTCTGCAACAAAATCTAAGGTTCTGTAGAATGTATTTTTTGAAACTTCCTGACTTTCTATATATTCTTTTTGAGAAATAAAACTTCGTAAAATACTTGATGGTTCGGTAATTCTACGAGAAATCAAATAATAGAAAACATATTTAAGTTTTTTATGCTTTTCTTGCTGCGACATACAATTAAATATATTGTATTCATCTATCAATTCGTATATTAATTTATTTCCCATTTTGATATTCACACCTTTAATTTGGTTTTCTCTAAGCGAACTTAGCAATGAAGCCTTTACAAAATCAGGATTATCATTTTTTGAAAATTGCTTTACTCTTCTTTTTAGTATATTCATTGCTTCCTTATTAATTTTTTCAAGTTCACTTATCAATCCTAGACTAAATCAGCGCACATAATTTCTATCACCTTCCCCTTTGTATCATCCTACATACTTATAGGTGATACCTTTTTTATTTCCTGATACGTTAAAAACTTTTAATTCATTTTTCATAATAAAATTATAACATAACAGTAAGAAAACGTAAGAAAAAAATAAAATAATTTTAAAGTTTCTCTTATATATATTTATATATATAAGAGAGTTAAATAATCAAATAAAAAATCCTACTTAAGTGGGAAATGTAGGAGTTTTTCGGGATATTTTTAATCCTTAATTAAGGTTAAATTAATGGTATATTCACCTAAAAGTTGTCCATCTTTAGCTAGTGTATAAGTGAATTCAAATAAATCATCAGCAAAGTTTTTATAAAACCAATTTGATACTAGTTCGATTGCTTGGTTGCGTCAATTAAAACCTTCAAGATCTAATAAAAACTTAAATTCTTTTTGGTATTTCAAATATACGGTTGTAGCACCTGCATAAATATTGATATTGGTTTCTGATATTTCGATTCGATTTCGAATTCCTTGTGAAGGTTCGCTGAATGTTAAAATATGATAACCATCATCAAATTCATAATCTAACACAGAAATAAAATCAATATCTTTTGATTCACCATTTTGTTTGGTGGTTGATTTAAAATTAATTTTCATATTTTTTTAATGCATCCTTGATAAATTCTGGTCCATATAAATATATTGCTTTTGCTAGTTCAGGACCATGTTGTTGCGATGTAGTTGCAAGACGTATGGGCATAAAAAGATTTTTACCTTTAATGTTTAAGTTCTTTGAAGTGGTATTGATTGCATCTTGAATATTTTCGATACTAAAGTTATTAAAGTCTATATGATTTTTAAATTCATTGATAACTTTATTTTCGTTATCATTAAATTCAAAGTGCTTATCAACAGGATTAAGATAAAGCATTAAATTTTGATTCATTTCAGAATATGTGATAACACTTTGTTTAAATGTTTCGATAAATAAATTAATTCATTCTAAACTTTTATTACTATTACCAAGCGATAAATGTTTTAAGATCTCATTGTTATCTTGATTTTTCATATATTGTTTTGAAAATCAATTCATTTTCAAAATATCGAATTTTGATGGACTTTTACTTAATCTATTTGGATCGAATTTTAAAATATTTTCGGAATGCGACATCATTTCACTTGCATCTGATGCAGTTCAACCTAATAAAGATAAAAAGTTAAATATTCCTTGAGGTAAATAGCCTTCATTTTTATAATCTTCTATAAATTGTTTTAATGATGTATCACGCTTAGAGAGTTTTTTACCTTCCATATTAGTAATAATGGTAAGATGTCCAAATTCAGGCATATTTCATTTAAGCATTTGATATAAAGCAATTTGTTTTGGTGTGTTTCCGATATGTTCTTCACCTCTTAAAATATGTGTAATCTGCATATCATAATCATCAATAACTACTGCAAAGTTATAAGTAGGATACCCATCGGATTTGATAATTACTCAATCACCAATTTCATCTGAGTTAAAACTTATTTGTCCACGTACTATATCATTTCATTGATAAACTTGATTTTTTGGCATCGCTAAGCGAATCGAATAAGCACCATTTTGATCACGAATTTGTTTTTCTGCATCGGAGATTTTTAATCAATTGCGATTATAACGAAAACTAGGAATACCTTTTGCATCGCTTTCTTGCTTTTGTGCTTCCAATTCTTCGGTTGTATCATATGCTTTATAAGCAAATCCTAGTTCTAACAACATATTTGCAACTTGTTGGTAGCGACCTAGTTTTTCGCTTTGTCGATATTGGCCATATTTTGGGTTTGGTTTTAAAGGTGATTCGTCAGGTATGATACCTAATCAAGCCAAATTATCTATCTGTGATGCTTCACCACCGATAACATTGCGTTTGACATCTGTATCTTCAAGACGGAAGATAAATGTTCCATTATAATGTTTTGCAAATAAATAGTTAAATAAAGCTGTTCGAGCTCCTCCGATATGTAAATAACCGGTAGGACTTGGTGCATAACGTGTTCTAACTTTTTGCATTTACATTATCCTTGAATGCATGATCTGAGTATGCAGAATTTACTCCTTTATCAAAAAGGTGTGTTTTGTAATTTGTTCCATAAAGTTTTTCAAGAGCTTGCTTAAAGGAATTATTTTGATCTTTACCTCCACCATAAATAACATCATATTGAGGGGTGTTGTAATCACCAAATGCTCCATCGTAGTTAACACCCAATGAACGCAATGCTGTAGCAATAGTAACCCTTGAGACAAAGAATACTGAATCAACTAAAGCAACTAATTCGTTTTTCTTAGTTCTAACACCAGTCCCGGATGCACCACCACCGACATTAAAGTCTCTTATCGCATATGATAGTCCTGAATGGTAGTATTCTTTTCCATCATCTTTGGATGTAAATAGATTTGGTTTATTATCACCATAAGATAAAAACGGAAGTGCTAAAAAGCGATCAAAGACACCTTTGCGGTTCTTAAATTCAGAAAGTACATTTGAATGTGATAAAAATCCACCACGTTGTGCTCTTGGATTATTTGCTAAATCTGTTGAACTTTTTCCGTATAAAGAACGGTTGGCATTAGTTCATAATGAATATGAATAAGGCGCGCTAGTTATTAAATCTTTATTTGTATATTGTCCATCACCTTCTTGTAAAAAGAAGTCGACAAACCCTTGTGATTTAGTTTGTGTTGCTGGAAAACCAACAAGGTAAAGTAAGTTGTAATCAGAAACAGGTTTTTTCTTGTGATCATCAATTTGACGTTTAATAATCGGCCCATCTACACTTTCATAACCACTTTGTGATAAGTAATCAAAAGTAGGAAATGATACTTTATTTGTATTGTTTACATAATCATTTGACATATCTTTAGCAAATTGTTCTTTGGTTTTTCCATTTAGCAAGTTTTCAGGTAATTTATCAATATCTACTTCAAAGATAGCAAAATCTAAAAATTCTTTTGCATTTTGAGCATTAGTTGCAACTGATGTAGGGTCAAATTTAAAGAAGTCGCGACCATCTAAAATAACCTTAACTGAATTTTTATCAAAGCTAAAATTTGAAAAATGCTGATCAAAAGGAATGGTTTTTAACTGATTACCAATATAACTACCATTATTATTTAAACGAGTTAATCCTAAGGTAAAATCAGGTAAAGAACTTATACCATTTACCACGTGGTAGTTAGTGATAAAGTAGAATTTGGTTGGATAACTTTGGTCTTCTTTGATTTCATAATCAATTATTGATGCAGTTCCTGCTTCAGTTTCTTGTTTTTTTGGATATCCAGCTAATTGGTTGAAATCAGTTGGTTTGTTTTTGCTAATATAATCTTTAACTTTTTGTTTTACGGTTGCATCTAAACCGGCTGTTTCATCTAATTTTTTGTAAATTTTATCATATTCAGATTTTAATCAGTTTGTATATATAACTGCATCTTTTTCATTCCCGTTATTATCCTTTTCGTTTCCATAGTCTGCTACAAGTTGCTTTTCGGTATCATCTTGAATAAGTTTTCAAACACCACGGTTACCATTCGATTTGTTTCATCTGTCTAATAATTTTGTTTTAGTATCTGAATCTTTAAGTTGATTTATCAAGTTTCGCAAATCTATATTATTTGTTAATGCAGTGGTTAAAAGGTTTTGTTGATTTTCATCTTTAGTAAATAAAAAATGATTAATACTTACATGATAAGATTGTTTGGCAAAATCTGAATATTGTTGGTTAGTGATAGTTCGTGCGACTCCTGTATTATTTTCTGGATTATTAATAGCATCAGTTCAGTTAGCAGCCACACGAGGACCGATATTAGGAAGTTGTAATTTCAATTTACCTTGATCATTGACCGCAATTGAATATCCCTTGATTCTTAATTCATCATAATTTGGCATATCCAGTTTTTTTAATTTAGCATCAATTTCTTGTTTTTGTTGCGAAGTTAAATTACTTGTAAGAGTCGAATCTGCGCTAAGGTATCTGTTTTTAATTAAATTTCAATCATAATCAAATTGTTGATCTTGATTCATATTAATAAAGTAGTTTACTTGGTCATTTTCACTAACATTTTTGGTTTGACCAAAGTTAAATTCTTCTTTTTTCTTAAATCCATCAATAGTAAAACTTTTATAAACATCAGCATCTTTACCAAAAGCCATAAATATAGTTATTTTACCATTAGCATCATCTACTTTGGTATTTGTTATGGTAAATTGAGGAATTTCATTTTCTTTAGCAGATAATTTTAAAATAAGTTTTCCTGGTTCCCTAATAGCAATTGCATCCTTTGTTACATCAACATTTGAAGCATATACATCTGACTTATTTCCTGAAAGATCAATATTAAATAAATCATTTAAAGAAGATTTTTCAACTTTTTGTTGTAATTCATTTTTTGTAAGTGTATTACCAGGATTTTGTGGATTTGTTCCAGGATTAGTTCCTTGATTTCCAGAACCAGGATTATCAGGATTTCCCTTTTTATTTTCACCTTCATTTGCATTTGAATCGGTTTTTGTTCCACATGCAACAGCAGATATAGCCACAAAAGCAGTGGTAGCATTAAATAGCAAGAATTTAGATAAAAACTTGGATTTTTTTATTTTTAATGGCATAATTTCTCCTTATTTGTTAAGTATAAGATAATTTGAATAAATTTTACTACTTTAAATTTCAAAAAAAATATTTTTAATTTTTCCAAAAGTAATAAAATATTTTCAAATAAATCATTGATATTATACTAAATATAAAAAATTACTTAAAGTGTTATAATATTAATATATGGAGATACATTATGAAACGTACCTGAAAAATTAGTTTAATTGCTCTTTCTTCTATTGTGATAACCTCAGCTGCATCTGGGGTGTTTGCTAATATTGTTGCAACTGCTGCTGATAACAGTTATCACTCATTTACTGTTAGTGATCAACAAACCTTTGATACTCGCAGTAACCTTATTTTAGAAGGAAGTAAGACTTCTAAGGATTATAACCTAAAACAAAAAGATCCAGAAACAACCAAACCTCCTAAAAAAGAAGACATCAAAACTATTCCATCGGATGTACATCAAGAAGATATTATTAAAGTACAACCAAAACCACAAGAACCTCCAAAAAAAGAGGAAATCAAAAAACCTGAAGAACCTAAACCGCCACAACTTACTAATGAACCGATTAGTAAACCTGGTACATCAGAAAAAGTAACAGAAACTCCACCACCTACTATTGAAAAACCAAAAGTAGTTGAACCACCTAAGGTTATCGAAACTCCTAAACCAATAGAAAAGAAACCAGAAATTATCCCACCACAACAAGTTATTCAACCAGTACAACCTGTTGAAAAACCACAACAGCCAAAAACAGTTACTAAAACTGTGCATACAGATGTAGGTAATATTCAAGTTACTGTTGAAGATGTTCCGCCACGTGTAGATAAACGTAGTGACCAAGAAAAAGGAATAACCAATCGTATACCATATCGTGCTGAATTAGTTCCTGATTTAAAGAATGTTAAACTTAATGCTGAAAACTATGCACAAACAGTTTCAAACGGAGAAGCATCATTGAAATCTTTTAGTAATCTTTGAGCAGGTGTTCCAGGAAAACCCGGCCCACTTCAAGAATACTATAAAGACTTATATATTTCTCGTGGTCATGATGAATTACAAAATTATTTGAATAATAGTCCTGGTGATTTAAATTTAATTTTACAATTATATGACAAATACCGTAATGTAATTGAGGCAGGTAATGCTAAGAAATTTATGTATGATTCAGTTCAAAATAAATATGATGAATGATTTAATCGTACCGATACTTTAGAATATATCCCACCTGTTCGCGGTTATGGAAAAGAGTATTTAAAAGTAGGGTGATTATGAATTGCGATGAATATGGACCCAAGTAAGTTCAAAGAATTATCACAAAACCTTAAAAATGAACTTGCAAAAGGATTTTATATCAGTAAAGATGAAAGAAATGTTTATGTAAATGATAAAGGTGAACTAGATTCATATGCAGTAAGTCCAATTTTCAATTCAGTTGTTGCTGAAATGAAACGAAATAATGCTGAAAAGCGAGCATTAGGATATGATACACAATGAACTCGTAGTCCTGATGACATTGCTCGTGGTAATTATCCTGGCTGAAGAAAATATGATGGTGATATGTCATATAAATATAAAAAATATGGTTTTGAAAGTGGTGATGGAATTTCAGTAACTGAATATAACAAAGAATCATCGAATACTGCAAATCCTAATGGACCTAAAAAAGCATTTATAATGACTGCTGATTTAGCTAATGAAAAAGCATTTGCTAAAATAACCAATGTTATTAAAAATATGGTAGCTGCAAATGATATTCCGATGGGAATAAGGATATTAAACATCGGTAAATATGATGATGCTCAAAATATTAGAAGTTTATTATCAGTATTACCAAAGCATTTACCTTTATTAGAATTATATTTTGACAGCTTTAACACATCTGCACTTGAAGCTATTTCTGATAAAGATATTGATGAACTTGGGTTATATACCAGTTTAAATTCTCTTGATGAAAGATGATCAATTAATCCTTGGGCACTAAGAAATGTAGCCTGAGTAAATACCTTAGATTATAATGTAAGTTCCGATTATAATCGATATGAAAAAATTACTACTAGAATTACCTTTAATTCACTTGCTTTTGATGAAGATGACTGACATGGTGAAGATGATATGACAACAATTAATAATGGATTACGTATGGCATATGTAACCAGAAATAATGAACGTATTTTCCAAGGTGCAATGGGTCCAGGGTTGAAACCCGATCGTAATGCTTCTGGAAATTCATATCCGACTGGTTTAGATTTATCTCGAATTAAAGAGGCAAAAGGACTTAAAAATATGATTTTCTATGATGAAGATCACGGTTATTCAACCTTACGTAAATTAACCAGAATTGTCTTATATAATAATTCCGATACATGAGAAACTGATACTGATAATATGAATAAAGCACAATTCGCTATGGTTTTAGCAAAAGATATCCCGATGCCTCGCTCTAAAATTATTTTTTCAAATGGCAAAGGAACCAAGAATATTTTAATTAAACCAAAAATACCAGGTGCGACTTTAGATGGAACTGGTTTAGCTAACTTATCAACATTGATTGCTTATAGCGATGGAACTTTCTTTAAAGAAACAACTAAAATCTTTGTTCCAAATAACGCAACCAATTTATATAATCAATTAAAGGCTAATGGATATAATGTTGACTATCAATCAAATGATATACAAGAAATATAAAAATAATACCTAAAAAGGTATTATTTTATTTCTTTATAATTTGATTCGTCAATGAATTTATCACCCGATAATTCCTTACGTTTTTCTCGCATCTGTTCTCATGATAAACTTGGATCTGCAAATTCTTTAAAATCTAATCCTGATTCTAAGGCAAGCCGTATTTCTTCCATCTGTCAAGCATCAAAAAGACCACTAGAATATAAACTGGTATCGACTCCACTTTCTAAACCAAGACGTATTTCCTGCAATTGGCCATGACAATATGAATCTAAATCATTATTTCGTGATTCGACATAATCTGGAAATTGATTAACTAACAACTCTTGTTCGCGACTACGACCTTGATATTCAAATAATGCTTCTTGGTATTCCCTTTTAATTCAAATTAATAAGTTTTGTAGTTCTTTAAGTGTTTGTGGGTCCTTGTTACGTTTTTTTTCGATTTCAAGCAATAAAGTTTTCTTAGCTTCGCGTTGTTTTGATGTTAAAGTTGCATCATCACGCACTCAATCATAATCACGCTTTAAAAAGTTATCACAAGCATATAATGTTTTAGCACGCACTTGATTTTTTTTATCAATATATACATGCGAAAGCGATACAAGTGGTCGATTTTTACTTAAATTATCAATTATCCCTTTATATAACTCATGAATTTGTTCGATGTTAAAAAAATCTGTTTCTAAATAATAAATTGATTCTTCATCAAAAACTTCATGCAGATCATGGTCACTTATTTTATAAATTTCAGATGTATCTATAAAGCTATCATGGATAAATAAACCAGTTTTTGCTTTAGGAACCTTGATTTCATATTCCAATTTAGCTCGCTTATGATGAAATTTGTTTTTGGCACTTCGCGCTTTAACGTAGTAATAAACATCTTTATAAATATCTAAAAAAACTACAATTGGATGTACACCAAAATTATTTTCAAGTCGATCAAAGGTAACTGATTCATATGGTTTGAAAGGTTTTAATGGTTCAAAATGTTTTTGTATTTTATCTTTTTGTTCTGACATATTAACTCCTTTAATAAAATTATAAAACATTAAAATAAAGCAAAAACAAATTTTTAAATTTATATATAATAAAATAAAGGGGTAAAATGATTGATAATAAATTAACTTATATTACACTGTTTTCATCAGCAGGAGTTGGTTGTTTCGGGTTTAAAAAGCAAGGATATGAACGCATCGCTACAAACGAATTGCTTGATAAACGTTTAAATATACAACGAATAAATAATAAATGTAAATATCAAAGCGGTTACTTATTAGGTGATATCAAAGAAAATTATGATAATTTATATAACGAGATACAAAGATGACATTTGCTTGGCAATGATGTTGTTGATGTAATTATTGCTACTCCTCCGTGTCAAGGGATGAGTGTTGCAAATCATAAAAAGAATAACAATGATATAAACCGAAATAGTTTAATCGTAGAAAGTATAAAATTAATTAACAATATTCAACCAAATTTTTTTATTTTTGAAAACGTTGCTTCCTTTTGAAAGACGGGGTGTTTATATAACAAAAAAATCGTTACAATATCAGAAGCTATTAAAGAAAGTTTAGGTAAAGATTATGAATATCAACATAAAATT
The DNA here is from genome assembly GCF_051200785.1 of Mycoplasma sp. 6243. Lineage (NCBI taxonomy): Bacteria > Bacillati > Mycoplasmatota > Mollicutes > Mycoplasmatales > Mycoplasmataceae > Mycoplasma > Mycoplasma sp. 6243. The sequence goes on from NZ_CP195154.1 coordinate 496,681, forward strand.
ATAAATTTCAAAAATTATGGTAGCAACTCATCAAGAACACGAACCTTAGTCATTGGTGTTCATAAGAAATTAACTGATAAAATTGATGTTGAGAAAATCTTTCCTAAATATCAGGGTGAAAAAACGCTCTATCAAGTGATTGGTGATATGAAATCATTAAAATGAGGTGAATATGATAACGAAGATTTTTTTCATAGCTTCCGAACTTATAAACACCATATGCAATCATGGATACAAAATATCAAACCAGGACAATCAGCATTTGATAATTTAGAAGATATAAATAAGCCACATAAAATTATTAATGGTAAAATAATAATAAATAAAAATAAAAATGGTGATAAGTATAAAAGACAAAATTTTGATAAGGTTGCTCCATGTATTCATACTAGAAACGATCAACTAGCAAGTCAAAATACAATTCATCCGAATCAAAATAGAGTATTTTCTATTAGAGAGTTAATGAAAATGATGACTATACCAAATGATTTTAAATGAACTAATATTCCTCTGTCACAGTTGAATAAGTTATCTTATGATGAAAAAGTTGCTTTTTCAAAAAAGAATGAAATGAATATAAGACATTGTATCGGAGAATCAGTACCTACTGTAATCTTTGAGCAAATCGCTAAGAATATTAAGAAAGAGTTTTTTTGATGAAGAAAAGTTTGAATAAACAACAAATTAAACAAATTATAGAAAAAAATGAATTAATAAACCATCAGAATTTAATTAAATTTATTAATGATAACAAACACAAATATGATTTCAATAGTTTATCTAGAATAATTGAATTATCTAATAGTAAGCGCAATCATTATGCAGCATTTTATACACACAAATTATTTTAGGGACCTTAAAAACACATTCAAAGAAATATTGTGTCTAAAGTAAGGGTTTCTGATCGTAAAGAAATTTCTAATGATTTTATGTTGATTGCAAAACGAAGTAATAAAACTGAAGCACAAAAAGAACTAGAAAACTTTGTATCAAAATGAACCATAAAAGGTTACAAAAAGAAGTCTCATATCTTTTGCAAATGCAAAATTTATTAACATTTTTTGATTTTCCACCTGAAAAGCGTAAATCTATTTATACAACAAATCCAATCGAGATCCTTAAACTCGAATATGAAATTGATTTTAAAAAGAAAAGTTTCATTTTCCTAATACGGAAAGTTTATCACTGCTTTTTAGCACATATTTTTGATAACTGAAATATTGACAGAAGTTTTAGAGCAACAAATGGTTTTTTAGAAATATTGGTTAAACTTCGATTTGGTATTGAAAAACCTGGAAAATATAAAGCAAAAGAACAAAAGATTACTTTTGTTCGCTTTATTTTGCGGGTTTTTCAAAAAAAATTTTTAAATTTTTCTGATAAGATGCTATTATATATACTACTTACCTTTTTTATAGGATATAACTTAGATTTTATTAAAATACACAAGAATTTTTATAATGTCTTATTTTAGAGCAAATATATTTACAATTACCTGAATTTACAAAGAAAGAAATTAATATTTTAGAACCTGCAGTTGGTTCAGGTAATTTTTTACCTATTTTATTTAGAAAATATCAAAAAAAATATCGTGAACTTAACAATTATTGATATAAATAACGAATCGTTAGAACTTTTAAAAATTCTTTATAAAAACAATATACCCGAAAACTTTAAGATTAAATATGTAAATGATAATTATTTAATGTTGAAATTCAATAAAAAATTTGATTTAATTATTGGAAATCCACCCTTTACCAAAATAAATAAAATTAAAAAAGTGAAATATCAAAATTTACATCAATATTCAGTGAATTTAAAAAATTTAGCAGGATTATTTTTAGAAAAATCCTTATTAGAAGCCGATAACATTTCATTGATAATGCCAAAAAATTTATTAAATACACCAGAATATCAAGAAACACGTAACTTATTAGTTAATTTTAATATTTCATCAATTATAGATTTTGGCGAAAAAGGATTTGATGATATTTTAATCGAAACTATTAATATAACAATTTCAAAATGTATTATAGATAGAATTTATATTAAATCATTACCCAAAAAACAAGAAAATTATCAATTCAGGGACTATATTTTCTCTAAGGAATTGCCATACTGAGTTATTTATCGTGATGAATTTTTTGATTTTGTATATAAAAAAATGGAATTTGATATTTTTAAGGTATTTAGAGACCGTCAAATTACTAATTCAATACTCATTAATAACAAACAAAATACAATAAGAGTCTTGAAGTCTAAAAACATTGATGATAGTGGAAAAAGTATCAGCGAAATAGAAAATTATGATTCTTACATCCTGGATGTTGTTGCAAAAAAATTAGATGTCTATAAATATCTTGATTATGAAAATGCTTATTTAACACCTAATATGACTTATAAACCTAGGCTAATATCAAAACCAAAAGGTTATCTAACAAACGGATCAGTAGCAATATTAATACCTAAGAATAATTTAAAGTTAAATGACAAACAAAAAGAATATATTTCGACTGATGAGTTTAGAAAGTTCTATCATATTGCACGAAATTATCAAACTCGTTCAATAAACATTGATTCTTCAAGTGTTTTTTGATTCGGGAAGAACAAGGAGTTGAATTAGATGTATAAATTATTAAGCGATTTCTTCTATGATAAGAATTATGATTTAAGAATTTCAAAAAATTTTAGATGAATTGATCAAAAGTGTACATATGATGTTTTGTCAATAGTTTCTGATTGTATTTTAGAATATATCAATAATAAAATGGATACATTTAAAGTAAAAGACATTTGATTTAATGAATATACAGTTATAAATGTTTCAAATCTATTTACCAAACCAAATCCATCGAATAAATCATCAAGAGAATACGATAAATATTTTGGTCAACCTATTAATTTACTTGTATATGCAGGAGTTTTAAAACAAAACAAAGTAAATAATGTAAGACACTTTAAGGTAACTAATAAAGAAATTTTAGAATATATTGCATTAAGACCAATGAATGCTCTAAACTTTTTATGTGAGTATATCAAAAAGGTTTTAAAAGATACTGATATATATCATTATTTTGTGAATTTTTTAAACAACACGAATTCATATACTTTTAAATATTTAAAAGAAAATGTAACAAGTTTTTATAAAGAAAACACAAAAATTAAGGGGACATTAGAAATTTATAGAATTTTTACTAAAATTATAAATCCACTTTCATTTGTAAATAAATCCTTAGGAACTAAAAAAGGTTATTTGTCTAAAAATATTATTACATTAGATGATTTAACATACAATAAAGCAAATTTTAGAGATTTGAAACCTAAAAATATGTCTAGAAATGACTATGTACAAGTTATAAATAAGAAAATTAATGAGACAACATATCGAAAATACTTAATCGATAAAGCAAAAAAAGCAATAAAAATGTTGAATCAAAAATATAATAATAAAAGTGAAATTATAGGATTAACAGATAATAACGATGCAACACAAGTGCATCATATCTTTCCGCAGTCTAAATTTCCACAAATAGCAGATTATTTAGAAAATTTAATTGCACTAACACCAATCAACATTTCTTAATGGCACATCCAAATAATAGCACACATTATATTGATGTAAATTTTCAATATTTAGCATTAGTCGCTAAGACATTTACAATTAAAAGTGATATCGAATCTGGAAATGAAAACTATTCATTTAGTAAATTTATTAATGTATTGAGATGCGGGTTAAATACAGAAGAGTTCGAGATATAGAAAACAAAGATTTTTTCATAATTATAGAAAAAATTGATTTAATATATTCACAATTTGGAAATGATAATCAATATAAGGAAGAAATTAGGATAAATAAACAAAGGATATTTAATTAAATTAAGGAAAATATGACACAAAAACAAAATTTTGAATACAAATTAACAAACGGATATAATATGAAACCAATACTACCGAAAAAACCTATTACATTTGATAGGTTTGAAGAAGATTATGGAATACATCCTGTTATTTTCTTTTACAGCGATCTAACAGGTTCATTTTACTATCTTAAATCTAGAAGTGCATATAATAAAAAACAAATCCAAAGAAAACCGTATGAATATGAAGTTTTAATTAAAAAGTCAGGCAATGGATTGCTATATAATGACAGTTATATAGATACAACACAAATTTATAAATTAAATATTGCAAAGGAAGATTTATACAAGGTTTTTGAAAAGGATTCTGTCTTATTTTTAGATACTGAATATTTTAATATAGATGATATTGATGAAATTTATTCACAGTTATATCGTAATTTAAAAAATAATCCTCCGTTTGTTTCGATAAGTCAGATATATTTTTATGATGAAGAAGTTAAATCAAGAACACTTTATAGCCATCAAAATTTTCTTGATATGGAATTAAATGCATATAAATCAAAAAGTAATATTTCAGTTGAACAAATTATACAAAAACAAGAGTTATATAATGAAATTATAAATTATCGTAACAACAATTATGATATTCTGTTTGAACTTAAGGAACTATCAAAAGGTTGTGATTTAGAATTAACTGATATTCATAATGAAATTAATTTTTTTAATGAATATAAAAATAAGATTTCAAGTGAATTTTCAAGTTTTATTACAGATAATAAATTTGATTTTAATAAATATTATTCAAGCCAACTTGAACAAATATATTTAGGTTTAAAAGCAAATTTAGATGTTAAAAAATATACAAAAAATATTTTTAATGGTTTTCAAATGCAACAGATAAGACTTGGTTTACAAAAAGATTATATATCAGATAAGGTATATTTATATATAGATCCAAAATACGATTGAAAACAAATGCAGAGATAAGAAAAGGACTAGAGTTATCGTTGGATGTGAATTATACCTAGATTCAAAATTATCATATTATCAAATGCAACAAATTAGAAATACATTACTCGAAGATAAAAGAAGGTTATTAGCGATGATGTAAAAGAAAAAGGACTAGATAGTGAATATATGAACGAGTTGAATATACCATATTTTGATGCGATTTTGGATGAAGTTCACAAACGAAAACACATTACATCTGAGAGCAGTAGTCACAGAGAAATTGTAAACATCAAGCATAAGGTTGCTAAGGCAGATGAAATAAATTCACAGCTACATTTATTTAATGAGCAGCAACAAGAACAAATCAAACTAGGTTTACAAGTAGATATCAATGTATATTCATATTTGGACCCAAAATTATCAGCCAATCAGATGCAAGAGATAAGATATCATTTACTAGAAGAAAAAGTATATCAAATGAATTTAGATTTAAAAGAAAATGGTATATATAGCCAATACTTTGATTATACATATAAAAATGTTTTCAATCAATTTAATGAATTAAAAGAGTTATATAGTGATGAAAAATCAGATGTAAAAGAGAATGTGATGTAAGTGTGATATGTTTTAGCAGATAAATGTATACTGTTTAACAAAATAATAAAGTCACTAACCATAAAGAACATAATATGGCTTTATAGGCACTATTTTGTGGGTATAAAAAGTTGTCTACACAAAGTGTATAGACAACTTTTATAACTCTGAATTAGAATTTGGTAGTTTTTCAAAATGATTATCTAATTTATCAAAGATAAATGTATCAATATTTGAGTTTTTATCTTTTTTGATGGCTTTATAGTATCCATATACATCGAATAAATATCATTTTTTATCTTCTTGATTATAAAATTCTACTCAGTATGTAAGTTTCTTAGAATCTGTATTTATTTTATATCCTAAAACAGATTGAGTTTTATATATTTTATTTAAAAATAAGAGTTTAGCGAATAAATCAGCTAATGAATATTGTGATGTTTTAGATTCTGCAAAACTTTTATCGATTAGTTTGTAAATATTATCCAAATCAAATTTAACAACTTCAAAGTTTAAAAAGTCATTAATAGTTTTTGTCGCTTGTGCCTTTGTAGTAGCATTAAGATCAGGATTTCGCAATGCTTCAGATGCTTTTTTAACAGCCGGCAGAGTTTTTTCAAAATAATCTATAACAATTTTATAAACATCAACTTTTTTATTGGTATTTTTTACAAACAATTCTGCAGCTTTTAAAGCAGAAATTTTTTCATCCAACTTCTTTGTGTCATTATCATTTTGAAGTTGTTTGATTTCTTGTTGTAGTTTTTCAATATTCTCTTGCGTTTTTTTAATTGTTTCAAGAGTTTCGGGTAAGGTATTAATGTATGAATGATAAGTTTTATAATAAAGCATATCGATGTGATTTTGGATAAATTCTTTTGGTTTTGATAAAAATTCACTTTGTTCTGATTCACTGAGTTTTTCAGTAAAGACTTTATATTCATCGTTTTTATTTTCTTTTGTATCGGATGTTGCAGATGGTGAAATTCCAAAAATTAAGTAAGTAGGACCAAATCCACGAGTAATTCCGTGAATTTCATCTTCCAAGTTTGCAGGAAGTGATTCATCAGTTTCAATGCGATAATTAGGATATAATTTATAAAACACATTTCAAATGTTTTTTAAAGTATTTTTAGCATCTATTTTAGTATAATCAATTTTTGAATCAAGAATCTTATTTTTTTGTAGAGTTAAATTAACTAAATTAGTATCAATGGTGTTTCCACGGATGTTATTTGCAAAATCAATTTTAAATGAAATGTCAGCATTATTATAAGTTAAAAGTTTATTCACAGGTTTAAATGCTTCTATTTGTTCCTTGTTAGCATAATCGACATAATTTATCCCAACTGCTAATGGAGTATCTTTGATGAAGTTATATACAATGCTTTTAACTTTATCTTCGGTAATAACTTTATTAAAATCATCAATTTGATAATATTCAATTTTGCTTAATGCTTGATATAAAGTTAAAATTTGTTTTTCTAAATCGATATCATCCCCTGCTTCGTTTGTTCCATATTTGTGGACTAATATTTGTGCAACAGAACGTTTTCCGTTGATTTTATGATATGCATCTAGTTTCTCTAAGATTTGTTTTTGTTTTGTGCGAATATCATTTAATAAAATGATATTTGAATTAATTAAGTCTTGTCCTTGTCGTTGGTATTTATGTTTTTTATTATATTGATCAAAGTTGTATTGCATCAAAAGGATACTATTTGCTAAAAAGTTGATATTATCTTGGTTAAATGCAACACCTTTACCTGCTGTTGTAATAATTGTTGGTAGGCTTGTTTTTAAAAACGAGTTATTAATAGAGACATTTAAATTTTGATATCTGATGTCTACATCTGAATATGTATATGCTAGTCAGTTTGCTGTATATAAATTATTTTCAAATTTTACTAATGCAGGAATATTTTTATCAGCAACTCTTTGTTTGATATTAAATCCGTTTTGTTGGACTCAATCCTTAGCATACTGAATTGTTTTATCACCTTGGTATAAACAGGACACGGCTGATAAAGGAACGACACATGAAGATAAGGTTGTAAAAAGGAGATATTTAATTTTTTTGTTCATATTAACTAAACATTTCTGAGTATTTTCAAGATTTAAAACCAGCATATGAAATAATTACACCGATGATAAATACCACACAAGAAAATGCTAAACCTCCTATAGAATATGCTTTAGAAAACTGAAATGCATTGATGATGCTCCGATCAAGTTCAACTTTTTTGTTTAATTCAATGGTATAACCTAATTGGTGGATAAAGATTGATAATCCGATGATTGCCATCAAGGCCAATGCAGCAATAATTGTTCAAATAATAATTCTGCGTTTATATGTTCTCATTTTTATCCTTTAATAGTTGAACCTTGTCTGCTGATTGCATTCATAATTCTTTTTCTAAGTAATAAATAAATAATAAACATTGGCAAGATTACAAAGATAGCAGCTGCCATTTTAATATTTTGGAGCGGAACACCAGCACTGTTATCATCACTAAAGTCCATACCAGCATTAAATAATCAAACTGATAGCAGTTGTAATGAATTACGATCCGAAACTAAAATTGATGGTCACAAGTAAGCATTTCAAGAAGCAAGAGAGGTTAAGATAACAATAGTTAAAGTAGTAGGCATTACCATCGGAAAGGCAATTTTAAACATATATTTTATCCCACCTGCTCCATCAATTAATGATACTTCTTTAATGCGTCCTGGAATTGCTTCAAATGAGTTTTTATACATAACGGTATTAAAGATGCTAGATACAAAAGGAAGTGCAATAGCAAATAATAAACCAGTATAATTAGCCCGCATATTAGTACGAAACACCACGATATATTGTCCAGATAATAAGGCAACTTCAGGGAGCACCAATAAAGCAAGTGCTAAGAATCAAACCAAACCTTTTCCATGTCACTTTTTAAGAGCAAAAGCATATCCCATTAAAAAGGTAATAAATACTTTTAAAACAACTGATATAATAACATTTAATGCAGTAAAACCTAATGAATTTCAATAACCAGTTGCTAATGCACGATGGTAGGTATTGGCAACAACTTTTGACCAAGCAACAGTATCACCAATACCTTTGGTTCCTTGATAATATGTATTTCCTTCGGTAAAATCAGAAACAAATCGAAAATTAGTACTTAGGTTTGCTACTTCATCATCGGTCATTAATGAAATTGAAATCATAAAGAAAAATGGGAATAATATTAGAACACCAAAAAAACATAACACTAATAACTTTAAAACCGATAAAAAAATTGCTGATGCAGGATTGCTGTCGATTACTTGGGTGGTAACTTTTTCTTGGTTGCGACGGATTTTTCTATGTATTAGAAGTTGTTGAATTTTTAACTTTAACTCAAACATTTCTTTCTCCTAAATTATTTAATGATAATTGCACCATAAAAAATCCTCCACGAATAATAGATGAAAAACTTACACCTATGATAAATAACAAGATAGCTGCAGCACCTGCATTATGAAATTGCGCGCTTTTAGTCATTAAATATACATATAACATTAAGGTTCCACCACCGTATGAAAAGGCATCGGTTGGGTTATTATTGAATAAAGCAAGCGGAAAAACTTTTAAACCTCCGATGATACCTAATGTGATTATAAAGTTAATGGTTCCTTTAATTGATGGTAAAGTAATGCTAAAGAATTGTTTGATTCCACCGCATCCATCGATAGAAGCAGATTTATAAAGGTTTTTATCTACTCCGAGCATTGCTGTGGTAAATATAAGGATGTTAAATGCTAATCCACCTCAAATCCCGTTAATAAACATTGCAATCAATGCATTGAATGTATATGGATCGGATGTGTTTAATCAGGCACGAGTGGAACCGGTAATTTTATTTAATATCCCTGCTGGAGCAAAGAATTGGATAAATACCAGTGAAACTGCAACAGCATTAGTGATATAAGGCATAAAGAATACAGTTTGTCATATTCCACGTGCATATTTACGATGTAGTTTTGCAATGATTGAAGAAATAATTAGTGAAAAGGACATCACAAATGGTAGCACAACTAAACCATATATAAATGAGTTTCTTACCCCAGTAGCAAAACGTGCATCTTTAAACACATATTCATAATTTTTTCATGTTCCTTCACCGCTTTCGGTTGTAAAAGATTGATAAATATTAATTCCCATTGGAACTAATGTAAACATTAAAATGAGTAAAAATCCAGGGAGTAGTAAAAGTAATGGGATATATAAAGGGGTACGACGTTCTAAAATTGAATGCGATAAAACGACTTTCTTTTGTGATTGTTTTTTTAGTGACCAATTAAGTAAAAACCCCATATGAATCGAGATAAAAGAGTGCAACTTACGAATTAGATATTTCATATTCTAATCTTTCTTCGGAAACTGCATCAAAGATATGCAATTTTGAAATAGGTAAATCAAAATAAATATTATCCCCGATTCGATATTCTAAATCATTATCTAATAAAAAGTTAATTCTTCCGATGTTGTTAACTTCAACTATTAATTTACTTTCTTTTCCAAAGTTCTCTTGCACGATAACTTTACCTTTAAACATCGCTTCTTCGTTGTTTTTAATAATAAAGTCTTCTGAACGAACCCCGATGTTTAAACTTGGATTTGACACATTTTTTATAAGTACATTTTCAAGCAATTTACCAGCAACATATACTCTGTTATCCTTATATTCTGAAGGGAATAATCCCATTTCAGGCATCCCTAAAAAACGGGCCACGAATTGGTTTTTAGGTTTATTATATAACTGCATCGGTGTTCCGAATTGTTGCACTTTTGCAGTTGACATACAAACAATAATATCTGAAATTGACATTGCTTCCTCTTGATCGTGGGTAACAAATACAGTAGTAATTCCGAGCGATTGTTGAATTTCCCGAATTCACTGACGGGTTGAAATCCGTAGTTTTGCATCAAGGTTAGAAAGAGGTTCATCCATTAATAATATTTCAGGTTTTTTAACAATTGCACGAGCAATTGAAACACGTTGTTGTTGACCTCCAGATAAACGAGTCGGTTTTTTTTGTAAAATAGGAACTATTTCAACACGTTTTGCTACTTCCATAACTTCATTATGAATTGCTTTACGTAGAGAGATTACATTTTTTGTTAATTCTTTTACTTTTTGGCGATCGCTTTCATTTAGAATGTGGGGAATAATTTTCTTGCGTTCTTGTTTTATTTTATTGTCTAAATCATATCTTTTGCTTAACTCCTTAACTTGGTTAATGAAGTGTTTTTGAGCAACATATGGTAATCTTTCGCTATCATCTTTAAGTTGTTTAAAACTAAGATCTTCGGATTTTGCTAACTTATATTCTCTTTTTGCAGCTAAATAAATTTCTTTGGTTTTTGCTTTTTCCTCGGCATATTTAGCATATATTTCTTTACGTTTTAAAATATATTTATAGCGAGTGATTAAATGCAATAATTTTTTTTCTACTGAAACAATTTTTAATCGCTCATTTAATTCTAGATGGTCAAGGTTTTCAGAAACTAAATTTGCAACTGCTTGCTGTAGTAATTCTAAATGAGATGGGATGTCTTCAGGTTTTAATGGTTTAAAATGTAGCAGTTTAAGATCCATATTAGCTAAAATTTCGGCTTTTTTAAGGTCTTCTAATAAGTTGTTACTTTTTTGAGATAGGTATTTGTCTTTAATTTCTTGTTTTTTAGTTTTAGTATCAAGATCCACTTGCTTATTAGTTTTCAAGACATTTTTAGTTAAAAGGGAAATTTCAGATGTTTCATGTGAAACGGCAAGTTTATAATCAGTATGAGCTTTTTCAAGATTTTCAATCATACGAGCATATGCTTCGTTGAATTTGTGCTGTAAATTATAAGATAAAAGTAATCAGTCATCAAAAGCTTGTCTTAATGAATTTGTTTCATTTTTACTTGCACCAAGCGCATTTAGATATAAAATTCTAATTTCATTTTGTGCTTGTTGCTTTTTTAACATTGTACGAAACTGTCAATCATAATCATTTTTTAATGGAAAAGCAATGTTAGCATAAACACTTAAATGTGGATATAAAGCATAGTTTTGAAACACAAATCCGATTTTGCGACGTTGTGGAGTAAAATCGGTAACATCTTTTCCTTTAAATAAAATTTTTCCTGATGTTACTGTTAATAAACCAGCAATAGCATTTAATGTAGTAGTTTTTCCAGAACCAGATGGACCTAATAAAGTTACTAATTTACCATCTGGGATTTTAAAACTAACATTATCAACAGCTAAGGTTTCACCAAAGTCGATATTTAAGTTTTTTAATTCAATTGCAGGAACTGAATCTAGGTTTTTTTCTCGAAATTCATCTCGGTATTTTTGAATTTTCATTAAATCTGAATCGGTGATATTAATAGACTGAGTTTTAAGTTTATGAATTAACTTCTTCAGTAATAACATAAATTCCTTTCGTTATTTTTGATTAGTATATGTTTTAACTTTATTAGATGCATCACCAGGTTCACTGGAATAAAATGGAGCATATGAATTAGGTCGTTTGCTTAAATATACATATAATGAAACTTGATCAGGGGTGTCAAAATATTTAAAGAATCCATTTTGTTCTGCTACAGCTTGGTCAGCTGCTTGTGCCATCTTTGGATAAATATTATATATAAAGTCATCTGTTTTTGCTTGTTTAAAATCCACACTTCAAGCCGCTTCAGAAAGTGGAAGGGTTAAACCAGCACGAATAATTTCAACACCATAACTATATTTATATTTACTATAATCATTTATAGGTTGACTTGAATCATTGCTACCAAAGATAATATCTGCTACATTTCTACCATATGTATCTTTTCCGCTTGGAAAGACAACTAAAACATCATCTTTATATTTATTGAAAATTTTTTCAGCAAATTCAGTTGACTTATAAGCAAAATGTGATTCAAAAGGACTAGCAGTTTTATAATTTTTTCCACCACCTATTCCTTTTTCAGGGGTATCAATTCCACGTAATCTTATTTTATATTGCTCGCCTTTTTTAAATTCAGCATTACCTATTATTTTAGCTTCTAGTGGCTCAATGGTAAATGTATCACCATCTGAATCAGAAACAAGTTTAGCACGTAATATTTTATTTTTAAAGCGTTCTTGATTAAAATCAATTCCTAATGGGACAAAGTTTTTTTCATCTGTATCAACTTTCATATCCTTAATAGGGACATCAAAACTAAATGGTTTTTCAATATTAACTACAGATACTCAATCAACAGGATGATTTTGATAAAACATTTGATATCCTAAGGTTATTTTGTCTTTTATGCTTTTAGAATCTCATTGCGATAGAGGATTATTTTGTCCAGGTTCTTTCAGTTTGTCATCTAAATCAAGTGATACACTAGCATATAAAAACTTAAATACAACATATTTATCAAAAAACTTCATACGAACTAGTTTTGGATAACTACTCTTAGCATCATCGATTCTTAATACAGCTTTTTGTGGTTGTAAAAAAGTCAAATGGATTTGTTGTTTAAATTGATTTTGTATTGATGATGCGATTTTTTCTTTAATCTTATCAATATCATTATAAAATGAAGTTCTTTTTAATGTATTGTTTAGAACTTCTGGTGTGGTTGTGATGTTATAATGATAGTCTTTTTTATCTTCTGTAAAAATAAGTGGATATTTTGAAACAGAAGCATCAACTTTATATTCAAGTATAGGGAGTTTTTCGTCATTAGCAGGATCATATTTAGAACAAGCTACTGCAGCAACTAAACTACATGCTGATAAAGTTGGTAAAGCAATCACTTTTATTAATTTAGTAAACTTAGACATATTTTCCTTTCATTAAAATATAATTTGCCTAAGCAAATTATATTTATAACATTAACTTACTCCGATTGTGATAGCATCAACAAATTTGGTGAAATTGAATTTTTCTTGACTTGGATTATTGAAATTGTATTGATCAATGGTTTGTTTTCATGCATTTTTGATTTGTTCTCTAAATGTATCAGAGAATGTTCCAGCAGGTTCTTCAAATGTATGGATTTCATCTGGTTTATTAATTGCTTCTTTTGCTTCCGCTAACACAACTTGAAGATATTTATTTGTACCACTCTTAGTTTTAGCAAATTTATCAGGATCTAAATTAACTAAGTCATTTGTTCCTGAAATATAAGACATTCCTTGTTCTAAGGTTCTTAAAGGTGTGTTTGTAATAGTATTTTTATCAACTTTAAAGTCAAAGGTTTTTGTAGTAGTAATCAATCATTTTACAAAAGCACGAGTTGCATCTTCATCAATATCATTTGATTTAACACCCATCAATGAAGGTCCTTGAAGGTATAAAACATTTTTATCGGTTGACTTTGCAGATCATTTTTTAGGTGTTGGTAGAGCAAATAATTCATCTTCGGAAAGAACATCAGTAGCATTTAATTTACGTTTGTGCAATCCAACTTCATTTAAAGCATTAGTAAATTTATTGTCTGTATCATCAATATTTTTTTCATAATCTTTATATTCTGTTGTATCCGTTTTTAGAACATCTTTTAATATCACGAATGCAAATGAATCACCTGATGAATTTTTCATATCAATAATTTCAACTTTAGAATCTGTTTTATCTTTTAACATATCTTTAGCTTTTTTGATAAAATTAGTGTTTTTTGGATTATCTTTTAATGAAACAATATAACCTAAGTTTTTAGCACTTGTTTTAAGATTTTCAATTTTAGTTTTATTTGCATCATCAGCAGGAAGTAAATCATATTTTCCAATTGAAATATCATTACCTTTATCATCTTTTGGAATAGAAGATCATACAAAATTTTTAAAATCACCATAAACAGCTAGAATATTTGATTTGTATTTATTATATAATTCTTCAATTGCAGATGTACTTCCATCTCTATTTTTCTTAAATGTAGGATTTTGGATAAAAGTAAATGTGTTAGATTTTGATGGTTCAAATGAGAAGTTACCACTTTTATCATCAATTTCAGTTGCACCATCATTTTTAATATCTTTATAATTTTTTGAATATCCTGCAGTTGAACCGATTGAAAATGCGATTTTATGTTTAATTTGATCAGTTGATGAATATTGTCCGCCCGGAAAACCATAAATTGCTTTGGTTTCAAATCCCTCAGTAAATTTATCTCAAATTTGTTGTGATACAGTATATGCATCACTACCTTTGCTTTTTAAAGCGTTATATTGAATTACGGTTTTATCATTTTGACGAATCGCTGTTGAAATCATTTTTGAGTAATCAGCACCTAAGCTAGAAAATAATGCTGAATCATAAACTCCAACCATATCATCGATTCCGAAAACATGTAATGATGTATCATTTGTCTTTGCTGAGTTTGTAAATAAACTTTGCATAGTTTTTGAGAAATTAATAATTCCTGTATATGTTCCGAATAAATCATCCTTAGTTATAGTTTTATTTGGATCTAAATATCCTGCATTTTTCAGGATATCTTGTGCATTGGCAACAGGAGCTCCTCAAATTGCTGTAACGCTATTGTGATCAGCATGTGATTTATCAATAATATCATTGAATTCATTACTAATTTTTACACCTTTAGCTTTCATTTCATTTAAAAAGTATCCTAAAACAGGTGCATTAATTGATAAAACATTTGAACTTTTGAATAATGGAAGAATGTATGTTCCTGGTTTGGTAATATTTTCAGTTGTATAGTTTGCATTAACGAAACTTTTAGCAAAATCATCTAAATCAGTATTTAAAGATTTATCTTGTGAATTGAAATTTAATAATAAATTTTCTCCATTGCTATTTAAAACTGAAGCAATTACAGGATAACCGATTAATAAATTATAATAATCTTGTTGTTCTTCTTTTTTTAATCCGTGTATAGCTGCAATTTGTTTTCCAACATTTTGCACCCCGTCTGGATAACTGTTTCCATAGTTATCTACCCTAACTATTTCAGCAGCAGCAGAGATTCCTAATTCATTTAGTTTTGCTTCTTTTTGTTCGTCGGTTGCATTTTGATTATCATTTATGAATTTTTGATAATTGCTAACTAAATCATTATATACATCAACAATAGCTCTAATTGTATTACCTTGAACACCACTTTGAGAAAAGGTAATTCCTAATTTAATATATCTATTCCCGTTGGAATCTTTCTTTTCTTTTTGACCATGACTTCTATTGTTTTTATCATTTTGAGCATTTTGAATCCGATCTTCTTGTGTCGCAGTTTCTAAGTCGCTTTTGATAACTAATGAACCTGGGTTACCTGGATTCCCTGGTGTAGTCGCACTACCACCACCAGTATTATTTCCTTCACCACTTGAAGATTTACCACCTCCACATGCAGCGGCCAGTGTTACTGTGGCACTACCTGCTAAACCTGATAAAGTCAGTAAATATTTTTTAAACTTCTTTGACATATTATGTATATCTCCTAAATTATTTATTTATGTTATATAGAGCAGAAATTTTATTTCTGTATAAATTATATATTATTTTCTATAGTAAGTTTTAATATGCTTATTTTATAAGGTTATTTAATAATCTTTTGCTAAGAAGTGAAAATTCATTTCATATTTTTTTCATAAGTAACAAAAAGAACCAATATGGTTCTAACGATTTATTGACAGTTGATAAATAACATTAACAGCCTTTGACATCTTTAATAAAGTTTGTAGTTCTTTAGCAAACTCAGGATTTTTAATGAATTTATCAAATTCGTTAAAATTGCTTCAACGTTCAATTACTAAAATTTTATCATCTGCTTGTATTCCGTATTCAAAAGATAAATTAGTTTCTTGCATACGTGTTTTTTGTGTAAAAACATATAAATAATCAATAAAACCCTTCATTTTTTCAGGATTAATTATATATTGTGTGGCTTTTGTGTAAATCATTTAGTTTCCTTTTTTGATGCGATTAAATAAAATAAAATGTGATTTAGGGATGATGTTATCAAATTTATGAAAATTAGTTATTTGTTGAAAATTAAAACCAGATATGCATAAAGCATCTGCAACTTCTGCAACTTTTTTAGGTAGTAAAATAGATAAATATGCTGAAACAGCATAAATTCCATTTAATAATACTAATAAAATTTTTTCCAATCTGATTAAATCATTTGTTAGTGTTCAAGGTTTAGTTACATCAATATATTTGTTTAAATTATCTGATAAATTTGTTGCAATTGTAAATGCTTTATGGATTTGATAGCGATCAAATTCATAACAAAAACTTTCTTTTGATTCTTTAATTTGTTCAAGCATTTGTAAGTCTTCGTTTAAATATTCATTTGTTTTTAAAGGTCTGTTAAAACTATTTGAAATCATCTTTAAGGTGCGTGATACTAAATTACCATAATTATTTATTAAATGTGAATTAATAACATCAATAAAACGATCTTCATCAAAGATTAAATCTTCACCTAAGCCAAATTGCGAAATAAAGAAATATTTAATCATTTCAGGATGGTATTTAGAGACTAAATCAAAGGGATCTACTACATTGCCTTTTGATTTAGACATCTTTCCTTGTGATGTAACAATTCAACCATGTGCCTGGATGCGATTTGGTTGCTTGATATTTAATGCTTTCAAAAAGATTGGTCAATAAATCATATGAAAACGCGAAATTTCTTTACCTAAAATATGTACAACTTCAGAGTTTTCGTTGTTTCAATATTTATTAAAATCACTCGGTTTATCAACATCATTTATATCAAAATCTAATGCACTGATGTAATTACATAAAGCATCTAATCATACATATAAAGTATGATTATTATCTTCGTTGATTTTAATCCCTCAGTTAATATTAGTTCTTGTTACTGATAAATCTTCTAAACCTTTGTTAATGAAGTTAACTAACATCTCATGTTCTGTTTTTTTAGGGAATAGAAAGTCTGGATTACTATCAATATATTCTTTGAGTCAATTTTCAAATAGTTTCATTTTAAAAAAGTAACTATCTTCACTTACTTTTGTAAGTACATGTCCTGAAGCTGGATGATAAAGTTTTCCATCTTTTTTAATTGCTTGTGCTTCGGTTAAAAACTCTTCATCTGAAATTGAATATCATCCTTGATATTTACCTTTATAAATATATCCTTGCTTTAAAAAATAACTAAAAATATCCTTAACTATTTGTTTATGTTTTGTAGATGTTGTTCTTGAAAAATAATGATAATTAATATCAAAAACTTCTCACATATGCTTAAATTTACTTACAACTTGATCCACAAATTGCTGGGGTGCTAAATTATGTTCCTGTGCAATTTGTTGAATTTTTTGTCCGTGTTCATCAGAACCAGTGAGCATTTTAACATCATAACCTTGACTTTTTTTATAATTTGTAATCGCTCAAGCAAGTGTGGTAGTAAATAAATGTCCAATGTGTAAGTTTCCGCTTGCATAATAAATAGGAGTAGTAATATAAAAAGTTTTTTTCATCTTATTCCTTATTTAATTTTATAGGTTTATACAGTTGTTTTATTTGTGGTAGATAATTATGATTATTTAAATCTTTTGCATCGTGAAGATATAAATTAGGTAAAAAGTGTGAACCTCAGCCGGCTTGATATCGCGCTTCAATTAAAACAAATTTTGCTTTATCTTGCAACCTCGGATGCACAAATTGAATGCGTTTAGGTTCGAAATTGTATTTACGCAATAATTCAAATGCATCGATGCAACGTTCTACAGGTAAAACTAGTGATAAAAATCCTTTTTGTTCTATTATTTTTGAGCAACCTAAGATTAATTCATCTAAATTAAGTGTAATTTCGTGGGTTGCAATCAATTTTGCTTTTGATATATCTTGCTTAATTTTGGATGCATCAAAACGATAAAAAGGTGGGTTGCAAAAAATTATTTGATATTTTTTTTGATTTTGTTGATTAAATTGCTTTCAGTATAAATTAAAATCAGCATTAATCACATTTATTTGCTTATCAAGTTCGTTCAAAGCTACATTAAATTTTGCTAACTGTATTGCTTGTTGCTGTATTTCAATTGCATCAATATGTAGTTTTTCACTGCGTGCTGCGATAAAAATTGATAAAGCAGCATTATTAGTTCCTATTTCTAGAGCATTTGTAAAATGATTTGATAAAAACACAAAATTACCCAGTAAAATTGTATCAACTGAGTAATTAAACATCGTTTTGTCTTGGTAAACATATAAATCACTATCAAAACCTAAAGAGTTTTTGATTCAGTTTTGTCTTGGTAATTTATTTTCTAATTCGTTCATAATGGAATTTTTTCTTAACATATTCAGTATATAAATCAGCAAGGCAGCAATCTATTTTACCTTCAACTAAATCAACATCTAAAACAACAATATCGACATAATCACCAATAGCAAAGGTGCGTTTTTTTGAAATTAATTTAGTAAGGTTTTCGTTAGGTTCATAAATATCATCGATTAATGTAGTTTTGTGAACTAAACCAGATGCCATAAAGTCAAATTCCACAAAGAAACCAAAATTAAGCACACTAACAATTTGGACTTTAAAGGTTTGTCCAACTTTGTTTTTTAAAAATTCTGCAAATTTTAAATCATTAACACTGCGTTCGATTTGAACTGCCTTTTGTTCAGAACGAGTATTTAGATCGCCATAAATACTGATTTGATGTTTATATTCAGCAAGATTCTTTTTATTTTTATTGATAATAAAGTCACGAATGATGCGATGGATTACTAAATCTGGGTAACGACGAATTGGACTGGTGAAATGACAATAGAACTTTGATGCTAGTCCGAAATGTCCGATGTTATCTGGTGAATAAACTGCCTTTTGCATTGTACGTAAAAATAGTAATTTAATAAAATCATCATTGCGCATTTGCTTTACATGATTTACAAAATCAGCAAATTTATTAGGTTTAATACTAGTTTTTGGATTGATTGCTTCACTGATTATATTAATTGCATTCAATGAGTTTGATAGTAATGTTAATTTTTCAGCATCGGGAGCCTCATGAACACGGTATAAAACAGGTAATTTATGATCAAACAAGAATTTAGCAACTGTTTCGTTGGCTCTAACCATAAAGTCTTCAATTAGCACCTCAGAAAAACCACGATCATTGATTAAAACTTCTTTAACAGTTCCATCATCGTTAAGTTTAATTTTCGGTTCAGGAAGTTCAAAGTCAACATAACCTTGTTTAATTTTATATTTATGTAAAATTAAACTCAGTTCCTTAGCATCATTTAACATCTGTTTTAGTTGTGATACTTGCTTTGGATCACTTTCTTCATTAATTAAACCACTTTGATAATACTTATCAACTTGTTTATAGGTTAAGCGAAACTTACTTTCTATGATTCCTTGAATAATTTTTGTTGAAACGTTATTCCCATCCTTATCAATTTCCATTTCACAACCCATAACAAAACGTCGAACATTTGGATTAAGAGAACAAATTCCGTTTGATAATTCAATAGGAAGCATCGGAATAACACGATCAGGTAGATAAATACTTGTTCCACGTTTTAGTGC
This sequence comes from Mycoplasma sp. 6243, assembly GCF_051200785.1. Classification (NCBI taxonomy): domain Bacteria; kingdom Bacillati; phylum Mycoplasmatota; class Mollicutes; order Mycoplasmatales; family Mycoplasmataceae; genus Mycoplasma; species Mycoplasma sp. 6243. The sequence continues at coordinate 516,607 of NZ_CP195154.1, forward strand.
TTCATGATCAATTTCACTACCAGATTTAACATAATAGGAAACATCTGCAATATATACACCTAAAAAGTAATTTCCATTATCTAATTTTTTAACATAAATTGAATCATCGAAGTCTTTGGTATCATCACCATCGATGGTAACAATCATTTTATCAGTTAAATCAACACGATTTTTTAAATCTTCATTGTCTATTGTTTGCGGGATGTTTGCAACTTCAGAAGTCATTGCATCTGGAAAATTTGATGGAGCTTTAATATGCTCAAGGTATGATTTAACATACACCATCGGGTCAGCTTCATTGGTAATTACTTTAATAATTTTAATTGAAACGGTTTTTCCATCATATTTAATAATTTTTGCAACTACTAAATCATTAAATTTTGTTTCAACATTTGATTCGATAATATTTCATGTTACATTTTTCATCCGAGTTTCAACAGGGATAAAATAAGTTGAATAATTTTTATGTTTTATAAAACCAATGACTTCTTTGTTACCACGTTCTAAAACTTTTACAACTACACCAGAGTTTAATTGGTTTTTATCTTCATATGGGTTTGAATAAACATACACAAAAACCTTGTCGTTATTCATTGCACCGTTGAAATTGAAGTTTTTAATAAAAACACGATCCTTAGTTTTATTTACTTCATCAATGTTATAGTCAACAAAACCAAATTGACCTTTAGCATTGACATTTAAAATACCCTCAATTTTATCAACTAAAACTGGTGCATAGTATTCATCGTTAACATTTTTAAATAACTTATATTCTCGTTGTAATAAAGATAATAAACTTGTTAGTTCACGATTGTTCTTAGGCAGAATCCGAAAACGTCTTGCTATATCTAAAAAACTTCTTGATTTAGCAGACTGGATGTATTTTAAAACTTTTTCTTTATTCATAATTTAATGAACAAAAACCCTTAATAAAATTGCAATTACAAATAACAAAATTCCCAATGCAATCATAGTATATTTTAAGGCTTTTTTAACTCCCCTTTCTTTTGAAATTTTAAATAAATCAAGGTCCCCAGAACCGACTAATGCACCCGAAAAACCATTTGAATCAGGTGACATTAAAAAGGAGACAATTAAGATTACAAAAGATATAATAATTAAAATTACTGTTAATGCGATCATGATTTCCTTATAAGTTTTATTATTATATATTATTCTATTTTTTTCTTAATATTTTGATTATAAATATCTTAATTTATTAATTTTGTTTTACAACTCATCATATGCTATGTATTTTCATTTTTATAAAGATATAATATAATTAAAATTATGCAAAAAAAATGAAAATATAAATTTTTATCATTGTTATCAACCATTGCTACTACCACAACATTAATAGCTGCAGCTTGTTCACCTAAGCAACAAGTCAGCAGTTCTGAAAATGTTGTAGATAAAGAAGCAGAGAACAAAGAAAACGAGATAAAAATCCAAAATCAACGAATAGAAACTTTGCAAAAAGTACATAATTATGCTTTTAATTTAGTCATCCCACAGATTATTACACAGGTAACAAAAAGTGCTAATGATTTATTAAATAACAAAGATAAACAGAAGCAATTCGTAGAGAATCCTGAATTAAAAAACCAAATTACACAATTAACTAAATACGATGACTTGTTTAATGGTTTTAATGATATTAATAAGAAACTTTTAGAAACAAACTTTTATCAAAATAAGCCATACTATAATTTCACAGCGAAAATCACTAATATAGGTCGTATAATTTTTCAAAATCGTATATATATAATTTCACAAATACTTCAAACTAATCAAGAAGATGCAGAGAAAATAACTGATTATGTAAAAAAATATAGCGAAATATATGCACTTTTGAATTTTTCAGCTCGTTTATATTGATCAGAAAGTGTTTTAAAAGTTCTGTCTAACGATAAACAAATCGATCAAAATAAAATAACCGATATTCAAAAAGAATCTATCAATTTTCACAGTCATATTGATGATATTTTAAAACAAATTCAAGAAACTAACTATTTAGAAAATAATGAAATAATTACAAAAGTCGAAGATTTAACAAAAAAACTAAATGATACATTTTTAAAACTTAATGAGTTTTGAAAAACTTATTTACAATTAGAACATAAAAAGCAAATATGAAGTTTTGCTATAGGTAAATATAAAGATACTAAATTGGAGATAGAAAATCAAATCATAGATAATTATGAACCTTTATCTAGTTATATTGATAAATTAAGCAAAGATAAAGATGAAAAAGAGAAGAATGCAAACGAAACAAGAATTCAGCAACTTAAAAACCTTCATGAAAAACTTTTAAAAGAAGGTAATACACCAGAAACAGATGTAAGAAATGATGTTGATTATCAATTCTTTTTACCTGTAAATGCTACTTTTAAATATCGCGATAATCAATATCCTGCTAATTTATTTTTAACTGTATATTCAAAGGATAATACTGGTAAATTTAGGTTAAATGACTTTGATTTGGATGATAATACTACAAATTTATCTACACTTATTCCAGATGATGTAAAACATTTTGCTAAACTTACTTTATCTCATAAAGATTTTGTTAACTTATATGCTTCATATTTTAATGTAAGAGAAATGATTCTTAATCCAGAAGATGAGCAAGCATTACAACCATATAAACTAGCTTTAATCAATTTATTTACAGTAAATTCAGCAAATTATGATAAAGCAGACAATGTATTAAAACTAGGTTTATTAAATGAATTTGATAACGGTAATTATAATTATAATGCCGACAGTTTTGAAGGCAGCATCCCAGGATTATTCTCAAATTTTGCATTATTTTTCAATAAAGATAGTTTTATAGAAAATTCTAATGTTGATTTATTCTTCCAAATTTCAGATGATTTATATAATTATCTAGATGCTTTAAATAAAAAGCAGAATGCAAATAAGCAACCAAATGAATCGGAATTAAAAGAAAATATATTCAAAATTGAAATTCAATATCAATAAAAGTCCCTAATTTAGGGACTTTTATGATTGATTTAGTTTATTAAATTTCTTAGCTAGTTCAACTGCTTTATCTTTGGCTGGATTATCCATTGATAAAGCTTGTAAAATAGGGATTCCAGTAACTATACCGTTTATTAATCCAATTGCTAAACCTGATTTACCTTCAAGTAATAATTCCACTGCTTTAATTCCCATCACAGATGATAAAACACGTTCAGCAGCAGTTGGTCTACCCCCACGTTGGATGTGATTCAGTGGATTAATACGAGTTTCCCATTTGGTTGCTTGTTGAATTAATGAACGCAGTAAATTTAAATCATATTTTTTTTCAGAAATTACAATCATAATGCTGCGACGTCATGATTGTTTTGATAACTCTAGTGCTTTTTCAACAATTTCTTCGTTAGAAAGATTTAATTCAGCGGTTGCAATGATTTCAGCACCAGTAGCTAAACCAGAATATAAAGTTAAATCACCACAACCATTTCCCATTACTTCAACTAACATAATGCGTTTATGACTTTGTGCTGTATCACGAATGCGATCAATAGCTTCTACCACGGTGTTTAATGCGGTATCATAACCGATGGTTACATCGCTTGAAGCGATATCATTATCAATTGTACCTGGCAAACCAATAGTTTTTACACCTAATTCGTGTAATAACTGAGCACCTTTATAACTTCCATCTCCACCGATAACAACTAATGCTTCGATACCAAGTTCTTTTAGGTTTTTTACAGCAACTAAACGAGTTTTTTCATCTTTAAACTCTGGATAACGGGCTGAATAAATACATGTCCCACCTTGGTTGATATAGTTGTCTAAATTAACTTTTTCAGATGGGATTATTTCATTATTGCATAAACCTTTATATCCTTCAAATACTAAATAACTTTGGATTCCGTTTGCTTTTGCAGTTTTTACAATCGCTCTTAATGCATTATTCATTCCAGGTGCGTCACCACCAGAAGTTAATATAGCAATTTTCTTCATTATTCTCCTATCTTACAATATCAAGTAAGTTTTTTAATAAACAAACTACAGTAACAGGTCCTACTCCACCCGGAACAGGGGTAATGGCTGAAACTTTATCCTTTACAGATTCAAAGTCTACATCACCTGCTAATGTATCGCTAAGTTGACTATCTAAATTAGTTCCTACATCGATTACGATCGCACCTTCTTTAACATTCATTGCTTTAACATACTTAGCAACACCGATAGCAACAATTATAATATCACCACTTTCCACACCCTTTAAACCAGTGCGTTCGTTATAGGTGGCTACATCTGCACCCATACGCTTGATAATATGAGCAATAGGTTTACCAACCACTTTACTACGTCCTACAACACACACTTTTTTACCTTTAACATCAATATTATGATACTCCATTAATTCTAAGACAGCCCTTGCGGTAGCTGGAACAAAATGCTTAGTAGGAATATCGTTATAAAGTGTAAATTCATTTTTTGCACTAAGTCCATCAACATCTTTTTCGTGTGGGACCGCATCTAATATCACTTGCTGGGGTATATGTGCAGGCAAAGGTAGTTGGATGATAACTCCGGTAGATTTTTCATTTATAATATCAAGTTTCTTAAGTAGTAGCTTTTGTGTAATGGTTTCAGGGAATTTATATAATGTTCCTTTTAAACCGATTTCTTCACATTTTTTTAATTTAGCTGCTACATATTTATTTGATGCTGGATTATCTCCGACCTGCACAATTGATAAATTTGGTTTATCTTCATCATCAAGTTGTGCAACTTCTGCTTTTAATTTTAAAAGTTCTGCATGTGCTAATTCTTTTCCACTTAGTATTTTCATTTAAGCTCCTTTTGGTATTTTTCTAGGTCTTGTGAATATTTTTGTAACTTAATTCGTTCTGCTTCAACTTTTTCAGCAGGTGCAGAAGAAACAAATTTTTGGTTTGAAAGCATATTTTTAGCTCGCTGTATTTCAAATTCAGTATCCTTAATTTTTTTCAACAGGTCTGCTTTATTTTTTTCTTTTAAAGCTGCATCTACTTTAATATAAAGGTTTTTACCTTGAATAGAAATAAGAAAATCATTATTTTCTGAAACTAGCGCATTAGCTAATTTATTAATCATTTCAATAGCATTTTTAGGTAAATTGCCTTGATAATCGTAATATATAACATCTTTTTTTGAGATTTTATTATCATCGCGGAAGCGACGAATAGCGGTAGTTATTTCGATTACTTCATCAATATATTCAATACCTTTTTTGATTTTCAAAATAGGCCATTTTGCTTCTAAAAGCTCTGTATTATAGATATTTTTGTATAAATAATCGGTTAAAAAAGGTAAGAATGGGTGTAGAATAATTAATGTTTTTTGTAACACTTGCAATGCAATCTTTTTATTAGAATTAGTTTTTAAAAATTCAACATATCAACCACTTAAATCATTAAAAATATATTTGTATATTTCACTGCCGAGTACAGCAAAATCATATTTATTAACAAACTTGCTTATTTTTCTTGACAAGAATGCGAGTTTGTTAAAAATTCATTTATCAGCTGGACTTAATGATTTATCCTTTAAATCAGGAAGTTCTTTAATGTAGTTTGCTATATTTCATAATTTATTATTTACTCTTCATGCGGCTTCAACTTTTTCGCTTGAAAAACGAATGTCCATTCCAGGTGCTGTATTAGTTAGCAAAAATCAACGAAGAGCATCGGAACCATATTGATCAATTAATTGCATTGGATCTACTCCGTTATTAAATGATTTTGACATTTTTCGTCCATCTTCAGCACGAATTAATCCGTGAAATAGCAATTGTTTAAACGGTATTTGTTTCATGAATTCTAAACTCATAAAATACATTCTAGCAACCCAAAAGAAGATAATATCATAACCTGTAACTAATAAAGATGTAGGGTAAAATCTTTTTAATAATAGATCATTCAAATCAGGTCAATTTAAGAAAGTAAATGGTGCTATCCCTGATGAAAATCAAGTATCAAGAACATCAGGATCTTGAATCCAATTTGGACCAGGACTGTCTATTTGGACTTTAATTTGATCTTGATAATATCAAACCGGTAATCGATGTCCTCACCAAAGCTGACGTGAAATGGTTCAATCATGCACATTTTCCATCCATTGCTTCATTGTGTCTTTAAGCCTATTCGGATAGAATTTAACTCCATTTTTGGATTTTAAATCATTTAATATATGATTTTTTAACTTATCCATTTTCACAAATCATTGTGGAAGCACCAATGTCTCAACAACTGATTTAGAACGATCAGAAACAGCAACATTTGAAATTACATCTTCTGCTTTTTCAAGCATATTTTGCTCTTTTAAGTAGTTAGCAATTGCTAAACGTGCTTGAAAACGTTCCATTTTATCAAAAGCACAACCAGGAGCATTAATAAAACCGTTTTTATCAATAGTTTCATTAATTTGTAAGTTTAACCTTGTTATTATTTCAATGTCTGCTTCAGAATGTGCAGATAATTTCATTAAACCACTTCCAAATTTTGGGTCAACATATGAATCAGCTATAATTGGAAGTATTTTCTTAGTAATCGGGTGCACAACAAACATCCCCTGATATTTTTGATAACGAATATCAGTCGGATTATAAACAACAGCAACATCACTTAGCAGTGTTTCAGTACGCACAGTAGCAATAATCAATGATTCATTTGAATTATAAATTGGGTATTTAATATAATACATTTTTTGTTGGGTAGGTACATTATTAACTTCAATATTTGAAAGGGCAGTTTGTAATTTTATATCCCAACTGATTGCTCGCATTCCTTTGTATAATAAACCTTTGTTATACATATCAACAAATACTTTTTGCACTGCAGCACTAGCTTTTTCATCTAAGGTAAAGCGTGCATTTTGATAATCGAGAGCTAATCCCATCTTGTATCATTGTTGTTTAAATATTTCAGCATACTTATGCTTTCATTCTCAAACTCGCTTGATAAATTCGTTGCGACCTAAATCGTGTCGAGTTTTACCTTCACTTTTAAAAATAACATCTTCAACCTTAGATTGAGTGGCAATTCCGGCATGATCCATACCGGGAATTCACATCACATCATAACCTTTAAGTTTTTTATAACGAATAATTGTGTCAGGAATATATGAATCAAGAGCATGCCCTAAATGTAGCATCCCGGTTACATTCGGAGGCGGAAGCAAGATTGAAAAAGGTTTTTTCTTAACATCGTGGGTAATAAAATATTTTTTATCACGTCATTTTGCTTCTATACCTTTTTCAACTAATTTATGATCATAATTTTTGTTCATAAATCCTCCTTTTAAAGAAGTTATAATAAATCTTTATATATTATAAACTATTTCATAAATTTTCTAGGGAAATGCTAAAAATATCTGAAATATTATTCAAAACTTTACATAGTTACAATGTATAAAAATTATATAGCATAAAGCAGGATTAATCACTTTTTTACCAGTTTTTTTAATACCATAAAAAATTTAATTTAAGATTTTTCTGTTTTACTTTTTATAATAAAACACCTTTATATAAAAATATAAAAAACAAAATCTGAAAAAGTGAGCTTGTAGCAAATAAAATATTTGCGTATCTGCCACAGATATAAAGTTTTTTGTTTCTTTTTTTCAAAAAGAAAATTCCCATACTATTTTTGCATTAGTAGGCGGGGTTAGAGGTGGTAAAAAGTGAGAAACCCTTAAAAAACATTTGTATGTGTATGTTTTAAACGATTTTCCTGTAAAGGAAAATCCTAAGACTGCTTGTGGTAAAATATTCATAAATTTTGTTTGTTTGATTTTATAAATTTGTGATGTTATCGAGTTTTTTACGAGCATCTTTCGAGTTCATCTAGTATTTGTTGCAATATTTTTATTTCATCAATTTGTATATTTATCAGATGAAGCAATTTTTCTAATTTTTAAATCAAGTAATTTTATTAAAGGAGAAACCACTCGAAAGAAGTCTTGATATGATTTATACTTCTTTTTACCCCTAATAGCGAGCGTTTTTCGAGATGCTATTTTCTCATAATGAGTCATATCTTTTGTAGATATCGGTTTTGCTTCATATCTTTTATTTTTGGTTCTAAAATATAATTTTTCGTCTGTTCCTATGACAAATTTTATATCTGTGCTGCTATTAATTTTAATTCTTTTGTCATTTTCATAGGGTGCATAATTTACATTATTATAAGTTACTGCAGCAGCATTAATTTTTCTTTTTATCTCTAAATCAAAGTAATTTTCTAGGTATTCTTTATGTGGTTGTCTAAAGAAATTACTTTGTGGATTTTGTATAACACTTTTTCTTGTAATATTTAAATAATTCATTAATTCACCTATATTTTGGTTCAATTCTTCAATTGTTTTATAATTGTGGTCTTTTATTCAACTTGGAATTCTCTTTTGTGCAAAAATCTCAAAAACGTTCAATATGTGGTTTTCCGTTTGATTCAGAAGTGGTTATAAATTCTATTCCTAAATCTCTTACTAGCATTATATGTAGAAGCATTTGATTCAGCAGAATTATAAAAATTCTTTCTGTTATCTGTAATAATCATTTGTGGAATTCCATAATTATTTATCATTTTTTCAATATTTGATTGATGTCCATTTAATGATTCTGCTTTTTTCTCAAAATGTAATGACAAAATTAAACCTGTTGCTACATCAATGGAACCAATTAATGTTATTTCTTTATTATTTAAGAATTTGTGTGAGCATCCATCTATTTCTACCCTTTGACCAAATGAGAAATTTCGTCTTTGTTCGGTTCTAATTACTTCTTTTTCTTAGGTTTTTAAAAACCATATTATCAAAAAGATATTCCTTATTCGTTAATTTTGCATACTTTACATATTTTTTGCAGAATTTTTGCTCACTTTTATAAGCAAAAGCAGATGTAACACCTAATTTTATTAGTCTTTTATGAAATTGAGAGTAAGATATATTCGAGTTTATTTTTTCATTATATAAAAACAAACTCAAATATGAATCTGTTGAACTCTTCCCGTCGCTGAGTGAGGAGTTTTTATTATTATAATCTTCTGCTAATTTCTTTATCTCTTCATTTTGAGTATTTTCAGGCATGAATGTTATCTCTATTCTTATGAAGAACAAATTTTTTAATAAACTTCTTCTCCCTTTTATATAATTTTTCTTATATTTAATAACAGTTACGAGAGATTTTTCCGATTTTTTTGCTAAACTCTGTATTGTTAAATCACTAAATTGCATTACTGTTTGTAAATTTATCAGTCTTGTTTTTTCGAAATTAGATAATTCAAAGTTATTGTTCATTATTAAATCCTTACAAAATTATATACTATAGTAATTAGTAAAATTTTGTTTAATAATTCACGAATTTTCTAGGGAAATGCTAAAAATAATATAAACTTATGCAACTTTGTGGAACAATAAACTAAAAGTATGTTTATTTAGTGTAAAAATATTAAAAAAAACTACATAAGATGCAGTTCTTAATTTGTATTAGGATGTTCAATTTCACAATTATGTGTGTGATCGCTATTTTGTTTTAGTAGTTGTGTATATTCTTTTGAAGAAAGATTTTGTGATTGATTTTGTGGGTTTACAATTGCTTTTTTAAAGTCAATAAATCATTTGAATAATAAATATACTCCTCAAACAATAAATCCAATTACCATAAATACAATATAACTTAATATTGTTATTAATTGTGAACTATCATATGCTTCACCTACAATAGGTGGAATAAATGTAATTAATAATACTATAATAATTAAGATACTTGTAATAATGTATACTAACTTTTCTCATAATGGAGACTTAACTTCATTGCGCAATTTTTTCGAAAGAACTAATACTGCTATAATAGCAAGTAAATATTGCACAAAGAAGACTAAATTACCTGCATTTAAGATAGTTTCAAATTGATCTGGTACACCCAATAAACCTGGTAGAATTGTAAAGATAATCATTGAAGCTATAGTAATGGATGCTGCAAAAACGATTGCTTTACGGTGTTGTCCGTTTTTAGCTACTTGTGATAATTGACTTGGTAAAAATCCATCTTGAGCTAATGGAACAACTGCTTTTGCATAATATATCATTGAAAAGACGGTTGAAGTAACTTGTCTAAATAAAAGTCCGATAGTAAATATAATCAATCCTGCAATTCCCATAACCTTATTCATTATTGCAGCGGTATAATTCGAGATAGTTTTTGTTGAAACACTTGATGAATCAATAAAAATAAACATTAAATAAAATACTAAATAAATGAATAAGATGATACCAAAAACAGAAAGCAAGATTTTTCTAAAGTTTTTCGCTTCAACTTCTGTTGATAAACCTGATAATCCTTCTACTCCACCATACGCATATATGAAACTTAAGATTGAACTTATTATCATAAATGGTGTAACTTTTTCTGTGTTTTTAATAAATGAATTACCTGGATTTTGAATTAATAAAGCTATAACAGAAGCAAAAATAATAGCAATAACAATCCATTTTACATAGGCTGTTCAAACAATAACTTTTTTAGAAATACCAAAATTTAATGCTGAAATAATTGTTAAAACAATAAAAAATATTAATGCTAAAAGTTGTATTAACAATGAATATTTCTCATAGACTGATGAATTGTTGATAAATAATCTAATAATAGATATAAAGAACAAAGGTGTAGTTGCAGAAAACAAGGGAGCCTGCAAGAACTGGTTTCATCCATTAAAATATCATAGTCATCTTTTTTTCGGGAATGCTTTTTTAACAAAAACATATGATCCACCAACTTCTTTTGAATACATTTGGGTTCCACGTGCAAAAGCAAGCATAACACCACCTGCAATAAAGGAAGTAATAGCAAATACTAAAATACTGTAACTACCTGTTTTTAAAACACTAGCAATCGAGGCAAGAAGACCAAATCCGACGATATAATTAATACCGTAGAAAAGAAAATTCTTTCCTTTAATTTTTTTCATTTAATTACTCCTAATATATTGATTTTTAATTATATATCAATAAATAATAGCAAAAAATTAATTTTTTCCTAAAAAAATGATAAAAATTTAACTTTTTAGTTATATAAATCCTGTTATAAAAGTATATATAGTATTTGATATTATAAAATATCAAAATATTTTACTTTTTTTGTTTCTAATTTGTTCTTTTGTTGTTCTCTTAATATATATAAAGTGGAGGTAAAATGACAAAAAACATAAAACTGATTATGATTTTAGGTTCAACTGCAGTTGTTGCAGGAGCAGCAGCATATCCAATTAAGCTTGCAATAACGAAACTGCAGAAAAATTCATCTAATTCACCTGTTCTTACAAATCAAAAAAGTTTTGAATATCAGAAGGTAATTGAAAACATAGACAATTTTAATAAGCAAAGACCTAGTTTTGATAATTTAAATGCAGAAAAAGATGCATTTGTAAAATTACAAAATCAAATTAATGAGAGAATAAATAAAATAAAAGGTTTTCAAAATAAAATCCAAGACGAACTAAAACGAACGCAAAATATAAATCTTTCTTTTAATCAAAATATCTTACCGATTAAAGAAGATTTAAGGATTTTCTTAAACGATATTATAGACAAAAATAACGAAATACAAGCAGTTAAGTTGAATCAAGAAATTAATTCAGATCAAATAAAATCATTAAAAAGTTTTTTAGACGAAAATAACAATAGATTGAACTCTAAATGAGATATTTATCTAAAATTGATAAAAAAACATAATGAAAATTTGAAAAAACTATCAGCTGATACAGATGAAATTCCATGAGTAAAGCAAAGTTATGAACAAACCGCTTTATTAGAATCTAATATACAAACTTTATTAAATGAAATAAATAATAATGTTTGATTAGAAACCGATGATTTTTTAGGTTACTATAATCATATAAATAAGATTATTAATGATGTTATTGGATTAATTGATTCAAGCGATATATACATAAATTTTTGAATGAAGCATGATTTGAATATTAATATCAATTATGCTAATTCGATTAAGAATAATGAAAGTTCATTAAAAAGTTTGCAACAAAATATGAATTTATTAAATCAGAATTTGCAAACTTATAAAGAAACAGTTAACAAATTTATTGAATCAACAAATTTGTTAAAAAAGACATTATCTGAATCTAAAAACTCACTGCAACAAAAGCAAGAAAGTTATTTAAACTATCTAAATAACTATAAGAAAGTGATTAATGATGCATATACAAAGCAACTTACTTTATATCAAAGCGCATTAAAAACAAGCCAAAACAATGATATAAAAAAAATAGCAAGCAATATGAATGATGCTATAAGCAAGCAAGAAAAAGAATTTGAAGACAAATATAACAAAGAAGAAAAAGCAGAAAATAAATTTAATAATATAAGTAATTTTATAAGTAAGGATTTTTGATTTTTACAAAAGAATTGGTATAAACTAAGTCAAAATGTCTTAGATAACGAGAATAATGTTTCAAAAAAAGCATTTGATAACGATATAAAATTAAACGATAAGAATATTGTAGTTTTAAATTTATATAATCAACTTAATAAAGTAAATCATAGAAATATGGATTTAAAAAATGAACTGATTAGACAAAATAATGGGTTAGATAAAATAGACAAACTTTATAAAGAAAAGAACAGTGATGAACTATATATAAAGAAGCAAATTTTTCTAAGAGATATAGATAAAACTAAAAGATTAATTGAAGATACTGATAACAAAATAAAACAAACTCAAAATCAAATTAATCAAGAAATAAATAAATATGATGAAATATTAAAGAATACCGATAAATATTTTACTGGTTCGTTGCAATTATCTAATGCAAATTCATTATTTTTTTCTATTAATGAAGAAAATATGAGTACTATAAAAGCACAAGGTAGGCAAATAGCATTACTAGAAACAGATATTAATGATAAAAAGAAATTAATCGATTTATTAAAAGGTAATATTAATGATTTAACAGATTCAAAAAGAAAACTTGAATCTAAATTAACACAGTTAGATAATGATAAAAAAGAACTAGAGCAAAAATTAAATGAAACCAAAAAAATAACAAATAAAATGAATCAGCAAAATGATGATAACTTAAAAATTATTAACACAAAAAACAAAGAAATAGAGATATTAAGACAAAAAGATTCTGAAAATGAAAAATTAATTCAAACAAAACGTAATGAAATAGACAGAATAAAAACAGAAAATTTAAAAATTCAAGAACAAATTCAATTTAATAGACAAAAGATACAGCAATTAAATGGTCAACTTGATGGCAAAGTTGAAATAATAGATAATTTAAATACACAAATCCAACAACTAAATGGTCAGCTTACACAGAATCAAAATGCAATAAATGCAAAGGCAAAAGAAATACAACAACTTACAAATCAAAATAGTGAACTAAGAGAGCAAATACAACAAAAAGATGAAGAAATTTTAGAACACCAAAGAACAATAGCAGAAAATACAAAAATTATTGAAGGAAAAGACAAAGAAATAAAGCACTTATTGCAAACATTAAGAAGTGCATATCAAGCAAGAGATGAAATAGCAAATAATACCAAAAATTATGGTGAAAACATTGTAGCAATGTATTTAGAAATAAACAAACTCAAAGAGCAGTTAAATGATGTAAACCAAAAATATTCAGATACAGATCAAGAAAAGAATCGACTTCAGGCATCACTTAATACACTGACTACTAATTTCAACAATTTACAAAACCAAAATAATAACAATTTAAATGAAATAAAGTTACTAAATAAGAGAAACAACGATTTAAAGGACAATAAAACTAAATTATTAACAGATTATCAAAGTATGATTAATAAATATGAATTCGCAAAAAAACAATATGAAGATTTAAAATTAGAAAATTATGAATACAGAAGAAAATGAGGTGTAGCAGGTGAGCTAAACAGAGAAAAAGATGTAACTATTGCAGTTCTGAACAAAAAACTAATTAATTATAGTGAATTAATCAAGCTGGTAAAAGAACTAAGAAATATCTATGATGGTATTTCAAAAAAATCAAAGTATAGATACAGAGAAGGGCCTTCATCTTCTGGATATCCTTATACAGGAAGCGAAATGTATGAAAAAATAGATTATGGTGCCACATATGAATACCATGCTAGAAAATTTCTAGAAAATGCTAAACCATATTATGAAAATGAAGAATAAAGGAGATAAATGAATACACCGAATAAACAAGAATTATCAAATAACCAAATAAACGAATTATTTTTTGAGTATATTGAAAAAAGCAAAAACATTGAATGTTCTGATATTTTCGATTTTACAATATATGAAAAATATTTAATGACATAACATTAGCAGCCTAATAAGGCTGTATTTTCAAATTTTGACATTTTAAAACATAAATTGTTATATAATAATTAAACAAAAATTAAAGGTGATAAAGTAAAATATGAATAAAATTAATTATGGACAAGTATTTACGCCAAAAGATATCGTTTTAAAAATGATATCTTTAATTTCTTTTGATAACAATGCTTTTATATTGGAAACTTCATCTGGAACAGGTAATTTTTATTTTGAATTAATCAAAAAATATAATAATCTTATAGCATTAGAAATAGATGAAAATATAGCACATAAAGGAGCAAAAGTCACATCATATTTTAATACTAATTATCATCCAGATGTTATTATAGGAAATCCACCTTATGTAGATTATAAGAATATTATAGATGCACCCAAAAGTAAATTTTTAATCCACAAACCTAACCTATATTTATATTTTTTAGAAAAAGCATTATCAGATTTAAAGCAAAATGGCGAACTTATTTGAATAATTCCTGCTGCAATTTTTACAACAACTTCTGCAAAGTATTTGTTAAAAATTATTTATGATAATTTTTCAATTACATACTTTGAATTAATCCCTGAAAATATTTGAGAAAACGCTTCTGTTCCTACTGCTATTATAAAGATAGTTAAAGTTAAAAATCATAAAGATAAAATTAAATATTTTTGATCTAATTGAAAAATTTTATTTGGTAAAAAACCAAAATTACCTACAGATATTATTGTAAAAGTAGGTGGAGCAAGTGGCTTCAATTCAAAATTGCAAAAAGGGAATATATCTTTTGTTGTTTCACATACAGAGAGAACAAAACAACTGAATAATATTTTGTATCAACCAAATAAATGAATTCGACCTGTCCCGATCCCACCAAGAAAATTTACATATCAAATTTTTGTTAACTGTAAAACAAGAAATAAAAGACCTTTTTATGTTTTAGATTTTCAAGAAAAAGGCGAATTTATCCATTATGATGCATCAGTTTTGTCAATATATGTAAATTTAGATTATCAAAATACTAAGAAAATTGTTGATATTTTAAACAACATTGACTGAGAATTAATGGGAATAAAAAGAGACGGAAGGTATCATTTTACACAAAGTATCTTACAAGCAATATTTAATTCTTAAAATTGTCATTAAAATCATCTAAAATTTTTGCTCTCTTTTTAACGGATTGAAAAAGTATATTTAATAAAAACTCTTTAGATTGTGCATATGTTCGATTAACTAATTTGCGATTCAAATTAGGATTAAATTGAAAAGGTAAGTTATTACCGTTTGGAATTAAAGATTGCATCCTTTTTAAAGAAGTAAAGAAAATATCCTTAGGACTATTTTTGTTGAATACTAGCAAATAATAATCTGTTTGTGTTGCTTTCAAATTCTTAGCTAACTTATAAAAATAATTTCCTCATGTATTTGAAAAATTTGGATTTATATCACCTGTCAATGCGAAATATAAACCTGTTTTCGAACTTATATTACTTGCTGATTTAAGATTTGGATTAGTTATTTTAATATTCAACGGTAGAAAAAACGAATTATCAGTATTTTTGATTACTATATCATATCAAAATCTTGGTTTTGGTTGTTCATAAATTTTGACATCATATTCTTTTAAAATATTTATTTCATTTTGGATATTTAAAAGAATTTTTACTATTTTTTCTTCATTAAAAATTGAATTAATTCGTCCATCATTGTAACTTTTAGAG
This sequence comes from Mycoplasma sp. 6243, assembly GCF_051200785.1. Lineage (NCBI taxonomy): Bacteria > Bacillati > Mycoplasmatota > Mollicutes > Mycoplasmatales > Mycoplasmataceae > Mycoplasma > Mycoplasma sp. 6243. Next base: position 532,661 of record NZ_CP195154.1, read on the forward strand.
AAATTTATATCAAGTTCTTTTAACTTTACAATAACTTCGCCTAAAACTTTATCATAATCGCTTACATAATACATATATTCCTTAAATGTTTAAATTTTACATTAACAATAATAAAATAAAAATAAAGTTGTAAAATAATAAATACAAGGAGATTTTATGCTGAGCATTAATAGACAAATCACTAATAAAATTTATTGATTTATTGCAGTTTTTGTATTATTTTTTGGTAGTCAAGGTTTTCAAATCGGAGCATCAGTATATATTTTTCAAAGTTTAAATAACTTGTGATATATCACTCTTTATTATATTTTAATTCAAGTTCCGATGATATTTGTTTTTATTTTCGGACCAAAAATTATAAAGTTATTCAAATCCAAAAATATTTTAATTTTTTCTGATTCAGCAAGTATATTTATATTATTAATAGTTTTAATCATTGCATTTAAAACACATGATAAAGCACTTTCATATTCTTTAATAGTTGCTAGTGGTTTATTTAGTATAGTCAACTCATTCAGAATTTTAGCATTTAAAAATATTGTCTATTATTTAGCAAACCAAAGCAAAGAACTTCCGATGTTTAATATCACAAACGCATTAGCTATTGCGATTTCGACATTCATCTCTCCTTTATTCACTTTATTTTTATTTACATGACCTTTTTTTGCAGTTGTTATTTTTAACATTATCACATTTGCAATATCTTTATTTTTCTTTATTTTATTAAAGCCTAATCAGCATTCATTAAAGTTAGTTGAAGAACATACACAAGATAAAGTTGCAAAAATTAAATATGAAAAATGAATTTTTGCTCTTAGTTTAGGTTTATTTTTCTCGATATTCTTATTTCCTAAACAAACAGGGATTTTGCAGTTTTTTAATTATATAAAATATGATTATAAAAAATGGTCATTTTTATTTTCGATGATTATAGGTGGTTCAGCTTTATTAGGAACCGGTGTGATTTTAGGTTATATAACAGCAAAAAAGAAAGTATCACGAAATCGGTTGTTTATGGGACTTACAATTGTTGCTTCTCTTTTGAATCTTATTTGAATCCCGATTTTATTTGCTGTAAAGGAAGACAAATTAGCACTGCTTATCACATATATAATTTTAAACTCATTTATGCAACTATCACAATCATTGCTATTTCCTATCGGAAATAATTATTTGTACTTAATTTTTGATAAAAATGAGTTCAATAAACAAAATGCTGTGACATTAATTATACGAATCATTTTTTATTGTTTAATCTTAGTTATATTTACTTGATTAGATGATTCATATGGATTTGAATATATGTTCATCCTTTATGCAATTTTATTCTTTATCATCCTTATTGCAATGGTTATTTCTCGTTATCGGATACATAAAAAAATACATCATTAATTAAAATTACTTTTAATGCTTATTTGTAGTATTAAAAGTAATTTTTGATATATTTATAACTTATATAAAAGCATCAAATGATCAAAAAGATAAAATAATGTATAATTTAATTTATATAGGAGTAAAATGTTTGAAATTAGTGCAACAAATAACGATTCAGGGCGAACATTATTTAAGCTTTTAATTAAATATTTGAATAATGTCCCAGTTTCACGGATAGAGAAGCTTTTTCGAAAAAAAGATATAAAAGTTAATAATAGTAGAAAAGTAAGCAAAGATTTAATAATCAATGAAAATGATGAAATTGTTGTATATGGGATAAATGATATATTTAAAAATACCTTTAAAAAAGTATCATTTGATTTAAATATTTTATATGAAGATGATAATATTCTTTTAATTAATAAACAAGCAGGAGTAGTGGTTCATGGTGATGAACATAGTTTAGATCAACAAGTTCTTTCTTACCTTAATTATAAGCAAATTGATAGTTTTAAACCTAGTCATGTAGGTCGTTTAGACAAAGAAACCAGTGGAATTATTTTATATGCTAAAAATTATGCTTCATTGGTTACTTTAAATGCTTCTAGTAGCAATTTTATTAAAAAATATTTATTTAAAAGTGACTTTAATGAAGTATATAAAGAAGTTGAATTATATTTTGATAAGCAAAATAATAAAATTAAAACATCAGTTAAAGCTAAAGATGGTTATAAATATGCTAAGACTATCTTTTCAATAGAAAACAACAAGCAAATAGCACAATTGCTGACTGGACGCAAACATCAAATCCGTTTATCATTAAAATTCCTAGGTAAACCAATTTATGGTGATATGAAATATGGTGGTAAAAAAGCATCTAGATTGATGCTACATTCATATTATTTAAAATTTGTAGGTTTATCTGGTAATTTATCTTATTTAAATAACTTTGAATTTTATGCACCAGCAAAGTGATAGGAGAAATATGATTAAAATTACTAAAGAAAAACTGAATGAAATTGTTAAAACTTTGATGTTTGAACCTACCAAGCAAGTAGTTAATGACATCCTTGAAAATTGAAATAAACTGCAAAAACAAATTAAATATTTTGATAAATTAGATTTAACAAATGTTAAACCAATGAGTCATATTAATGAAAGTTATCAAATTGATTTTCTTAGAGAAGATGAATATAATGAAGAAGATCGCGTTACAAAAGCAAGAATATTATCTAATGCACCTGAATCAGATGGTGATTATATTAAGTTGACAAAGGTGGTAAAATAGTGCGTAGAATCAAACATCTTGGAAATTATGATGCTGCATACAATGATTTAAAAAATGATAAAAACAATGCTGTTGCGTTCTTATTTCCTTATAATACAGATTTTTATACCAAAGATATGAGTTTATCAAAAGCAGTTTTAACAATTAAAGATAACTATGCAACTAAATGTGCTCCAACATCAGGGTCATCAAAAATTTTAGAAAACTTTGAACCAGGTTATTCAGCAACTGCGGTAAAAAAACTCTATGCTAATGGAGCACACTTTGTTGCCAAAGTACATCTTGATGAATTAGCGCTCGGTGGAACTGGAACTTACAGTGGATATGGGTTAATAACAAATCCGTTAGATAAAAATCGTTATGCAGGTGGTTCTTCATCAGGTTCTGTTGCTACATTTAATGAAAACATTTCGATTGCATTAGGTTCTGATACTGGTGATAGTGTAAGATTACCAGGTAGTTATAATGGAATCCCAGGATTTAAACCATCATATGGAGCAATCAGCCGCTACGGTTTATATGCTTATGCATCTTCGCTTGACACAGTTGCTTATTTTGCTCATAATGTTAATGATATTATCGCAATGTCACAGGTCTTATATGGTAAAGATAACAAAGATATGACATCTTTGGATGTTGAAATTAATGATGTTGTTAAAAGAAAACCCAACAGTGTTATTGCACTTGATTTTTCTGAATTTTGTGAAGATTATGTCAATGATGCATATCAACAATTGTTGCAAAAGTTATCTGCTACAGGGATAAAAGTAGAAAAAATTAAACCAAATATAGATATTTTAAGATGTGTAAAACCTGCTTATGAAATAATTTCCTATTCAGAAGCTAGTTCAAATTTAGCTAATTTAACAGGTATCGGTTTTGCAAATCGTATTGATGCAAGTTCATGAGAAGAAATTATTCGTAGTACTCGTTCAAAACACTTTGGAAAAATGGTTCAAGAACGCTTGTCGCTAGGTAGTTACTTTTTATATGCTGAAAATGTTGAAGAAATGTTATTTAAAGCACAAAAAGCCCGTAGGGTAATAGTTGAGTATTGAAAATCCTTGCAAGATCAAGGTGATTTAGTTATTTTCCCAGCCTTTGCTGCAGTTGCTCCTACTTTTGATGCTCCTAAAGACTACGATGTGATGAGTTATATCTTAACTACTGCCAATTTAGCAGGGAATCCATCGATTACATTACCATTAGCAAAGCATCAGAATTTACCATTTTCGATAGCATTAGAAACCAAGATTTATGATGATAAAAAGTTATTAGCATATGCAGAATGATTTGAAGAACTAATCGGAGAAAAACATGAATAATTTTGAAACAATTATTGGAATTGAAATCCATGTTGAATTAAAAACTAAAACTAAAATGTTTTCTGCAATGTTAAATGATTATAATGCACCGGTAAATACCACAGCAAATCAAATTGATTTAGGATATCCAGGGACCTTACCACAAGTTAATAAGCAGGCTGTAAAGTATGCTATTGCACTTGCTAAAGCATTAAATATGCAAATTGATACACAATTACATTTTGACCGTAAAAATTATTTTTATCCTGATTTACCAAAAGGATATCAAATCACTCAATTTTACCGTCCAATAGGTAAAAACGGTAAAATTGATATCATAGTAAATAATAAAATACGAAGTATCGCAATTGAAAGAATCCATTTAGAAGAGGATACAGCACGTCAACATCACAGTGAGCAAGGGACTTTATTAGATTACAATCGTGCCGGAGTTCCACTGATTGAAATTGTAACATATCCTGTGATAAAAAATTCCGATGAAGCAGTAGCATATGTAGATATGATTAAAAAGACTGTGCAGTCACTTGATATATCAGAGGGAAAACTAGAGCAAGGAACTTTACGTGCTGATATTAATATCTCTTTACGTCCTTATGGTGTAGAAAAATTCGGTACAAAAGTTGAAATCAAAAATATGAATTCGCTTTCTAATATTAAAAAAGCAATTGAATATGAAATTAAATTACAAAGAAGTAAGTTACTTTTAGGACAAGAAATTTTACAACAAACTAAAAGATTTGATGATCAAAGTAATGTCAATGTTATAATGCGAACCAAAACAGCAGCAGTTGATTATCGCTACTTCCCCGAACCGAATATCCCTTATATCAAACTTTCTGATGCATTTATTAATTCAGTGGTATTAAAAGAACTACCACTTGAGCGAAGAGTTAGATATCAAAGTCTAAAAATTCAAAATATTTATATCAATAGCTTATTAGATGATATTAAATTAGCACAGTATTTTGATTTGATTCCTTATGAAAATAAAGAAGCTTTATCAAAAGTATTTTTTGCTGAAATAGTTTCACTTGCTAACTTAAAAGGTGTTTTATCCTATGATTTAGGGATAAAAGTAGAGGATATTGCTAAGGCGATGCAACTTTTAGACCAAGGAGTTATTTCAGGTAAGTCTCTAAAGAAATTGATTCCTTTACTTGTAAACTTTGATTCTGATATCAACGATCTTTTAGACCAACATCAACTTAAACAAATTTCAGATCCAAAACTTATTACAAATTATTTACAAGCAATAATAGAAAATAATTCAGCATTAGTTTCTGAATACTTAAATCGGCCTGAAAAAGTATTGAAGTTTGTGCTAGGTAATTTAATGAAACAGACAAATGGACAAGTAAATCCGATAATTTCAAACGAAATTGCAGTTAAGGTTCTCGATGCTCGCTTCAAAAAATAAACCACTTAGTTACAAAAAACTAATTAAAATGCGAATACCAAAAAAGATATATAAAAGATTTTATCTTAATATTGTTTATTTTGCTACCTTTGATTTCTTTTATTGGATTTATGAGTTTTTTATCAAAGGAATTATTAGTATTTTTGCTTTTATTTTGATTCGCAGTTATAACCAAAATCAAAAAGTTAAGCGTCGTAAGGTTGTAAACTATGTTTATGATAAATTCTCTTCATCTGAATATAATTTTATTTGACTCTCTACTGCTTTTTATATGTTAATTTCCTTTGTTTCTGTTATTTATATTGTTTATTTTTTAAACATTACCATAAATGATAACATTGGTTCATTTACAAACTATGTAGATAGTTTTTATAAAGAAACAGTTGAAAACAAAGATGGTAACACTAGTACTTTTCAAGCACTTTTTAATGTTACTATCTTTAATAAATTTATTCCAGGTGGGGATTTATACTTTAACCCATCACCTGGTAAAATGCATGTTAATAATTTGCTACAAAAGTTATACACCTTGATTCCTGGTTCTTTTGTAGCTTTACCTGCTTTATACATAGCAGCAGGTGGTTATGGAAAACTTATCACTTCTTATAATGTAATTTATTCGCACGAAAAAGTAGGAACGTATTGAGGTAATAAGGCAAAAGGTTTGTTTATTGTGCTTGGTGTAGCTATAATTTTATGAACAATGTCTACTCTTAATATCTTTATTCAGGCTCGTTTATTCAATGCACACAGACTTGATGGAAGTGGTGTTAACGACTTGTTATATATTATTTTTACTATAATATTTTTTATCATAATATTTTTATATTTATTTAAATTTGTTCCTTCCTTTAAAATAAATTTTAAAGGCATTTACAAAGGTGTTATTATTTCTGCTCTTCCATCTGTTATTTTAGTTATCGCATATACATATTTAAGTAGATTATTTACTAATAATAACTATGGAGCAGCAGTAGGATTCTTTTTTAGTATCGGATTCTTTGTGAACTGGTTTGTGTATTTTATGTTTTTAGGAATTACATTTAATAATGCATATTATAAAAGTTATATTAATACAAGGACGATACCAAAAAAAACCTTGGCATGATGGTTTTAAAAAAAACTTATCGATATGGATAAGTTTTTTATTAATCACAAATATTGGTATCTATAATATTATTTAGATGCCTTCTTTTCAAGACGTTTGTTAAATCTATCAATTCTTCCAGTTGCTTTTGCTTGTGTTCTGTTTCCAGTATATACAGCATGACATCCTGAACAAACATCAACTGTAAAATGTTTTTTAGTTGAATTGAATTGAAATTCACTTTGACATGTTGAGCAAGTTACTTTAACTTGATGGTAATCTGGGTGTAAATCTTTTTTCATATTTATTCCTTATTATTTTGAGTAGAACTCAACTACTAATGAATCTTTAATTTCTGGGTGAATTTCTGTTCTTTCAGGTAAGCGATCCAATTTCACACTAAAGTCTTTTCTGGTTAATCAAGCAGATGCTACTTTATTTGCTAAACTTTCAGTAATTTGTACATTTGCTCTTGATTTTTCTTTTAATTCAATAACATCTCCTACTGATACAGTTATTGAAGGAATATTAGCTTTTTTACCATTTAAGGTGAAATGATTATGGTTAACTAATTGACGAGCTTGTCTACGTGTTGAAGCGAATCCGGCACGATAAACAAGGTTATCTAAACGTAATTCTAATAATTGTAGGAAGTTGGTACCTGTAACACCTTTTAATTTGGTTGCTCTTTCAAAAGTTTTACGAAGTTGTTTTTCGTTAAGTCCAAATAGGTGTTTTACTTTTTGCTTTTCATATAAGTGCAATCCGTAATCTGATAGTTTAACTTTTTTATTTCCGTGTTGTCCTGGTGCATATGTTCTTTTTCTACCTTTAGAAAACTCTTTTCCAGTTTCTAATATTGAAAAACCAAGACGACGTGATTTTTTAAATACTGGTCCAGTATATCTTGACATTTATCCTCTTTTCTGCATATAGAAGAGGGTTTATTTCTTGTTTAATAACTTTAACTTAATGCTTTCAAAATTCAGCTTTATCTACTAACAAGTTATACGCGTTAAATTTATACAAAACAATAACAAACTGCTGCTAATTTATGCTTCTTAATTCTATCACAATTTTGTTTTTATAAAAATTAAATGATTAGAATTTTGCAAGAACATGATCAATTTCATGTTTGTGGTTATCTACATAAACTGTAGCTTTTTCTTCTGAAATAGGTTTTACCTTAGTTCCGTTAATTCGGTAGATTTGTACATTTTTAGCACCTAGGAATTTTCATGTTCCTTCAAGTCATGAAACATGTGAACCTCATTGATACCAATCTTGTGGCGCTCCTTGTGAAGCAATAATTAAAACATTAAGGTGATCTAATAATCCAATTGCTTCACCTTTTTTAGAATATTTATATGAAAAAGTTTTATCAGCTAACGAAACACTGTCAATAAAGTTTTTAACTACAACTGAAGCAGCAAAGTTAATCATTGATGTAGAAATAACTACTAAATCAGTTTCTTTTAATAAATTAATTCACTTATCCGAATCAATTTGTTTTCAATAATCAGGATATGTTTTTTTGGTTAAAAAGATGTCTCCATGAGTTTCATTTAGATCAAATCTTTTAACATCTTTACCTTCACTTTTAAATTTTGTTTCAAGATAATCCATAGTATCACCGGTATATGATGAATGATCCTTGTTAATTAAATTACCGTCTAAAAGTAATATTTTTTGCATTAATTCTCCTTTATTTATTTAGGATATTATTATACTATTTTTCTAAAAAGTATAAAAAAACTTACATTTTTATAGGTTATTTTTTGTTTTTTGTTTTGTAGTTGATTAAGAGTGGAGTTTTAATTACTAGATATATTTATATTTTGTATCGAATTTTATAAATAACAAACAAGTTATATAAAATAATTTATAATATATATTCAAAGGTGGTAGAGATGAACAAAAAAATACCTGAAATAAGATTTAAAGAATTTACTAGTGATTGAGAAGAGGATCTCTTGGGAAACATTTACGATTATGCTTCTGAGGGCGGAACCCCAAATACAAACATAGAGAATTATTATAAAAATGGAAAAATTCCTTTTTTAAAAATAGAAGATACATCAAGCAAATATGTTTATCAAACAAATAATTTTATTACTGAAGAAGGTTTAAAAAATTCTTCTGCATGAATGATTAAAAAAGATAGCATAATTTTTACAAATGGAGCTACTATTGGAAATGTTTCTATCAATAAAATACCCCTTTGCACAAAACAAGGTATTTTAGGGATAGAAATAAGAAATAAATTTAACCTGGAATTTGTATATTATTTACTAAAAACATGAAATGTTCATTCTCAAACGCTTAAAAATGTTACTGTTGGTACAATACCAACAATTACACTAGGAAATTTTAGTAATATTACTTTTAAAAAACCTAAAAATACAACTGAACAACAAAAAATCTCCCAACTTTTAACTTCCTTAGATTCTTACCTTACACTTCATCAGCAAAAATATGACTTTTTAATGAATATTAAGTCTACATTGCTATCTAAAATGTTCCCTGATCAAAATTCAAAATTTCCTAATATTCGTTTTTCGGAATTTACTCACGCTTGAGAACAGGATCAAATTAAAGAACTCTTTAATATAACACGTGGTTATGTTTTAGCAACTAAGGATATTTTTCAAAGTCAAAATGGAGAAAATATATACCCAGTTTATTCATCGCAAACACTTAATAACGGACTACTCGGTTATTATAAAAAATTTCTTTTTGAAGATGCTATTACATGAACCACCGATGGAGCAAACGCAGGAACTGTAAATTATAGAGAGGGAAAATTTTATAGTATAAATATTTGTAGGTGTTTTATTAGAGAAAAAAATATAAACCTAACTTATTTCTTGCTCACTCATTACAAAAACGAGTCATTTAAATTTGTAATGAGAGCAGGAAATCCAAAATTAATGAATAACACTGTTGCTGATATTACTATAAAGGTAACTTCAAGTGTCCTCGAGACAACAAAAAATCTCCCATCTTTTCACTTCCCTAGACTCTATCCTTTCACTTCATCAGCGTAAGTTAACTGCTTTAGAGAATATCAAAAAGACAATGTTAGATAAAATGTTTGTTTAAACAAAACACTACATCACAAACCCTCTGATGTAGTGTTTAATTTTATAACAACTAAGTTGTTACTTGCTTATTATCTTTTAATTATTTCACCTGTATCTAAATTATAAATAGTGCTAGGGATATTACTTCCTTTCCGAAAGCAATATAATGATAACAAACAGGATGTTGGTACAATATCACACCAACATCCTGTTTTTGTGGTTTTATGTTTTAGACATAGGAAATACAAAACTTATTTCCTTAGGTAAATATTCATAAAGGTCTTTTACCTGCTGATTACTAGGGTTTATATTAGCTGTTATGGTTTTAGATTTATCAATGTATTTTACATTCATAGTTATACGACTTTTTCGCGAACTTTCTTCAGCCATATATTTAACACCTATTTGTTCTAAATTAATAAGTCAAAAATGTAAATTTTCTGTGTCGTCATTTATGTAATCTGGGACTAAATTATATTGTGAAATCTGAGAATTCTGGTTTCTTGTTTCATACATTAACAAATTCTTACTCTTGAAGAATTCATTAATATCTTCGTTGTTTAAATAAATATTTTGAAACTCTTCTTTGTTAATTTGTTTTAGTTTTTCTTCTGTTAAAGTATTTATGTCAAAATTAACTTTGTCTTTAAATGTTTGATAATATTTCTTAACATAATTTAAATTAAATTTATCTAAAAATAATTTATTGAGTTCATCTACTGATTTAATAAATACATATTTGTCTTTGAATAAGGGTTGAAACATCCCGTTATTTTCTTTGTTATTTTCTCACAAATAATAAAAGTAATTTTCTTTAATTTTCTTAATATCATTTAGTCTTTGATATTCATCTACATATACATAAAATCTTTTTAAATCGTATTCATCATATTCTTTATTATTGTTTGTGTTATTTGTACAACTAGCAACAACCAATGATGTTAATGCAGAAAAAGGAAAAATTCATTTTTTTATAAAATTCTTCATATTATTTTTCCTGTATGGTATATGTTAATGCTAAACTATCATTGATTGAATTATCAAATAAAACATCAGAATATTTTTTAACTTTTAATCGATATATACCTGATTCAGGAGTTACATACTCAAGTATTTCATCGTTAGAGTCACTTGATATGATGCTTTTTACAACAGTTCATTTTCCAGAACTATCTTTTTTTTCTAAATATAAATCATAATCAGAAAATAGTTTATCATTTTGTTTTTGATTTATTGTTTTTAGATTCAATCTTTCTTCATTAATATGACTATTTTTTCATTCTGCTTTTTCTTTTGCTAACCTTGCTCCTTCAACTGAATTAGCTATAACACCACCTAAAACTCCTAAAAACCATCATCAATTTACATTTGCATTGTATGTAGGTAAATTTTCATGTTCTTTTAATAAACCTGAATTGAACAATCAAGAACTTGCTCCCTTGATTTTTTTATCTTTTTGAACATAGAATTCTCTAGTAAACAAAACAAAATCATTATCAGATTTTGAAACTTCTTTAGTTACTAAATTATCGGCTGCTTCTAACATATTTTCAAAATCTACAATACCAGAACCATATTTTTCTGTATATCCATTCGCTTTATAATTGAGATTATTTACTTTTGGGGTTCTTGATGAAGCACCTATAATCGATTTTATAGATTGTAATCTAATTTTGTCTTTGTCTAAGAAATCTCTTTCTCTTAATAATGTTGAAACTAAACCTGTAACAACAGGAAATGCAAAGCTTGTACCTTGTGTATCTAAGTAATTTCACTCACCTTTACTATTTTTATGCCATCTTTTATATAAATATCCTGGAGCAACCACATTAGGTTTAGAAGTGGATGTAAAACTTTTAGGTAATAAATAATTAGAATATTTTGCTATCGTTTCGGTAGGTTTTTGTGCTCAATTACTAAAATCAAGAGCTCCTACAACTAAATTATTAAGGGAAAGTTTATATCCATTTAATCATTCGTTTTCTTTTTCTTTTTTATTGTTACCGTTACCTGATGAAAATATATTTACAACTCCATATTTTCTAGATATATAATCTAAAAATAGGTTTTTTTCATTATATATTGGATGCGCATCATCAATTGTATAACCGTAGCTATGGTTTATAACCCTAACCTTTTTATCTTTAACCATTCATTCAATACCTTTTTGTCATTCAGAATCTTCTATAAAGGCAGAAAAGATAAGTTTAGAATATCTATCATATCCTTTTTCGCCTGCTGTTATATTTGAAACTTCATTTGCATGATGGGTAATTGCAAAATCTGGAGTTTCGTTTATCTCAATACCAAATCTATTAAAATTTTGTAGTTTAGTTTCATCTAATCTCCCTATTACTTCTAAAACTCCAACATTCCCTAAGTTATTGTAATATCTTCTATTCTCTCTTTCTATTTGCTTCTTAAAATTTACTATTTCTAAATCTTTTGTGTTATCGATTGTAATATCCCTATCATAGTAAATATCTCAATCAATAACTTTTTGCTTGCGTGAATTCGTTGTATTAGATAATTGAATATTTTGTATTTCGTTTGGAAATACAATACCTTTATAAATTTCTTTTTTTTCTATAATACTTTTGACAAATTCTTTTCTTTGATTTTCATTATCAAAATAGAATCAAACGATCGGCATCATCGAGCTTGTTTGATAGCTTTTGAAATATAAATTTGATTTTTTAATGTTTTCTATGAATTCATTATTTTTTTGGACAGTTCATTTTTCATCCATAACTGAATTTTCTGCTTCATAATTTAATAAAAGTTTTAATTCATAATTATTGTTTACAGGAACATTCCTCACAGAATTAAATAGTTGTCCGTTTTTGTTTATACGAACTTCTAATTTATTATTTTGATATCCTAAATATCAAGGTTTTTCTTGATTTTTTAACACATTTGTAGCTGTTAATGCTGGTATACTAGCAACTGATGTAGTTAAAATACTACTAAATAAAAATATTTTTTTAATTTGCTTTTTCATATTTACTCCTTTTATGTTTAAGTAATAAATAAATTTTTCTTCAATTTCTTAACATTCTTATTCTACATAAAAAAAAGGTGAAATTAGAAAAAATAATTTAAAATATATTAAAAAATTTAGAAAATGTGCAAAATCTATGAAAAGGAAGTTTAACAAGAATTAAGATAAAAAATTAAAAAATTTTAGACATTTGTGAAATCAATTACTGATTTTCAAACTTAAAATCTAAATGTTTAAGTCATGTAGGTTATATAAAAATAACTTATGAACAAATATTTGGTATTAATGAGTATAATATGAGATGATTAATACTTAATAAAAATATAAACAAATTTAAATCAAAATCGCCACAGCTATTTGCTGCAACGATACAAAGTTAAATCTGTTAGTTTTATACTTTCTTGTTTATGTGTTTTTCCTGTATTTCCCGTTTTGATGGTGAAAATTCTGTTTACCTATTGTTTATAGAGGTAAACAGAATTTTAAGGTATTTTTTTTCTTACTACTTTTTTAATCTTCAAGCGTAAGTTAACTATTCTTAAAAATATTAAGAAAAAATTATTAGAAAAAATGTTTATTTAGGTTAGAATACACAAGAATTTAAACATAAAATATGATAACTTACAATATTAGTAATTTATCAGTTATTTTATTCTGCTAAATCTGCTAAAAAAGGAGTAAAATATAATTAATATTAAAATATAAATACAGGAGCAATTATGGCAAAATTTAGACGTATTTTTATGATTGTAACAGACGGTTTAGGAATTGGTCCGGATAAAGATCAAATTAAATTCGGTGATGCTGGCGCAAACACTATTCGATCTGCTTCAATGGTTGAAGAATTTCAAATTGATACTTGAAAAAAATTAGGTATCGGTAATATTGCTAATCTTAACGGAAATTATTATGTTCGTAAGCCACTTGCATATATGGCTAAAGTTCAAGAAGTTTCAAATGCAAAAGATACACTAGCTGGACATTGAGAAATGATGGGGGTTAAAACTAATACTCCGTTTCCTACATTTACTGAAAATGGATTCCCACAAGAATTAATTGATGAGTTATCAAAGGCTTTTGATGGAAGACCAATTGTAGGAAACAAAGCTGCTTCTGGAACCGAAATCATTAATGAATTAGCCCACGAAGAAAAAGAACGTGGTGCTATTATAGTATATACATCAATGGATTCGGTATTACAAATTTGTGCTCATGAAGCTTGAACTGGTTTAGATAACTTATATCGTTATGCTAAAGCAGCGCGTGAAATTTGTTCATCAAAATCTGAATGAAATGTTGGTAGAATTATATGTCGTCCTTATATAGGTGATTTTGGTAGTTTTGAAAGAACTTTTAACCGACATGATTATGCTAACGCACCAGGTTATACTATTTTAAATAGTTTATATAACAAAGGTATTGAAGTTATTTCAGTTGGTAAAATTAATGATATATTTGTAGGCAGTGGAATTTCTAAGCACTTTCCATCCGAAGGTGATGCAAATGGGATGGATATTACAATTGATTTAGCGACAAAAGATGGTGAAAATCAATTTATTTTCACTAATCTTGTACAATTTGATTCGCATTTTGGACACCGTCGTAATGTGCATGGATATGCACAAAATATAGCTAATTTAGATACAAAACTTGCTAAGTTAATCAATGTAATGCGTGAAGATGATTTATTGATTATAACTTCTGATCATGGAAATGATCCAACCTATCCAGGATTCAACCATACCCGGGAATTACTGCCAGCAACTATTTTCTCTAAGTCATTTAAATCTCCAAAGGTTTTAACTAACTTTAACGGTTTAGGAACATTAGGAAACATTGTAGCACGTAATTTCGATGTTGATATAGTCACTGAAACCGGAGATGATATCTTTGACGAGTTAGTTTAAAAATACAGCAGTATTGCTGTATTTTTAAAAATGATTATAATTTAAATATGAATAAGCAAATTAAAGTAGGAATTGTAGTTGAATATAATCCGATGCATAATGGACATATTTATCAAATTAATTGAATTAAAGAAAAATTTCCTAATGCAAAAATAATCATAGCGATGTCGTATAAATATTCACAACGTGGTGAAATAATTTGCTTACCTTTTTATCAAAGAAAGAAAATGGCTAAAAAATATGGAATTTATAAAGTTATTAAAATAAATAACAAAATCTCAGCACAAGCTGCACATATTTTTGCTTCAGAAGCCATTAAGTTGCTTAATAAAGCAAATATTGATTATCTTGTTTTTGGTTCTGAAACAGATGATATAAACACTTTTATCAATGTTGCTCAAATAATTAAGAATAATCAAGAAAAATATAACCAACTTGTTAAAAAATACCTAAAACAAAAAGGTAATAGTTTTCCGAGAGCAACAAATTTAGCATTAAGCAAATTAAGTGGATTTGAAATTAATCAACCTAATGATATTCTAGGTTTAGAGTATGTTAAAACTATAATAAATAATAATTTTAAAATTATCCCTATTTGCTTAAAACGTACCATCGGATTTCATAGCGAACAAATAAGTAATAATTTTGCTAGTGCGACAAAATTAAGAGCAATGCTTAAAGAAAATCAAAGTATAAAGCCTTTTTCTCCTTTTGATATAAATAAAATCAAGCCGAAATTTCTTATAGAAAATACTTATCCAAAATTTCAAAAGATTGTAAGAAAACTATCAGCATCCAAAATATCTCAATTTCATATGGTAACTGAAGGAATTGAAAATCTTTTTAAAAAGCATATTGAACAACCAGATTATCAAAGTTTTATCCAAGCATGTGTGAGCAAAAGATATACTGCAAGTAGAATAAAAAGAACATATTTATATGTTCTTCTTAAAATTAAGAAATTCGTTATTTAATTTTAATAGAATATGCATTGATATTTTTATAAGGAATATCATTTGTGTTAAAAATCATAGTTTTCTTAATTGAATCAACAGTTATTTTAAAATTACATATATATGGAATAAACAGGTTATTAAAAACTGTGATTTTTACAATTTTCGCTATTGGATAATGAAAATAAAAAGTTTTTTGTTCACATTGATTAATAAAATATGAAGTTAAAATTTGATAATAATTAACTTGTGACAATGGTTTTATAGAATTTTCATTTAATGTTAGATGTCTTAAAATAAATCCAATATTATTAGGAATCAAGCAAGATAATTTAATTAAAAGTTTTATTTTATCTATTAAATAAAAATATCCTGATTTTTCAAAAACCATAAACTTTTTTAAATCAAAGATAGTAGTGTATTTTGATTTAAAAGTTTTTATAATTGCTTTAAATGTATGATTATAGTTCGATGAAATCTTAAAATCATATAGGTAATCATCAAAAACTTGAAATGTTTCAAAAATAGACAAATTACTTTCGTTTTCTTCATGGATATATATTAATCGATTATATAAACTTTTAAATGCATATAATGTTTTTTTTAAGTAATTAGTTATTTCTTCTTTGTCTTTTTTATTAATTTTATTTATCTTAGATGAGATGTTTTTTAGCATTAAAGTATCATTGTTGAATACTTCGGAATATTTCTTAGTAATTAAAATTAAGTTATCTCTTAATTCATTTTTACTAGGATCAAATTTACTTAAATCTAGGTTTTTTGTTACTAACATATCTTCATATATAACATTCTGTGTCGATGTTAGCGTTTTTTGTATTGTTTGACTATCTTCTGAATCATCAAGAATGTTTTCGTTTCGGTTAATTGCATTTGCAATAACTAAAATATTACTAAAGTTCAACTCACAAGCAATAGAAATATTTTTAAATTGCAAAATCAAAGAAAGAAAATTTTGTAATAATTTCAATTTTCTTTCTTTCTCTTTTTTATTTTCAAGTGTATATTTTGAACTTTTTTCAATATACATAAATTCTTCATTAAAAAAATATAAATATATATCAGGGATAACAACAACAAATTTCGTTAATGATTTAGATGTGTTTTTAAGGTGAAAGAATACCGAATCATAATATTCTTGGTTTTTTTGATAGTTACTTTTTGTTATTACTTCACCATCTAAAAATACAAAGTGCTTATTATCAAAATTATGTGAAGTTTGTGATCAAGAATATCTCGAATAATACATTACTTGGAACCTCCGAACTTTTTAGTTGGATATCTAACTCGGCAAGGTTTATTAAAATATTATGAATCTTTTTAATTCCGTATAATTTTATAACTTGCAAAATCTTCTTATACCTTCAATCTTGCAATTTTGTTTGTTGCATTATATCATAATCAGTATATTCAAGTTCTTTGAGATTATAAACCCTATCTGCAAGTGAAAAAATACTAAAAATCTGTGACATTAAAGTTATTTCATTATCACCTTCACTACTGCGTTCAAGGTATTTTTGATAAATTTTACCTACATCTTTACTTTCTATCGAATTTATAAAAGCAAATTGGTTGTTTAACTTATAGTCTGATATAAAATCGTCAATAATATCCTTAGTTAAATTATCGGTATATGAAGTCATTTTCTCAACTTCATTTTGGATGATAAATAAGTTTTCTGGTAATTTTTCAAGCAAGTAAATTAAGTTACTTTGTGATATTTTTGTTCCCTTAGAACGAATAAAATTACCTATCTGTGTTCTTATTTCATACTTATTTATTTTATGTAGTTCTATAACTTTAAAAGCGCTCAAAATAAAATCTGTTAAATTATTTCTTGCATATTTAATTTGATTTAATACTAAAATCAAAGCATTTTTGTTCTGTCGCATAAATACTTTTTTAAAATATTCGATTATTTCTTTGTCTTTTTCGGAAGTTTTTGTTGCAGTTAATAGATTAAGATTATAAACGATAAATAATTTCGGTTGCTCAAACAAATTTTCACTTGAAATTTCATCTAAAATTTCAAGTAAATTATAATTTTCACGATAAGTAAAGATATTTTCATCTAAAAATTTTTCCTTAATTTTATTAATTTCGCGATTTATAAAAAACTCTTCATCACCTATTATAAAATGCATAATAATATTATAACTGATAATGCCACTTTTTATAAAGATACATCATTAAAATAGAGCAAACATAAATTAAAACTACCATAATTTCTTTAACATATAAAAATTCAATTTTGATATTTACTACAAAATATAGCATCATTGAAATAATTGAGTTTACACTGTATATAACTAAAAAAGATGCAAAAGGAAATCAAAATAAAACTAACGATACTATTAAAATTATCTCATATAATATAGCAAAAATAGGTATGATTAAAAAAGAAAGCAAATTTATATTTTTATTCATATAAATTATGAACAAAATTGATATAAATCATAATGCTAATGAAGTAATAATTTTTGTTTTAATTCTAGTTAACTTTTTTGTAAAAAGTAGTAGATAAGTTAAAATAAAGGTGATAAATAATCCAACAGATAAATTAATTTGATTGTTTAAACCAATACATATAAATGCAGCAAAAAGATATTTATCAGACTTATCCTTGAAATATTTTTTATTTCTAGGGAGTATTTTAAAAACAAAAGCACGGTTAGTTGAAAAACTTCAGTTACACAAAAATCAATAAATTCCTATAACAAAAATTCCAATTCATTTTCTTTTTGTTATTTTCTTTAATATTTTATCAATTATCCCAAAATGTAGTCCACTAATAATAAGCAGATGCATAATACCAATTTTTGATGCATTATCAATTAACGATGATGTTTTATATGTATATCCAAATGTCATTGGGATCAAGGTTTGCTGGTAACCATCAAATTTTGAGTAAAAATTAAAAATATAGTAGCGAAAATCTCAGTTTGTAGCAGGTGAGATATTTGTTGATAGGATTTTTTGATAACTTGTTTCAGCAATGTTTCCTTGCACATTGATAAATTGATAAATTGAATAATTATCATTATAATTTGAAATATAATACTTTAAATTTCAAAAATTTCGTACTGCTATATAGCTTTTATAAACACCAATTACTTGGAATGTGTTATTTACACCTGATGCATAAAAATATCTATATATAAGCATTTTAGATAATAAAATTACAGATAAAATTACTATGAAGATAAGTAGTCGAATCAAGTATTTTCTAAAAACATAAATCTGAATTAGTGAAATAATTATCCAAAAAATCAAAATTAATAGACTAAATGATGATAAAACAAGATAAAAGAATGTTAAAACCAAAAATGCATTAAATGATGCTATTCTAGAATCAAGAAAGTTCTTAATTTTTCAATTGTTTTCTGACCAATACCAGAAATTTTTGAAAGTTCGTCTCAAGTTGTTGTGTATCCTTTACTCTCTTTATAATCTATTATCTTTTGTGCATATGATTTACTTATTCCATAACTTGTTAATTGATTGATTGAATGCAAATCTTCTCAATTAAGTTGATGGTTTTTAAATGGAACATATATTTCTTTATTTTCAATTGCTAAATCATCTAATTTAAATGCAGATACATCTCCATCTGGTAATAGTTTTGTAATAAAGAATAACTGCCGATATGTTAGTGGACTAGAACTTTCGTGAATACCTGTTTGTTTTACTGCACCTTTTAAAATATATCTTTTGATCATTTCTTTTTTTGCTGTATTTTGCTGTGGTGTAGCAAAAAAAGTAAAATAACTAAGTGTTCCAAGTGTAGCTGCTATCAAAATTATGCTTATTATATATTTAAAAATTTTTGCTTTCATATTTTATATATAGATTATTTTAAAAAAAGAAAGCAAAAAGAACAAAAAAAGAACTTTTTATGAACTTGAAATTTAGTAAAATATAAAGAACAAGGAGATTTATGTCATTAAAAGCAGGTATTGTCGGACTTCCAAATGTTGGAAAAAGCACATTGTTTAGTGCGATAACTAAAAAACATGTTGAAGCAAGCAATTATGCATTTACAACTATTGAGCCTAATATTTCATCGGTTCCTTTAATCGATGTAAGATTAAAAAATATAGCTAATTTAGTTAATCCAAAAAGAATAGTATGAGCAACTTTTGATTTTGTTGATATTGCCGGATTAGTCCAAGGTGCTTCAAAAGGTGAAGGATTGGGAAATAAGTTTTTAACTAACATTCGTGAAGTAGATGCAATTATTCATGTGGTTCGTTGTTTTTTAGATAAAAATATTATGCATGTTTCTAATTCAGTTGATCCGGTTCGTGATAAAGAAATAATTAATACTGAATTAATTTTAGCTGATTTAGAAACAATTAATAATGTGTTAAATCGTGTTGCAAAGAAAGCTAAATCAGGTGACAAAGATGCTATTATTGAGCAAAATGCCGCAATGAAAATAAAAAAAGCACTCGAATCTGAAATACCTGCTAGGGAAGTTGACTTAGATGAATCTGAAAGCAAATTTATTAAAGGGTATCATCTATTAACTTATAAACCAATTATTTATGTTGCTAATTTATCATCTGAACAATTTTTGGATTATAATAACAATGCAGTTTATGTGCAACTAAAAAAATCTTTAAAAGATTATGAAAAACTTTTACCGATTTCGGTAAAAGTTGAATCAGAATTAACCGAAATCGAAGATGAAAAGGAAAAACAAGAATTTTTATCTCTTTATGGAATAAAAACTAGTGGATTAGATTTACTTACCAAGCAAGCATTCGATTTATTAAATTTACAAACTTATTTTACAGCCGGAGAATTAGAAGCAAGGGCTTGAGTGTTTTATAAAGGATGAAATGCTCCTAAATGTGCCGGAGTAATTCATAGTGATTTTGAAAAAAAATTTATTAAAGCAGAAGTAATTTCTTATAATGATTATATAAATTATCAAGGTGAATTAGGTGCTAAGAATGCTGGAAAAATGAGATCGGAAGGAAAATCATATATAATGCAAGATGGTGATGTTTGTCACTTTAAATTTGGTAAGTAACTTCTTTATGGGGGTTTTGTATAATGGTATTATAGCAGTCTCCAAAACTGATGATAAGGGTTCGATTCCTTTAACCCCTGCCATATCAAAATGATCAAAAAAACCTAGTTGTTGCTAGGTTTTTTATATGCAAATTCCACAATTCTTGGTTTATTAGCAATATCATTAATAATTTTGATGTCATATTTTCATTTTTGATGATTTCATCAGTTTAAATGTAACGGGTTGATTTCAAAAAATATTTTTGCTTCATTTTTTAAATATTTATCAGCTTTTTTAATAATTTGCTGATAAAAATATAAACCATTATTATCAGTAAATAAAGCATTATGTGGTTCAAAATTAAGAACTGATTTATCAAGTTTTTCGTTTGTTGATAAATAAGGTGGATTACTTACGATAACATCGAATTTACCTATGATGCTATCAAATAAGTCGCAATTGATAATCTTAACTTCTAAATTATTTATCTTCTTATTTAAGTTACTTTGCATAATTGCTTCATCAGAAATATCAGATAAAATTACTTCTGAATTAACAAAATATTTTTTTAATGCTAGTCCGATAAAACCTGAACCACAGCATAAATCTAAAATTCTTAATTTAGCATTTTTAGGATACATCTTTTTCACATATAAAATTAATTCTTCGGTTTCATATCTAGGTATTAAAACTTTATATCTCAGATCAATTTTTACATCAGCCATTTCAATATATCCGATTATTTTTTGAACTGGCATGCCGGTTTCAAGTTGTTGTTCTTCAAAAGAAGATATGTTTTGATCCAAACCATATCTTCTTTTTTCAAGCAATAAATCTGCTTTTGTTGACATTAAATCCCTGCTTCTTTTATTTTTTCATTTTGTTCTTCTGCTAATAATGCATCAATAATCGCATTCAACCTACCTTCCATAATAGGCGCTAAGGATGTTGAATAACTGATGCGATGGTCAGTAACACGATCTTGTGGGTAGTTATAAGTTCGTATTTTTTCAGCACGCGCTCCTGAACCAGCAAGTTTTCTAAATGCTGATTCTTCGGCATGCTTTTTTTGAATTTCCAAATCATAAAGTTTAGATTTTAAAATTCGCATTGCAATCTCTTTATTTTGGATTTGTGATTTTCCTTCTTGACAAGATACTACAATTCCACTTGGAAAGTGTGTAATTCTAACTGCTGAATCAGTTGTATTAACTGATTGACCACCATTACCACTTGAACGGAACACATCAACACGGATATCTTCGGTTTTCACTTCTATTTCTACATCATCATCAATTTCTGGCATTACTGTAACAGTAGCTGTAGATGTATGAACACGTCCTTTTGCTTCGGTTACAGGAATTCTTTGCACACGGTGTACTCCTGATTCAAATTTTAATTTAGAATAAGGTTTTTCACCTTTCACAGCAAAGGTAACTAATGTAAAACCACCTGCTTCAGCTCCAATTGAATCTAATAATGTAGTTTTCATATTATTTTGTGTACATCATTTTGAATACATACGGTATAAATCACCTGCAAAAATATTTGCTTCATCGCCCCCGGCTGCTCCACGAATTTCAACTATTACATCTCTGTTATCATTTTCATCATGTGGAAGAATTAAAATTTTTAATTCTTCTGTTAATTTGTCCATTAATTCCTCGGTTGTTTGAATTTCAAGTTTAGCAAATGCCAAAATTTCTTCATCTTTTTCTATTGATAACATTTCTTTTGCTTGTGTATGATTTTCTTGAGCATCAAGGTATTTGTTAAAAACTATAACGATATCTTTTATTGAATTAATTTCTTTGCTAATTTTGTTATATTTTTTTATATCCGAAATAATTTCAGGTTTTTCAAGCGACTTTTCAAGTTCTTGATATTTTTCCTTGATTTGATAAAGTGATTTATACATTGTTTGTTCCATAGTATTTTTATTTTATCATAATTTTAAATATAAAAGAACCAAAGCGTTCGCTTTGGTAAATTTATTTACGATATTTCGCTGGAACACCATCTAAGTTGATATGACAATATCCAAATGGATTTTTGTTTAAGTATTTTTGATGGTATTCTTCTGCCTTTGTATCATCGCTAACAGGTAAAATCTCAATATAATTATCTTTACCTTCAGTTTCTTTAAATGCTTGATTTAGCTTTTCAAATTCAGCTCTTAGTGCAGTTTCATTAGTATATATCCCAACACGGTATTGTACGCCACGGTCATTTCCTTGTTTGTTTAATGAATACGGATTAATAATTAATAAAAATAGTTTAAAAATATCACTAGGTGTTAAAACATCTGCATCATAAATAATTTTTACAGCTTCAGCATGCGATGAACCATTACATACTTGTCGATATGAAACACCTTCGCTACCACCATTAATATAATGAACACTTGTGCTTAAAACACCTTTGACTTTTTGGAAGAATGCTTCTACTCCTCAAAAGCAACCACCAGCTAAATATA
Organism: Mycoplasma sp. 6243; assembly: GCF_051200785.1. Taxonomy (NCBI): domain Bacteria; kingdom Bacillati; phylum Mycoplasmatota; class Mollicutes; order Mycoplasmatales; family Mycoplasmataceae; genus Mycoplasma; species Mycoplasma sp. 6243. The sequence continues at coordinate 555,610 of NZ_CP195154.1, forward strand.
CTTCTTTGTTCATAATTTCCTTTCTGTATAAAATTATATATAAATTCTTTAATAAATAAATTTCATTTATTTCTTATCTTTCTTATGAAAATAAAAAAAATTTTCAAATTTTTGGTTTATCTTGTACAATAAAACAAAACAATGTAAAATTTTTTCATCTATTATGATGTTGATTCCTTGTTTGTTATAATTGCTCCGTATATATATATATATATATAGGTTGTGCTTTCACTAAAACCACTTGTATATAGGAAGAAATATATTTATATACCTTTTAAAACATAATAGAGGTTTATATGAATTTAAAAAAACTCAAAACCTTGCTAGTATCTGCATCAGCAGTTGGATTACTAGCAAGTATTTCAGCAACTGATTCACAACCAGCAACTAATAAAGATAGTTCTAAATCAGTTGATAACACAAATAACGATTCTCTTTATCAAATTTTTCCAGGTGTACAACAATCACAATATCAAAAAGATAAAGACTTTTTAATCACAAATGATGTAAATATCATTTTTGAAGAAGGAATTGATGATGCAACAATTGCACGTTTTGATGAAGTATTAAAACTAAAAAACTTGCATTATAAAGCAACACGCAGGTTTATAGCAGGTAAAACTAATATTTTAGTCGGAATCAAAGGTGATAGCACAGATGATTTAGTTGATAAAAAAGTTAAAGAAATAGGAATCAATTTAGATGATAGTTTAAATACTAAAATCGATTCATATCAATTGGATTCTAAAAAAGTTGATATCGACGGACAAGAAACTGATTATATAACAGTTATGGCTAAAAATTCCGATGCTGCTTTTTATGGAGCAACCACCTTGTGACATATCTTTAAACAACTTGATGGGAACAAAATTGCAAGTTTTGAAATCAAAGATTGAGCAGATGTTAAAACTCGTGGAGTTGTTGAAGGATATTACGGAAATCCTTGGAGTTTACAAGATCGCCAAGATTATATGAAGTGAGGAAGTTACTATAAACTTAATGCATATATGTATTCTCCAAAAGATGATCCAAAACATCGCAGCAAATGAAGAGAGTTATATACACAAGATGAACTTGATCGTTTGATCAAACCACTTGCAAAACTTGGTAATCAAACCAAAGTAAGGTTTATTTATACCTTGCATCCATTTTCAGATAGCAGAATGACTATTGCAAACTATGATAGCGATTTGAAAGCATTGAAAGCGAAATTTAAGCAAGTTATCGATGCAGGTGTTCGGCAAATCGGGGTGTTAGGTGATGATTTTGGTAAACCATTTAAATCAGGTAATGATCAAAATGCTGAAACCCAATCTGAAAATCAACAAAAGAAATTTCTGGAAGATTTAGTTTCTTGATTAAAAGAACTTAAAAAAAATTATCCTGATTTAGTTCTAACCATACCTTATGTAGTTGATGAGTATATGGGTGATGGTCAAAAATATTTTGCAAGTTTTCCTCCAGAAGTATCAGTTGTAATGACTTCAGGGGCAATTTTCGGAACCGTAAATAATGATTGATTAAAAAAATATGATCAAACATTATCAAATCAAATACAAACTCAAAATACAGAGTCAAAAACAACTGCAAATATGGTGAATCCACCATTATTATGGATAAATTGACCAGTTAGTGATCAAGCCAAAACCAAACTGATTTTAGGTGGATACAAAGACTTTTTAAAACCAGTTGTGGATGCTTCTAAGTTTTCAGGATTACTGCTAAATCCGATGCAACAAGAACAACCATCAAAAGTTGCTATTTTTGGTGGAGCAAACTATGCTTGAAAAGTTTGAAAATCCGATGCAGAAGCAGATAAAATTTGAGAAAACTCCTTTAAACATGTACTAAATAATTCCGAATTTGATAACGCAGTTTCAATTGCATTTAGAGAAATTGCAAAACATATGATTCATCAAGATCAGAGTAATTTATCTCCCCCACAACTACAAGAATCACAAAATATCAAGGATATAATTACAACACTGCAAAACAAATTAACCAATGATTCATTTACTGATTCAGATATTGATTCATTAATCGATGCATTTAACACAATTTCAAATGCTTTAAAAATCTTTTCAACTTCTACATTAAATCCACAGTTAATTACTCAAATGAAACCATGACTTGATTCTTTTAAAGAATTATCAGCTGGAATTACTATGTTATTAAATGGGTTAAAAAGTTATAAAAATGGTGAGCCAGATAACTTTATTGAATTTGCTAATGTAGGTAAAAATTTGATCGATGCATCTAAAAAACATAGTTTTGATTATTTAGGTAATCAGTTAAATGCTATTCCTGGTTCACAATATATCCAACCACTTGCACAAAAATTAATTGATTGAACTTTAAATAAAATTAATAATCAAACCTTACAACCTAGCAGTTTTACCAGTACTTTTATCACTGAAATGAAAGGTAAACAAGGAAACATCGATCCATCAGTTGTTTTCAATAAAGATAATACAACACAACTTATTTATACCCAATCTAACGACGCTAGTGGCGGGATCAAAGCAGGTGATTGATTTGGAGCAAGATTTAATCATCCTATTTCGCTACATTCTGTTTTTGTTAAATTTGTAGGAGCAGATGGAAATCACTTTTTAACATCTAAATTACAATATCAAATAAATAACAGTGACCAATGAGTAGATGTTCCAAATCAAACATCAATAAATTATTCTGATAATGAATCAACAGGTAAAGATATAAGTTTTAATACTATATATAATGTAATTGCAATAAGACTATATGATACAGAAGAACAACCAAGAAATAATAAAAATTTACGTTTATTAGAATTTCATGCCAATCCAGATGTGACAGCATCTGATGTTGCATATACAGGGCTACAATTTAATCAAGCAAATACTACTATGCAATCAAAGGATGCTTATCAACCTGATTCACATAGTGGACCTGCTTATTTAACTGATAATAAATTATCCACAGAAGGATGATACTCTAATGCTAAAAATGGTCAAAATGATACTGTTTTCGTCGGTGACACACTAGGATTCAGTTTACCAAACATGCAACTTGTTACATCAATCCGAGTAGAACAAGCTTGATCAAAACCTGCTGATGCATTAAATGATTTCATTGTAGAATATAAGGACGAAAACGAAACAGACTCAAGTAAGCAATGAAAACAATTTGGAGCATTTCATCTTAATAATCAACAAATTCAATATATTTCAGGTTATGCTAATGCTAAGGATTTTAGATTTAAGGTAGCAGCACAACAACATGTATGATGAAGATTAGCGGATATTTCGGTGTATGGACCAAATTATACCAGTAAGCAAAAATATCGTATTTCTTCAAACATGAAAGTTTATCAAGATTATAACTTAGACCATGTTTTGGATGCAAATGATCAAAGTTTCGCATGACTGTCACATTCTGATAATGGAAATGTGCAAAATAGTGATTATGTTGATATTGATTTCAAGCGTCCGATGCAAGTTGCATCCTTAAGGATTTTGCAAGAGAATGCTGATAAAGTACATAATATCGTTATTCAAGCAAAAAGAAATAACTTACCTATTGATTCAGATGTTGAAAATATCACTGATGCAAAAAATGATCAAAATATCAATATCCCCGATTCGTGGGGTATTATAACCGGGATTAGAATTAAATCAAAAGATAATTTGCAAACTTGATGAAAATTACACGATGTATCATTTGTTGAAAAACCGCGGCCATCAAATAAATACTTATTCACCGATATCCAAAGTCCAAATCTTGTTACAGATAAAATTGATAATACATTTAAATTATTTAACCAAAATAACCCCGATGCAACCTCGAATATCACTGTTGCAAAGGACAAATTCATCGGTATTGATTTAGGTGATGTATATAATGTAGATTCAATAACAAAAGATATAACAAATCCAGATACAAATCTAAAACTACAATATTCATCAGACGGATATCAATGAACAGATGTTGAAAATACACTTAGCGCTCCAGTAAGAATGCAATTTGTGAGATTAATAAACAAAAAGACAGACAATTCGGATACTAATTTATCAGTTACTTTTAAAAACTTACAAGTTCATATTATAGATGTTAAAACATTTGGATATTTAGTTTCTTCAACCATAGCAAACAATCATAACAACACTGATACAAGAAATTCAAATTATGCTTTCGATGGTGACATTAACACTTCTGTTAGTTTTACATCAACACCTAAAAAAGATAATGAAATTATTTATGACTTAGGTCAGCAAATTGATTTAAAATCTTTACGGATTTATGCAAGTAAATCAACTTCAAATTATCCAAGAAATATAGAAGTTTTAGCATCGGCAACTAATGAAACATCTGCTCATTGAACATCGCTTTTTAGTATCAATGATACCACCGATTCAACTAATAGCTTAGCAAATGTGCAAGCAGGAACAGAAGATCCAAAATATCCAAATGCTAAATATTGAGGAAAAGATGATATCTCTACAAAAGCTAGATATATAAAACTAAAGATAACCAAAGATTATCCAGCAAATACATCATTAACAATTAATGAAATTTTAGTTAACAAAGGTGTCTATATCCCTGCCGATAACGATCCAAGGTTTGGAGGAGAAAATTACACAGAAATTTCAAAAGATACCAAACCTGCTAACACACTGGATTCAAATTTAAATACATATTATGAACCTAAAAATACTAATGGTAAGTTAATTTGATACATTGAAAAAGGTTATTTTGATAACCGTAATTTACGGGTTGTTTCAGATGGAGATTCATATGCATCAGTTTATGTAAATGTTCTTGATACATCTACAAATACAGTAGAAAAGAAGTTGGTAGGTAAATTATTCACAAATATTGTTTCATTTAAACTACCACATCAAGCAAATAAAGCAATTATATCTGTAGAAATTGATTGAGATGCAAGTAAACCTAAGCCAAAAATTACTGAGTTAATTGGTTATGATATTATCCAAACTGCTGAGACTGATAAAAATGCTTTAAAAACCTTAGTTCAAGAAAACATTGAATCAACTTATAACAATTGAACAAACGAATCAAAGACAAATTATGATGCAATTAAGGCTATTGCACAAGAAGCAATTAAGGATGATGAACTCTTAACACAAAAAACTATTGATGATATTAAAACCAGACTAGAAAATGCTAAATCTTCTGCTTTAACTAAAACAACTAAACAACAACAATTACAAGATATTTTAAATTCTGTATTAGAAAACACTGATAATGTTGTTTATACTCTTGATTCATACAGTAAATATCAAAATGCTATTGATGATATTAAAGCAGCACTGAAAAATACAAATGATTTGACCGATTCTACTGTAACATCACTAAAACAAGCATATCAAAAAACAAAAGAATCACTGGTTGTTTCTGATGTTCAACAACAAATAGCACAACTTAACATCAAAAATTTCGATACTATTAATAAGTTAGAATATACTGAATCTTCTTATAATTTGTTAAAAGAGAAATCAGATGCATTAAAAGTAGAGTTAAGAAAAACTAATCCATCTGCAGTTGAGTTAAAAAAACTTAATGATGCATATATCCATGCATACAAATCCTTAGTAGCTTCAGTAAAAGGATCTAAATTACTAGCATATAATGAGTATTTAGAAAATGATGCATATGGATTTACAGATAAATATCAACTTCGTTTTCCTAGTTTATCTAAAAATATTGCTGATTTAATTAATCAACAGAGTGTGGTAATAAGTAACCCTGATGCTACTTCTGCCCAAATTGATGAAGCTTTAGCATCGTTAAAAACTACTACTAATAAAGCAATAGAGCAAAGAAATCATTTGATTTCAAAATATCAACTTCTTACTAAAACACAAATTCCAAATACCAACAATATCTATACAACAGATTCATATGCTGATTACAGTCGAGTTTTTAATCAAATTAAAAATAATCTAATCGATGTTCAAAGAATTACTGAAAAACAAATCAATGATGCACAAAGTCAGATAACAATTGCACAAGATATGCTGAAAATTAATCCATCTAATTTAAATGATGCAAAAAAATATGCTCTAGCTCAATTAGAAAAATTAGATGATAAACAAGATTTTGCAAACAAAATTAACGCTTCCGATTTAACAGATGATAAATTAAGTGAAATTTTAAAACAAATTAATGATCTATATAATGCGCAAGAGACTAAAAAATTACAAGATCAAAGAAATAAAACAAAAGCCTTAATTGATAAAATAAAAGACTTAAAGATAAAATCTGATTTAACTAACCAAATGTCAGATGCTGATAATATTATTGATTTACAAAAAATCTATCTTACAGCAGATGCACAAATAAAAGCAGAAGCAAAAGCACAAGCAGACTTTGATATATATAAAGAAATTATCAAAGGAATTGCAAATCAAATCTTAGATTCAACCAAGAAAGCTCAATTCATCGGTCAAATTGATGCTGCTACTACTAAGCAACAACTAGATTCACTAAAAACTTTAATAGATAAAGAAATTAATGATGAAAAGCAAGCACAACAAGCAAAAGATGAAAAAGCTAAGGAGCAATTAGATCAAGCAAATTCAGATGTTGATGCATTAATCAAAAAACTTCCTGATAATCTGCAAGTAGCATATCATAATAAATATGAGCAAGTTAAAAATAACATTAATGATGTTAATGCATTAAAAGATGAAGTTCAAAAGAAAATTGATGAAATTAACAAAAATCAAGAATCTAAACCTAAAACACCTGAAAATCCTATACCAACTGAAAAACCAGCAGAGAAACCTAAACAACAAATCAAATCATCTAATGCTTGAAAAATAGCTGTAGGAGTTATAGTAGGAATTTTAAGTTTAGGTATCATTAGTGGGTTAACATACTATTTTATAAAGAAAAAACGTAAATAAAATAAGCATCTATGGATGCTTATTTTTGTGTTAAAATAACAATATGGATAATGCATTCAATGAATTTTTAGAATCAATAAACTTAGATTTATATCGCACTAGATATAAAAATATCAAAATTATGGAAGCAGATATGCAAAAGAAATCCAAGCACTTGATGCTATATATCAAGTTTATTGACATAATAATAACTTACTTGATTTTGATGATTGATATTTAAATTATTATTTAACCGACGATATGAAAGCAAAAATTCTAAATTTCAATAAAAATCATATTGGATTATGCAAATGTTGTTTATTTAAAGGTATAGAAGCAAGGATATATCGAACCTGAGCATCAATTATTACACAAATTCAAGCAGGTTATTGTTGTCAAAGAGTTTTTGGTAAAGAAAATGTATTTCAATCAAGTGACTTAGATCGAGATGGTATCGATATTCTAATAGATTATAAAGATTTGAAAATCGGGATACAAATTAAAAAGGAAACCGGTAGAAAAGAAATCAGAAACAGGATTTCATTAGCAAAAAACAAAGTATTGCAAATAAAGTTATTGATATTTATTATACTGTGATAACTGATGAACAAGTTGAGAAATGTAAGTATGTAAAGAAAACCAAAGAACATAATCAAGGTGATTATAAAGATTATGCATATTTGTATGGATTAAATGGAGATAGTCCGTATTTACAAAAACTAAACAATGGATTTGTAATTTTTACACTTAAATATTTTCAAGAAATTAAAGATTTGATTGATAATAAAGTTCAAATATTGTATATTTAGTTTATTTAATTAAATTTACAATATTTTCAGCAAGTTTTATATAATCAGGATTTATTTCAAATGATAAATAATTTCCACCCATTTCTTTGGTAACATAACATTCGCTACCTGAACCACAAAACGGAATTAAAACATTAAATTTACGACCTTTTGGTCTTGATGCCATAATTAATTTACGAGTTAAATCCATAGGTTTTTGAGTAGGATGGATAATAATATCACATTCATCATGGTCTCTTCGTTGCTTCGGATTGCAAAAAATATTATGTGTTTTACAGTAAAAATAGCGCTCTTGAAGCGCTTTTCCGCCTGCCAGAGCGGATATTTCAAAAACATCCTTAGGTAATGCTCCTTTTTCATGTGGGGTGTAATAGGATTGATAATTTGGATCACTATTAAAACGACACTTAGTTGAAGTTCGCTTTTTACCAGCAGAGTTTTTTATAAAATTTTCTGTATATGGAACACGAACATCATCGATATTAAAGTGAGGTTTATCTTTTCAAAAACAAATTATACTTTCATGTGAACGTTGTCAAAATTTTAAACCTGGAGTAACTTTGTTAGTATAATGTCAAATTAGTCATCGTTGCTTTTTTAGATCTATTTTAGTTGAAATATGTGCTAATATTTCACTAAAACCATAAATATAACCTAAACCATTTGGCTTTAATATTCGATAACACTCTCTAAATCACTGCATTGTTCAAGTGATATATTCATTAATATCCATTGAATCTTTATTGTTACCAAAGTCTTTACCTATATTATATGGTGGATCAATAATAATTACGTCGGCTGAATCATCTGGTATATTTTTTAAACCTTCTAAACAATCTTCGTTTATAATTTGATTATTAAATTCATAAATTTTGTGCATATTTACTTTCTTTATATAAATATACAAATTTTAAATTTGTATATTTATTATAATAATTCCGAAATTTTCATTCCTTTTATAAAACTTTGAATATATTCTCAATCTATTTTACCATCGGTTGTTTGTGGTAGCAGCAATAATGTTTGATCAAATCGCTTTGATTGTCAAGTTCTACCATAAGAAAACTTATAACGATGCTGATCTAAAATTGTGACTAAAAACATTGCAGTATAGATATTTAAGTGTTTAGATCTTCCAATTGTAATAAATGAATTAGCAATAAAATCATCAGGATGATATAAACTATATCCACCTGAACCATCGCCTCCAGTGATAAATCCAATACAATTTCCTTTGGTAACTAATTCTTCATCATATTCAACTTTTTCTAAAACTCCGTTATTTGTCTTTTTAGCAGCAACATAATAAATATCATTACCTTTTATTAATTGATGAGTTGTTTTTAATCTACCTTTTTCAAGTTTACATAGGTTATCAAAAACTTCTTTGATATTAAACTCTTTTCAACTACTTATATCAATTTTTTCATCTTTTGGATTATTTTTCAAATAATTTAACAGCTTATCAAATTTTTGTGATTTAGATATATATCAAATTAAATCAAAATCTGATATTTCTTTTTCAACTATATCCATTTCTTTTTTGATTTGAAATATCAAAAATTCTTTGATAGTTTTTTCAAAAGAGAATTTAGTTAAATTTGAATAATTTGTTTTTAGATGCGAATGCACATTTCATTCTGAATCAGGTTTAATAGGTACACTGATAGCTTTGGATGTATCAAAATAATTATTGAATAAAAAATCTAATAATTTTGCCTCATTTTCTGCATATTTTTCATATAAATCAATTCTTCCTTTTGCAGTGACAACTAAGCCATCATCAAAGTTATAAAACTTTACATCTTTTTTATAATCATGTGGTAGGTGTGTTTGAAAAACTGCAATAGCAGTATATGTTGACGCATTTGGTTTAAATAAATCAGATGGCATATTAATAACATATTTTAAAGTATGTTTATTTAAAATCATTTGTCTACGATGAGGATCTTTAAAATACATTGATAATGGAGCAATAATTATTCCATATCTGCTGCAGTTATCTAACATCTTAGTTAAAAATGTAATCTCTTTTGGTGTAGGATTACTTGAGCTTTCTTCACCTGAATAAGGTGGATTTATAAAACCAATAGTTGGTTTAACTTGTGCAATAATTTGATCACTTTTTTTATCATTTATAGAATCAATGTTATAAATTCTAGATTTACCATCACCACGGAACAACATATTAGAAATAGAACAAATAAACATTGTCGGATTAATTTCAAAACCCAAAAGTTGATTTTCTTTTATGTTATTTATTTTTGTTTCTTTGTCTGGTATATTACTATTTTCAATTAAATCAATTAATTTATTCATTGCTGCGATTAAAAATGAACCTGTACCACAACATAAATCCATAATCACATCGTTTGCTTTTATGTCAACAAGTTTTGTAAATAATGTAGTGATATGTTTTGGGGTTAAAACGATTCCTTTTTTAACATTAGATACACCTGCATATTTTAAAAATTCTTCATAAAACCTACCAATAATATCATAGTTTGATTTAGAAGCAAATTGATTGTTAAATAAAGGGATAATATTATGTTCAATTTCTTCAAGTATTTTTATTAAGATATTAGTTTGTGAAAGTTCTTTAATTTGTTTATATGTTTGTATATAAGTTTTAAAAATTTCTATTTTTTCTTTAGAAATGCCTTGTGATTCTAAAATAGCATGTATAGTATAAAATAAACTATTTAAAATATCTATCCCTTGTTGTGCATATTTATATGTGATAGGAAAATTATTAAGGTAGTTTTTAGGTTTATATAAAGATATCATTAACATTGATAAAATTACAGGGCGTTGTTGACTATCGAGATTTCTTAATAATTTATTTATTTTCTTACTTGATTTTGTAATATTGGAGATAGCAACTTCTTCATCAAAATCATAAAATAATGATAAGAATTTTTCTTCACTAACAAAATTATTAATTTGCTTTTGATGTAAAATTTCATTATTTGCTATTTTAAAACAATCAAAATAATAAGAATTTTGAGTTGACAAATCACCACTTACTGCAATACCTAAAATTTTGTAATTGTCAAATAATGAGTTATTCAAGAACTTAGATAAATATCATTTTATCCCTGAAATAGCACCTTTTTTAATATCTGCTTCATAATGATCTTTGATATTTGTTTTTTCTTCAACTAAAATTAATAAATTTGTTTTCTTATTAAAATAAATTCGATCTGGATAACCTGGTTGATTATTTTTGTTTTTTGAAGCAGTATTAAGAACAAAAAGAATGTTTTGATCTAATTTTTTGTTAGTCTGACTATCATCTCAATCAGAAAGATTGTATCCAAGTTGCTGTAATTTATCAGTTACTGATGGTGTTATATTTTTATCTTTTCGCATTATTACCTCATATAAGTCTCATATACAATTTAGATATTAATTATACATTATCTAACAAGGATATTTTCATATTCATATAATTTATTGTTATTTAGAAGATGAAGATATTCAAATTTACATCATATATTTAATAAAGATAATGAAAAAATAAACTAAAAAAGGAATAAAATTTTATCAAAATTTGATAAAATAAAATGTACTATATTTAGTTTGCTAATGTTATATTATGAATGAAAAATAACCATAAATAACTACATAAATTTTTTATGAATTTATGTTTATTTCTCACCTAAAAATATTTTAATCGGAGATATCAATGAAAAAGAAATTATTTTCTATTTTAGTTCCCACTTCTTCGCCTGTTATCTTTGTTGCGGCATGTGCAAATACAAATAATAATGGTGATTTCCCAGAGCAAAAATTTTATTTTTTAGATTCAGATGATTTTAAGAATCTAAAGAATAAACTACAAAATGATTATCAAGCAAATAAAGAATTAATAACAAATAGAAATTTTATTGATAGTTTGTCAAAAAATGTTATTTATTTTAATGAACTAAAATCGCAAAAAGATGATGAGAAGTTAAGAGATAGTAATGATGTTAAAGATAAGTATCAAGAAATTATCAAATTCCTTAATTCTTCTTCTTTTGATTATAAAAACATGAATAATTAAAGTAGGACAAAAAGATTAACAATTAATTCTGTTAATTTTTTTGTTTTATTAATAGGATTAACCAACACCCCTAGGGGTGTCCGCGCCCAAAAATATTAAAGAAAGGAAAGCAATGTCAAGGCATTTTAAGAAGGAAGAATTTGATAAAATTTTTGAAATTTATTCAAGTGAAGGAACCGAAAAAGCTTTATATTTTATGAAAGAAATCGAGCCAAAATTAATCTTTATTAAATCAACAAGTTTAAGAAATAGATTGAAAAAAATTGTTTCATATTATAATTTAAATATGGAAAATCAATTATTAACCAAAAGTGGTTCACAAAGAAAACCAGGTTCTGGAAGACCGAAGAAAGACAAGAAATCTAAGGTTCCAAATTTTGAAAAATTTACCAGACAAGATCTAATAATTATCGCGACTCGATACTATGAAATCGCAGAAAAAATGGATAAGAATCAAAAGAAAAATGAGTCTCATGAATTAGAAGACTTATCACAAACTAAGACAGCAGAAATATTAGATGCAACTAGACAAACTATCTCAAAATGAAAAACAAATTCAATAAGCAAAAAGGAAGAAAAATACGAGCAGTACAGAGAAATAATCCTGAAAGTTTTTTACGAAAACAAGCAAGTTTATGGTCGTGTAAAAATGTCTATTGTATTAAGAGAAAAATACGGAATATACATAAATTACAGGACTTTAGGAAGAATAATGAAATATTTAAATATAAAATCTTTTGTTCGTAATAAGAAAAAAGTTCGTGAAAAGAAGAATACAAAATTTCAAAAAGAAGATCTAGTTAAAAGAGATTTTAATGATAAAGATTCTAGAGGAATCATCGCTACTGATGTAACATATATCCCTGCTCCTGCTGACCTAAAACCTTTCCAAAACCATATATTCTTATCTGCAATTATTGAACATAAAACTAAAAGAATTTTAGGATATTCAATATCCACCAAAAATGATTTAAAACTTGTTATCGATAACTTTAAAAACATTAAAGATTTTAATCGTGATTCTTTTATAATCCATTCGGATCATGGATATCAATATACTTCAAAATACTATATTGATATGATAGAAAGAAAGAATGGAAAAGTATCATTTTCAAGAGTTGGTAATTCTTTGGATAATAGAGAAATCGAGTATTGATTTTCTTGCTTAAAATCAGAATGACTAAAAAGGTTGATTATTCAAAAATTACTTTCGATGAATTAAAAAAACTAATACACCAATACATAATTTGATATAATACAAAACGAATTCAATCTGTTTTAGATTGAAAATCACCTCAGCAATATGCCGAGATGATACAATGTTAATTTTCTGTTAATTTTTATGTCCTTGTTTAAATTATTTTAGTAATTTGCTTCATGATTTAGACAATTTAATTAAGAAAATTAATAAAGATAATGCTCAATCAGAATTAAGAAAGCAAATTACTAAAATTTTTAATCAAAATAATAATGATTCTTTTAATAATATCAAACAACAAATTTTTGAATCAATACCTAAAAATATTAACCTTTTTTCAAATAATGAATTTCAAAATAAACTCAATGAAAATTTAAAAACTTTTAATTCCAATTATAAGAATTTACAAAATTTAAGTAAATATAGTTTTAATAATGAAGTACAAATAAGTCAATCTGATTTTAATATTAATAATTTTATAAATTCTAAAAGTATGGATTTTAATTCTCTTAATCAAAAATTCAGTCAACTAAATCAAATTCTAAGCGATGAATTAACACGAAAACAGAAGATATTAGACGATAAATTAAAAAATTATCACAACGAAATTAAATCAATGAATATTGATTATAAATTTGATGCAAATTTAATCAATTATTTAAAAACTAAATCTAATTCTTTATTTGTCAATGCTCAAGATGAACAATTTTTATCAACTGTTAATTATATTAATCAGCAGATCAAAGAAATAGAAGAATTTCGAAAACAAAATTCCATTATTTTTAGTGATGTAATAAAAGTAGTTATTAATAAATATCTTCTTTTAAAGAATACTGATTTTGATTCATTAGCTACATTAAATGAACTAAAAGATGAAGTCGAAAAAGTTAACAAATTAATTACATCCTTTATTATCTTAAATAACTATCGTTCAAAAGATATTATTAGATATGCTGAAGCATTAAGTCAAAAAATAAATTCAAGTAAATTTCTAACAACAAAACAAAAAGATGTTTTATTAGATCAATCGAAAAACCTTGCTAATACCTTACAATTTCAATATTTAACAAATGAAATAAAAGCACAAGAAAGTAATTTTGCTCAACTAAAGAAAGATTTTATTCAGCAAATAAATGCAAATAATCAATTTAGTACATCAATAAAAACCTATTTTAAAACTCGAGCATATAGCAAAGACAGTTTGCAAGAATTTAATGAATTCAAAGATTATCCATTGCAATTTATCACACTTTTATCAAATCTTAAAAGTGAACTACAAAAAACCGATGATGCTATTTCTGCTAAACATGTAGATGCTAAAAAATTATTAGATCTCTTTTTATCTGATTCTGCGATATTATTTAGCAAAATTTATAACAGTGAATTAAATACCTTAGAAGACTTTGATATTGAAAACATAGATACAAATGTTTTGAGATTAAATGATTTTTATTACACTTTAAAAAGGTTTAATGAAAAAAATATAGATATAAATAAAACATATGATAATTTATCTTCATTATTATTAGAACAAATAGCAAAACATAACACTGTTTCGCTTGCTAAAGATCCAAATGGATATGATGTTAATCAATATTTACATTCAGGTTCAATAAACTTAAATAACTATCGTGTCTTCTTAAACGAAGGCGATGATGATGTTTTTGATTTTGATGTAAGTAATTTAGAATTAAAAGAAAACAATCCGAATATCCTTGTAGTTACATTAAATGTATTTTTAAAAAGCAATCGTTTTATTAAAGCAGAAATTAAAAAAGAAATACCTTTTTCTAATGATATTAAACCTTTTATAAACAAAATTATATTAAACAATCTCGATCAATTTTACAGTGTCAATTATGAATCATTATCAAAATTATCCTTGGATGAATTTATCAAACTTACTGATAAAAAGGTGTTTTTTAAACCCAGAATCAAAGGGATTGAAAACTTCTTTAACTTTGATATAGAAAGTTATCAAAAATATCAGGACAAGCATCTATACTTTAAATTTAATGTACTTTTTAATAAACAAATCATTAAGACTGCTATTATCCCAACATTGAATTCTGTTGATTTTCTTAAAGATAATGCACCCACATCTCAACAAGATGCTAAGGATTTAGCAGAAATTCAAAAGATATTAAAAGGAAGCAAAGAATACTTTTATAGCATCTTAAAATTTAAACCTAATGCATATTATACACATGCACAATATTTAGCTTCAGATGCAATAAAAGCTTTTGATGATGTTTATGATTTACCAAGATTTGGTAAATATCAGATTTTTATCAAGGATGTAATCAATGTAGATAATTATAATGCAACTGCTGATTTAATTTTATGATATAAAATCAATGGTAAAGAAGCACCAATTAAGTTTTTAGGTGATTTATATGCAAATCCGATTCATATGATTAACTTTAAACTACAAGACTTTTTTGATATAAAACCCAAAAATGGTGACAATTTTACAGAAAGAGATTTCGACGGATATAAAGCAATTGATGCAAATGATGCCAGAATCTTCGATAACTTAAATGAAACCAACATTCAGCAAGTAAGAGTCAATGGACAAGTATGAGGTAATGGTAATGTAAGTAATTATTTTAGCATTATCAATGCAAGAGATTTTATACAACAAAGACACTTTTTAGCAGCTAGTTATTTCTTTAAAATTGAATCAGGAAGTGCTGCAAACAAAACTGATAATAAGGATTTATCTACATATATTCCATTTGGAACAGGTAATTATGACAAAGATGTTGTTATATATCCGATTAGTAATAATGATATCAACCGTATTAGAAATAGATATTTTACTTATTATTATGACTTTAAATTAGTTGGAAAAAGAGGTTTAAGTTTTAGAATCGGTTTTATTGATAAGCAACATCAAGATCGCAGATATTCGCCAAATCAAACTTTTACCTTAATAAACTTTGTCAATGATTATCAACAACTGCATTATCCACAAATAATGCTAAATAATCTTACTTATGATGATATATCAGTTGATAATGATGAACTTGCAAAACACAATATTTCATACTATCAATCACACCTAGATGATTTAAATCAAATTATCAAGATTAAAAGCAATAACGAAATTTTAACCTATCGCAACTTTGATTTACCAGCCACAGAAATAAGAATCGATGAAATTCAAGCAATTGATGCAACATCTGCTTATATCCGATTCGGTGTTAATACTTTCGATGGAAGCAATGCTTCTGGTCATGTAAAATCATTAAGTTGATTTAAAATAAACGGTTTTCAAACAGAAAATCCAACAAACCCACATCAAAATCCAGTTTATTCAAATAATGATGCAAATTCATTAAGAACAATTTATAATGCACCTAATAGTGTTCATCGCGAAAGGGTTCTTGAACTTTATTGAAAAGATGCATTATGAAGTATAAACAAAGAGACAAATACAATTTTTTGAACACTACAACACAAAATTCTTGATCCGATGTTTACACAAAACACATCAAATCGGAAATTAATTCTTAGTTTCATTGGTGGAGCAATAATACAAAATGGATATAATATTAGCATTACAGAAAATCCTGCTTTTGATGTTGAATTTGATTATGATGAAATTAAAGAAAAGCAAATTGTAAATGTTGCTGTAGATGTAACTAAAAATAAAAAGAAATTTACATTTATGGTGCAAGCAAGTTGAAATAATAATAATAATATCGATTTTGCCTTATGAACCAAGAATCCAGCAAATAAAATTATAATTGATCCCAGAAATGCAACATCTTCGGTAACAAAAGAGCTATCTGGATATAAGTTTTTATTTGCTAATGGTGCTGCTACTTTAAAAGTCAAATATGATTCAACACAACAAACTGAAGATTTTCATTGAAATACTAATGCATTTGATTATTCAAAAATAATGGCTAATACTTTTAATCAACCTTATTTATTCTATAACAAACCTGAATATCTTTTTGATCATAATATCTATAATCCAAACCAAAATGTTAGCTTTAAATTTCATGATGGGTATAAAATGCAACTTGAATCAATTCGATTAAAAGAATATGGAAAATACAGTGAATTAGTTCGTGCAATTATTGGTAGATCAATTGCTTATAGTCCTGGAGGAGCAATTGCAACTGCATCGATGCTCGGTAAAGTTAATAACGATCCAAATGATGGAAGATTTTATGTAATCACTAACCATCATGCCCAATCAAGCGGGATTTGAGATTTTTCGCTAATATCAGGTAAAAACTTATTCTTTAGAACTAGTGATATAACAATATCTGCTCCATTTTTACAGGAAGTTACATATGCAACTCGAGGTCGCTATGGATGAACCGATTATACAAGTGCAGGTGGTAATGAAGCAACCACCATATGAATCGGGATTCAACAATATAACAATAATGGTGATCCACTATTAAACACTAATCGTACCCCTGAACGACTCGATGCTACTATTATTATTGTAGATATTAATAAACAAATTGCAAAAGCAAGAAACGAAGGTAAATTTGATTTAGCCTTATATTTAGAAAACTGATTTAAATTAAATAATGCAAAAATTGATTACACCTGAAAATATAACAATATGAATTCACCTGTAACAAAAGATGTTGCATCAATTAGTTATCCAAGAGCAAATCAAACAACTATATTAGATCACCGTCCGGCTCGATACTATGTTGATTCAACACTAGGGATGGATGTTGGATACCAACAAAATTATGCTCCATTTTACTCAGGTGCTGGAGCATCCGGAACTGGTAGATATATCGGTGATGATTCATTTGCTACCTTATGAAATTCTGGTGTTGGTTTTCTCTACTCGGTAAGTTGAAACTATGATGCATTAAATTACAACTATTTTGGAGTTAACTGAAACGGTGAACACCCATTTGAACTTAAAAACAAACACTCATTTGCTTCTCAAATTATTCGTGCAAATGCAGTGAATCCAAACAAATATGCTTTGCCTTGGTTTATGAAGCAAATAAAGGAGAAATAATGAAAATTCGTAAATTTAAAAAACTATTTCCATTTCTAGGACTTTCTTCTTTATTTTTTGTTTCTGCTTCGTATACACAAAATCATACATCGCATGTTAGTTATAACATTGATCCAGAAGTTAAAGAAATTAATTATTTATACAAAAATTATGTTTTAAACAACCAAATCAACTTGGTTGTTGAAGATGACATTTCTAATGGTGCTATTGATTTATTGCAAAATTCTTTTAAAGCCAAGAATTATCAAGTTTCCTTAAGCAAACAAATTGAAGTTGGCAAAACTAATATTCTTATCGGAAATTCAGGTAATTCTGATAAATTAGTAGATAACTTGATTGCAAATGATATTGATTTTAACAATGATATTCAGTTTAAAAATGATGCATATTTATTAACAAGTAGAGATAATATCATAGCTGCTTATGGTTTTAAGCGTGGATCAGAATTTTATGCAGCTGCAACATTTATTCAAATCTTTACACAACTACAAAATCGCACCATTGAAAGTTTTATCATTAAAGATTATTCAGATTACAAGGATCGTGGAATTATTGAAGCTACAGAAAATAACAACTGAAGCAATAATGAACGCTTTAAATACCTTGATTATGCTCAAAGGCACAAACTTAATAAGTATTTTTATGGTAATTATTACGATCAATACATTAATTCTGATTGAAAACAATTATATGATGATAAACAACTTAATGAATTTTTAATTCCTTTTGTTAATAAGAGTTTACAATCAAACATACAACCTGTTTTTGTTTTCAATATATTTAAAAACAATAAGATGACTAGTGAATCATTAAGTAGTGATTTTGAGAACTTCAAAGCAAAAATACAGCAACTAATTGCTAATAAAATCACTAAATTCGGTTTTATTATCAATAACAACAGTGAAATAAATTTAAACATATACCAAGAGTTCTTTAGTAGATTTAACGATTGATATCAAGGGTTGCAGATAGATAATAAAGATGTTTATATCTTACTTGATAACCTTAATATCATCGATAACTTTGCTAATAATGTTGCAAATTCTGCAGGTGATGTAACAAACTTTTTTGCAACTATTCCAAATAATTTTAAGATTATAACCACCACAAAAGATTCATATGATAAAGATTTTATTGATAATCTTAGTAATTTAACAAATAACAAAAATATTATTTTATTAAATAATTCTCTTAATTCTACATCAGCTCAAAATAACTTCGATCTCAGTGGATTTACAACTAATATTGATAAATATAAAAATATTAAAGGGATTTTGTTAAATCCATCATTATTTTTTGAAAATGCACAAATTCCTTTATATATGTTAAGTAACTACTTGTGAAATGCTGATAATGCTGATTTTAAACAACTTTATAACACTGCTTTTAATGATATCATCGGTAATAAATTAGAAAACAAAGAACTTATCAAATTATTTAAAGATTTTGTTTCTAATATCTTTATAAAGGATTGAAGCGATAATACCGATATAGAAAACAAACTAACAAATTTACAAAGTTTATTATCTTCTCAAAAATACAATATTGAAGATGTTTTAGGTATACAAAATTATTTTAATACTTTAAATGACAATTTAAATAAACTTGTGAATTACTATTTTCAAAATTCTTTTATCACAACTTTTTCCCCTTGAATTAATGCATTTATCGACTTAAATAATGCTATTATAAATGCTTTAAATGCATTAATTAATCTTAAAACTAATTCAGATAACCAGTTTGCTAATAACTTGTTTTTAGCACATAAAAACCTTATTAAAGCAAATACTAAACATCAAATTAATGTAAATCAAACAACTATTAATCCTCAGATTAGTCCGAAAATTTTACAACCTTTTATAAATTATCTTTTATCTGCCTTAGATGATATCCAAAATCAAAAACTTCATTTTCACCAAACAACTATAAATGATGTACAACAAACATTTATAACTAGTCGAACTGATACTCCAAATACTGGTGCTGGAAATATTTTTGATCCACAAAACAAAGATCAAATGTTATTTACTAACCCTAATAGAATTAATAAAAATGACTATTTTGGGGTTGAGTTCTCTAAACCATTAACCTTAAATTCTATTTATATACAAATGAAAGATGGTCGCGATCATTTCTTTTATTCTAAATTACAATATCGATCAATTAATGGTATCTGAACAGATGTTAATAATCAAATTTATCAAAGATTTAATGATAGCAGTGAACCTATTCAGTTAAATAACTTAAATATCAAAAATGTTAGTGCTGTAAGACTTGTGGCAACCCGAAATAACCCTGAAGAGGCTTGATTAGGTATAACAAACTTATTAATTAACCAAGAGCAACTTGATACAAATAAAAACAATTACAATGATTATACCGAAGATACAGCCGATGAATCAAGCGATTTATGAAAACGTGAAGGAAGCATCGATTCGATCAAGGATGATGATTTTAATACCAACTGAGCATTTTCGGCACATAGTAATACATCGGCATTCTTACAATATCAATCTGTTGTATTTATGCTTCCAGAAAAAAGATTAATAACCAGAATCGATTTAATCCAAGGACAACCTAACGGAAGAGATCGCCTAAGTAACTTTAAAATAGAATATTACGATGATGCATCTCATTCATGAAAACTTTTTGGTTCAAAAAGTAATTATGGTAATTCATTTAACATCCACGCTCACGGATATGCAATAACTAACAAATTTAGATTTGTAAATAACACCACTGTTAATAATTCTTGATGAAGAATTTCTAGATTAAGCGTAGGTTATGATGACCTAAATCAAAAACAAGTTTTAACACCAGGATTCGAAGGAACTAGAATTTTAGGTCGCGAAAATATTAGAAGTTCAAATCAAAACAATTCTATTGGTTTTATTACTGATAAAACTGAATTTACTTCAGCTGTTTTAGCAAATGCTACAAATAACGGTTATATAAATGCAAATCAAGGTTTTAAAGTAGATTTTAAATATCCAAATAAAGTTGCTTCAATAAGTATCTTACAAAATCCTAATAACAAACTTTCGAATGTTAAAGTTCAAGGGATTTTAAATGGTGAAACTGTTAATATTTTAGATAATGTTTTTTTAAATGATGATTTAACAAAAATAAATTTACCTATAAATACAGGTATTTTGACTGGAATCAAAGTTTTATCAACTCAAAATACACAGAGTTTTTGAGAAATAAAATCTTTTGATGTCGAATTTAATGGTGATAATACCGATCAGTATTTATATACATCATTAAAAAATTCTAATAATATTACAACTTCTGAATATAATGGAACATTTAGATTATTTTCTTTAGATACTCAAAGTCAAAATCATAATTATCAACTTAATAAGGGCGATTATATCGGAATTGACTTAAAGAAAAATTATCAAATAGCAAATATTGACTTATATTGATCTGAAAATAATGATATTAGTTTGCTTACATCTGTTAATGGTATTGATTGAACTGAATACAAACCAAATACTGCTACTAGATACATAATTTTATTTAACAATAGCGATAAAATTGCAACTGCAGCATTTAATCATATGGTTATTTACACACAAAACCAAGAACCTTTTGGTAGATTAATTGACACAAACATCAGCAATAATTCAACTGATACTTTCAAAATTAATGCTGCCTTTGATTCTGATTTTAATTCTGTTGTTAAAATTAGCAAAAACTTACGCAGACGTGACTTTTTAACCTATGATTTAGGTTCAAACATTAATTTACATTCAATAAAAATCTTTTCAGATTTGAATAATATCAACTGATTAAGAAATGCAGATATCCAAGTGTCAAATGATAATATAAATTGAACTACAATCTATTCAACACCAACTTATGATACTAAATTTACCTTTAATAAGTTATCTGATACAGATTATGGGTTCTATGATGCTAAATATCCAAATTATCGTTATTGAGGTGTAGATAAATTAAATATAAATGCCCGATATATCAAAATCTTTATTAATGATAACTATCCAGAAAATCGCGGATTAAACTTTAACGAAATAGTTATTAATGATGGTGAAAATATTTTAAATAATAATATCCAAGGTTTTTCTGGGACAAATATAGATTCACATAAGGATTATGATGTTTTAAATCTACTTGACCAAAACTTAGATACTTTTTATAAACCAATTTCTGAAAATGGCAGCTTAACATACGATTTTAGTTATGATACATACACAAACAAAAATCTTGAAATTTTTGCTTTAACCCCTGAAAATGCACAAGTATCAGCAACCATTTATGATGAGCAAAATAAAACCAAAAATACCGTTATTTTAGGCAATTTACTTGCTTATAGCACCGGATTTATTTTACCTATTGATGAACATCATAAAATAATTTCACTCAAGATAAATTGAAGCAATTTAATACCACAAATTGCTCAAATTGTCTTTGTTGATAAACCTGATACACCAATCAATGTTGATAAATCAAAATTACAAAAATTAGTTACAGCAAAAGATGTTAATTATCCAAATTGAACTAATGTAGATATGCAAGCATA
Source organism: Mycoplasma sp. 6243 (assembly GCF_051200785.1). Taxonomy (NCBI): domain Bacteria; kingdom Bacillati; phylum Mycoplasmatota; class Mollicutes; order Mycoplasmatales; family Mycoplasmataceae; genus Mycoplasma; species Mycoplasma sp. 6243. The sequence goes on from NZ_CP195154.1 coordinate 578,106, forward strand.
TGATGAAACATTTGCTAAGGCACAATTAGCAAATGCTTCAGAATATCTAAATCAAGATACTATAAATTATATAATTTTGAAGCTTAATAATATTATTTCAAATGCTCATACAAAAGTGGATTTAACCCAATTATCAACTTTAATTTCTAATAAAGTTGATAATAACCAGCATCAATATACAAACTTATCATATGAGCAATATTTAACTATCTATAATAAAATTTTGGATATTATTAATAATAAAACTGATATATCAATAAATGCAGCGGGACCTTAAAAAAAGTTGTGTATTCATAACTGAGTTATCTTCACAAAAAAAGATTTTTAAAAAATATTAAAAAAAGAGTGAAACTCCTTTAAAATTGTATGTGAAATAAAACAAAGGAGAACACATGACAGATATTATATCAAAAAATTTGTTAATTTCAGAAAAGATTAATGAAATAAAAGAAAATGGGTTTAAATTCGTAGCAGAATTTTCAAGAGATATCATTACTAATATAATGAATGCAATCTTAAAAGAAGAGTTTGATGAGAACTTAAAATTTGAATTTGAAAATTCTAAATATGAAAAGAAAAATACACGAAATGGTTATTATACAAGAGCGACTAGATACACCTATTGGAAAAGCATTGCTAAATGTTCCAAGAGATAGAGCAGGAAGAATTAAAAGTAAATTATTTACCAGATATAGTCGAAGAAGTGATGATCTTACTCAGATGATAATGTCCTTTTGCAAACTAGGTGGTTCTTATAAAGAAATCACTGATTTCATTGAGAATTCTACAGACATAAAAATGTCAAGACAAACAATTTCTAATATCTTTACTACTACAAAGGAAAAGGTAGATGAATTCCAAAATAGAAAGCTACCAAAGAAATTTCAAGCAATTTTTCTTGATTCTACTTACTTTTCCATCAAACGAGGAAGTTATGCAAAGGAAGTCTATAAATATCGTTATGGGAATTGACGAAAATGGTTATAAGCAAGTGCTAAACTTTGAAATTTGTCCAAATGAAAACAAAGGAATTTTTAGAGAATTATTACTAAAAATCAAGGAACAAGGTGTAGAAGAAGTTGAAATTTTTGTCTTTGACGGTTTACCTGGTTTAGAAAATGTTGTAAATGAAATTTTTCCAAAATCTAAGACTCAAAGATGTCTTGTATACATTCAAAGAAATATTGTGTCTAAAGTAAGGGTTTCTGATCGTAAAGAAATTTCTAATGATTTTATGTTGATTGCAAAACGAAGTAATATAATTGAAGCACAAAAAGAACTAGAAAACTTTGTATCAAAATGAACTATAAAAGGTTACAAAAAAGAAGTCTCATATCTTTTGCAAATGCAAAATTTATTAACATTTTTTGATTTTCCACCTGAAAAGCGTAAATCTATTTATACAACAAATCCAATCGAATCCTTAAACTCGAATATGAAATTGATTTTAAAAAGAAAAGTTTCATTTCCTAGTACGGAAAGTTTATCACTGCTTTTAGCACATATTTTTGATAACTGAAATATTGACAGAAGTTTTAGAGCAACAAACGGATTTAGAAATATTGGTTAAACTTCGATTTGGTATTGAAAAACCTGCAAAATATAAAGCAAAAGAACAAAAGATTACTTTTGTTCGCTTTATTTTGCGGGTTTTTCAAAAAAATTTTTAAATTTTTCTGATAAGATGCTATTATATATACTACTTACCTTTTTATAGGATATAACTTAGATTTTATTAAAATACACAAGAATTTTTATAATGTCAATGCAGCAAATGATTTGATCAATCTATATAATCAAGCAAAAAATAATTTAAAAAACTCCATTTATAATCAAGAAAATGTTCGTTTAGATTTAAGGGAATTTAAAAATTTAAATACCAATATTTATACAAAAGAAAGTTTAAATGAACTTAAGGATGTTGTTGATAATATTAATCAACAATTAAGTTTAAATACAAGTGAACAAGAGTATAAAGAGTTAAATAATACATTTATCGATAAATATCAACAACTTAAATATAACCAAAATGGTAATAGTATTCAAAAATATCAAAACAGCATTAAAAATAAATTTATTGATATTTTAAAAAATCAGTGACCAAATTGAATGCAGTTATCAAAAAAATTAAATAATGAATTTATAATTAAAGATGCAATAATAACTGATCCGAATACATCACAAACTGCAAGAGATATTAATATCAATTATCTAAATAACTTGTTTAACAAATTTACACTAGATAAAAGTAATCAAATTCATTCATTGCAGCAAAAGTTATTTATCAATCCGAACTATAAATATATTTTTTCAAATGATGTAATAAAACAAATGGATGCTTTATCAAAAGATACTGATAATAAAATTAAAAATAATACCTTAAAATATGATGATATCGAAAAGATACTAAAACAATTAGATGTTTATAAAAGCAAAATAGACAAAGATGGTATAAATAAATTAGTGAAAGAAATTACTTTTTCGGATGAGAAAAAACTTTATTATGACATTGTAAAAACTAGAAATTCATCAGAACAATTACTCGGGATAATAGATGCTATTAAAAGGGTAATAAATACCGACAATAAAATGATGAATGATTTAGTTACTCTAATCAATAAAGTAAATGATTCAAATAAAAAATCAGAATTTTTAAACAAAAAAGCTAATATACATACTGAATTACAATGAAATAATCTTTTAGATGATGTAAATAGCCAAATTATCAGAGAAAAACCTAATAATTTCTTGAATATTGGTTTACCGATTATTCTTGCTCTGTTAATCACTCCAACTATTTTATTTACCTACTACTTTGCTTATAGATATTTTTCAAAGAAAAATAATTCAAAATCTAGAAAATCAACATCCTAGGATGTTGATTTTGTGTAATTGTCTTATGCATTAGCAAAGGCTTTGATAAATGTAGTTGATTACCTTGTCTATATTGCTTGTATCAAAGAAATTAATTGCAAATTCTTTTAAATTTTCAGCATTTTTAAGAATACTTTCGATTATATTTTTTTGTTCTAACTCAGTTCCGACATTTTTCTTTAAGCAACTGTGATAAACAGGACATAATTTCACCAGATTATCTATGTTATCTAGCATCTGATTATTAGAAAGCGAAATATTATGATGAATTTCAAAATAATTTCTGCCTGTTTTCTTATGCATAAAAGTTCTATGTTCAAGTGGATATCGATTGATGCACCCATAACAAACATCAGGAGTATTTAACAAAATGTAAGATACTAATTGTCTGTTACGGTTTACTTTTATATCTAGTGATTCTGTTTTAAATAATTGATTTCTTAGTTTTTTGACATCATATGATGAAAGATCTTTATCTAAAACTAGTGAAATAAAGAAATCAATTACAGAATTTAATTTATTAGGTTTATTCTGATATGACAACTGACATTCAATGAAATTTAATTCATCTATTTTTATAGCTTTACCAAACGAATAATTACTTAAAATGATTTTAAATTTATAGTTATTTATAATCCCGATTTGATTTATATATCACTTTAAATTAATTCTTAATTGTGTGTTTCGTCGATTAATATTTTCAACAAACTGCTTTTGTAGTTGTCTAAAATTTATGTTTAAAACTGATATCGGAATATTAAATACATCAGTTAATAATTTGATCTTATTGAGTTGAAATTTACTGTTATAAAATAAATCAATACTTAAAAAATTCAGCGATGTATCTATGCTACCTCTACTTTCAAAAAATCCTCTAATAAATCATTTTTTAGGTTCTGTTATACTTTCACCTTCATTAAAATCTGATGTTTGAAAAATCTTAGCATATAAGCGATTAAAAAAATTATTTTCAGTTAAATCTAAATCGTTTTGTATTAACAAAATAGCTTTTTCTTTTCCATTGAAAGAAAAATTAGTATATTTATAGTTTTGTGTATATTCATGATAATCAATTCAGTTGTATCTAGCATCTAGGTTTTTAATAAATTGTAAATATTGATTAGAATACATTAAAAATTCTTGCTTTGACGAATTAACTTTCTTAGATTCTTGATAAGAACTAACAGCAGCAAAGTATTTATTATCTTTTGAAATTAAAATTCTACTCATTAACATCCCATATAAAAAAGGATGAATATTTTGATCCAATAACTTGCTAACTTTTATCATCAAATAATCTCTTTTCTGCTATCTTATAATATTTTTCATCAATTTCTATACCAATAAATTTTCTATTATTTTTTATCGCTGCAACTCCAGTACTACCACTCCCCATAAATGGATCTAAAATAACATCATCTATATTTGTATGAATATTTATAATTTGCTTCATCAATGCTAAACTTTTTTGAGTCGGGTGTTTACTTCTTTCTTTCCCTGATACAATTGGGAAAGAAAACAAGGATCTTAAATACACTTTATCATTAGGTTTATTAAAAACCCATTTTGCACCTTTTTTGACGGCTCAGATGGCAAATTCCATATCTTGAACATAGCGACGTTTAATATTTCTGGGCATCGGGTTATTCTTTTGTCAAATTAAAACATCATTAGTTATAAATCCTACCTCTTCTAATTCTTTAATAATGAAACTTATATATTTATACGAACAAAAAACAATAAAACATCCATTTTTATCAATTAGCTTTGAATAAGGTTTAATCCAAGAAAACAAATCAAAATCGATATCTCATGATCCAAAATATACCCCTTGTCGTGGGTTATTCAAGGTATTAAGATTATGTTTTGTTGAAATATTATAAGGTGGATCACAGATAATGTGATTAACTTTAATATTATCTTTTTTAAGTTGATTTATCATCTCATATGCATCAGCATGATAGATTCTAATTTTTTCTTGCATTAATTTCTTCCATTTCTAAATCAATATGATCTGCTATCGCTTTAGCAAGTATCGGTGGAACTGCATTACCTATTTGTCTACAGATACTTGTTTTAGGGCCATAAAAAATAAAAGTATCAGGAAAACTTTGGATTCTAGCTGCTTCCCTTGGGGTAATAGCGCGATTTAATACCGGATGTGAATTTCTTCCATTTGATGGAGTATCAAAACGTGTATCAATTGTGGGGGATACATCATCTCATTTCAATCTTGCTCATGTAGTGTTGAATTGTTGTTTACCTCATAGGTGTTTAGGTAAAAAACTTTTATCTCCTTGCTCTGGTATCATAGCAAGTTTTTCTAAAGCGATTTTTGAATGTTTGGTTGCAACATGATTATACAACTTATCTCCTCTTAGATTTTTTTGGTAACTACTTAGTGGATTATATAGATACTCGCTTTGAAAACTACCTTCACCAGAACACAGAAAATTTAAATCAGAAATAGCATCATAAACACCTGCATTTCCCACTTAAGTGGGATTTTTTATTTGATTATTTAACTCTCTTATATATAAATATATAAGAGAAACTTGAAAATTATTTTATTTTTTTCTTATGTTTTCTTACTGTTATGTTATAATTTTATTATGAAAAATGAATTAAAAGTTTAAACAAGGACATAAAAATTAACAGAAAATTAACATTGTATCATCTCAAGATATTGTTGAGGTGATTTTCAATCTAAAACAGATTGAATTCGTTTTGTATTATATCAAATTATGTATTGGTGTATTAGTTTTTTTAATTCATCGAAAGTAATTTTTTGAATAATCAACCTTTTTAGTCATTCTGATTTTAAGCAAGAAAATCAATACTCGATTTCTCTATTATCCAAAGAATTACCAACTCTTGAAAATGATACTTTTCCATTCTTTCTTTCTATCATATCAATATAGTATTTTGAAGTATATTGATATCCATGATCCGAATGGATTATAAAAGAATCACGATTAAAATCTTTAATGTTTTTAAAGTTATCGATAACAAGTTTTAAATCATTTTTGGTGGATATTGAATATCCTAAAAATTCTTTTAGTTTTATGTTCAATAATTGCAGATAAGAATATATGGTTTTTGGAAAGGTTTTAGAGTCAGCAGGAGCAGGGATATATGTTACATCAGTAGCGATGATTCCTCCAGAATCTTTATCATTAAAATCTCTTTTAACTAGATCTTCTTTTTTGAAAATTTGTATTCTTCTTTTCACGAACTTTTTCTTATTACGAACAAAAGATTTTATATTTAAATATTTCATTATTCTTCCTAAAGTCCTGTAATTTATGTATATTCCGTATTTTTCTCTTAATACTATAGACATTTTTACACGACCATAAACTTGCTTGTTTTCGTAAAAAACTTTCAGGATTATTTCTCTGTATTGCTCGTATTTTTCTTCCTTTTTGCTTATTGAATTTGTTTTTCATTTTGAGATAGTTTGTCTAGTTGCATCTAATATTTCTGCTGTCTTAGTTTGTGATAAGTCTTCTAATTCATGAGACTCATTTTTCTTTTGATTCTTATCCATTTTTTCTGCGATTTCATAGTATCGAGTCGCGATAATTATTGGATCTTGTCTGGTAAATTTTTCAAAATTTGGAACCTTAGATTTCTTGTCTTTCTTCGGTCTTCCAGAACCTGGTTTTCTTTAGGAACCACTTTTTGGTTAATAATTGATTTTCCATATTTAAATTATAATATGAAACAATTTTTTTCAATCTATTTCTTAAACTTGTTGATTTAATAAAGATTAATTTTGACTGATTTCTTTCATAAAAATATAAAGCTTTTTCGGTTCCTTCACTTGAATAAATTTCAAAAATTTTATCAAATTCTTCCTTCTTAAAACGCCTTGACATTGCTTTCCTTTCTTTAATATTTTTGAATGCGGACACCCCTAGGGGTGTTGGTTAATCCTATTAATAAAACAAAAAAATTAACAGAATTAATTGTTAATCTTTTTGTCCTACTTTAGTTTTTAATGTATCAGGAAATAAAAAAGGTATCACCTATAAGTATGTAGGTTGATACAAAGGGGAAGGTGATAGAAATTATGTGCGATGATTTAGTCTGGGAATGATAAGCGAGCTTGAAAAAATTAACAAGGATGCAATGAATATACTAAAAGAAGAGTAAAGCAATTTTCAAAAAATGATAATCCTGATTTTGTAAAGACTGCATTGCTAAGTTCGCTTAGAGAAAACCAAATTAAAGGTGTGAATATCAAAATGGGAAATAAATTAATATACGAATTGATAGATGAATACAATATATTTAACTGTATGTCACAGCAAGAAAAGCATAAAAACTTAAATATGTTTTCTATTATTTGATTTCTCGTAGAATTACCGAACCATCAAGTATTTTACGAAGTTTTATTTCTCAAAAAGAATATATAGAAAGTCAGGAAGTTTCAAAAAATACATTCTATAGAACCTTAGATTTTGTTGCAGAAAACCAAAATACACTCTTACAAAAATTAAACGAAATGGTTTTAAAAAAACAAATAGAAGCGAGAGTGAAATTTATTTTGATTCAACAACTGTTTATTTTGAAACCTTTAAAAGAAAAGGTTACAAGAAAAATGGTTATTCTAAGGATGGTAAATTTTAAAGAAGATCAAATAGTTATAGGTTTTAGCTTATGATCGAAATGGAATACCATATCACATCAAAAATATATCGTGGAAATACAAATGATCCTAGAACATTTATCCCTTTTATTTTTAGAAGTTCAAAAAACTTATAATGTTAATGATTTAACTGTTGTCATTGATCGTGGAATGAGTATTAATTCTAACATTAGATTTTTGGAACAAAAAGGATTTAAGTTTGTTATCTCGTATCGAGCAAGAAAAGGGGTAAAAAAATTCAAAGAATTATTATTAGAAAAAAGTGGATATATACAACTAAATAATGATGTTGTTTATAAAGAAGAAATAGCAATTTCAACTTTTCATAAAAAACGACCTAATGGACATCTTCGTCGAAAAATCATTACATATAGTATAAAAAGATTTAAAAAAGATAAAGTCGACCGAGACAAGATGATAGAAGATTTTCAAAAGAAACTTGATAAAAATGGGTATATGGACTCAAGTAAAATGATTTCAAGTTATAAATGTCAGTTTTTCAGACAAGTATCAAATCTAAAGTTTGAACTTGATGTAGATAAAGTAAACAGACATAAAGAATTTGATGGAATTTATGTTTATGAAACTAACTTAATGGATGAAAAAGTAGATAAAATAATGAATATTTATAAAAATCAATGAAAAATTGAAGAAAATTTTAGAAGTTTAAAGACTTATTTAGAAATAAGACACTGTTTATGTTTGAGTTGAAGAACATATCATCGGACATATGTTAATATGTTTTGCATCATTAGTAATATTGAAATTTCTTGTTTATCTTTTCAAAGAATTTCATATGAAAACAGGTATTTCATATGAAATAACAGAAGAAAAAAATTAATAAATCTTATTTCTAATGTTCTCGATTTCAAACAAAGTTGATATATACACAAATGAAGTTATAGAAAGTATAAGAAACGAAAATTACAGGATTTAATTTCGAAGAAGGTTGAACACTTTTTTAATGATTACTGTGAAACAGTAAGAAAAATTATTAAAAAATTCGTTTTCGCCTATGTTTAAGGCTTAAACGATTTTTTAATACATTAAAGTGGGAAATTCAGGTATAACTTATCTCCTCTTAGATTTTTTTGGTAACTACTTAGTGGATTATATAGATACTCGCTTTGAAAACTACCTTCACCAGAACACAGAAAATTTAAATCAGAAATAGCATCATAAACACTTATATGTTTATCAATATTAGATTTAGGAAGCAAAATCTCTTTATCTTTGCATCCGATAATAATAGCACGTTCACGATTTTGTGGAATCCCAAAGTTCTTTGCATTTAAAACTCCATAAGAAACTTTATAACCTAAATCTGTAAACATTTGATAAATTTGCTTAATAAAATATCCTTTTTGTGCATTCAGTAGATTTTTTACATTTTCAATGATGAAAATCTGAGGACTTATATTTTTTACAATATCAAAATATTCTAAAAATAAGAAATTTCTTTGATCATCAAATCCTATTTTTTTTCCTTTGAGACTATATCCTTGACATGGAGGGCCACCAATAATCATATTAATATTAACATCTTTTGATTTTTTGATTATCTGTTTTTTGATATCTATATTAGATATATCACCACAAATAACTTCTGAATCAGGAAAATTATTTTTAAAAGTATTAGTAGCATTTTGATCAAAATCTACTGCTATTAATGTTTTAAAATTAGTATTTTGTTCAAATCCCGATGAAAATCCACCTGCTCCACAAAATAAATCTAAGATTCTATACTTCATTTTTTTCCTTTATTTTTAATTATATCTTATTTTAATCATTGATTCTTATAAATAAGATAAATTGCATAAAATTTATCATTTTTTATGATAAATATTTTGCTACTAAATATAGATATTTTTTCGAAATTGGTATAATTACACCGTATATATATATATATATAAGTTGAATAATTTTACTTATATATAGTTTCAATATATTTATATACCTTTAATATTTATTCGAGGTAATATGAATTTAAAAAAGAAAGTTAAAACTTTACTTGCAGCAGCCGGTAGTGTCGGTTTGATAGCAAGTATCTCAGTTGGTGTGTCAGCTGGTTCACCAGTAACATCAAATAATACTACATATGAAATTTACCCTGAAGTGCAAAGCATTACATATCAAAATTCAGATTTTTTAATCTCTAATGATGTAAATATCGTTTTTGAAGACGGTGTTGATAATGCAACCATAAATCGCTTCAAGGAAGTTTTAAAACTTAAAAATCTTACTTATAGCCAAACTCGTAGGGTTATCCCTGGTAAGACAAATATTTTAGTAGGAATCAGAAATGATTCTGATACCTTAGTTGATAACCAAGTTAAATCACTTGGAATCACCTTTGATAGTGTATTAGATTCAAAAATTGAATCATATCAATTAGATACCAAATCAGTAAAAGATAGCAACTATACCACTAATTACATTACATTAGTTGCTAAAAATACCGAAGCAGCCTTTGATGGTGCTACCACCTTGTGACATATCTTTAAACAACTTGATGGAAGCAAAATCAGAGACTTTGAAATTAAGGACTGAGCTGATGTAGCAACCCGTGGAGTTATCCAAGGATACTATGGTGATGGATGATCATTAGATGCTTCTAAAGATTATATGAAGTGAGGAAGTTACTATAAACTTAATGCATACTTTTATGCACCCAAGGATGATTTAAAAATAAATACTCAATGATCTACATTAAACACAGAAGATGAATTAACCAAAATTAAGGATTTAGCATCTACATCAGTTGCAACAAAGGTAAGTTTTATTTATACATTAAATCCTTTTGTAGGAACTGATGCATTTACCAAAGCAAACTATGCAGAGAAATTTGAAAAACTTAAAGCTAAATTTAAACAAGTTATCGATGCTGGTGTACGTCAAGTTGGATTAGTTGCCGATGGACCTAATAAACCGTTTGAAAGCACCCAAAGTACTAATACTCTTAGTCCTGCTCCTGCTGCACAAGCAACAGACAATGCTTCTGAAAACAGTTCAGGGCAAGCTGCATCTGGTGCTGTAGCAACACCAGAAAACAACGATAGTCAAACACAGCAAAAGAAATTGCTAAGTGATTTAGTTGCTTGATTGAAATTAGAAAAACAAGTTTATTCAGATTTAAAAGTTACTCTTCCGTATTTAGTTAATGAATATTCTGGAACTGGAGAAGAATATTTTAAAGACTTCCCAACAGAAGTTCAAGTAATTATGGGTGGTGGAAGTGAAAGAACTGTAGATGATACATTTACTAATTCATATGTTAATCATACCAATTCTTCTGATTCATCTAAGTCATATACACTTAACAGTCCAATTCTTTGAGTTAATTGACCGTATACAGAAACTACACAATCTAAATTAATATTAGGTGGTTATAAAGCATTTTTAAAACCAAATCCAGATACTACTAAATTTACAGGTTTATTTTTAAATGCATCTCCATATGAACAAGCTTCAAAAATTGCAATGTTTGGTGGAGCAAACTATGGATGAAAAAAATGAAAAACTGATGATGAAATTAATAAGGTATTATCTGCTGCATATAAACACTCAATCAATAACTCAGAGCAAGATTCACCAGTTTCATTAGCATATAAAGAAGTAGCTAAACACCTTATTAACAAAGGACAAGTATTTAGTCCAGAACCAGATTTAGATGAATCAGCAAATATTCAATCACCTATAAATACATTAGTTCAAAAACTAAATAATGATACTGTTAGTGCAACAGATGTAAATCCACTGATTCAACCTTTTCAAACTATTTCAGATTCTTTAAATACTTTATTAACATCAAAAGATATACCGCACCTGCTAACTGAAATTAAACCGTGATTACAATCATTCCAACAACTTACTAAAGGGGTTTCTTCATTATTACAAGCCGTTATTGAATTTAAAAATAATAACAAGGATGAATTTGTACAACTAGTGCAAACTGCTAAGGATGTAATCTATTATGCTCGTAATCATTACAAAGTAGTGTTATCTGGACAATTAATCCAGGTAGAACCTGCTGTTCAATACATCCAACCACTTGCTGATGTATTGATGAACTGAGCAGACAGTAAAATTAATGGATATACTTTGCAACCAACTACACATACCACTACATTTATTACTAATATGCAATATCCATCAGGTTCTACAAACCTACAAGATGCTTTTAAACCATTTAATACTAACCAAATTATTTATCAAAATTCACATGATGGAACACAATCTACTCTAAAAACTGGAGATTACATCGGTGCTAAGTTTAGTGAACCAACTACATTATGAGGGGTTCATCTAAGATTCTGAGCAAATAATCAAGATTATTTTCTAACTTCAAAATTACAATATCAATTAGCAGGTTCTAGTGATTGAAATGATATAACATCATATATTTCACCTAATAATCATACTACTACTAATATTTCTTATACAGATAATGATGTATATGGAAAAGATTTTACTTTTATTCCTATTGATAATGTAATTGCAGTGCGTTTGGTAGATCAAGAAACTGGTAATGGTCGTTCAAAATCGATGCGTTTATTAGAATTTCGTCCAAACCCACAAAACCCACAAAAATATTCTAATGTAAATTATAATTCTAACAATACCACTTTAATTAATAAAAATCCTAATACTACTAATTTATCAGATGGAAAGAAAAATACTGAATTACAATTTTCAAACCCGCAAACTACTTTTGGTCAAAATGATGATAGAATTTCTGAAGGTAAAACCTTAGGTTTCTCTTTAAATACACAACAAGTTGTAACTGAAATCCAACTACAACAAGGATGAACTACTAATACCGATGTCGTATCATCAATCACTGTTGAGTATAAAGATCCATCTGATACTAGTACTTCTACTCAATGAAAACAATTTGGTTCAACTACATTAAATACTAATAATAATAACTCTAATATCCTAGCAATCAGTGGTTATGCAAATGCACAAGATTTTAGATTTAAAGTAAATTCAACTACAAATCATTCATGAAGAATTAATGATATCGCTGTTTATGGACCAAATTATAAAGCTAAACCACAATTATCAATTTCTTCAACCTTAACACCAGATAGTTCAAGTAGTTTTAATAATGCTCTTGATTCAAATCCAGAAACTGTTGCAATTATCGATCATACTGCTAGTGATAAAAATATCCAAGCAAATGATTATTTTGACATCGAATTCACCCGTCCGGTGCAACTATCTACATTGAATATCAAACAAGATCCAAATGGTTTAGTTCCAAATCTTATTATTCTTCCTAAGATAAATAATCAAACACCAGAGACTAATAAAGTTGAATTAACATCCATATCTGAAAACCAACAAGTATCAATCCCTTCTGCTTGAGGACTTGTTACAGGTGTGCGTATTAAGGCAAATAAAACAATTGATGCTCCTTGAAGAATCCGTGACATCAGTTATACTGAAATCGAACAACCTACTGATAAATATCTTGGATCACATCCAGCATCAAATGATAACTTCTTAACCAAAAGAAATGGTGATACCTTTGAATTATTTAATAAAACAACACCACAAACCGCAACTGCTGTTAATTTAAATAAAGATGAAAGTGTGGGATTAGATCTAGGAAATGTTTATACTGTTGATACTATTAAAAAAGACATCGAAACATCTCCAGATTCAGCCTTAAAAACTCAATACTCAACTGATGGATACATCTGAACCGATATGACATCCGACACTTTAGCATCCCCAACACAAATGCGTTATGTTCGTATTAAGAATACCAAAACCGAAACATCAAGTAGTGCTATATCAATGCAATTTAAAGATTTAAAAGCATATATTGTGGAATATAAACCATATGGAAGTTTTGTTTCAGGAACCTTAAATGCTGATTTTGGAACCTTAAAAAATGCTTTTGATGGAGATTATAATAGCAAAGTTATTTTTGCTAAACCACCTGTTAAAGATGATAATCTAATCTTTGATTTGGGTCGCGAAGTAACTTTAAAATCATTAAAACTTTTTGCTGATAAATACACCAAAGACTATCCGAGAGATTTGGTTGTTAGTGTAGCTACTACTAATTCTTCTTCTTCTTCATGAACCGATGTGTTAACCATCGGTGATTCTACTGCTGATACTGATTCAAATTCGAGATTAGGTGAAACTAATAATGCAACAGATGATCAAAACCATCCAGATGTAAAATATTGAGCTTCATCTAATATAACTGCAAATACTAAAGCTAGATACATTAAATTTACTATTAAAGCAAATTATCCAGCAGATCGTAAATTAACCTTTAATCAAATTTTAGTCAATGATGGTGAATATGTAGCAGCAGATAATGATCCAAGATTTACTGGAACATCATATTCAGAAACTTCACAAAATACCACACCTGATAAGATGTTAGATGCAGACATCCATAGTTATTATGAACCTAAATCGGATAACGGAAATATTAAATGATATGTGGAAAAAGATTATTTCAACCGTCGTGATCTAAGAATAGTAAGCGAAGGCGTTCCTTCAAATGCTGAAGTATATGCAAATATCATTGATACTTCTAACACACCTGCTGATGCGACACAAACTAAATTAGGAACTTTATTTAATAATGTAGTTGAATTTAAAGTACCAAGAGAAAATAATAAAGCAATCACATCAATTGAAATTAAATGAACTACTAATAAACCTAAGATAGCTGAAATTATTGGATTCTTCAAAAATCAAACTACCGATACATCTAAAACTGATTTAGATACTATCAAAACCAATCCAGCTGAATATGATAGTTGAACCGATGCAACCAAAGCAAGTTATGATAAAGTTAAAGCATTAGCTACAACTGCTGCTGCAACTGATGAATTATTAACCCAACAAACTGTTAATGAAATTAAAGCAATGGCAGATAGTATTAAAAATTCAGCTGTCACAAAAGCAACTAATACATCTGATTTGGAAACCAAAATAAAAGAGCCTGTAACAAATACTGATAATATTTTATATACTCCAGATTCATTTGCTCAATATGATGTAGCATTATCAAATATCCAAAATGCTCTTAAAAATAAAGGTAATATTTCTGCTACTGATGTAACTAATCTTTCAAGTGCATACGATACTGCTAAAAATGCATTAGCAAAATCTGATCTTCCATATCAACAAGCATTGCTTAATGTTAATAATTTTGGAACCTTAAATAAAATTAACTATACTAATGAATCTTATCAAGCTTTAAAAGCAATTGTGGATCAAATTAATACTAAGTTAGCAACTGATGATCTTGATCCACTTGGATACCGCGATTTAAATAACGAATATAAAACTAAATTCACAGAACTAGTTGCTTCGAATCGTTCTAAGATGCTAAAAGCATACAATGATTATTTAGAAAATAACACCTATGCATTTACCGATCGCTACCAACATCGCTTTAGTTCACTTGCTTCTGTATTAAATGACTTAGTTGATTCGCAACATTATACTATTGCAAATCCTAATGTAACAGCAGATCAAGTAAATAATGCTTTAACTAATTTAAAAGCATTAACTCAAAAATCAATTGCAGAACGTAATCGTTTGATCTACTACTATGAACAACTTACTCAAAAGCAAATTGAAAATACTAATAATCTTTATACCCCTGATTCATATGATAACTATCTAAGAGTCTTTAATCAAATTAAAAACTCTCAACAAGATATTAACCGTGTTAGCGAACAAGATATTAAAGATGCCCAAGTTCGTATGGAATTAGCACAAGAAAGTTTGGTAATTTCAGATAATCAATTAGATGCTGCTAAAACCCTTGCTAATTCATTGCTTGCTAATTTAGATGATAAAGCTGATTTTGCAAGCAAAATATCATCTGCAACCAAAGATGATATTAGCAACATTATCAAACAAATCCGTAGTAATTTAGCTAAACAACTAGCTGATAAACGAGCAAAAGCTTATGCAGATGCTACTGAAGCCGTAGCTAAAATTAAAGATGTTAATACACGTAATAATCTAATTCAGCAACTAGAAACTGCTAAGGAAGTTTCAGAGTTTAATACTGTTACAGCCGATGCAAATAATGCTTATGATCTTGAAGTTCAAAACCAAAAAGCATTCGATGCTGCTAAGGCAGAAGTAGTTGATTTAAATAAACAAGTAACTGACACAAAAAAACAAGAAGCCTTTAATTTCAAAATTAATTCAATCACTGATATTAATGATTTTAAAGCAGTTAAAGATGCAATTAATAAACAATTAGCCCAAGAAAAACAAGATCGTGATGCACAAGCTGAAAAAGAGCAAAAAGAACTCGATACTCTTGATAAACAAGTGCAAGATATGCTTGCAAAACTTCCTGCAAATAATGCACAAGCTCAAGATTTGAAAACTAAATATCAAAATCTTACCAAAACCTTACAATCACTTAGCGACTTTAAAGCAGAACTTACAAAGTTTGAAAATGATCTAAAAACAAAAAATGAGCAAGAACAAGCGCAAAAAGATAAAGCAAAAGAAGAAGAAAATAAAAAACCTGTTGGTAAATCAAGTAATAGCGGTGCTATTATAGGTGCTGTTGTTGCTTCATTAGTTGTTTTAAGTATTGTTGGAATCTTTGTATGGTGATTTATGAAAAAGCGTAAGAAATAATCTCTAAGTAGCCGTATAGGCTGCTTTTTGTTTATAAAAACACCACATCAGTTGTGGTGTTTTTTTAGAATAAATCAGCAGGTTGCTCAGAGAAGTTTTTTGCTCCATAACGTTCAGGAAATAAGTAAGAAAGTAAACGTATTTTTTCGTAAAATGAATATGGGTTTTGTGGATGATGTCCGTTTCCGATATATCCAATTCTTTGACCATCAAGTAGCATAATTGATGCAGTTCCTTCGTTAGCAGTAGCACCATATTGATCTTGGGTAACTAAACCAGCTAAATTACCTTGACTATCAAAAACATTTGATCCAGATGAACCAGCAGCTAAATCAACACTGTTTCATCCATACACAATGGTATCATTTTGATGGTTTAAAGAACCGACACTGTTAATTTTTCCTTGGTATCTAAAATTACCTAATAAATACTCACGAAAGCGTGCTTGACCAGTTCCTGTTGGTGAATCAGGGTTTTTAGAATTTTGTCCCGGCATCGAACCGACGATTCAGTTTAAATTATTATAAGCATTTTGATGTAATAATTCATTCGAGATTTTAATTGGTTTAGCATTCTTTCAATCTAAAAAGAATTTGATAATTCGCTTTTGATCATCGGTAAGTTTTTGTCCTTGGAAAGTAAAATTAGTATCATCAATATTTTTACCTACAAAGTTATTTTCAAATCATGAAATATCAATAATAGCTACATCAACATCGGAATATTTTTCTCCAGTTTTAAGTTCATTACCATAATTATCTCGAAAATCTTTAAAATATGGATCTTTGTATGAATCTTGAATATCTTTACCATTAGCAAAAAAGTGTGAAACAATTTCTATACTTAAATTGCTGATCATATTTTGTCCTAAACCATGACCTTCCAAAATTGGTTGTTTTTTTTGCATTGTATCTGTTGTATCAGTCGGTTTTTTTATAAAGATTGGTGATAATATATTATTTCTAGTTCTACGTTCAATATCTAATCCATCTAAACTCTGTCCATTTCGCACTCATGATGCATTAGCATCATCTAATAAATCGATATTATGCGAATTAGAAACAATATAATAGCGATGATCACTTGCATCATCAGGTTTTACCTTGTTAAATAATCCTCAAGTTCCACGGCCATGATAATCAAAAGCAAAAGTTCTTCGACGTACATCGGTTAATACATTAAAGGTATCATCAGAATATAAACGTTTAACTATGCCATCTTCACTTTT
The DNA here is from genome assembly GCF_051200785.1 of Mycoplasma sp. 6243. NCBI lineage: Bacteria > Bacillati > Mycoplasmatota > Mollicutes > Mycoplasmatales > Mycoplasmataceae > Mycoplasma > Mycoplasma sp. 6243. The sequence goes on from NZ_CP195154.1 coordinate 595,508, forward strand.
AAGTTTAGCTGTTTGTTGGAATTTATCGTATGAAGCAACAGTATTTGCCTCTTCTTGTGCTTGTGGACGTGATTGAATGGTTTCAGTTAATGACACCGATATTGAATCTTTAAGTGGTTTTCCTTGGTAAGTTGGGTTTTTAGTTGGATTATTTTTATCATCAACATAATTCATTGTTAAAAAGACATTTCCAACAAAAGCAGATGACTTATTAGCCAAAATATGTTCAGATAAAATATCTGTAAAATAAATATCTGAATGTTTCGGTATCACTTCTAATTTTAACTTCTTACTTGATTCATCATAAGTTACTTTAAATGAATAACGATCTTTCATCATTGCAAATAAAGTTTGATTAAACAAAGCATCTTCGTTTCTTGGAGTAATTGTAAAAGAAGCATCATTAATAGTATGTTTTGCTAAAAGTTCTTTAAAAGAAACTGAAACATTAACAAATGAAAGTAGTCCTCTCGGAACTGGAACAGATGAATTGCGATTAGTTTTACTCATAATGATTTTGGTATTTTCTAATTCAAATCTAAAGGTAAAATATACATCATCTTTAAAACTTTCTCAGTTTTTATATTCATCTAAATCTTTTTCAATTGATATAGAATGATGGTTATTACCAAAATTAAAAATAGTATGAGCAAGGATTTCACGTGGAGTAAAGAAGAAATAGTCAAGTTGTTTACCACTATCATCAACTAAAATAAAGTTCTTTTTTGTTTTTGTACTATCATCTTCTAATTTACGATATTTTCACATTCGCTCATATTCAACCAAAGCAAAATGATTTTGCAATGAATAAGGGATTTTGTTTTTTGTTTCATCTTTCATTCAATAACCAATTAAGTCATCAACGGTTAAGTTTTTATTTTGAGTGATTAAATCGTTATCTGAATATGTTGTTGTCATAGTATTTTCAGAATTATCAGTTAATAAATAAGGACTGCTTCCGTTTGATGAATAATTAAAATGATATCTAAATGATTTTTCGACATTAGCAGGAATACTAAATTTATCATAATACATATCCATTCTTTGTTTCTCGGTTGCATAAATTTTTGAAATAGTATATTTAGCATTCTCAAAGTATCCAGAAATTTGGAATTTTCATAATTTTTCAAATGGAACAATCAATTTTAATGTCGGCGGTAAAACATACCCGTATGCTTCAGTACTTCCTGTTTTAATCTCGGGATTTAGTTCAAAAACAATTCATTTGTTTTTGAACAACTTTAGATCCTCATCAGCAAAATCAAATTTTGCTGATCCGTATAATTTTTTATTACTTTCATCTAAATATGTTGTAAATTTAGATAAATTAAAGGTTTTAGTTGAAACACTGGTGCTAAATTTATATTTATCTAAAAATGAAAATCCTGTTTGTTCATCTCCTACTTGTGCAGCAGTAATGATATATTTAGAGATGTTTTTAGGTAAGACTGATGTATCAAATGATGCAGTTTTGTTATTTTTATCTACTGTTGCTTCGATAAGTTTTGAATATGGATCAAAGGGGTTCAAGTTTTTTACCAAGAACTTAATTGAACTTATAGTATCATTTAAAGTTTGTGAATATGTAACAACAACTTTATTATTTTCTACCTTAGAAGATATAATATCTAAAACAGGGTTTTTATAATTATTTGTAAGAGTTCCTGATGAATTATTAAATCCAGGAAAACCTTGGACGTCGTAGTATTTGCTATCTCCAACAGTGTTTTTTTGTAAAACTAAGTCAACATAATTATCAAAAATATGTGCATCATTTAGTGGTAAATATACATTGTATTTTTTAACATTTGGTAAACCAACGATCGCAGATCTTCCGAATTGTTTGTAGTTAAATGTATTATTATCTTTATATTTAATAAAATATTGCGGAAAATCTACATTAGAACTATCAGATTTTTTTGTTGCAGTAAATTCGAGAAAAACACCACCATTAGAATCTCTTTTTGCTTGAAAATTATTCTCACTACTAAAACTAAAAGCACTTGATTCGCTTGTATAGTTTTTATTTTCATAAATAGTATTTAATCCACTAAAATGGTTAATAGCAGTTGAACCATTGCTTAAACCTGTGATTTTTACAAAATCATTTGTAGATAGATTTGATATTGTAAAAGTAACTAAATTATTATTAACAGTCTCACTAACAGTTGATTCGCTTGCTGAATCAAGAGAATCCTTGCTTGCTTTTTTATATTTTAAAGTAAGTGATGTATTATTTGCTAAATTAACAGTCTTGATTTCTAATTTAATGGTATTATCAGCAATAGTAGACTTAATTATTTGAGTTGTTTGTGGTGGAGTTAAAACATCTTTATCGACATGTTTGTAATCACTACCATCGATGAATGAAAAATATTTAGTTAATGAACTATCTGCTTTAATTTCTGAATCAGTTGTGTTTGTATATGTATTTACATTTATTAAATCTTTGCTATACATCCCAAAGACATGTGAATCGTTAAAAACTTTTTTAAAGTTATCACTTACGAATGCTTTAGCATTAATATCTAATGTTTTAAATGTTGGATTGATGTTTGGTAAATTTAAAGCAACATTATTTAATTTTAAGGATATAAGTTGATAAGTTGTATTGGATGATAAATTTGAAAAATTCAAATACAAATTATTACCTTCGGTATAATTTGTAACTTGTAAACTTTTAGAATTAGATAATGATGCATCAAAGGTATGCACATTCGCATCATGTAATCTACTATTTGATGCGAATGAGATTCGCAACGATGCTGATGTTTTTGAAATATCAGTTACATCAATAGAATTAATGGTAAATTCATCTTTAATTGGCCTTGGTTTTTCGACAGGTTTACTGTTTTCATCAGGGTTAGTAGTTGATGGATTTTGATTACCTGGAGCATTTTCATCAGATGGGTTTTGTTCACTAGGATTACTTGGATTTTGTGGTTCACTATTCGAACCACCTTGACTTGTTTGTGAATTACCTTGTCCGCCTTGATTTTCACCACCTGGTTGATTATCTGGTGGTGTTATAGGATTTGATGGTTTGGTTTCTTGATTATTCGAGGTATTAAATGTAACGGTTAAATTACTGTGATATTGAGTTGATGCAATTTCTAAATATGAAATACCTAATTTATTATTATCAGGTTTTGTAATGCTTGAAATATCAAAAGTAAGTAAATGTGTATTTGCATCATATAGTTTCGATGTAAGAGTGCGAGCAATATTTTTAAATTTAATTTTTGCTTCATTTGCAAACATTGATGCATCAACATTAGCAAGTTTTACATATAATTTGCTATTATCATCAGAAAGAGATAATTGAGTAATCTGTGGATCGGTACTTATTGATGCTGTATGAAAGAACAATTTATTTTGGTCATTGTTTGATAATTTTAAAACTGTATCATCAATATTAAGTTGGGATAAATTATAATCAGTATTAGGAGTAAGGTTGGTATATTTAATAGTAATTACATCATCTTTTGATGTAATCGATGCAGGTGCAGTAGGGTTTAAGGTAGCAGATAATTTACTTGCATCTAAATTTTTGTTTGTTAGCTTTAATGTGATTGTTGCAGTTGTAGAATCTGAATCAACACTTATGATGTTTGCATCGGTTTTTACATCATATGGATTTTTAGGTGTTTTAAATTGTAATTTAGCTTTATCAGAATCTGAAAATTTTAATTCATTTCCATTAGCAAAAATTTGGTCAATTTGATATTGTGTATCTGCTTTTATGTTTTCAAAAGTTACAGTTAAAATATTAGATAAGATGCTGATATTAGGCATATCATATTGGGTTGGTTTACTTAAATGTAATGAAATATCAGTAGCTTTATAAGTTTTAAATAACTTTATTTTTATTACTGCTGAGTTGTTATTCACATTGACTGTTTCAACATTTCCATCAAAACTTTGCTGATTTTTGGTTTCAGGATTTCCACAAGCAATTGTTGTAGCAGATACACCTGCACTAACAAATACACTGGAAATAAGTAGTTTTTTTATCTTTTTCATCATTACTCCTATTTTTTAATTGGATTTTCAAATTCATTGAAGATATCAAGCATTTTATGCTTCTTAGGATACAAACGATTCAAACGTTGTACTTTATAAGCAAATGAACCATTATTATAATCATTTAATTCACCAAAGAAATTAATTCTTTGTGAAGATAGTAAATATGAAGATGCTTCACCATTTTCTTCATTAGCATGAATTCCTAAAAAGTTTCCTTCATGATCATATAACCCTGTCCCTGATGAACCACCTGTTAGTTGATAATTAGCATTAACATTAATAATCTCACCACTAGAATTTTTAAAACGTTTAATAAATCCAACTTTTTCTGTTTTAGCATTTGGAACTTTATCACCTGGATAAAACAAGATGTCACCAATAAAATTTTGACGAACTTGGATATTCTTTTTAGTATTATTTGTAGTAGAACCTGGGAAAGAAGACATATACATTGTATAATACATATATGGGTGGATATAACGGCCCATTTTAGATACTTTATTATGTTTTAGACTCTTTCATTTGTAGATATGTTCAGCTGTTTTAAATTTCGGATCATTTTCTTTATTTGCATCACTTTTATGTTGATTATAATAATTTATCAATTCAGTAATATCAATGATGTGAATTTTAAAATCAGTTCTGTTTTTAGCAGGGACATTTGATAAACTACCATCCATACTCTTATTGTTGTTATTTTCAGATGTCCAAAAAATTGAATTACCAGTATTAGATCAATAACCACCTAAAAATAAACTAACATCTTCTTTAGAAGTATGTGGTTTTGGAGCAGATATATATCCAGGATTTAATACAGGTACATGGATATTTGTTCCAAAATAATATCGATTATCATTTTCATTATCTGGATCTACTTTACCAATCATCCAAGCTGTCCCCCATCAAGTTCCAAAAGAACGTGTTATAACATCATCTTGAACTGTATTTCGAGGTGAAGAATTTGTATATCATGTTGTAACTTCGATATTAATAGGTCCAGAAGAATCATCATTATAACCAATACTTTTAAATTTTGTCTCTTTATCAAATTCAAATCCATCTATTTTTAATTGATTTTTTGCCTTTGTGTGTTCATTTGTAAATGAAAGTGGTTGTCCATTTTTTAAATACATAATCGACAAATAATTTCAAGTTTTATCAACAAATGTTGAATAACTTGAAGAAAGATTATGTATATACATATCTTTATTAATATGTCCTTGGCGAGCTATTAACGAGATTTTTAGTTTATCACCACTTAATGATACTTGTGCTTTAAGATGTTTATTCATCAAATCTTCAAGTTGTTGGTCAGTCAATGTTAAATGATAACTGTCATTTGAATCAATTTTTCTACCAATCTTCTTCAATAAATCTTCGGTTTTTCCTAAGAATTTTATTTTAATATCAGAAATAGTTTTGTTAGCTGCTGCATTAAGTTTATTTCAACTAAAAGATACTGCTCAATCAAAACTACCAAAAGAAAATTGTCTAAAATTAACTTGTTTTGGACTTGCCACAAAAGAAAAATTAATAATTGCTTCTTTATTGCTATCTAAATTTTTGAAATTTCGGATGTCTTTTTCAACATAAACTTCAGTTCTATTAGAATTTTCATTCATTTCTTTATCTAGAACATTTTCTTTCATTGCAGCAAAATTATATTCTTTATGATTATCAAATTCTATAACAGGTAATGGATTGTTGTATTGTGTATAAGCATTTGCTACATAATTATTAATATCACTACTATAATGTGTTAAAAACAAAGTATTCTTTAAATAAGCATTATTTAATGTTATATAGTTGTGTCAATTAAATGGGATAGATTTTGGTACACTTCCACTAGTATTATCAGTTAACTGTGATTCTTGATATTGTGAATTATTAGTTATATTTAAATTAGTTTGACTAAAAGATGTGCCCAAAGCATCTGAATAAGTATTTTTAGAAACATCTAAATTCGGTTTTAACTCAGTTGTTCCACTTTGTTGAATTGAAGATAATCTACGATGTTTGCTATCTCCCTCTTTTCCTTCATCATCATCATAATCTATAACAGATGATAAATCATATTTATTTACAATTTGTACTTGATTTAGTTTTCAAGTAATTCCTTCGGTTAGTCCAGTGAAAGAAAACTTTTTAAGTTCATCAAAGTTTAAAAACACTGATTTAGTGTTTTCTTGGCGAAATTGACGTTCAAATCAATCTCCTCCATCTGATGAATACCCATAACTGCGTTTTTGATCGTCTGTATCAGCCGGAGTATTCTTTTGCACTAAGTCTACAAAAGTAAGTTTAACATATTTGTTTTTAAATTGCTCAACTTCTGAATCGGTAGCATTAAGGTTGATTGCTCCTACATATGTATTAGTAGAAGCATCTGAAAGAGCAAATTGTATTTTTGTAATAGTTGGATTAAAGGTTTGATTTGAACTTCAAGCAACTTCTTCAGGAACATTAAATGAATAATTGTTATTTAATGCTGTGACATCAGTAATAATGTATTTATTATATCCTTGATTAAATTTAATAATATCTTCAGATTCAATATGTCCGTTTTTATAAGTTCCAACAACTGCTATATCTGCATCATAAACATTTACATCAGGTTTGATGGTAATAAGATATTTATCATTGCTTTGATTAGGTAAATAACTTACATTAACATTAACTTTGTTATTATTAATACTAAATGAACTTACATTATATGTAGCAGTTGTTCCTGTTTTATTTATAACTTTAACACTACCACTAAACTCTACTGCTTGATTTGCATACGTTATGTTAGAAATACTATTAGTTGAATTACCACTACTTACATCAACTAAAATGTTTTGTGATGTTCCGTTATATTTAGTTGTGTAATTTTGTCCGTTGAAGGTAAATTTGAAATCATTGTTTTTAGAAGTTGGTAAATGGTCAAAAGCAAACCACAACATTTTATTATTAATCAATGATATTTCTTTAATATGTAAGTTATCCTTAGCATTAAATTTACTTACCAGTTCATCGTATTTAGTAAATGAATCTAAAAGACTATAGTTCAATGCATTAAATTGCACACTGTTATCACTAGTAGTAAAAGTTTGATTATTCAAAGATATATTTTGACTTCCAATTTGGATGTTATTAAGATAATATGTTGTATGAGATGCAAGATTGTAAACATCAAAAATTAGATTATTATTATTTACAGCAGGATTGCTAAAATCTAAACGATGTCCACTTGCATCTTGTAGTGATAATGTGACATTATCTGATGCATCAAGTGATGTATCTAATGAAACATTGATGCGTGCTTTATCGCTTTGGATATTAGAAATACTAGAATTTTGCACATGATATATTTTTTGTTCTTTTGTTGGTGTACTTGGTTCAATTTGTTGTTGCGATGTTGTAAATGATAAATCACTACTTGGTAGAGCTAAAGGATTCCCATTTAATGATACGGATGTTAAGGTATAATTTGTATTTGGTTTAAGAGAATAAAAAGTCGTAGATAAAGTGCTAGATTCAGTTATTAAAAGATTTTGAGTATGATTTTGTCCATCTGAAATGGTTATTAAAAGATTGTTTTTTTTTGCATCAGCAAGTGTATGATTAGAAAAATTCAAATTTAATGTAGCATCGGTTGCATTAACATTACTTCACGATACATTTGAGATACTAAAATTATCTTTTTTAGGATTTGGATTATTTTCTTTTTCTGATGAATTATTTGGTTTTCGATTACCTTCTAAATTTGAGTTACCTGGTGGTGTGGTCTGTTCGACATCTCCTGGATTAGGATTTGTTTCCTGTGAATCACCAGGATTTTCTGGATTATGTTTTTCAGGATCTGATGGATTAGGTGTTGATGGTTGGTTCCCTGGTGTTGTTTCATCACCTGAAGTTGGGGGGGGAGTTTGTTCATTATCTTTAGGTGTCTGTGGTTGTTCTACATTATTTTGTGGTTTAGTTTTAAATAAAAATTGGTTTTGTAACTTTGCTGTTTTCAATGATTTACCATTGTATTTAATATCAAAGGTATATATTTTATTAGAAAATAAACCGTTTATGATAAAGGTAACAGATTTTTTATCGACTGATAAGGTTCCGTTAACATTTTGATTATTATAAGTTAACGAAAAATAGCCATTTAAAGAAACTGGATGATCTAAAAATGCTTTAATTGATGCTGAATCTGATGTACTTTGAGTCTGTACACTTTTAAGATGTACCTGTTTTTTTTCATATACTTCTGAGTTTGCATTAGTGCAAGCTACAGCAGAAACTGTGGTAAAACCTAAAAAAGCAGGAACTATATATTTTCTAAATTTCTTTTTTCGCATAATGATTCCTTAATAATTTAATGATATCAAAATCCTTATAATTTTTTTTGTTTTTATAGCATATATAGATATTTTAATAACAATTATGTGCAATTTTTCATTAAAATATCATTTTTGTTATTTTAGTTCTATTTTAGATATATAAGTAAATAACTATATATCTAAAAACTAATATTAAAATTTTTGTATAGTATAATACTTTTTTATAAAAATGTTTAAATTTTTATTTGATTGCATATAAAAAATCGGATGTTAACCGACTATTTATATGCTAATTTTTCTGTATGTGTTTTTGATGAATAAGATTTTAAAAATTCTGTCATTAAATCAATTGTTGCTTGGATATCTACTAATGATGCAACACCAATAGGACTATGTAAATATCTTTGTGGAATTGAAATAGTCATTACAGCAGATCCACCTAGTGCAAATTGTAATTCTGCTGCATCGGTTCCACCACCACCTGCTACATATTTATATGCAGGTATTTGTTTATTTTTTGCTACTTCAAAGAGATATTCAATTAATTTAGCATCTGGTAAGGTTCCAGAATCTTTTACTAAAATTGATACTCCGTTTCCACAAACTGGTGTACCAGATTTAGCACCAGTTGTATCGTGTGCAGCACCTGTATCGACTGCAAATGCTACATCTGGATTAATAATTGATACGGATGTTCTAGCTCCACGAGTTCCAACCTCTTCTTGAACTGTTCCGACTAAATAGACATCACATTCTAATTGTAAATCAGCGATATTTTTAGCTATAAATTCTAATGCTGTAACTCCAGCACGATTATCCATTGCTTTACCACCAACTAAATCATTTGCAAGTTCTACATATTCACCACTAATGAAAATTTTATCTCCAATATCGATTTTTGCATCCAAAACTTCTTGCTTACTTTTAAAACCTAAATCTACATATAGATCATCAGTCTTAACTGCATTTTTAAGTGATTCGTTTGTTTGGATATGGATGCTGGTGTGTCCAAAAACACCTGTAAATCTTTGATTTTGCGAATTCACCACAATTGCTTTAGTTCCAATTACAACAGAAGGTCATAGTCCACCAATTGCTGTTACCATTAAATTACCATTATCAGCAATTAAGCGAACCATATATCCTACTTCATCCATATGTGCAGCAATCATTACTTTTGGAGCATTTTCTACTTTTGATTTTTTGTAAAAAATCACTGAACCTAATTTATCTCTAGAAACTTCAAAACCCTTAATATTTCTTTTAAGTTCATCTACTACTGGCTCTTCAAAACGCGACATTGCTTCAATTGACATATATTTTTTTAGTCTGGTAGATAATTCTTGATATTTTGCTTGCATTTATTCTCCTAATAAAAAAATCAGCAATGCTGATTATATGGTGCCTTAGACAGGACTTGAACCTGCATGGATTTCTCCGGCGGATTTTGAGTCCGCAGTGTCTGCCATTCCACCACTAAGGCAACTAACTAAATAATACACTTTTTTAGCAAATTTTAAAACAAAAGTGATGATTTTTCATTTTTATCATTTAGTAAATATAATATTTAGAATATTAAATAAATATATTTATATCAATCTTAGAAATATTTACATACTTTTTTTAAAACTACAAATTAATTTAATATAATCTTTTTTTTAAAAGTATAAAATATCAACATCATATATCAAGCAAAAAGGAGATAATATGAAACTTACAGGAATCGGAGCATCTCGTGGAGTTGCTATCGCGAAGGTATTCAAAATCGAAGAATTACCTGTTGAAATTACTAAAAATACAAATAATATAGATTCAGAATTAAAAGCATATGCTGATGCAACTGATAAAGTAATTGCAAAACTTGAGCATACTAAAAGTTTAGCAAGCGATCCAGAACATGCGGCAATTTTTGATGCACATATTGGATTTGTAATGGATCCGGTTGCTAAAGAAAGTATTGAAAATAAAATCAAAAACGAATCATTAACTGCTGAATATGTTGTAAATGAAGTATATACAGAGTTTGCGAATATGTTTGCAGGTATCGATGATGAATATATGCGTGAGCGTGTTGCAGATATCAAGGATGTGCTTAAAAAGTTATTATTTGCTTTAAACAATATCGAAGAACCAGATTTAACATCAATTAATTCTGAAGTTGTAATTGTTGCCGAAGATTTAAGCCCATCACAAACTGTACAATTAAACAAAAAATTCGTTAAGGGATTTGTTACAAATATTGGTGGACCTACATCGCATACAGCAATTATGGCTCGTAGTTTAGCGATTCCTTCAGTTGTCGGAACAAATTCAGTAATGGAATATACTAAAAACGGTGATGTAATTGCTTTAGATGGATCAAAAGGAACTGTTATTATTAACCCTACTGAACAAGAACAAAAGGTATATTTAAAAGCACAAGCAGAATATCAAGAATATTTAAACAAACTTAAAAACTTAAAAGGAAAAACTTCACAAACAACCGATTTTCACCATGTTGAACTTGCTGCAAACATTGGTTCTCCAAAAGATTTACAAGATGTTTTAGATAACGATGCTGAAGCAATTGGATTGTTTAGATCAGAATTTTTATATATGGATAATGATCACTGACCAACTGAAGAAGAACAATTTTTAGCTTATAAAGAAGCAGTACAAAAAATGAATGGTAAAAGAGTGGTGATTAGAACACTAGATATTGGTGGGGATAAAACTCTAAAATACTTTGCTTTCCCTAAGGAAATGAATCCTTTCTTAGGATATCGTGCAATTCGTTTTTGTCTACAAAATCCAGATATTTTCAAAACTCAACTTCGTGCATTAGTTCGTGCAAGTGAGTTTGGTAAAGTTGCAATAATGTTTCCGATGATAACTAATGTTGATGAGTTTTTAGCAGCAAAAGAACTTTATAACCAAGCATATGATGAAGTTTATGTAACTAATAAAAACATTGCTGCAAAGGATAAAATTGAAGTAGGTATGATGATGGAAACACCTGCTGCAGCAGTACTTTCTGATATGTTTTCAAAATATGCTGACTTTTTATCAATTGGAACAAATGATTTAATTCAATACTCAATGGCTGCAGATCGGATGAATGAAAATATTTCTTATTTATATCAACCACTTAATCCATCGATTTTGAGATTAATTAAACATATCATCGACGGTGGACATAAGCACGGAAAATGAGTTGGTATGTGTGGAGAAATGGCTGGTGATCGTAATGCTTTACCTATTTTATTAGGTTTAGGCTTAGATGAATTCTCAATGTCAGCAAGTAACATCTTAGCAAGTAGAGAATTAGTAAATCAACTTTCTTATAAACAAATGCAACAACTTGCTCAAAAAGCAATTGAATGTGAAAACCAAGAACAAGTTCAGAAATTATTAGCAGAATCTTTATCATAATTTAAAAGTTAAAATCAAGCACATAAGGTGCTTGTTTTTATCCTTTTATACCAAAAATCAAGTAAATTATGATATAATAGCAAAATAAATTCATCCGAGGTAAAGATGGCGGTAAAAAATATTTCTAGGCATGCATTAAGAATAAAAAACATCGAAATTATTTATAAACATGAATTACTTGATATTCCTTATAACCTTGATGCTATTATTAATGAATTTCAAATAAATTTTGAACAAAAACTTTTCTTTATCAAGGTCAAAAATTCAGTTGTTTTTGTTAAAAAAATACTGCAGAAGTTATTAAACGAGGATTGACCGTGACAACGACTTAGTCCACTTATTCGTGCAATATTAATAAATGCATGTGTAGAACTTTATTCTATACAACCAAAAATTGTAATAAATGAAGCCGTGATTATTACTAAGGAATATTTTGGACAGCCATCTAAGTCATACAAAACCTCTAATGACGAACTTTTATATCAATTTGTCAATGCTATTTTAGAGAATTTTTATAAAGCGGTCATTGTACTCGATTCTGAAAGCAAAAATGCAAACTAATGAAACTTTTTTAAAATATATTTTTTTAAAGCATCAAAGTTTATTTAACTTTATATTCAAAACCTTTATTGATTTAGATGTTATTGAAAAATATGATTTATCGAAAATACAATGAATTGAAATTAAAAATAATTTTAATAGTTTTAATACAGCTGTAAATAACTTTTTACAAGGTTTGATAGTTAAAAACACAAATAAATTAATGCTTAAAAACTTTTTTATCTATATGTTTTTACAACTTATTTATAAAAACAAAAATCATAAATTTATTAAAACATGTCCGTTTTTTGATGAAATTCAAAATGAGATAACTTTTAATAATAAAAAACGCAGTTATTACTATGATTTTTTAGATGAATTTAAAAAAATACCTAACTATAATATATTTTTGATTAAGATATTAAGGAGGTTGTTATAATGAATGACTGGATTCGTAAGCAATTCCCAATCCTTAATAAAATTACTTATTTTGACAGTGCTGCATTGGTTTTAAAACCGATTTCTGCAACAAATGCAATTTATAACTATTATAAAAATATCTCAATTTCTTCAAGAACAGCTGACACACCACTTGGAAATTTAGTGAATTCAAAAATTGCATCTGTTAGAAATAAAGTGGCGAAACTAATTGATAGTAAGGATCATGAAATAATCTTTACCAGTGGAACAACTGAATCTATTAATTTATTTGTGAATATGTTTTCGCATATATTAAAACCAAATGATGTAATTTTATTAAATGCTTTTAATCATTCTTCAAACCTTATTCCGTGAATTGAAATGTCAAAAAAAATAGGATGCAAAATCCATATTAGTAATAATTTACTTGAAGATTTGCAAACCTTTAAAAATGTTAAAATTATAGCATTCGCTCAAGAAAATAACACATTTAATCAAAATTTTGACATCAAAAAAATATCACAAATAGCACATTCAAAGAATATTTATGTCTTTAACGATGCTGCACAATCAATTAGTCATCAAAAAGTTTCATTAAACGATTCAGATATTATTGTTTTTAGCACAAATAAGTTTTACGGCCCTACTGGTATGGGGGTTTTAGCGATTAAGGAAACACTTTTAAAAAAGTTAAAACCAGTAAAATTTGGTGGTGGTAGTGTTTCAGAAGTTCATAAAGATGCATCATGGGTTTTAAAAGATACCATCAACGCATTTGAACCAGGAACCCCTGATATTGCAGGTTTTTTTATGTTTGATAAAGCACTTGAGTTTTTTGAAAAAGTAGGTTATCAAAAAACACAAGAAATTTTAAAAGACCTATCTTTTTATTTACATAGAAAACTGATGAATTTACCTAATATAACTGTTTCAAGTAAACCAGGTGATTTTATCGCATTAATTAATGTTAAAGGAATTAATGCACAAGATGTTGCAGGATATTTGGGAAGCAAAAATATTTATACAATTGCTGGAATCTTTTGTGCTCCTTATATAAGAAATATCATCAAAGAACACTCGTTTTTAAGAATTTCTTTAGGTATTTATAATAATTATTCAGATATTGATAAATTAATTGATGCTTTAGCAAATGGAGGTGATTTTTATGCATTTTAATCCGAATATAGCACGCGAAACTATAATGAATCACTATCTTAAACCAAAGAATAAAACAAAACTTGATACATCAAATGTTTTTTATAGCACTAGTTGTTCGGATAAGTTATTAGTTGATTTAAAATGGGATCAAAACATCCTAATAGATGCAAGTTTTGATGGGCTCGGATGCGCACCTTTTTTAGCAGGTACTGATATGTTTTTAGATGCTGTTAAAGGTAAAACAAAAGAACAAATCAACTTACTAGTAGATATTTTCACCAAATTTGTTAATGGTGAAAATATCAGTGATGAACATATGGATTTATTAGGTGATTTATGAGTTTTTTATAACATCAAAAGTCAACCAAATCGCATTCATTGCACCTTAATGATAACTAAAGCATTTAAAGATGTCTAGACCTTATATTTTTCACATTGATTTTGATTCATATTTTGTTTCTGCTATTAGAACTTTAAAACCTAATTTGCTTAATAAACCAGTAGCGATTGCAAATAAAGGAATCCATTCGGTTGCTGTTTCAGTGAGTTATGAACTTAGACAACTTGGTATCAAAGCGGGGGCAAAAATATCAGAAATATTAAAAAAAGAACCAAAAACAATCATTGAACAACCTCGTTTTGATTTATATATTGCAACTTCAAATGCGATTTTTAGATATATTAAAAAGTTCTATGCTGCTAAATTTGAAATCGGGTCAATTGACGAATGTTACATCCAAGTTCATAGCAGCATTGATAGCGATGAAAAAGCTTTACAACTTGCTAAAAGATTGCAAGATGATATCGAAAACAACTTTAAAATCCCTATTAGTATTGGAATTTCTAAAACTAAGTTTTATGCAAAAATGACAACTAATTTATTTAAACCAAAAGGAATTGCTTTAACTAATAGCAAAAACTATCAAGAACGTTTCTTTAGTCTACCGATTACTAAATTTCACGGTATCGGAGAAAAACTTGGTGATCACTTTAAAAACCTTGAAATAAATACCATTGGGGATTTAGCAACATTAACTTATAATGATATAAGACTGACATCAATTTTTAAAACATCTGGATATAAATTCATAGATGCTTTAAATTATTTTGCTGATTCAGATGTTAGTGATGAAATTCCTGAAGTCAAAGGGATTAGTCACGATATCACCTTTAACAAAAAAGACATAAACACTGAAGATATTTTGCAAAATATAGCAATACAAGCACAAAAAGTATCAAGAAGGTTGCAAAAATTATATAAACTAGGTAATCAAATTAGCTTTGGTGTACGAACATTTAGTAATGGTTGAATCGCAAAACATATGGTAGTTGAAAAATTTATCAATGAAGCAGATGAAATTATTAAATATTGTAAGCAACTTTTTTATGATAATTTTTTAGATACCAAAATCATCGGAATCAGCATCCGTGTATCAAACTTAATCAATTCCTTTGAAAACTACCGTAGTTTAAGTATTTTAGAAACACCAAAAGCATGTAAATCTAACTACATTGTAGATCAAATTATTAATAAAGTGAATACAAAAATGAAAATGAAGAGTTTAAAAACTTTGGCGGACTATAACATCGAACGAATTAAAAAAAGAAGGGGACAATCTGATTCAATTGAAGTAGGTGTCTTCAAGAGGTAAATTATGAAAATAGGTATATATGGTGGTTCATTTGATCCAATTCACATTGGTCATATAAAACTTGCAAAATATGCAATTAAAGAACTCAATTTAGATAAACTGCTATTTGTTCCGACTTTTACATCACCATTTAAGTCTAAAACAAAATTGATTAAACCATATCAAAAAGCAGAAATGATTCAGTTGGTTTTAGAAGAGAAAATGCAATTATGTGACTTTGAAATTAAGCGAAATAATGTCTCATATACCATTGATACAGTAAAATATCTAAGACAAAAATATCCTAATGATCAACTTTTTTTATTAATTGGTAGTGATAATTTACCAAAATTAAATAAATGAAAAGACATTGATATTATCTCTCAACTCACACAAATAACCGTATTTCGTCGTGATAAAAACATTAATAAAATTAACTTAAAAAAATATAATGGAATTTTGTTAAATAACCCTCTTTATGATTTTGCATCAAGTGATTTTAAAAACGGAATGCTCTCGCATGTAGATAAAAAAGTTTTAAACTACATTCAAAAAGATGGTTTATATTTAGAACAAATTATTCATAATAGTCTTTCTGCTTTGCGTGCCAAGCATTCTGTAGCAACAGCTGATTTTGCTGTCAAACTTGCTAAAGCTCATAATTATCCTGCTAAGGATGCTTATATTGCAGGATTAACACATGATATTGCAAAAGAATGGGATGTTAAAAGATCGCTGCAAGCAATTAAAGAGTTTGAACCAGGTATTAAAGAAGAAAATCCAGCATTTTTACACCAAATCTGTTCATACATATGATTAAAGCATGGATATATGCTACAAAATCAAGCCATTTTACAAGCTGTTCGTTATCATACCCAATTACATCCGAATATGAGCAAGTTAGATAAAATTATTTTTATCGCCGATAAAATTTGTCAAGGACGACGTTTTGCTGGAATTCAAAAAATACGCGATCTTGCGTTAACTAATTTAGATGCTGGATTTAAAGAAGTTGTAAAACAAACCTATGATTTTAATATTTCAAAAGGTGTAAAATTCTCTAATGAATCACTAAATTTATACAACTTATATATGAAAGATTAAAATGGAAAAAATTAGATTACAAAAACTACTTTCACAAGCTGGAATCGCATCAAGACGTGAAGCAGAAACATTAATTAAAAAAGGTTATGTAACAGTAAATGGTATGGTAGCTAAATTAGGTGATAAAGCAGATTTTAGAGATAATGTGTTTGTGAAAAATAAACCTATATTTCAGCAAAAAAAAGTTTATTATGTTTTAAACAAACCAACAAAAACTATTACAACTTTAAAAGATAATTTCAATAGACCTTCTGTGATAGATTTAATGAATGTTCCTTATAAAGTGTTCCCAGTAGGGCGTCTTGATTATGATACTACTGGAGCACTAATAATGACAAATGATGGGGATTTAGCAAATAAATTAATGCATCCAAAATATCAAATCCCCAGAGTGTATCGAGCGAGAATAAACGAAAAACTTAGTATAAAAGAGTTAAAAAAACTTAATTCAATAGTTAAAGTTAATGGAGTTAAAAGTGTGCAGGATGTTATCCCTTGCGGAAGCGATTCACCGAAAAGTTATTTTGTTGTTTTAACACAAGGAACATATCATCATGTTAAAGAATTATTTAAATTGGTAGATAAGTTAGTTATCAATCTAAAAAGACTTGAATATGCAGGAATCACAGTAGAAAAAATGCCAATTGGAACCTATCGACCACTTAGCTTAAAAGAAGTTAAGGATTTGAAAAATTTAGTAAGATTACAAGAAGAAAAATTGCAAAAAAGAGAAAATAATTCGTAATTTTCTCTTTTTTGCTTGTTCATAGGGACAAAAAAATGCTTAATTTTACCTGTTTATAATAACTTTAAACAAAAAATTGTGTATAATTTAATAAATTTATAATTTATTAAATTGGAGAGGATATGGCAGAAGATCAAGAGAAAAAAACAAAAATTAAAGAATATGACTATGAAGAAGATAACCACATCGTCTTCAAGAAAAAAGAACCAATAATAGAAGAAGACGAAGAAGAAATTCCGCAAAATAATGCAGAATATCAAGTTTCATCACAAATCATTAGCGAATCAAAAGACGGGTTGCATCCAATCCTAGTCGATGATGAGATGAAAACATCCTTTTTAGAATATGCTATGAGTGTTATTGTTTCTAGAGCACTCCCAGATGTTCGCGATGGACTAAAACCAGTACACCGTAGAATTTTATATGATATGTCTGAGTTAGGTATTACTCCTGGTTCACAACACCGTAAATCTGCCCGTATCGTAGGGGATGTGCTTGGAAAATATCACCCTCATGGTGATTCATCGGTTTATGAAGCAATGGTTCGTATGGCACAGGATTTTTCAATGCGTTATCCGTTAGTTGATGGACACGGAAACTTTGGATCAATCGATGGTGACCAAGCTGCTGCGATGCGTTATACCGAAGCTCGTATGTCTAAGTTATCTGCTGAAATGCTAGAAGGAATAAAAAAAGAAACAGTTGATTTTGTGGATAACTATGATGCAAGCGAAAAAGAGCCTGCTGTACTTCCTTCTCGCTTTCCAAACCTACTTGTATCTGGTTCATCTGGTATTGCTGTTGGTATGGCAACCGAAATCCCTCCACATAATTTAGGTGAAACTATTGATGCTACAGTTGCTTTAGCCAAAAATCCTAATATTAGCACCAAAGAGTTAATGCAACATATAAAAGGTCCTGATTTTCCTACGGGAGCAATAATTTTAGGCACTCGTGGGATTATTGATACTTATGAAACAGGACGTGGCAGCATTATAGTTCGTTCTAAAACTAATATTATAGAAAAAGCAAATGGTAAATATCAAATTATAGTTTCGCAAATACCATATGCGATTAAAAAAACCACTTTAATTCAAAAAATTGTCGAACAACATAAGAATAAAGAAATTGATGGAATTGCAGATTTACGCGATGAATCAAATCGTGATGGAATTCGCATTGTGATTGATATTAAGCGTGGATTCAACCCACATATTATTTTAAATAAGTTATATCAAAAAACTTATTTACAGACTGCATACAGTGCTAATTTAGTCGCATTAGTCAATGGTGAACCGAAACTACTTACATTAAAAACTGCTCTTAACGAATATTTAAAACATCAAAAAGATGTTGTTACCCGTAGATTAAAATTTGATTTAACCCGTGCCGAAGAACGTGCACATATCTTAGAAGGTTTAAAAATTGCTATTTTTAATATTGATGAAGTTATTGCAATCATTAAAGCATCCAAAACTGATTTAATTGCACAAGAAAAGCTTAGTATGCGTTTTGAGTTAAGCGAAAAACAAACTAAAGCTATTTTAGATATGAATTTGCGTCGTTTAACAGGATTAAGTATCGAAAAAATGCAAGAAGAATTAAAAAATTTATTAACTGAAATTGCTCATTATAAAGATATATTAGCACACGAAGATAAATTAATTGATTTAATTATTAGTGAATTACAAGAAATTAAAGCGAAATTTAATGATGCTCGTCGCACACTAATTGATATTTCTGGTGCTGGAAAAATAACTGAAGAAGATTTAATACCTGAAAATGATATTGTAATCACAACGTCAGTAAATGGTTATGTGAAACGTATTAACTTAGATGAATATAACACACAAAAACGTGGTGGAGTTGGTTCGGTTGGTATGAAAACATATAAAGACGATGATATCGCGATGATTATTCAAGCAAAAACCCATACTGATTTATTGTTGTTTTCAAATTTTGGTAGAGCATACAAACTTCGTGGACACCAAATTCCTGAAGGAACCAAACAAAGTAAAGGTGTTCCCTTCATTAATGTTTTAGAAACCTTAGATGTTAATAATGGTGAGAAGATTATTTCTATTATTAGTGTTGATGATTATGAGCAAAATCAATATTTAACTACTGTAACAAAGTTTGGTATCTTTAAGAAAACCGATATAGCTTCTTTTAAAGTTGTTCGTCGCAATGGACTTATTGCCTTCAAACTAGCTGATGCAGATGAATTAGTATGTGCATTTTTATCATCTGATGAAGATCATATTTTAGTTGCAAATAACTATCGTAATATTGCAATCTTTAAAAATGATGATATTCGAGCATTAGGTCGTAATAGCATCGGTGTAAGAGCAATAAAACTTGAAGAAAATCAATATGTTGTATCTGCTTCATCGAATCGTGATGGCAATTTAGTGCTTTCTCTTGGTTCAAAAGGTTACGGAAAACTTACTGATGAAGGTGAATATAATCTAACTAAACGTAATGTTAAAGGACTTGTAGGAATTGATAATATAAAAGCTGGAAATCTTATTTATGCAGGATTTGTAAGTTTAGAAGATGAATTATTGATAATTACTTCACAAGGGATAACTATTAGAACACAAATTACACAAATACCTAAATCATCACGTCAAACTAAAGGTTCTCGTATTATTAATTTAAAAGACAATGATGAAATAGTTGCAGTTGATGTAATTAAATTAAGATAGGAAGCAATGAATAAAAAAGATAAAAAGAGGTCTTTACTTTATGAATCATTTACCGAAGCATCGAAATTCTTTAAAAAAGGTAACTTAATTATACTTGCTGTCGGTTTTTTGGCAGGAACGGTATTTAATGCAGTTGTTTCTTCATTAGCAAACGATGTTATTATGTCTGCAATTGCACATAATATCCTTGGTGATAAATTTAAAGACTTAGAAAGTTTAGTATGAAAAGGTATTAAATACGGGAAATTTCTAGGTGCAATAATTAATTTTGTAATCATTTCATTCACCTTATTTATTATGTTAATGTCTTATTTTATAATAAAAACTGGTATCAAAAGGTATAGATTAAAGAAAAATCCCCCTGTTGCAGTAGAACCTGATGTAGTTAAACCTACCACAGATGAATTAATTTTAGAGCAACTGAAATTAATTAATCAAAACTTAAATAAAGAACCACAAAATCAACAATCAGATGTCGACTATCAATCAGAATAAAAATGTTTTTACCTATATCATAGGTAAAAACATATTTTTATAACAATTCAATACCTTTGTCTTTCATTTCTTCGATGTGTTCTTTTGGTCAATAACTTGACTGAACTTCACCGATATGTGCTTTTTCGAGTAAGAACATACTTAAACGACTTTGACCGATTCCACCACCAATAGTTAATGGTAATTGATCATTAAGGATTTTATAATGAAACGGTGACAGGTTTAACAAATTTTCTTTATCCATATTCGATTGTCTTAACATCGATTCAGCATCCACACGTATTCCCATCGATGATAACTCTATTGCTTTATCTAAAACATAAGAATACACCAACAAATCACCATTTAATTTTCAATCATCATAGTCAAATGCACGTTTTGAATGAACTATACCTGATTTAAGATTTTCACCTATGCTATAAACGAAAACAGCTCCCTTTTCCTTTACAATTACATCTTCACGTTGTTCAGGTGATAAATTTGGATATAAATCTTCTAAATCTTGAGCACTAATAAAAAATAAGTTTTCAGCAAGTTTATCAGTAAGTTTCGGAAATTCTTCTTGCAATGCATACTTAGTAACTTTAACAGCATCATAAATTTTACTTACAATCATTTTTAGAAAATTTAAATTACGATCACTACGGGAAATAATTCTTTCTCAGTCTCATTGATCTACATAATATGAATGAGTCGAATCGAGCTCTTCTTCACGACGGATTGCATTCATATCAGTATAAATACCTTCACCATCTAAATATTGATATTGTTTTAATGCATGACGCTTTCATTTTGCTAACGAATGCACAACTTCTAAGCGAACATTAGAATCTTTTGGATTAAATCAGACTGCCTTTTCACCTGATAAACCATCATTTAGTCCTGTTTTTGCATCTAAAAATAACGGTGCAGTTGCTCTAGTCAAGTTTAATGCTACCTTAATATTTGCTTGAAAAATTTGTTTAAGATCTTGAATAGCTATTTGTGTTTCTTTAATGTCTAATTTTGATTTATACATAGCAATTTAATTTTAAACTAATTTATTTTTGTTGATAATTTTTTTCTTTATTTATGAACAATTTTACATCCATCGTTTTTTTAAAAAAACTAAAAATATACATAGTATGGCAATAATAAGTTCTATTTATACATTCGTTTTATTAAATTATCCACAAGTTTATACACAAAAAAAATAATTTTGTTCTTTAACACCTATAAAAATCAAA
The DNA here is from genome assembly GCF_051200785.1 of Mycoplasma sp. 6243. Lineage (NCBI taxonomy): Bacteria > Bacillati > Mycoplasmatota > Mollicutes > Mycoplasmatales > Mycoplasmataceae > Mycoplasma > Mycoplasma sp. 6243. The sequence continues at coordinate 617,291 of NZ_CP195154.1, forward strand.
AAATCGCGTGAATTATTAAACAAAATTTTACTAATTACTATAGTATATAATTTTGTAAGGATTTAATAATGAACAATAACTTTGAATTATCTAATTTCGAAAAAACAAGACTGATAAATTTACAAACAGTAATGCAATTTAGTGATTTAACAATACAGAGTTTAGCAAAAAAATCGGAAAATCTCTCGTAACTGTTATTAAATATAAGAAAATTATATAAAAGGGAGAAAAGTTTATTAAAAAATTTGTTCTTCATAAGAATAGAGATAACATTCATCTTGAAAATACTCAAATGAAGAGATAAAGAAATTAGCAGAAGATTATAATAATAAAAAACTCCTCACTTAGCGACAGGAAGAGTTCAACAGATTCATATTTGAGTTTGTTTTTATATAATGAAAAAATAAACTCGAATATATCTTACTCTCAATTTCATAAAAGACTAATAAAATTAGGTGTTACATCTGCTTTTGCTTATAAAAGTAGCGAAAATTCTGCAAAAAATATGTAAAGTATGCAAAATTAACGAATAAGGAATATCTTTTTGATAATATGGTTTTTAAAAAACCTAAGAAAAAGAAGTAATTAGAACCGAACAAAGACGAAATTTCTCATTTGGTCAAAGGGTAGAAATAGATGGATGCTCACACAAATTCTTAAATAATAAAGAAATAACATTAATTGGTTCCATTGATGTAGCAACAGGTTTAATTTTGTCATTACATTTTGAGAAAAAAGCAGAATCATTAAATGGACATCAATCAAATATTGAAAAAATGATAAATAATTATGGAATTCCACAAATGATTATTACAGATAACAGAAAGAATTTTTATAATTCTGCTGAATCAAATGCTTCTACATATAATGCTAGTAAGAGATTTAGGAATAGAATTTATAACCACTTCTGAATCAAACGGAAAACCACATATTGAGCGTTTTTTGAGATTTTGCACAAAGAGAATTCCAAGTTGAATAAAAGACACGCAATTATAAAACAATTGAAGAATTGAACCAAAAATATAGGTGAATTAATGAATTATTTAAATATTACAAGAAAAAGTGTTATACAAAATCCACAAAGTAATTTCTTTAGACAACCACATAAAGAATACCTAGAAAATTACTTTGATTTAGAGATAAAAAGAAAAATTAATGCTGCTGCAATGACTTATAATAATGTAAATTATGCACCCTATGAAAATGACAAAAGAATTAAAATTAATAGCAGCACAGATATAAAATTTGTCATAGGAACAGACGAAAAATTATATTTTAGAACCAAAAATAAAAGATATGAAGCAAAACCGATATCTACAAAAGATATGACTCATTATGAGAAAATAGCATTCGAAAAACGCTTATAGTAGGGGTAAAAGAAGTACAAATCATATCAAGACTTCTTTCGAGTGGTTTCTCCTTTAATAAATTACTTGATTTAAAAATTAGAAAAATTGCTTCATCTGATAAATATACAGGCTGATGAAATAAAAATATTGCAACAAATACTAGATGAACTCGAAGATGCTCGTAAAAAACTCGATAACATCACAAATTTATAAAATCAAACAAACAAAATTTATGAATATTTTACCAAAGCAGCCTTGGGATTTTCCTTTACAGGAAAATCGTTTAAAACATACACATACAAATGTTTTTAAGGGTTTCTCACTTTTACCACCTCTAACCCCATGCCTAATGGCAAAATAGGTGGGGAATTTTCTTTTTTGAAAAAAAGAAACAAAAAAACTTTATATCTGTGGCAGTTACGCAAATATTTTATTTGCTACAAGTCACTTTTTCAGATTTTGTTTTTATATTTTTATATAAAGGTGTTTTATTATAAAAAGTAAAACAGAAAAATCTTAAATTAAACTTTTTTATGGTATTAAAAAAACTGGTAAAAAAGTGATTAATCCTGCTTTATGCTATATAATTTTTATACATTGTAACTATGTAAAGTTTTGAATAATATTTCAGATTAACACCTATAAAAATCAAAAAATCGTTATAATTATAAAATAATATATGAACAAAAATTTAGCAAATTTATTGAGACCACGGAAATTAGATGATATTGTCGGTCAAAATCATATTAAAAAATTGCTTAAGGAAGTAATTGAAAACAAAATTACTTCTAGTTTTTTGTTTTTCGGTGAAAGTGGAACAGGTAAAACGACAACTGCTTTTGTTTTAGCAAATGAGTTAAATTTAAAAGCGGGGTATTTTAATGCATCGATTGATAATAAAGCAGATTTAATAAAAATTTTAGATGATTGCGATGTTATAATAATCGATGAAATCCATCGTTTGAATCGTGATAAGCAAGATATATTACTATCTTATTTAGAGTTTGATAAAATAATTGTTTATGCTACAACAACAGAAAATCCTTATTTTAAAGTTGTTCCTGCTGTTCGTAGCAGAATGCAGATTTTGCAGTTTAATAAAATAGATGTTCAAGATATCGCTTTAACGCTAGAGAAAATTATAAAAGAAAATTATCCTTATTTAAAAATAAGCAAGGAAAATTTAGTCAATTTAGCAGCTTTTTCAAGTGGTGATTTAAGAGCAAGTATAAATAACTTACAATTACTTGCACTATTAAAAAAAGATGGAAAAGAAGTTAGTAAAAATGACTTAAAAACTATAATACCAAATATCAATTTTTATAGCGATAATAAGCAAAGTGCTCACTATAATAACCTTTCAGCATTTCACAAATCACTTCGTGGTAGTGATATTGATGCTGCATTATATTATGGTTTTTTAATTTTACAAAGTGGTGATAATGATGGTTTGTTTCGAAGGATGCTTGCTGTTGCATACGAAGATATTGGATTAGCAAATCCAATGGTAGGTGCAAAAACTGAAGCAGCCATAAGAGTTTTTGAAAGACTAGGTATCCCTGAGGGGGAACTTGCTATTACATCAGCAATAATCGAACTTGCTTCATCTCCTAAAAGTAATTCCGTTGTTTTAGCACGTGATAAAGTTAAGCAAACCATTTTAAATGGTAACATTTACCAAATACCATCTTATTTAAAAGACTCACATTATAAATCTGCAGTAAAATTAGGTGATGGAATTGGTTATCAATACCCACATGACTATTTTAAACATTGAAATAATCAACAATATTTACCAAAACAACTACAAAATACTAAATTTTACATTCCAAGCAGCAACAAAAATGAACAAAACATTTTAGAATATTGAAACAATTTAAAAGCAGAATGAAAAAAACACTATAAAAAGGAGTAATAATGTTAAAACTTGAAGATATAAATACACTCGAAGATCTTAAACAAGCAAAAGCTAAAATTTATTCATCAGATGGACAAATATATCAACTACAACAAAGTCTAAAAACTGCACCAGTTGAACAAAAAAAACAAATCGGTAAACAAATTAATGAATTAAAGAAAACATATGAAGAGTTTTTTAAAAATGCTGAAGAAAGATTGGAAAAAATAGAAATAGATCGTAAAATAAACTCAGAATTTATTGATATTAGCAAACCTGTATACAAACCTGGTAGCTTGCATCTGATAACATTAATCGAAGAACGCATTATGACTTGGTTTATTCAGCATGGTTATTATCAGCAAGAAAGTGGTGAAATAGTTTCTGATTTATATAATTTTGAGAAACTTAATATCCCCATCGATCATCCGGCTCGAGCAATGCATGATTCACTTTATTTAAATGCTACAACATTATTAAGAACTCATAATACTGGAATTACTGCAAAAGTTCTACACGAAAATAAAAATATCGAAATTTCAACATTTGCATTAGGTAAGGTGTATCGAAATGATGAAGATGATGCTACTCATTCACATCAGTTTACTCAACTCGACTTTGTTTGTGTTGGTAATGTTAGTTTTCCAAATCTCATATGAACTTTAAAATCCTTTCTATCCTATGTTTTGGAAGAAGAAATTGATATAAGGTTGCGTCCTAGTTATTTTCCATTTACCGAGCCTAGTGTGGAGGTAGATATGTTTTATAAAAATCATTGAATAGAAGTTTTAGGTGCTGGAATGCTGCATCCGAAAGTGCTACAAATGGCAGGATTTGATGCTAAATTTAATGCTTTTGCTGCTGGTGTAGGAATCGAAAGACTTGCGATGATTAAATATGGATTTAATGATATTAGGGATTTATATCGTAATGATTTAAGAATTTTGGAGCAATTTAGCAATGAAAGATAGTTTTTTACAAATCTTACAAAAAGAAGGTAAAGAAAGTTATTTTGATAATATTTTTCATTCTTTAAAAGAAGCAGAATTAAATAACCAAACCATCTACCCACACCAAATCGACATATTTAAGCCTTTTGAATTTTTTCAAGTTAATGAAACTAAAGTTGTTATTCTAGGTCAAGATCCTTATTATAATGATGATAGCGCAGACGGATTGGCTTTTTCTAGTTGAAAAGACGAAACACCAAAGAGTTTAGTAAACATTTTTAAAGTCCTTAAACAAGATTATCCAGATATTGTCATAAAAACTAATTCACTAGTTAATTGAGCTAAGCAAGGTGTATTATTGATGAATACAGTTTTAACAGTTATAAAAGGTAAACCTAATTCACATAAATATATCGGATGACAAAAATTTACATCAGTAATCTTAGATAAAATCATCGAAGCAAATAGTAACGTAATTTTTGTTATACTAGGCAAACAAGCAAAAGAAACTGTATATAATTTATCTAACTTCGATAAAATTAAACAACAAAATATCATCGAATCCTCACATCCTTCACCGTTGTCATTTAATAAAGGATTTAATAATTCACAAATATTTTTAAAAGTTAATCATCTTTTAAAAACACAAAATAAAACAGAAATTGATTGAAATTTACCACATGAGGAGGTTTTTAATGCTCGTTTCACTAAAACATCTAAATAGTTATTTACCAGATATCAAACTTACTGCAGAAGAAACTACAAATGCATTAAATGAAATAGGTTTTGAAGTTGAGGATGTGAGAAAATTTGCTAATATAGAAGGTATTTTATTTGCAAAAGTTATTAATGTCTTCAAAAATCCAAATTCTGATCGTTTAGATGTTGTTGAATTAAAAACCAAAAAAGGACAAATTACAATCCAAACAACTAATCGAATCTTAAAGGTAGGTGATTTAGTTGTTTGTTTTCCTGTTGGTGCAAAAAGAGGTGAAATTATCTTTGGTGAAAAAACACTTAAAGGTTATCCATCACAAGGGATGTTAGCATCTTGATCAGAATTAGGTTATAAATGAGACTTACTGTCAAAAAAAGATGAGTTGTTAGTCTTACCAAATGATTTTGCAAGCATAAACGATGATCCAATGCAACTTTTAAGTATCGATGATTATCTAATCGAAATAGCAATCAATGCAAACCGCAATGATGCAAATTCATATTTTATTCTTGCTAAAGAACTTGCTGCATATTTTAACACTAAATTTGTTTTTGAATCAAAAGAACAAGAACCAAATTTTATAAGTGATTTTAAAGCAGCCAATGGAATGGCAAAAAATCTTAGTTTTAGTGAAATAAAAGGAAAATTAAAAACAAGTATTTACGAAAAAACTTTATTAGCAAAACACGATATTTCTTCTTTATTTGATTGAAGTGTTAACCTGACAAATTTAACATTAATAAATATCGGTGTTCCAGTACACGTTTATAATGCTGCAAAACTACAAAAAAATATTACTGCAAAATTGTATTCTGGTGAGATTGAGATATTAGGTGGTAAAAAAGTTGCTGTTGATAATGTTTTAGCTATTTCAGATGACAGCAATATTATTTCACTTGCTTCTGTTATCGGTCTAGAAACCACAAAAACTGATTTAGATACAGAAAACTATTTATTTGAAGTAGGTGTTTTTGATCCTAAATACATTCGTCACGGCATAAAAGAAATAAGGATAAGCACAACTGCATCAAGTCAAGGTTCAAGGGTTATAACTGCTTATCTTGCTTCAGTTGCGATGGAATTTATTCGTTTTTATTGCAAAAATTTACAGATTTCACAAATAATTAACCCTATTATTTATCATAAGCAACCAAGCATTATATATAATGCAGAACTTTTAAAGAAATATGCAGGTATAAATGAAATAAATGTTTTTGATAATGCTTTAAAAAAACTAACTTTGCTTGGATTTAGATTTGAAAATGATAAAATAACTACCCCCGAATATCGTTATGATATAGAAGTTTTTGAAGATATAATCGAAGAAATTTTTAGATTTTATTCATATGCAAAATTCAAACCACAACCAATTAAAACTGTTCCTGCTCATATACAAAAAATTAATAATTCTAAATCATATTTTCAGCACCAAGGATATAATGAAGTACGAACCTTTACTCTTGTTTCAAAAGAAAAAAATAAATTAAATCCTTTTTCATTTGAAAAACAAATCAATTTAATGACTTTTGTTTCAAAAGAACGCGAATGTATTCGTAATTCGATTATTACATCACTTTCAGAAGTTGTAGCATACAATCAAAAGCGTAAAATGAGCAATATTAACATTTTTGAATATGGAATGATTTCAGAAAATATAATGGTTTGAGGACTTGCGAGTACAACAAAGACTTTCGAACAACTAAAACAAGATGTTATTAATTTCTTAGGTTTTGATGTTAAATTTACTGCACTAAAGGATAATGATTATATTCATCCAAATGTTTCTGCTTATATAAAATACAATAATACGATTATCGGATGAATTGGAAAAATCCATCCTAAATATGATCAAACAAATGCTTTTTATGCAGAATTTATGGATATAAAAGCAAATAATAAGATTAAATATATCCCAGTAGATTTAAGCCCATTAAAAACTCTTGATTTAACTTTTACACTTAAAAATACCGATTATATAGGTAATATTGTTTCAAATCTAGGATGTCATGGTCAAATTTATGACATCCAACAGATTGATAATTATCAACAAACAAATACTCGCAATGTTACATTAAGAATTAGTGCAAATGATGAAGTTATACAAAGATTAAATGAAAAATTTAATAAGTAGGTAAAAAAATGTATTCAAAAATTAAACTACATGATAAAGTTGTTTCCGATGCGATCAATAACGAACTACAAAGACAAGAGGACCACATCGAATTAATTGCAAGCGAAAACTATGTTTCTGAAGATGTCTTAAAGGCACAAGGAAGTGTGTTAACAAACAAATACGGAGAAGGATATCCTAACAAACGCTATTATGGTGGATGTGAAAATGTAGATGTGATCGAACAAGCTGCTATTGATCGTTTAAAACTATTGTATGGTGTTAAATATGCAAATGTGCAACCATATTCTGGTTCAGTTGCTAATGCTGCAGCTATTGCTGCTTGTGTACCATCAGGTGGGAAAATTATGGGATTATCCTTAAATAGTGGTGGACACTTAACTCACGGATATAAAATTTCTTTTAGTGGGATTTTTTATCAATCAGTTTCATATGATTTATCCAAAGATGAATTATTAGATTATGATGCAATCGAAGAATTAGCTATTAAAGAAAAACCGGATTTGATTATTTGTGGATATTCATCATATTCAAGATTAATAGACTTTAAACGTTTTCGGCAAATTGCTGATAAAGTCGGTGCCAAGTTGCTTGCAGATATTGCGCATTTAGCAGGATTGATAGCTGGTGGAGTATTTCCATCTCCGGTTAATTATGCACATATTATTACATCTACAACTCATAAAACTTTACGAGGTGGTCGTGGGGGAATAATTATGACTAATGATGCTGAATTGGCTAAAAAAATTGATCGTTGAGTGTTTCCTGGTTATCAAGGTGGTCCATTGTTTCATGCTATTGCTGGTAAAGCAGTTGCTTTCTATGAAGCATTGCAACCACAATTTAAGCAATATGCTAATGATATCATTAATAACTCGAAGCGTTTTTGCGATGCATTCAAGCGTCGTGGAGCAGTAATTATCAGTGGAGGAACTGATAATCATTTATTTATGATTAATGTATTAAAAACCTATCAAATAAACGGTTTAGAAGCCGAAAAAGTATTACATAAAATAAATATTACAGCAAATAAGAATACTATTCCATTTGATACTCTATCACCTTTTTTAGCAAGCGGAATCCGCCTTGGTACTGCCGCTATGACTAGTCGTGGTTTTAAACAATGGGCATTATTAGCAGATATTATTGATACAGCTTTAAAAAATATACACCTTATTAATTCAGATACCAAAGCAGGACAAAGACTACTTAGTTCATTAAAAAACAAGGTTGTCAAAATTACTAGTGAGCATCCGATTAAAAAATCGTATTTATAAAATCACATCTATTTTTGGATGTGATTTTCTGTAAGATAATCATATATAATATCAGCAAATACTTTTAACTTATGATTGATACCAGGTTCATTGATGGAATGTGCCGCACCATTAATAAAAGTTAATTTAACATTATTTAGTTCTTTAGCTAATAAATATGCACCTATTGGTCTGGTATCTACATCTTGACGACCATGCACAATATATGTTCTAATATCTTTTATTTTATGTGCATTTTCAAGAATATAATTATCCGAAGGTAAAAGTGATTTATTTAAAAAGAAATGTAATTGATTGTAAAATAAATCTTTGTGTTCTTCTTGAAGAACAGGTACTTGGCGAATTTGTTTTCGGGTTAAATACCTTTCTTGTGGTTCAATTGTAACAATCGATTCTTCTCACTCGCAAAAGTTTTGAATCAATTTAATCTCTTTTTCTTTTGCATTCTTATATTTTAAGATTTTAGTTCAAGCATTATAGTATTTTTCCAAAACTTTTGCACCATCATATTTAGCAACTGCATTATAAAATTTCTTATATGCTTCTGGATAAAAGGTTGCCGCTCCATTAGGTTCATATAGAAAATCAATGTCCTCTTGACGTGCTAAGAAAATTCCGCGCAACAACATAGAAGCAACATTTTCTGGGTATCTAATAGCATAAAGTAATGCTAATGTAGTCCCCCAACTTCCTGCAAATAATGTAACTTTATTTAACTTAAAATGTTTTCTAATTCGCTCAATATCTTCAATTTGATCATCTATCGTATTTGAATCAGGAATTCATTTTGGTTCACTAGAACCACATCCTCTTTGATCAAAAGAAATTAAATAAAACTTACTTTTATCAAAAATTCTTAAATATGGATTTGCATTAAAAGCACCTGGTCCACCATGTAAAATAATTACAGGATATCCACTAAAACGGTTTCCACTAACGCGATAATACAATTTATATCCATCTCCAACATCAAGGTAATCACTCAAAGTTAAGATATTTTTATCATTTCATTGGTTCATTATTTATTTTCATTAGGTCTAGAAAAGACATAATAACCGTTTTCTGTAACTAGAACATCATCCTCGATTCTAGCACCTCCTAAACCTTCGATATATATTCCAGGTTCAACTGTTATTATCATACCAGGTTCTAAAACATAATCAGAAAATTTTGAAACGTTAGGAAACTCATGAACATCAATACCTAACCCATGTCCAGTAGAATGCACAAAGTATTGTCCATAACCTTTTGCTTCAATATAATCACGGCATACTTTATCAATTTGTGATGCTTTGATACCAGGACGAACCGCTTTTCTCCCTGCTGCTGCTGCTTCTTTAACAATTTCTAAGATTTCAAGTTGCTTTGGATTTGCTAGTTTTTCATCACCTAAAATAAAGGTACGTGTAATATCTGCTGTATATCCTTTGTATTGAGCTCCAAAATCTATTTTTAGTAAATTGTTATTAACAAGTTTTTTATCAGTTGGATGATGATGAGGTTCCGCAGAAGCTTCAGCAGTTGCGACAATTTCCTCGAATCCTTCTTTTTCTGCACCTTTTAACTTTAATAAATAATTCAGTTTAAAAGCAACTTCTTTTTCACTCATACCAGGTTTGATTCACTCTTTAAGTTCTTTGAGCGCTTGCATAGAAATATCAACAGCTCTTTGTATTAACTCAATTTCTCCATCATCTTTTAATATTCTAAGATGTTGCGCTGAAACTCACTCAATATGATCCGGATTTACTCAAGATAAAATTTGATCTTGAACTTGTTTTACTAAATATTCTTTTTCAAGTGCTATTTTCTTAAAGTTCTTTGCTGCAAATCAATTTTTAACTGCATCACCTTTAATTAAAACAATTTCTACATTCTTTGCATTTTTTTGTGCATACTCAATATATCTTCCATCAACAAATAAGGTTGCTTTATCTTTTTCAATAGCGATGAAACCATCAGTTGTTTGAACTCCGGCATATCAAAGTCTTGTTTGTGGTGCTTCAGAAATTAAAACTTCTACACCAGTTTTAGCGAACATTTCATCTAATTTTTTACGATTCATAAAACTCCTAAATTAAAAAACGCAGTTATTGCTGCATTATTTCTTTTCTTTATGTGCTGTATGCGCATTACATTTATGACAGTGTTTTGTTAACTCTACTTTTTCAGGATGAGTTTTTTTATTTTTCTTTGAAATATAATTTTCCATTTTGCACTTTGTACATGCTAATGTATAACCTTCTCTTGGCATATAACTCCTTTATTTATTTAGTATTACTATTTTACCAAAATATTTTTTTTCTTACTTAAATTTACAAATATTTTACTAAGTATCTATTTCAAACATAGTTTGTGAATAAATTTGTTAATAATTTAAAATTATGAGATGTTTTAAAATCAATAAGAAAAAAATGGTAAAATTAAAATACAAAATATTATAGAGGTTTTATGGCACGCAGCGAGTTTAAAATTGTAGAAGCATTTACAAATATATTAGGACTAAAAAATAATACTGATGGTACCATTCCTCTTTATAAAAAAACATCTGATGCTAAATATGAAGCAACAAAACCAGATGGATATTATTTTTATGATGGTGTTATTTTTATCTTAGATGCTAAAGCAGAAGGGATAAAGTTTGAAAAGCAAATTTATGACTATATGAAGTTTGAAAAACATAAGAATACCATCGGTTTTCAATATAACGGTATAAATTTGAATGTTTTTATTAAGAATGATAAAGGTGAAATAAAATTATTATATAATGAAACTGAAGTAAAAAATCATAAATACTACAAAGACACCTACTTTAAAGATATCAAAGAAAATAATGAAGTTTTAATTAGTAATTATGCAATGCAACTTGCAAATTCTTTTCGTAATGCTAAAATAAACAAGCAAATGACTGTCCCGTTCATTGGCGCTGTGATGCTTTGTTATAAATTTCAAGGAGATGATAAGTTAAATCGTGAATCAACAAGCTTGCTGCTTTCTAGTATTTTGGATGCTCTAAAAGACACTCCACTTACTGAAGATATATCAAAACAAGAAAAGAAGAATAATATCTATAAATACCTTGATGATAAGACATTGAAAATGGCTAAAATTTCTGACTTAATTGAAATAGTTGATTCGATTCGTAATATTTATAACCTTATTAATATCAGTCACAAAGATTATAAAGGCCACGATATAATGAATGCTTTTTTAAAAGTTTTTCGTAAATGAAATTCAGCTAATTCGAATGAAAAAGGAGAAGTTTTTACACCTGATCACATCGCTCAAATAATGTATGAATTAATTGATGTTGATCCATTTAACGATGTTATAATGGACCCAACATGTGGGAGTGGTACCTTTTTAGTAAATGCAATGTTTAATATGTTTTCTAGCATAAATGATTTTTATTTAAAGCGAACAAATATAAATGCAAAAGAAAAAGAATATCAAATTGATAAAGCTTGCATCGAAGTAAAGGAAAAAAGAATCATTGGAATCGAATATGACGAATTTAATTCGACATTAGCAGGAATTAATATGCTATTACACGGTGATGGAAGTTCGCGAATTTATCAAGATGACTGCTTTAAAAGACTTGAAAGATTAAAATATGAGTATTCTAAGGTTTTAATGAATCCGCCCTTTAGTCAAAGTGATAATGAATTAAAGTTTTTATATACAACTTTAAAATATTTAAAACCTGATGGGTTAATTGCATGTATTATACCTAAAACAAACCTAAACGGTAGAGATACAAAAAATGTTGCATATCTCAAAAAAATATTTGAAATGTCTAAAATTACACAAATTATTTCACTTCCTAGGGATTTATTTCAACCTAATGCAGGTGTCAATACATCAGTAATAGTTTTAAAAAAATATGATTCACAAACACTCAAGAAAATTGATGCACTAAGGCAAAATGCAGATGCGTTATTAGCACACTGACATAATCAAGATATTTTATTAGTAGATTTTACTAATGACGGATTTATCTATACTAATGAAAAACGATTGAAAACTAAATTATATGAAGAAAAAGTAGCAAGACTTAAAGAAGTTCTTGAGGGTAAATACACTGAATTTCAAGCTGTAATGCAAAATTTAAAATATGATGAAGAACTTGCATTTGAAAAATTTACAACAAATCGCCCTTTTGAAGTAAATAAAAACACTTTTATAAAATATATAAGAGAAAATTTATCAGCCAAAATTTTATGCGGCATTAGTAATAAATTAATTTTTTCACCTGTAGATATGCAAAGATATCAAAATATTAAATTTAAATATTTTAAAATATCTGATGTAATTGAATTTATTTCAAAAGGAATGCAAAAGAAATCAATTGATCGTAAATTAGAAAATAAATATGAGAACGGAATCCCAATAATAGTAGCAAAAAAAGACAATAACGGTATTGGTGGTTTACTTATAAAAGAAAAAGTATCTCAGACATTCAGTGATAAAATTTGCATCATTAACGGAGGAGATGGTGGTGGTGGGAAAACCTATTATTGTGATTTCGAATTTGGTGCCACTTCTTTTGTGAATATTTGTGATATTGTTCCAAAATACAAATCTCAATTTGATAATAAACCATTAGCAAAGTTTTATCTTGCTACCGTTATCAGCGAAAGGCTTTTTAAATCAATCGGTCATGGTCGAACCTTGCGTAGTGAAATTCCGAATGTAGAAATTAAGCTACCTGTTAATTCATATAATCAATTGGATATCAATTATATGAATGATTACATTTCATCTTTAAAAATCTTTAAGTAAAGAGCAAGTAGTAGTTATTCTACCTACTTGCTTTATTTACTTACTAAGATAAGCTACTATTTCAAAATGCGGGGTGTTCGGAAACATATCATAACCTTTGATGTAATTAATTTTAAAACCTTGTTGCTGTAAGTTTTGCAAATCACGTGTAAAACTTCTTAGTTCACAAGACATATAAATAAATGAATTTATATTATTCAATCATTTAGTCAATTTTACATCCAAACCTGCTCTGGGTGGGTCTAAAACCACAATAGTATTATTAATATCTAGATTATATAAATCTATAACTTGATAAACATCACCATTTATATATTTAGCCGATCTAAATCCATTTACATATGCATTATCTTTTGCTGCAGCAATTGCTTCTTTTGAAATATCTACACCTAGGATTTTATGTCTTTTATAAGCAACTAATTGTGAGATAATTCCAACACCACAATATAAATCGATGAAATTTTGTTTAAAGTTTTCTGCTACTTTTTTATGCATATCATTAAAAATTTTGGTAGCCATCTCAATATTTATTTGAAAAAACGAATTTATATGCACATCAAAGGATTTTTTATTTATCAAAATCGAAAAAGGTTTTTTTTCAAAAATTAATTTCAATTTTTGATTTTGATAAAAATATAATTGAACTATATTATCAATAGATTTTAAAATATTAATTATTTCACTATAAACATTTTGATCATCAGAAAGATTGAATAACACTTGCACTTCGTTTATATGATTTATTCTTAAAGTTATTTCTCGAAATGCTTCTAAAACTTTATAACGATGACTTTTTTGTGAATATTGATTCAATGCATTAATTATTTTATCTAATGTTCCATTTAAAGAAATATTATTTTGGATTTTTATATCATCAGTTACTATAATATTATTTGAATTACTATCATATTCTCCATAATGCAAAATATTATCAATCAACTTTAATGCAACCTTAATTTTGTTACGGTAATGAGTTTCTTGGATTGCCGGTTGAAATGCATCAATTACTGATTCGTTAATATTTAAATTACGAATCAGATGTGATTTAAGATAATTCTCTTTAAAAGCAAGTTGTTGGTTATATGCTAAATTAATCAGAGGAGCACTGTTGATGCAAGAATATGATTTATCACGATGTTCAGATTTAGTGATTAATTCGACTACTTTTGCAAAAGCAAATTTAGTAGTTTCTTTATAAATTTGCACTTTTGCCTTTTCACCGACAAAAAGATCATGCACAAAAATAGGTTTAGCATGCTCGCGACATACACCTAATCCTTGATAACTTAACTCTGTACAAGTAACTTTGATGATTTTATTGAGCATAAGCAAGATATAAAATATCTACCTTTCCATATCTTTTGCTTTTATAAACTATAAAGTCATCAGGAATGACTACTTCAGAAACTTTATTTGTCTCAATTATTATTTCTCCATCAATATTTAATGTTTTTGCTTGTGAAATTAATTGCAAAGTATCATTAAGTAATTTGTAATCTAAATATGGAGCATCAAGATAGATGAAGTCAAATTTCATTGTATTGACTTGCAAAAAATTCAAAGCATCCGATGCTACAGCATTAATTGTATCTATTTTTAGACTCTGCAAATTTTCTTGTAGCACTCTAAAGACCTTTATATTTTTTTCCACTGCATATACTTTCAAAGCACCCCTACTTAATGCTTCTATCGCAATCGCACCCGAACCAGAAAAAAGATCTAAAAAACTTTTATTTTCTATTTTAAACTGCAATGAAGCAAAAACAGCCTCACGAACTTTATCTGTTGTAGGCCTTGTATCTTTTAAATCAGGCTGACTAATCTTTCTACTACGATATAAACCACTTATTATCCGTAACATTACCCCTCCAAAAATAACTACATTATAGTTATTTTATCATAATTTAAAACTTGAAAAATGTTGAATATTAATTTTTAGGTATCACTTCTCCGTATAAATTTATGCTTTCACGAAATGAAGCACTATTTTGATTTGTTTTAGTAAAATTTGCGGGCTGTAATACATTCGCATTATATATAATAGCAATTTGCTCAGTTGCTCCACCTTGAAAAAAAGCATATTTTGTGTTTTGTCACAATGTTTGTTCACGGGGTTGTAAAATTAATTTATAATTACCTCCATTTTTATTTAACTCATCTAAGATGTAGTTAACCGAATTTCCTTGTTTATCGTTTATTTCAGTTAAACCTATAACATCAAAACCAACTTTTTTAATCAAGGTGGCAATAGCATCTATTTTAAAGTCAGCAGTACTTTTGTAATCAGTAGTTTTTTTACCATAATTTTCGATATTTCAGTGTGCTATTCTTATAGTATTTGCTGGTTTTGGATAATTTGAATCAGTTGATTTTGCTGTATTTACTGTAATATTTTTTACTTTTACATCTGTAAAAACAGGTGCATGATCAGAAATTCTATATCTTATATTTCAATTAAAATTTTTGTCTTTATCATAACCTGCGTATTGATTAGTATTCTTTATATATTCTTTAAATGCTTTATAAGTGTCAACTTTAAATTTTAAATTAGCATCATCAGATGTTGTAATAGTATCATAATATGAATCTTCGCCGTTTAAATAATACATTTTATCATACGGATTTGCATAACCACTTTTTGTGTTTAAAGATGTGTATCAATCCGGGTTTTTTGGTGAATCTGAAACAAGTACTCGATGAACATCAGATGAGAAATATTTATCTACTTTAAAGTTGGATGAATCAATATTTGTATCTCCTCCAAAAATTACAAGTGATTCATTGTTGCTATCTAAGTTTTTATAATAATTCAATAACTGCGGGATAGCAACAAATTCAGAAAATTCTTGAGCTCCGTTCTTTTTAACTACCAAATTGTTAAAACGACTTTTATATAATTCTGATGTTGTTTTAACAAAAGATTCGCTATATTTGCTAGAGTTTTTAAGTTTTGCTCCAGGTGAATCAAGGTGATCAAAAACAGTTATTATCGGTGGCATTTGGGTGTTATTTTTTATTTCAAACTTTACTCCAAACGGTGGTCTTACAAAAACAGTTTGATTTTTATCTAATTTAGTGCTACTAGTATTTAAGTTTCTTTGTGAGTTATCAGAATAATCATCTTTTGAATCTGTTGTTAATGTAAATGTTTGACTTTCTTCTTGATTTGTTCTTTTGTTAAAGTAAGTTACTGTAAAGGTTTTTTTATCTTTATCTAATGATGTTGCAAAATATTTTGAATCATTTTGATCACCAGCAATGTTTCTTTGATCAAAACCTTTATTAAAATTCAATATTTGGTTGCTTGATTCGTTTGATTGTCCAAAAAAACCTAAGAAATTACCTTTATACAAATAAAGTTTATGTTTATATTTTGAACCTTGTGATTTATCATATTTTTCTGCTATTTTGTTAAATTCTTTGACATTTAAAACAAACACTCCACTTGTTTGTTCTGGATTCTTATTATCTTTTTGCTTATTAGGAGTTTGTTGTTTTGAATTATCGACTGGATTATTTTCATCATCACTATCAAGGTTAATAACTTGAGTCTCTATTTTATCTGGATTATTTTTATTTTTATATGTTATGGTAATTTTTTCGGTATCTGTATCTCAATTCATCTTAAAATGAGTTGGTTTTGATGCATCTGAACCAATTATATATTTAGCATAATCATCTTTATTAAAAGTAATATAATCTCCTAAGTCTTCGTTGTGCTTATCAAAGCTAAAACTACCATCTGAATATACTAAATCCGGAAGTTGTTTATTATCAGAAGTTAAATCATCTAACATATTCATAAATTCATCAGCATTATCAGAATAAACTTTAAAAGGTTCACTGATTGTTTGTAATTGCTCTGATTTATTTATTTGCTCTTGTTTCAACGAATCAGGTGTATCAACTTGTTGACCATTTTCAATATTAAAACTTGATCAATAAATATCATTTGAAATAATTGGTTCTTGTTTAGGTATATATTGTGCAATTTTATAAGAAAATGCAATAACATTACCTTTTATCACATAATATATTTGTCCATTGATAAATGTTTTAGTTCCATTATTTGTTGTTGGTTCATTTGCATTTGCAGGCTGATATTCTGAATCGGTTTTTAAACTAAAAACATCAAAAATTGAATCACTACCTAGTTCTTTCACTTTCAAATATTTTGTTTCAACTGGTTGTTTAACTAATTTTCTTGTTTCGTAGTTATAAAAAAGTTTTTCATTCTTTGAAATTAATTCTTTAAGATTATCAACTGAGACGAGTTTAAAAAGATTGTTTGCATTATCTTTTGCCCATTTATCAATAGGTTTTGTATCTCCTTGTTTTTGTTGATTATTCTCTCCAAATTGGTCTGTTTTTTCAGATGACTTATCCTTTTTTTCATCTTCTGATAGTTTACCATCTTCTGGATTGTTAGTAGGTTTAGTTGGATTAGATTGTTGTGGTGTAGTTTTAATCGGATTAGTTATACTTGGATTTGTTGAAGTAGGGGGTTTTGATTGCTCTTTTGGATTTATAACAGGTGATGTACTACCTTTATTAGGATTTTTATCTTTATTTGGTGTGGACTTATCAGATTCTTCGCTTTTTTGAGTGCTATTTTCTCCATTGCAAGCGACAGCAACTACAACCGATGTAGAAGCTAAAATAACAGCAGAAAATCATCATTTTTTATACTTTGACATTACAACTCCTTTATCATAATAATTATAAATTTTTATAACTAAAACTTTAACAAATCACATCACTTTTTGCAAAAATTGTATTTTTGATAACATAGTTTTCATTTATATGGAATAAAATTCCCATTTATAAAATTTTTAATGACAAATCACTGCTTTTTTGTTTTATCTATTACATTTATAAAACAAAAATTGCAAAAATTTCAATAAAGTAACTAATAAATTTATAAATACAATTTATTATAGTAATATTTAAATATAGGAGAAAAATGTCTAAATTAATATGTCCAATCCGAGGTCAATTAAATATCAATGAAAAAGCAAAAGATGGTAAAACATCAACTGAAGAAAAATTAAGAATTGATTTAATAAACATATTGCTTTCAAAAAATTATAACAAAGATGCTATATACTTAGAAGAAAAAATGCAAGTAGGTAGCAAAGGTTCACATCCAAAACTAATTGATTTAGCGATTAAGGATGGTGATTCATATTTATTAGTAGCAGAAGTTAAAAGAGATGATATCAGTGAAAAAGAAATAAAAGAAGCAATCTTATATCAGTTGCAAACTGCAATAGATCTAAAGAAAGCCAAATACGGTATTTTTTATAATGGTAGTCATCAAAAACTTTTTTATAAAGGCAATGAATACAATTTATCAATGCTACCTAATTATGGCGAAGACTTTAAAACTGCTTTATTTAAATTTGATGAATTAGTCCCAATACAAAATGCAAAAGTGTTATTTGATGCGTTAGATTTGATTATTCATTCACTTGGTTATGGAAAAAATGAACGATATAAAGGTCTTTTTCAGGTGATATTAGCGAAATATTATGATGAACAATTTCATAAACATGATTTAAAATTTACTGCATTAACTACAAATATTGCAGTATTTGAAAAATTATGAGCAGATGCATATGATTATTATCAAAGAAATTTTGTGCAAGGACAGCAAGTACAAAAAGAACTTATTTTTAAATATGATGACTTGCAAAAAGTAATAAAACTTTTACAACCATATTCATTTATTAAAAGTAAATCCAGCGTACCACAAGATTTCTTTATGAAGTTTAGTTCAAAAATTTTAGATAAAATTAATATGGCACAATATTATACACCTGTTGCTATAATTGATTTTATAGTTAATATTTTAGATATTAAACCCTATCAAGCTGTCATTGATCCAGCTGGTGGTAGTGCAGATTTTTTAACTGGGGTTATCCAAAAATACAAAAATAATCCAGATTATAAAGATATGAAAGACAATTTATATTATTGAGATATTTCAAAAGATGCTTGTTCTGTTGCATTCTTTAATATGGTATTAAACGGTGATGGTAGAACTAAAATTCATCAAATCGATAGCATTGCAAATTGAAATAAAAATAACAGCTTTTTTGATTTTGTCATTACAAATCCACCTTTTGGTAGCAAAGTTAAATTTATGGGGAATCAAAGTATTCTAAAACATTACAAACTTAATGAACATTGTAACGGACAATTAGGGGTTTTATTTATCGAAAGAGCAATGAATCTGCTTAAGGAGAATGGAATTTTAGCAATTGTGCTGCCTAGTGGTTATTTAAATAATCAACAACAAAGATATATCAGAAAATACTTAATTGATAATTTTCATATTTTAGCAGATATCTCTTTTCCAGAAGGGGTATTTAAGGGTGCTGAAACAGGAGTAAAAACTGATGTATTATTTGTAAAGAAAACTAAACGAATACACAATTATAAAATTTTTACAGATGTAGTCAAAAACATCGGTTTTGACTTTAATACAAAAAATTTACCTCCTATTTATAAAATAAATGAAGAAAATGGTGAAATTCTAAAAGATGCGAATAATGAAGCAATTTTAAACACTGATTTACCTGAAATTCTAAAAAGAATGCAGCAGTTTGCTTATGATGAAAAAATCATTGGATTGTCACAGGTTAATCACTCGATAAATTACGGATATACCTATATGCAAGACTTAGACAGTTCATTAAAGTTAAAACCAGAATTATCAAACACAAAAATTTCATTAATTTTAAATGATAAAAGTTTATATTCTCTGCGAGAATATAAACAAAATAATCAAAACGGATTAATTATTGAAAAAAAGACAAAAAACTTTGAAAAATCAATTATAAAAAGCAAAATTTATTCATACATCCCGATTGCTCAAACACATAGCAAAGGTTTATATACACTTTCAAACAAGCTACGTGGATGACAAATTCAAAATATTTCAAGAGCGAAGCAAATAGGTCACAAAGACAGCATTTATTTACCTTATTTATATGGTTCATATGATAAATTCTTTTATTTTAATTTGGATAATTCAGATGTCATTATCTCAAATGGTTTTTATCGAATTTATATCAATGACGAAAAGATAAGGTATTCATTTTTTAAATTTTTATTTGATCAAAGTTATCAAATCCAATTTCAAGCTTTTGCTACTGGTCACATTCAAACCAATATTATCGAAGAACGGATATTAGACTTTCGTTTTAAATTACTTGATAAAGAAGAAATCAACCAAGTAAAACAAATGATAAAAGTATTTGATGAATGCATTAAAGTGCGTGGATAACACTGCATCATAGGAATAAAAATAAACTAGCATTAGCTAGTTTGTTTTCTTCTTCTGTGTCTTAAAACAACAAGGATGATAATTCAAATAAGTCCTAAGGTCAAAATACTTGCAAGAGGGATATATGGTTTTAGTTTTGTTGAAACAATTGATTGAGAATCAATCAATGAATCTAGTTTGCTATTAATTAACTCATAACCATTTAAATTATCATTGGAATTAAATTGTTCTTTTAATGCTGCTACTTCATTTGTTGGTTTAATTCTATCAAACTTGCTTTCTATTAAAGTTTGTAAGTATGATTTACGTTGTGTTTCTGTTTGATATGCATTATTTGCATATGAGAGTTTTTCTCTTAATGTATTTAAATCATTTGCATCGTATTTTACTGAATTTAATTCAGAAATATGAGTAACTGCTTGTAATCTTGCAGCAACATCTTCTAATGCTTTATTTAAAACTGATTTTTCACTTGCTTCTTGTTTTAAGGTTTCTAAGACATCATCATATAACTTTTGGTATGAATCTAAATAAGATGTTGAATCCAGTTTGTCTGTATATGTATCAATGTTTTTTTGATCACTTAACTTACTAATACTTTCTTCGATTTTAGAACGATATTCATTTTTTAATTTATCTTCTGATGCTTTTGCTTGAACTACTTCATTTTTATATTTTCTTAAATCGATGACATTTTTAATTTCTACATATTCATTATTATCATATTTAACAATATTTTGCGGTTGCTCAAGTTGTTTAACAGTTGATTTTATTTGATTTGTTAATGAAATTATTTCATCGGATTCGATGCTTAGAGCGATGTTAAGCAAACGATATAAAGCTTCATAGTCATTTAAATTCTCGATTTTATTATATAAACTTGTATATGTTTTAATATATGCAGGTGTAGTAAGTTTTTTTAGCATATTTGGGATTAATTCTTTTAACGATTCTTTACGTTCTGATTCGGATGTATATGCATCTGTAACATCTGCTAAGAATACTCTTAATTTTGGTATGCTGTTTGCTTTCAAAAGACTTACTTCATTATATAAACTGATGTGATCAAGGTTTTCTAAAAGTGGCATATAGTTATGAATCTGAGTTTGTAATTTTGTCTTTTCAACCGATTCTTTGCTTAATATTTCATCTAATTTATCATTTAAAGCGATTAAAGAATTTAAATTTGTTGTTTTATGAAACTTATCAGAATATATTTTGATGTTTTCTGGTTCTTCTAATAAAGCAACCTTAGCAACAATTTGTTTTCTTAGATTTTCCTTTTGCACATCTTCACTATGTTTTGCTGTGGCAACTTTTGCTTTATAAACTCTTAGATCTTCTAGGTTATCGATGTTAGCAAAATTCTTGGTATTATAGGTAAAAATATGCTCAAAGTCTTCTAATGAATTTAATAAATCACTGATTTGTTCTTTTAACAAACGAACTTCACTGTGTTCAGAATCATATACTTCAGAAATTTTTGCATACAATGCTTCATAGTAGTTAAGTTGATTGATTTGATTGCTGTGATGGTATTTTTTGTTATATAAAATAATGTTATAGTTATCTTCTAAACCTCTTAGTTTATTTTCAATTAAGGTTTTTAATTCTGTTTTTCGTTGTTTTTCACTTTGTAAAGCATTAAAGGTATCTGTATAATACTTTCTTAAATCATTTAAATTAGTTAACTTCAATAAATTGTTTTCATTATAAACAACTATATGATTAAAGTCTTCTAATTGTGGATATAATGATGTAATTTTAGTTCGTAATTGCTCTCTTTCTTGTTCTTCTTGTTTTAAAACATCAGAAAGTTTAGCACTAAGTGGAGTGTAATTTATGAGTAAATCGCTGTTTTGCGAATTAGCATATTTTTCTGTATATGTTTGTATATTTTGCGAATCTTCTAGTTTTGCTAATCGTGATTCAATCTGTGCTTTAATTCTTACTTTTTCTGCTGCTTCTTGTGCAAGTCCTATATTTAATTCATCTAAGAAATTTTGTAAATCTCTCTTACTGGTAGTTGTAAACAATCGTTTAGCATTTAATTTAATAATATGCTGCGCTTCTTCTAAGTGTGGTAATTTTTCTTTAATTTCTTCGCGGATGTTAAACTTAATTGTATCTTCATTGATAACATCAACTAAAGCATCATTAAGAGCATGCAACGAATCAATATGTGTATTTTGATTTAATTTATGAGTTCATTTGACAAAGGTATCAAAATCGTGTAATTTAGCAATTTTGTCTGATGTTTGTCCAAATAACTTGCTAAATTCACTTTCTTCAACTGCTGATTCAGCATCAATTTTGGTTTTAAAAGATCTTAAATCATTTAATTCCTTAGAGTTTTTAATGTCACGATATTCAGTGTTTAATGTAGCAATTTGATCAAATAATCTTAACTTACTTAATACAGTTTCAATGTGATCTTGAAGTTTTTGTTTTTCATGTGTTTCTTCAGCATACATATTATCTGTTTCTTTTAATAATTCACGAAGTTGGGTTAAAGTGGTAGCAGTTTGCAATTTATCTTTAACTTTCTTGATATTACCTTGATCTTGCAATTTTGCTAAAATATCGTTAATTTTTGCTTTTAACTGTATTCTTTCAGTCTCTTCAGTTTTTAATGCTTGATCTATTTTATAATCTAAACCAAAATAACTATTTAAATTAGGATTTTTTTCAACTTTTGTATTTAAATCATTGAAGCTCTTGATATTATCAGGATCTTCTAATTTTGTTAAATTAGTCTTTATGTTATTTTTATATTTTTCTTTTTCTGAATTCTCCTTAGTTTGAGCTGCTGTTACTTTATTTAATAATTGTTGTAAGTTGCTTTGTCCGTTTGTTCGCGATAAAACATCCATATTATATTTACTAATATGATCAAAGTCTTCTAGTGATTCAACAATCTTTTTGATTTTTTCTCTTAAATCATACTCTTTTTGATCTTCTGCTTTAGCATTATCTACCTGGGTTTTCAATGCTCTTAAAGCATTTAACTCAGTTGTATTCTTACGTTTTAATGCTAAATTAATCGCATTATTAAAATCATGGAATTTTAACAACTCATCTATTATTTCCTTGTGTAACTTATCCTTTTCTTCATCTTCTTTTTTAATTAAATCTTGTGCTTCGTTATTTAATTCACGCAATTTATTTAAATCAGATGTAACATTAGGTTTTTTAGTTGTTATAGTCGTTTTATGAGTTGCATCTTCGAGTTGATTAGCAAGTGTATCAATATTATTTGATAACTGCTGACGCATTTGTTCTTCTTGATGCAATGCTTGATCAAGGTCAGTTTTTAATGCTCTAAAATCGTTTAAATTATTGGTTTTCTTAGCATAATCAAATTGGTGTTTATAAGTATCTAAATTGTTTTTATCTTGTAATTTCTTTATTTTTTCTTCTATTTCTTTTTTAAGAGTTTCTTTTTGTGCTGCTTCTTCTTTTATTTCCTGCTTAACTTGATCTAAGAGTATTTTTAAACTAGTTGAATTTTTATATTCGTTTAATTGATCATAAATGCTATTTATAGTATTTTGATCATCAAGTTTTGGAACTTCAATTGTTTTAATTTCAGAAATTAAGTGCTGTTGTAACGTTTCTTCAGCAAATTGTGCATAAACTTCTTTATCTAAATTACGCAATTCAACAAGTTTTTTAGCCGAATCCATTTTAGCTTTCAACTTTTGCTTTTCTGTTGCATTTGTTAATTTATCATAATCTTCTTTTATCTTTGCTTTTAGCCGTTCTTTTTCTTGTTCTTCTTTTGCAACTTGTGATTTAACATTAACAAATAACTCATCAAGATCCTTTGGCTGTGTAGTTTTAATAAAATCATCACTTAACAATGAACGATTAATCGGGTCCTCAAGTTTTTTTACCTCTTCTAGTGCTTTTGCACGCACCGATTCAAGTCGTTCTTCTTCTGCATTAACTGCATCAATATGTTTGCTTAGTTTTTCTAATTCAGCAATGGTGTTTGAATTTGCTAATGATGCACGATTTGATAATTGATTATCAGGATACATTAAATGATCAATTTTATCTTTTATTTCTTGCTTTAATTGTTCTTTTTTAGCGTGTTCTTGATCTAAAAGTTCTTGTGCTCTTTCTCTTAAAACACGCATGTGTGGAAGTTTTGTATCAGTTGTTTTTTTGTTTTCTATTTCTTGACGGTTATTATCTAATTCTAACTTGTTATATAACTGATCAATTTGGTTTGTTAATGAATTCTTTTCGAATGTCTCATCTTTTATTCTTTGTTCAGTAGCACTTTTGGTTTCTCTTAATTTAATTAAATTATTAGATGTGTTTGCTAAATCAGTATCAACTTGATTTTGATTTTCGGGATCTTCAAGTTGATTTTTAAGTTTACCAATCTCTGCTCTCAATTCAGATTTTTCTTGTGTTTCTTTGTTTATTAGAAGTTGTGCTTGATTTTTAGCATTCTTAAGTTGTTCAATTGTGCTATTTTGATTATACATATTATTAACTTGTAATTGATGCTCTGATAAATCAAGTTGCGATACACTTTGCTCTATTTCGCTACGAAGTTGTGCTTTTTCGGCATTTTCAGCATCTAAGCGAGCTTGTACCTGAGGTAAAAAATCGCGATAATCATTTAAGTTTTTGCTTGATAAATTATTTAAAAACTCATTAACAAAGCTTTGATTTTCAGATTTCTCCAATTTTGAAAGAATGCTTCTTATTTTGTTTTCAGTGTCTTGTTTTTCGTGATTTTCTGCTGCTATTTGTTCATTCATCTCTGATTCTAATGCATAAACAGAGTTAACATTTAAATTCTTGGTATTATATAAATTCTTAAGTTTTTGCAACTTAGCATCCAAATAAGAATGCTGATTTACATCTTGAATTTGTGCTAGTAAGTTAGGAAGTTTTGTAGAAGTGTATGTGGTACGAGCATTTTCTTCGCTATCCACTGCATCTCTAACTTGTGTTTTAATTTGATCAAGTCCGTCTTTTTGAGTTGCTGCTAATAACTTGTCATTATATTTGACAACATTATTATAATCTTGAAGCGAATTAAGTAGTTGTGTAATATCATAACGTTTTTGATCTTCATCTGCGATTTCAACTAATTGATTATCAAATTCTTCGAGTTTTAATAAATCAGTTATCGGATGATATTTTGCTTCTTGCTCATCAGCAATCTTTCGATTATGCATATTAGCAAGCAGTTTTTTAATATTATTATTTGCTTGATCGCGACGATGTATTTCGGAAACTTTTGCTTCTTGTGCTTGCTGTAAAATACTTTCAATTGTTGATCTGTCGCGTAAATCATCAATTGCTTTATTTTGATATTTGCTTTGATTTTTGTTTGCCGGATCTTCTAAAGTCGCTACAACTTGCTTAATTTGTGCTTTTAAAGCGAGTTCTTCAGCTTCAGTTGCAACAGCAGAATTTACATCATTTAATAAAGTTTGTAAATTAGCAATGCTGCTAGTGGTATTAAGTTTATTTTGAAAATTACTTTGATTTTCTGGGTAAGTTAATTTAGTGATTGCATTAAGAATTTGTTTCTTTAAATCGGATTTTAGATTATCTTCTTCTTGTTTAAAGTTATTTATCTTAGTTTTAAGTGTTTCTAAAGAATTAATAGTATGTGATGAATTTAAATCATTATCAACTTCTTGGATATGGTTTGTTTGCTCTAATTTAGATTTAATTGCTTGAATTTGATTAGTTAAAAGTGCTTTTTGTAGATTTTCATCATTTAAAAATCCTTGTGCTTTGTTTTTTAATGAAGTTAACTGAGCAACAGATAAATTAGCATTATTCAATTCATTTTGAACTTCTGATTTATGATTTTGTAATTCTAATAATGCAAGTGTTGAATTAATTTGGTTTCTTAATTCAGTTTTTTCTGTATTAACTAAATTTTCTGCTTGTGTTTTCAAGTTTTCAAGAGCATTAATTTGAGAAGTAGATGATAAATTATTTCTAATTAATTCCTTGTTTGAATCTTTTCCTAATTGATCAATTAAAACATTAATATCATTTTTTAATTGTTGAGTTTGTTGCTCTTCGTCACGAAGATATTGTTCAGCAGTTTGTTTTAGTGTTTCTAATGTAGGAATAGTTGCATTTTGTCTTTGATTAGTAATAGGATTGATATGATTATCAAGTTGTAATCTTGAAACTAAATTATCTAATTCAGTATTTAATGCTGCTTTTTTAGCATCTTCTTGTGCTTTTAGATTATCAGCTTGTATTTTTAAACTTTGCAATTGTGCAATTGTTTGTGAAGTAGATAAAGAATTATTAATGGTATCTTGGTTATTTTGAATTTCCAATAAACCTGCTGTATGAGTTATATCTGAACGAAGTTGAGCTTTTTGATTATCTTCACTAGTTTTAAATTCATTAGCTTTTTGTAATAATTGCTCTAGTGCTGCAACAGTATCTGAACTAGTTAAGCCTGTATTAATTTCATTTTTATGAGTTTCTAGTTCTAAAGTTGTTAAAACAGCATTAATTTGTGCTTTTAGCTTTTCTTTTTGTTCTTGTTCAATAGTTTCTTGAATTTTCTTTTCTAATCCGATAAAGAAGTTAAGGTTATCAGTGGTTTTTAACTTATTAAATTTATCAGTATATAAAGTAATGTTTTCTTGTTTGGTAAGTTGTCTAATTTTTTCATCTATTTGAACTTTTAACTCTTGTTTTAAATGACTTTCATTATTTACAGCAGCAGATGAATTAGTATACATTTTTTCAAGTGCCGACACACCACGAGTTTTCTTTAAGGTTTTTTCATTATATAAAATTAAATTTGAAAAATCCTCTAGGTTAGTAATATTTTGTCTGATTAAAGTTCTTAAATTATTTTCTTGTTCATCAATTTGTTTTTGCTGCTCTACTTTGGTTTTTAAAGAGCGAAGTTGCACTAAATTAGTTGTTGTTTTTAATTCTTCTGATAATGGTTTTGAGTTTTCGCTATCATAAAAATTACTTAAAAGGCCCTTTATTTGTGTTTGTAAATCAGTTTTTTCTCTTTGTTCTTGAGCTAACATCTCATCAGATTGAGTTTTAAGATGCTGTAGACTATATAATAATGTTGTTTTAGGTAATTTTTCAGTTAATGTATTAATATGTTCAGGGTCTTCAGATAATGTTTTATTATGTTCAATTTGTTGTTTTAGTTGTGTCTTTTGATTATTTTCACTTATATATTGAGCATTAATTTCATTATATAAAGATTGTAAGACATTTGTATCTGCAAATTCATCAAATTTATTATGTAACTTAACTGACTCAGGGATATCTTCTAATTTTGTCAATTCTTCTTTTATCTTCTTTATCAATTCATTTTGTTTATTTAAATCAGTTAATCAAGTTTGTTTTATTAATGCTGCTTTTTTATTTAAAATATCACGATAAAATGCATCAACTTGGTGTTGACTTAGATTTTCTGGGTGTGTAATTTGACTTTGCACACTTGATATTTTATTTTCATATTCTTGATATGATTCAGATGTATATACAATCGGGTTATTTAATGCTTTATTGGTAATTTCGTGTTGCACTAAAGTAAGATCAACCTTTTTATTATAGTGATCTCTTGCATAAATTAATGCATCTTTAATAGCATCTAAACTTGCTTGTGTATATGATTGATCTTTACTTTGATTTCCTTCTGTAATTTGTTTTAAAGCATTAGTAGCAGTAGTTTTTCAATGTAAAAATTCATTTCTAGATGCTTGTGTTCATAAATTATAATCACTCGGATCAGTTTTATTAACTTCATTTTGTAAAGCTGTTTTATCGGTAGATACCGATGCAACTTGCACTGGATCAAAGTCATAAACTTCTAGTATCTTAGGTCTTTTAGTTTCTCAAGCAATTTTAATTTGCACAACTTTTTGATTTTGAGGCAGGATAAATTCATTAAGGTTGTTAGTTAATGTTCCTAAGAGATGGAAGGTGTTTGTTTCATTTTCTTTACGATAATATACCTTTGCAAGCGAATTACTTTCAATGGTTAAAATACGTAAATGTTTATTAATAAGTGACTTATCATCGATGGTATAAATTAATTCACCGTTTTCTTGTTTTGGTTGATAATAAGTACTTAAATCCTTATCATGAAGAAAATCTAATTTACTATCATCGGTTGGTTCATATTTAGTTCCTGAAAAATAGTTACTAGTGTAGTTAGGTTGTTGGATTTTATTATGATTTACGACTATTTCATTGATTTTAAGTTTTTTATTGCTTGGATAATTAGCTTTTATTAAAATCTTGATATATCTAGCTTTTTGATTTGAAATCGAATCGTTTCCTCAATATTTAAACCCTGGATAACGATGGTCATTGATAAGTTTAGGATTCACAGCATATTTAGAATCGTAAGAACCAGTAGCGACATTTTTTAATATTGTTGTTGAATCAGCATCGGTAGTAGTATCTCCGATACTAAAAACAGTGTGTCAAGAACTTTTATCAGATGAAACTTGTACATCCATATCCCTTGGATAATCAGATGTATCATCTTGAGTATATAAACGTAGAGATTTTATATCTGTTTGACGACCTAAATCGTAAATAATATAATTATTTGCATTAATATTTGGACCAAATTGATCGTATGTAAAAACCGAACCATCTAGTTCATTATTTCGTTCTGTTTGTGGATTTTGTGTGATATCTGTTGAATCAAATTTTGGATTTAAAGCAAGGTTTTCTACTGTAACAGTTATCTTTTTAAAACTTAAAGTTAAATCCGAACTTCCTGAGTTAAATAAAGCAATATAGCGGGCTTTAGTGTTTGCTGCAATAGTATCCGATGCAGCATCAACTCATTCATAACCATTATCAGAATATTGTAATTTTAATGCATTAGAATTAGCAGTAGGATTGTCATATTCCTTAGTAAATGTCTGAATATTTTGAATTTTACTTAAATCTAAACCGATTCTCTCATTTGCTTTTAAGGTAATATCTTGCTTTTCTTCAGGACTTTTTTGATGGTATAACTCAAATGTATTGTATCCATCGTATTTAGCAAGCAAATCATTAACTGCTGCATTTTCACTATAAACATAATGAGTACTGTCTTGTTTATTTTCGGTAAATGCAATGGTATTAATATTAAATCCAAAATTTTCTGCTTTTAAGGTTCTTAAACGAAGTCCTGTAACGGTTCCAAAATTATCTGCATTTGAAATATTAATTGTAATATCATCACCAGATAAATCATATGTTCTTCAAGGAATATAAACATTATTGATTTTCTTTTCTATACTTATTTGGCTGGTGCGATCTCCTGCTCCTGGATTTTGATCATTGACATATTTATATAACAAACGAATTGATTTAAGATTTTTTGGATTTGAAAAATTAATATCAAAACCATCATTTTGACTTAATGAACCACCTGTTGATGTCGCTTTTAATCAAGCGAATGTATGATCATCCCCATCAAACATTAAATTAGGACCTTTATTATCGTGTATTAACAAACGATTAATATCAGCAGTAGTATAGTTGTATCTATCGTTATTAGTTAAAAATACTCTTATTTCATCTATACGTCATCAATGCTGAACCTCTGATGTGTTTTTAATTCTAAAATCTTTTGCATGTGCATATCCTGTTACAACTGTTGAATTTTCACCTCATTTTAAATGAGCTGAACCAAATTGCTTTCATTGTCTACTGGTATCTTTTTCATCTTCATCTTTATATTCGATGATTGCATCTTGTGGTAAATCAGTTGCAGAATCAAATGATTGGTTAATATAAATATGTGAAACTCATTGCTTTTTATCTAAACTAAAACCTACTGTAGCATCCCTTGGAATGTTTGCACCAACATTAACATCACTGCTTCCTTGTTTACCTTGAACCACCTTAGTAAATGCAGCACCTGTTGAATCTAAATCATCAAACATTTTATCAGTGCTTTTGTTTTGATAAACAAGATACATTAAATTAGTAGTATTATCAGCATTATAACTAACATGTGAATATCTTTCTCATGTTTTATTTGATGTTAGTTCACCTGAATTAATAACAAATTCTTGTAAACGAACTCATTTTTGTCTAGGAGTAGTATCATTGTTTATTAATCTTACTTTTGTTACATTTGCTATATTTTGATTATTTAAAACAATCGGATTATATTGATTTGCAGATGTAACATTAACATTTCAACCATTTACATCAGTTCAAGTACTATTTGTAGATGTTTGATATTGAACTTTTGCATTTATAAAGTAATCTTCATGCAGTCCTAAATATTTCACTTGTAATGATTTAAGGGTGATTGGTTGATTAAATTCAACACCAAAATAATCATTTTGATGTAATTGTCCACTACTATTTTTTAAAATAACTTGATACGGGTTTCCTTTATAAAAGACTGTATCGGTTCCACCTTTACCCAGACTATCTTGACGTTGCAAATTAGTTATAAATGTTTGAGTCAATTTCACAGGCGGGATAAAAAGTGATGATTCAATTCTTGGTTTCAATCAAGAAACTAATCAATCTAAAAACGGCATCAAATGTGAACTACCAACAATAGCATCATATGATTGTCCGTTGTAGGTGATTTTATGAGTTGTTTTTAACTCATTAAGTAATTCTATTCCACGATTATAATAACTGATAAAGTCATTGCTGCTATTTTCCTGCTTTTTAATTACTGATAAAAGCAGCTCTTTTGCTGTTTGTGAAAGATTTATAAATGTATCAAGATAAACCGACGTTTCCTTGTTAAATTCAGCATTTTGTGATGTTTTAAGAATACTTGCTGCTTTTTCAAGATCATGAAAATCTGTAATCAATGCTTCTGCTTTTGTTTTATCAAAATGATTCGATGCTAAATTTGTTTTAAAAGCATCAATTTGACTTTGGATTTCTTCAGATTCATTGATACTTGGATAATTACTAATATCTGGTTTTTTAATATGTTTAGCAAGTTTTAAGTATGATTGAGTTTCAATATCAAAAATATTGCTTTTATTAAGTGCATTAGAAAATGCTGCTTGATAAATATTATTTATTTCAGTATCATTTCTTCAAATCTTTCATCCAAAATTCGCAGCAGCAAATGCAGCAATTTTTGATGCTTGTGCTTGTTGCATCGGATTAATTAATACACCTTGCAAGTTGTCTGCTGTTACATCAGTTCCAAAAAATTCTTTATAACCACCTAATATCAGTTGTGCAGGTGCATCTGAATTATTTGGTCAATTAACTCATGCAACAGGGGTTTTGTTGGTTGTAGTTTTAAATGTTGTTAAAGATGTATTATGTACCCCTGCATAAGCGCCAGTTGCTGAATTAATTATTTCAACTTCAGAAGGAAAATTAGCATAAGAGTTATATGTTATAGTTGTATTTCTATTAGCAGGTGCATAAATTAAATTAGTACTTAAGTCACTCGTAATTTGTTGTTTTTCTTTTAATCAAGTAATTAAATCATTTAGTATTTTTGTTTCATATGTTACTTGTTGCGAAGTATTTTCAGAAAAGGGTTGGTTTTCTGCAAATAAACCAAATTTTCTTATCCCAGCTGTAATAAGTTGTTCAAATTTAGTTTTAATCTTTGATAAATTTTCATCGTAATTAGCAACTGTTATTTTATCATTTGAATCAAAAGGATCAAGCATATAAACTAAATTTATTTTAGTTTTCTTGGATTCTTGGATTAACTTTGAAAATTTATTTGTAAGTTCATCAGATGTATATTCTGTTTTTCATTGATCTCTTGTTTTTTGATCATCTTTATCAAAATATAGATATGAGTTAAGTTTATAATAACTACCTCATTTCATAAAATCTATTTTTGCATTCAAATCTCAAGGGGTTCCGTTATTATAGCTAAACACTCCACGAAGTTTTACATCTGAATAATCTTGAATATTAAATGTCTCGATTTGATCACCATCAAGTTGATTAAGAATATGTCAAAAAGTTGTAGCACCGTAAAATGCTGCTGTGTTGTTTTTTGCTAACAAAGTAATGTAATTACGTTTTGAAGATAAAATATATGAATCATTATGTGATTTCAAAGATGCGTTAAAATCAAGCCCTAATAAACTTGCTTTTTTATCAATATATGTATCAGTATTGTTGGTTGTTCCAACTAAAATGTTTGTTTTACCATCACTATCTTTAAATGAACGACTTTCTGTAACAGTTAATTTTTTTAATTGTAATGCTTCTTTAATTCTTGATTTAACTGCTTCATCAATTCCTTTTTCAAAAACTAAATTAACTTCATTAGATAATAAATATTTTTTATTATCTGCATATGTTATAGATTTAACAGTCGGATAAATTTGATATATTTTATGATTGCTTGAATTATTTGGTTGTTGATTTGTTGCACTAGTAGCAGATATAGTTAATCCTACTGCCGCAGCAGCTGTTGCTGTTAAAACAAGTTTAGATTTCTTTAATCGCATTAATTACCACTTTCTTAGATAATTAAAAACCAAAATTATTTTCTGGTTAAATTAAGGTGTTTAATTATTATCAAAATTTTCATTGTATATAATATGTAATATTATATAATAATTTAAATTCATAAGATACAATTTTTAATTTATTTATATAATAAGAACAAAAAAATTAATTTTTTATGAAAAAATTATCAACTTTTATCATAAAAACTAGTTAAATATTTTTGTATTTTTATACTTTTTTATAGATAAATAATTATTAAATTTCTTCATTTAAAAATAAGATTTTAAGCTAAGAAAATTTACAATATAATCAACTTTTTATTTAAAACATATAAAATATAATATTATTTTGGGAGAACGATGAAGCGATTTTTAAGTGGGATTAAACCAACAGGTAATTTAACATTAGGAAACTATATCGGTGCAATAAAAAATTTTATTAATCTACAAAATGAATTTCAATCACTGGTTTTTGTAGCAGATTTACATGCTTTAACAACTGGTGCAGTTGATCCAAAAGAACTACATCAAGCACGAAAAAGTATTATTTCAATGTATTTAGCATGTGGATTAAATGCTGATAAAACTATTATATTTTATCAATCGGATGTCTATGAACATACCTTATTGCAATGACTTTGTACTTCTGAAACCACAATTGGTGAACTATCTCGTATGACTCAATTTAAGGATAAATCACAAAAACTTAAACAAGGTAATGGTACTGAAAAAATTCCATCAGGACTTTTGATGTACCCTACATTAATGGCTGCTGATATTTTGCTTTATAACCCTGATTTAGTCCCTATTGGTGAAGATCAAACACAACATCTTGAATTAACACGCAAAATCGCTGATAGACTTAATAAAAACTATAAAATGGATTTTAAAATCCCTGATGCATATATCGCAAAAGTTGGTGCAAGGATTAAATCTTTAAGCAATCCAAATGTAAAAATGTCTAAATCTGAAAGTCAAAGTGACAAAGGTGTTATTTACTTGCTTGAAGATCCACAAAGCGCTTATAATAAAGTTCTAAAAGCTGTAACTGACTCAGAAAACAAAGTATATATTTCTGAAGACAAACCTGGAATATTAAACTTATTAAACATCCATGCAGCATTAAATAATATTACTTTGCAAGAAAGTGCAAAAATGTTTGAAAATGCAAATTACAAAGAATTTAAATCTGCTGTGGCTTTAGATGTGAAAAATCTATTAATTAAAATTCAAGCAAATTATCACGATGCTTTGATGAAAGTTGATTTAGTAGCAGAGCAAGGAGCAATTCAAGCTAAAGCAATAGCAAAACCAATCATAAACAAACTAATGCAAAATATGGGATTTAACGGAGAAAACGATGAAAGCAGATAAACATTTAAACCACACTACATCGCATCTATT
The DNA here is from genome assembly GCF_051200785.1 of Mycoplasma sp. 6243. Taxonomy (NCBI): domain Bacteria; kingdom Bacillati; phylum Mycoplasmatota; class Mollicutes; order Mycoplasmatales; family Mycoplasmataceae; genus Mycoplasma; species Mycoplasma sp. 6243. Next base: position 651,542 of record NZ_CP195154.1, read on the forward strand.
AGCAGCAGCAATTTTAAAATTATATCCAAATACTAAATTAGGTTTTGGTCCTGCAACTGATGAAGGTTTTTATTATGATTTTGAATTTTTTGAACCTTTTTCAGATACACAATTAGCTAAAGTTGAAAAAATGATGAAAAAGCTTGCAGCAAGAAATTTAATTATGCAGCAAGTATCTATTGATGAATATGATTTTATCGATAAACCATATAAAAAAGAATTATATAATGAATTAAAAACAGCAGGAAAAGATATTACTTTTTATGCATTAAAGGACCCACAAAATAATGAAACTATTTTTGTGGATCTTTGTGCTGGTGGACATATTGAAAATACTAAAAATATCAAACATTTTAAACTTTTAAACCTTGCTGGTGCATATTGAAGAGGTAATTCCGATAACATCCAGCTCACTAGAATTTATGGTACATCGTGAGAAAATGCTGAACAACTTAGTGATTATTTAGCCCTTTTACAAGATCGCAAGGAAAGAGATCACCGTAAAATAGGTAAAGAATTAAAGTTATTTATGTTTAATAAACTCGGTGGACAAGGATTGCCATTTTGATTAGAAGATGGAATGTATATTCATAATGAAATAAGAAATTTAGTATTACAAAATGATCGAAAATATGGATTTACCGAAGTTTTAACACCACATTTTGGAGAAAAACAACTTTACCAAATTTCTGGTCACTTAGAACACTACCAAGATGATATGTTTAAACCTATTTATATGGATGAAAATGAACAACTTATTGCACGTCCGATGACTTGTCCGCATCATATCATATGCTATAGCAGTGAAAAACGCTCATATCGCGATTTACCAATTCGTTATAGTGAACAATCACAACTTTATCGTTATGAAAAATCAGGTGCTTTAACAGGATTAGAAAGAGTTCGTGGAATGCTACTTACTGAAGGACATCTTTTTGTAAGAAAAGATCAAATAGCATCGGAATTTAAATCCATGTATTCACTGATTAAGGAAACATTACAAGCATTTAAAATCCAAATTAGTTATGTTTCTTTATCACTTCGTGATAAAACAGATACTCAAAAATATTATAATGATGATCAGATGTGAGACGAAGCAGAAGCACAATTACGCGACGTGCTTAATGATTTAGGTGTAAATTATGTCGAAAAAGTTGGTGAGGCTGCTTTTTATGGACCAAAAATGGATATTCAAATTTTTACAGCACTAGGACACGAAATAACAGTTTCTACCTTACAATTAGACTTTTTACTACCACAACGTTTTGATATCACATTTACTAATTCAAACAATCAAGAAGAAAGACCTGTTTTAATTCACCGTGGTTTAATCGGAACCTATGAAAGATTTGTTGCTATTTTAATCGAGCAAACAAAAGGAGTTTTACCTTTTTGACTGGCACCTAAGCAAGTTACTGTTATCCCTGCAACAAACCATAATGGTGACATTGAATATGCAAAAGATATAAATGATAAACTTTTTGCTAACTTCATCAGATCAAAAGTAGATTTAAGAGATGAAAGATTAGCTAAAAAAGTACGCGAAGCACAAATGTCTAAATCGAAATTCCAAGTAATAGTAGGTGAAAAAGAAAGAATCACCAACCAAATTTCTTATCGTGCTTATGCAAGCGAACAAACTATTACAATAGGTTTAAAAGAATTTATGCAAATGCTTTTTAAACTAAAGGAAAACCGTGAATAAAAAGACTCGTAATTGATGAGTATTAGGTTTTAACATTTATTTTGTTGCAATAATTATTTTTATAGTTATTTTTAGTGGTAAAGTGGTTCCTTGAAGGATAATAACTAATTTTGTCGTTCCAGGATGAGTATTAATTGTGCTTTCTACATTGGTAACTATTTTTACCTTAATTCCTGTATTTTTACTTATTTTTTATAAAAAATATAAAGCATATCATTTTCAGTATTTAGTTATGGTTTTAGGTCTTTCTCTAACAATAGCATGAGTTCCAAGTGCTTATAATGAAAATAAGGATTTACAGTGATCGTTATACCAATATGATACTATTCCTGTATTCTTTATTTATGTTTTATTTTACTTTTTAGGTTCTTATTATATAAATCCTAAAAACATTGAAAAACTTCGTAATAAATACTTGAATAAACAAAAGAAAACATCGTAATATTACGATGTTTTTAATCTGGGATATCACACCCATTAAATGGTTCAAAATCAAAATAAATCTTCTTTAATGCTTGTTTTTTATCAGTATCCTTTAATATATCAAATTCTTCTACTAGTACTAACAAATCTTTTGTTGAACCATCAACATAAGCAAGTCTAAAAATCTGTTTTGCTTGCTCTAGAATGTTTTCTGCCTGTGAATTTGCTTGATACTCAAAGGTAGCATCGAGTTCAAACAACTCTTTTATCTTTACGAATGCTTGTTCTCTTGCGAGATTTTTACCAACATAATTAAAGTCTTTCAAATAATAAAACATATAAAAAATGAAACGATATAACGGTTTTGAAAAACCTGCATTTGAACGGTAATTATTTCAAGTTACTTCGTGATAAACTGGATTATTTTTATCAACTTCAATAGCAAACACTTTTAAAAAAGCATTGTATACTGAAACAACATCCACAGAGCGAATTTGGATGACATCAATGTCATCTAAAATATCTTGATATTTATACATTATTCTCCTTTTTGCAGCTCAAACATCATATCTCGCAACTGAATAGCACGCTCATAATCTTGTTGCTTTGCTGCTGCTTCCATTTGTTTTCTTAATTCTTTAATCACATCATCTTTTTTAGCAAATTGATTTTCTTTGGTTTGTTTTTTCTTTCTTAAAATTAAATCTATTGCTCCTTGCATCCCGTCAGCATAAATAGAAGGTGGTATTGCTTTTGTAATTGTTTTAGGAGTTATATTATGAATTTTATTATATTCAAGTTGTTTTTGTCTTTTTAATTTGTTGTCATCCAAAGTAATTTGGATTGCTTCAGTAATATTATCCGTATATAAAACAGCCTGTCCATTTGCATTCCGTGATGCGCGTCCGATAATTTGGATTAATGATGAGGCAGTTCGCATAAAACCTTGTGCACCAGCATCTAAAATTAAAACTTTTGATACTTCTGGAATATCAATTCCTTCACGTAGTAAGTTAATTCCGATTAAAACCTCGATTTGTCCGATACGTAATTTACGAATCAGTTCGTTTCGTTCAAAGGTATTGAATTCCGAATGAATATATGCCGCCTTTATACCAAGTGAAATAAGATATTCAGTAATCTTTTCTGAACTTTCTTTAGTAATAGTAATTACAACAGTTTTGCCACCACTTTGTCGTTGCTGAATAATAGTATCATGAATGTCCTGAATTTGGTTTTCAGTGGGTTTAATCACCACCGCTGGGTCAGTTAAACCTGTTGGTCTAATAAACATCTTAGTTACATTATTTTGTGCCTTATTTAACTCGTATTCAGCAGGAGTTGCTGAAATATAGATTTTAAAAAAATCAAAATTATTTTCAGTTTCTTCAAACTTCAAAGGGCGATTTTCTAATGCAGAAGGAAGTCTAAATCCGTAATCTACTAAGGTTTGCTTTCGCGAATGATCCCCTTTATACATTGCATTAAGTTGCGGAATAGACATATGCGATTCATCGATAAAAAACAATGATTCAGGGGGGAAATAATCTAAAAGCGTGTATGGTCGCTCACCAAAAGTTCTACCATCTAAATACATTGAATAATTTTCTATCCCTTTGCACATCTTAAATTCAGATAACTCATCTAAATCATTGCTAATTCTTTGATTCAGTCTTTGCGCTTCCAGCAGTTTGTTTTCTTTATAAAAGTCAGCAAGGCGTTGATGTAATTCAGAACGGATTTTAGGGATAATTTGATCATATATGCTATCATCGGTTGCATAAGCATCTCCGGGAACTAGCACAAAGATTTTCTTTTTTTCAATTACATGTTTATTTAAAGCATGAATAATAGCTATTTCTTCAATAATGTCATCAAAAAAACTAACTCGCACAGCAACTTCTTCATTATCTGATGGTCTGATGATAACTTCATCACCTTTAACAGAAAATTCACCAGGCTTTGCTTCAACATCGTTTCGGTTGTATAAAATTTTAATAAGTTTATAAATAAAATCTTTTTTGCTTATTTGCAATCCTACATAGAAACGATAAAAAGATTCACGGTATACATCTGGATTTAATGCACCATAAATCGCACTAACTGATGCTACTACAATCACATCTTTGCGAGTAATCAATGAGTTTATTGCACTCAATCGCATTACTTCAATTTGCTCATTTGTACGCGAATCTTTTTCTATATAAGTATCTGTATTAGGTTTGTAAGCTTCAGGTCTAAAGTAATCAAAATATGATATATAGTATTCAACAGCATTATCAGGAAAGAAGTTTTTTAATTCAGAATAAAGTTGACTAGCTAAGGTTTTATTGTGCGATAAAACTAAAACAGGTTTATCAAACTCTTTAATCACATTTGCTATTGTAAAGGTTTTTCCAGAACCAGTGACACCATGAAGCACTTGATGTTTATGGTGCTTGTTTATGCCGTTCACAAGAAATGATATAGCCTGTGGTTGATCACCAGATGGTTGATACTGCGCATTTAATTTGAAGATACTCATATGATTTTATTATATCACATTTGCTAAAAACTATAATTAGCATAGAAAAAATGCATAAAAATGCACTTTTTGCTATTCTTGCTCACTTGTATATCTTTCAACTTCATAAGCACAATCATCAATCACTGATTCAACTTGATCAAAACTATCAATAATGCAACCAGCGGCGCGTTCATGACCACCACCGCCTCATTTTAAGGCTACATTACGAACTATTGGACCATTTGAACGAAATTCAACACGCACCCTACCATCTTCTTCTTCTAAAAATTGCACTCAAATCGGAAACCCTTTGATATTCGCAATCGAATTTACACGCAATGAACCTTGAGAAGTTTTTCCATATTTTTTTGTGGTAAGCAAGTCATTTTGAATGTATGCTACCCCTTCGCGAGTTTTTAAAGTAGACATCAATCAGGCATTAAATTTTAAGTCTTCCAAGGTTGTTTGAGATAAATTCTTATGAATAAAATCTGCATCTAATCCTGCTTGATATAAATGTGCAACTAAATTAAAAGTCCTTGCACAAGTGTTATTATATAAAAAGCGTCCTGAATCGGTATAAATCCCTAAATATAAATAATTAGCAGCCTTTGGTGTTATTTTTCAATTGCTTTCAACTGCTAATTCAGTTACCATTTCATCAGCGGCTACATATGTTGAATCAACCCATCTAATAGCATTTTCCGCTAAATCATCTTCATTAGGATGGTGATCTATCCTAATAACTTGAGCAAACAAGTTTTTATCTAAAACATCACTAAATTCAATTCTCTCTTTGAAATTAGCATCCACAACAATCCCAAGTGATTTTGCCAAGATTTCATCATTAGGGATCAAATCGTGTTCAAAATTCATAAACTTAAAAGCATCTTGATGGTCACCAATTGCATAAACCATCTTATGTGGGAAGTTATCTTGAATTAACTCTTTTAGTGCAAATTGTGAACCTAGACAATCTCCATCGGGACGAATGTGATGAAAAATAACTATATTATCATATTTTTCAATTGCATTTTTAATATCTGTTAAATTACCTACTCGCATTTTTCCTCTCAATCACTTATGCTTTGATTCAAGTCCTTTAAAACATCATTAACTTGGTTTCAGTTTTCTAATGTAATTCCTGCTGCATTATCGTGTCCACCACCATTATATTTGTTTGCAACAACATTTACTAACGGTCCACTTGAACGTAATCTACCACGTATTCTACCATCTTCAAGTTGGATAAATAAAGCTCAACATAAATTATTTTCAATATTTGCTAACTCATTGACATATAATGCTGCCTGTAAGGAATTGATTTCAAATTCATTTAAAAAATCTTGTTTGATTTCATAATATAAAACTCTGTTTGATTGTTTGAATTCTGAAAGAATTTTACCAATTATTTTTATATCTTTTAAACTTCTCTTACTTAGTTGTCTCAAAATGTTTTGTGGATGGAACCCATTTTGCATTAAAAATGCTACAAGTTGATATGTTCGCTGCGATGTGTCAGGAAATAAAAAGCGTCCTGAATCTGTATTAATACCTAAATAAATATGTTCTGATGCACGCTTTGATACTTTTCAACCTGCATCATAAGCTAATTGTGCAATCATCTCTGCGGCCGCTACATAATGCTCATCAATTCAATTATATTCATAATCAATATCTGCTTCATTTGGATGATGATCAATTCTTAATCTTGCAGTAGTTAATTTTTGATATAAAAGTTCAGCACACCGAATCCGATCTCCACTTGATGCATCAACAACTATTGCTAATGAATTGTTAAAATCGATGTCTTCAATTTTATCAAAATCATAGTTCATAAAATCAAAAACGCCTACATTATCACCTACCGTATAAACTTTTTTATTTGGAAAGTTTGTTTTAATAAGTTCTTTTAAACCAAATTGAGAACCTAAACAGTCACCATCAGGACGAATATGGTGAAAAATAATTATATTTTCATATTTATTAATTGCATCAATTGCTACTTTTGAATTACCTATTTTCATATTGCTCCTTACTGTGCTTATCTATGTAATTATTTATTTTCTGCATCATCTGTTTTTTAAACTCATTAGTATTATATCCATCGTTAAATATATTTAATAATTTCTTATAAATTTGTTCATTCGATAGATTATTTAAGTTGTTTTTAAATTTATTTAGTTCGGTGTTATTAAAAACATCTGAATTTTGCATATTTAAAATCAAGTTATTAATTTTATCATTTATATCCTGTTTTGAAAGCATTAAATCACTCATAGTTATATAATACACATCTGAAAATGTAGTTAAAAAGTTAAAATAATTTTTTATTTTTAGAAAATCTGATTCACCCAAAATCGGTTCAAATGATAATGTTTTAAAAAACGATGTATCAATTGCCTGGAATATTTGTCTCATATCATCAAAAAATGGTCCAAAATATGCTATAAGTTCTTTTTGAACTTTTAACAGTTTTTCTCAATTTGACTGTATATTAGTCAAATTAGATTTTTCTTTAACATTTTGACTAATCAATTGCTGATATTTCTTCAATCTTTTATCAAGGTGATTATTAGAATTTACATTCTTTGCTAAATTATAAAATAAATTCTTTTTTCCTTGGTCTGCAAGTGTGATAAAACCTTGGAATTGATTATAAAAAATATATATATCTGAATTAATATCTCTTGGAAAATATTGTGAATTTATATCTATAAAATGATTATACAACAATCCTTGTGATAATAAATTAAAATCCCCAAGATATAAAAAATCATTGGTTGTGTCTTTTAAAGAACGAAAACGATTCTCGTTTTCTCCGTGTATAAACTTATATTTTTCTAAAAAAGTTAATGAAGCAATACCTTGGTTTGGATCATTTATTTTCTCTAGTGGGATTATAGATAATTCGTTCTTTAAAAGATTAAATAATTTATGTTTTGCCTGTATCGATGCTGCAAATTTTGTTAAATCTTTTGCTGCAATTTCTCCGCTTCCATGTCTTAATTGCTCAAAAGTTTGCTTAAAAGAATTATCAAAATAGGTAACTAAGGCAAGTAAATATTTATATCTCGGATTATTTTCTTTTCTTGTATTAAGATAAAAATTATGAAAATCCTTTAGTTCAGATTCAACGCTAATCGAACTACATGAAACAGTAGTTAAAAAAATTGATGGGAGTGAAAATCATAAAAGCAGTTTAAATTTCTTTTTAAACATATATATTAATTCTATCATTTTTTGGTTTTTTTAATTAAGAATTTGTCTAAATTAACAAACTAGAATATGAATACTTCTAGTACTTATATCTTATTAACTGTGAAATTTATATAACTTCTGCTAAATTTTCCTTTTTGTTATTTCATTATTAATTATACTTTGATAAGTTTTGATATATATTTATATATGTCATTCCAACATAATACATAACAAGTTATTATCTAAAGCGACTATTTTAACTTATTTTTTAATAACAAAAGAAAGAAAAAAATATATAATTATAAAACTATATAATTATAAAAATTAGGGGGATTTATGGAAAAAAAAGATAAATTTGTGCAATTTAGGCAAGAAGAAATTGCATATGCAATAGCAAAAGCAAAACAGAAACAACAAAAACAAATCTATAAAGAACAACAAAAACAACTCCCTTGAATTAAACGTGATTTAACAAAAAACTTATTTATCTCATTTTTAGTTTTAATTTTGATTATTGGTTTATTATTAATAGCATTCTTTATCGGTAAAACCTTATAGGAAGTTATCTTGGATGATGCAATTTTAGTATTATTAATAATTATTTTAATTTTATTAACTGTAATTATAATAATAATTTTATGACCTACCATACACACATTTTTTAGTTCAAAATTAAAAAAGAATAAATATGATAAACTCGGTAAAAGTAGTCAAATCCGTTTAATCAATCAGTTGCGAGAAACAGTTGAATATTTATCAAAACATAAAATAGGTGCATTAATTACCATTGAGAACACAGAAAATATTGATAATTTGAGAACTGATGGTGTTGTTTTAGATGCAAATATTTCTAGTTCTCTGCTTATTTCAATTTTTAACAAAGAATCTCCTTTACATGATGGGGCAGTAGTAATACGTGAAAGTCGGATATATTATGCTGCTACATTTTATAAAATTACAAGTAAATCAGTAAATGCAGATTACGGTTCACGTCATCGTGCTGCAATTGGTATTTCTGAACAATCTGATGCAGTTACAATTGTTGTTTCTGAAGAAAATGGTTCGATAAGATTTATGAAACGTAGTAGCATTGAAATAATTAAAATGAATGAATTTCAAGAACAATTGATTAAGTATCTTAAGGAGTAATTATGGAAAACAACACAGTTGAAATTACCCTTGCTACTCTTATTGGTAAACTTCGAATTTTAACAAAAGAGAAAAGTGTTAAGAAAATTCGGGATCTTGAAGAAGATACACCACATGCTGACTTCGCTAAGGCGGTTGAATCACTTCCTGACGAACATCAAATTTATATTTTGCGTATTTTAAAAACTGAAGAAGCTGCTGAAGTTTTTTCATACTTAGATGATGATGTAAAAATTAAACTTGTTAATTTATTTACTGATGACTTAGGACAGAAAGTTTTGCAAGAAATCGAGACTGATGAATTAGCAGACATTTTAGAAGAATTACCAGCAAATTTAACTCGCAAAATTCTTTCACAGACACCTAAGGAAAAAAGGGAAAAAATTAATCAAATTCTTTCATTTAATGATGATCAAGTCGGAAGTTACATGAGTGTGGATATTTCAATCCTTAAATCCAATTGAACTTGTAAAAAAGCGATTGCTAAAATTAAAAGAGATTATAATCAAAATATTTTAATGGGTTATAATTTTTACATAACTGATCCACATGGTTTTTTATTAGGTGATGTAACATTAGAAGAACTTGTTTTTTCCGATGAAGATGTCTTACTTGAAGATATATATAATGCTGTTGCAAGTGTTAAACCTACTGATGATAAAGAATTTGCAGCACAGGTTTTTTCAAACCATGATAAAGCAACTTTACCAGTTGTAACGAGTGATAACCGACTTATCGGGATGATCACTTCCGATGATGTTATCGATATTATTCAAGATGAAGCAACTGAGGATATTTATAAAATGGCTGGTATTAATGCTGATGCAGCAGAAGAAAGTTATTTAAAAACATCAATTTTGAAAATTATCAAATCCCGTGTTTTATGACTTATTATCCTTATGCTATCTGCAACTGCATCACAATTTATTATTCAAGAATTTACAAATCTTTCTGAAAATGTCATAAAAGGACTTGGTATTACTGTATCAACAGCGATTATAGTTTCACTTATTCCTATTATCTCAGGTGCCGCCGGAAATGCCGGTTCACAATCGTCAACAACAATTACCAGAGCTGCTGCATTAGGTGACTTTACTAAAAAAGAATATCGAAAGGTAATTTTCAAAGAACTTAATGTCGGTTTGATAATTGGTGCAATAATGTTTACGGTAAATGTTATGCGTCTATATGTTTATTATGGTATTTACAGTGCTTCACCAAAATTTAAAGATGAAATTGGTGACTGAGTAACATTATCATTTATCATTATTGCTAGTTCTTTATCTTTATGATTTGTAGTAATTTTTGCTAAGTTTTTAGGAACTACTATTCCACTTTTAGCGATACGCTTCAAAAAAGATCCTGCTGTTATGTCAGCACCTATTTTAACCACTCTTTCTGATGCTTTATCAACCTTGGTTTTCTTTGGACTGAATTTATTTGTTTTATGATTTGCCTGAAAAGTTGGTATCATATCATCAAAATCACACAACGAACATCATAGCAAAGAATTATTAGACATCGGCATCCCGATAATTCAAAATATGAATATTTATACACCTATTAATTTACCAAATCTAGGAGTTTAATTATGGATAATACAGTAGATATTGAAAAATTAAAGTTATTAGCAGAACGCTATAACGAAATTAATGATGAATTAAAAGAAATAAAAAAGGAGATGAATCAACTTGTATCTGGTACTCAAGTTGCTATTCACGAAAGACTTTCTGATGGTGGATTCGTAATATATGAAAAACCTGAAAACAAAGAAGTGATTAGTAAAAACTTAATAAATGCAATGCTTATCGATATAATTATGCGCTTAAGTAAAGGTGAGCTAGAGAAAGCTCCAAACATTGAAGAATTGAAAACTCAAATCGCTTTAGGTTGTCGACTTGAAAAAACATTTAAATGAAGATTACAAATTAAAAGAAAATAAGGAGATATATGAATATTATTAGGTTTGAAGAAACCCCGACTGCAAACCAAGGCTCAGTTACAACTAATACCACTGCTTCTCCGTTTGGTGGTAGTGGGATTATTATATGAGTTATTTTTGGTGTAGTTATTCTTGCACTAATAGGTTATTTTGTTTATCAATCAATTAAAACTAAGGTTGAAAACAAAAGAACAAAGGCTGCTGCTGCTGAATATGAACGAAATTCGAAGTTATATTGGTATGAGACTACTGTTAAGTTAAATAAATTGATTGATTTAAATCACCAAACACATGAAAATTTTGTTGTAAGTATTGGTGAATACAAAATGTCACATATCAATATGGCTACAAAAAGCCTTCTTAATGATATCTTAGATGAATATGAATTTAAAAATTTTATTATTCAAAATCCTAAATTTCAAAAAGAAGTGCAAGAAATACAGATGCTAAGAGATTTAAATTCTAATCTTTGAGAAAAGAAATTTAGTATTCTGCTTGCTGACTTTAAAAAATATGTACCAGAAGCACAAAAAATAGCAACGGAAGCTGCACGAACAAATGTAGATGATTTAAAAACGCCTGAACAAATCGAATCTGCTTTTGAAGAAAAATATAAAGAAAGATTATTAGAAAAACGTAATGCAATGAATTAAATCATTTAATGTTCCTAATAAACTTACTTTAATAAGAATTATTTTAGTTATACCAATTATTATCCTTATCAGTATTAATGCAACGATTTTCTTTGCAAATAAAGATGTATTAAATCAAACTAATTCGCTTTTAGCTATTATGTATTTAATTTTTAACATCCTTATTTTTATTATCTTTATCACTGCGATGATTACTGATTATTATGATGGTAAAATAGCACGTAAAAACCGTATTATTACTGCTTTTGGTAAGTTATGAGATCCTCTGGCTGATAAAATAATGACAACTTCTGTTTTAATTTATCTTTCTGTTATTTCTTATACGCCAATTTGGTCAACAGTATTATTCATATTACGTGACATAATTGTTGATGGATGTCGTGGGTTATTGATAAAAAATAATCAGGAAATTTCAGCAAACTTTTGAGGTAAACTAAAGACTTTATTAATGAGTTTTGCTATACCTATATTACTTTTATTTGTAATTATTATGCAATTTATACCTAATATTTCATATTATCATAGTTATTTATATTACTGAATTTATATAATAAACATTCCTTTATTTATAGCACAATTATTCTCGTTATTTTCTGGATATATTTATATAAAATTAGCAACAAAATTTTTCTTTTAAGACAAAAAGTTGGTGTTACCAACTTTTTATGTAAATAAATCTAAATCATAATAAATTGCATATAATATTTTGCTTCAATATAACAAACCAATTAGTTCTCCAAATGCTTCTTCATCGTTATTAGCTATTTCTATCTCAACAGATTTAGAATCATCAATATATGAAATAAAATAGTTATTAAAAGAATTAAGACTGGTATTTTTAAAGGCATGTAAGGTAAAATTAGAAAGATTTGATAATAAATCATCAAAATCAATATTTGAAGATAATTGATAATCAAAATATTTACGTTTAAATACAAAATAAAATAAGGTTTTTGGTAAACCGTTTGATAAAATAGATTGACCTATGCTAGAAATATCCCGAGAAAAAACACAACTATCATTAAAAACTTTTTTTCTTACTGTAAGCATATTAAAATGGTAAGCAAACACCTTTGATAAATTTTCTAAAAAATCATCATAACCAACAAAGATATTTAATGAAATATCTTTTTTTGTGTTGTTTGCTTTATAAAAATTAACTAAATGTAAAAACAAACCTAGTGCTTTGTTAAAATATGAATCGTTTGCATAAATACTTTCAGAAATGTTTTTATACCCGTGAATTAATTTATTTAAATTTACTCCTTGTGTAGCTAATAATACTAAATATAACTCTGAGAAAAAAGAAAATTGGTTATGAACTGATGATGAGACAAACAATATATTAGAATCAGGGATATTATATTTTGCTAAATTAGCAAACCATTCTTTTTTACCAATAAAATAAATAAGTTTTTGCACAAAAAATTCACTTGCATGCTGGTTAAATTTTGATAGAACTAATTCAACCAGCCATTTACTTTTTAATTTATTGATGTTATCAAATACATCTAAAAATATTATTCCTGTATGTTTTATATCACAGTGATGAAAATATGCATAAATCTTAGATTCAATGTTAACTTTTGTATCTTCGTTATTAATAAAAATTAATTTTATCTTTACATCAGAATAAAAATCATATTTACCAAAAATAAATTCAAGTGCTGATTGAAGCATCAATTGTGTCTGTTTTGATGCTATTACTAGCAAATATTTAATATTATTTTTATATAATAAATTACAAAAATTAATAATATTATTAAATCCTTTAACACTATAATTTATTGCTATATCATCAAATCCTAGGTGTTGTGAACCTTTAAAATTTAAACTTTTAAGTTTACTGATAATGCTAGTGTTAAAAATGTCTAATTCTTTTTGTAGATATTTTGCTTTATATAAAGTATTTATTTTAACCTTTGACATCTTTATTTACATCCTGGTTATTTTCTCGTTTTGCAAATTCCTTGATGCGTATGTTCATATAATTAATTAAGTTTTTAAAACCTTTTGAAGTTTCTTTTAATCAATAATTTCCATATGTTCTTAATTCATTAGGATGATTTTTTTTATAACTTCCATATCCATAGTTTTTGTTTATATTAAAATATAAACAGACAAAATTTACGATATCTCCTATTTTGAATATATCGTAAATTTTGCAAGGTTTATAATCGCTAATATCTTCGCGATAAATAAAAAACTTAGTAGAATCCTTGGTTTGCAATGAAACATATTGTGGACCTACTTTAAACACTTTTGCTATAACAATATCACCGACCTTGTATTTCATTATATAATTATATCTTATTATTTTAAAATTACCCGTCTTTTAGATTCGAATTGATAATCACTAGCATATAATGAACCGTCACTAAAATCTAACTTTATTGCATTCTTAATTGGCTCAAAATAAGCATAATATACTTTCAAGCGTTTATTTTGATAAATTATATATGCACCCGGATTGCTTGAAAAACAACGTATGATATTAAATGCTTGTTGTTTACTCATATAACTAGTTAAAAGTGCATCATCTTTACTTAACTTAGGAGACAAAACTACTTTGGATACGTCTTGTTTTATAGGATTTATTTTATTCAACTCTATATCTTTTAGTCATTTTACTATATTTTCAGAAGCTAAATTTGAAAGTTTTTCAAACATTGTTTGTGATGTATCTCTTGGTAAGATAGCAATTTTTGATGTAAACAGAATGTCTCCTGCATCAAATTCTTTGGTCATATATATTAGTGAAATTCCTGTTTCTGAATCGTTATTTAACAAACTATATTGAATCGGTGCTGCTCCACGATATTTAGGAAGTAAAGAACCATGAATATTTATAGATGCTATTTTTGGTAAATCAAGAATTTTGGTCGGGATATATTGACCGAAAGCACAAGTTAAAAATATATCAACTTGATATGATGCTAACTGCTCATAGATTTGCGATATTTTCTGGGGTTGATATAAAGGAATATTATATTTTTTTGCAAGTAATTTCACTGGTGTAGGATTTACTTTATATCCACGTGATGCTGGACGATCTGGCTGACTGACAATGGCAACTACATCAAAGTTATTTATCACTTGTTCAAAGGGTTTAACAGCAAATTCAGGTGTTCCTGCTAAGATAATTTTCATTATTTATCCTTTTTATTACCAATTCATAAGGAACGATAGTTTGATAGTTTATTTATAAGCATTAGTATTTTTTTAGCCATCGGTGTTAATCCGTTTCGATCATCTTTATACCCGTCTTTGAAAAACTGTTTATCCAGTAATTCAGGGGTATAATAAGAACCGAAAATAACTATTTTTTTATTCGCTACACATTCTGTTAATAAAGGTTCTAAAAAAGTTTCTAAAAATCAATTTGAAAACTTTTTTAGTCCAAGTTCGTCAAAAATAATTACATCTAAGTACAAAATACTGGTTAAAAAATCATTAATTTCACTTACTATATCTTCGCTATTGCGTCTTATGAAAGTTTTTGAATATGAATCTAAATTATTAATATTTAAATAGGCAACTTTTTTATTCATTAAAGCAAATTCGTTAGTCAAAGCTGATAACATTAGATTTCGTGAACTTTCTGCATCACCGTATAAGAAAAACCCACGAAATTTATTTTCATTAATTAATCATGGTGAATTTATTTCCATCATATGTTTAAATCCACTTTCTGATTCTGAGGTAATTTGTAAATGTGACAAACTTTCAGATGTCATCGGTGAAGAAATGTATTTAAATTTTATGTTATTCAATAATTTATAGTCAGTTATATAAGGTGATTTGTGATTAAGTGTCTTGGTAAAATTTATTTGACCATTATACCCACGTTTAATATTTGTAATAAATAAACGATTCGGGTCATTTTGTTCTTGAACATAGTCAATTAAATTGGCATATGAATTAATAATATCATTCTCTGTAAATGCTAATGTTTTAAAAATAGGTGATAATATTGGATTTTGTTTAATTTCATTAATAACTTGTTGTTTTGATGGTAAATTTGTTAAAGAAAGATGTGGGTTTTGAAAATTAGATCTGGGTTTTGAAAAATCAAACATTAACTAGTCTTTCTAGTAAGAAAATCTTGTTTTAATACAGTTTTTTGCTCAAAAATATGGGTGTATCTCTTATCAATTTTTAATTTACCATCTAAATATTTTTCAATATCTTCAAATTTAAACAAGTTTTGTGAGCTTATTTCTAAAATCATTGTTCAGATGTGTTTATGTCACTTATCGCTTTTATATTTTAAACGTGCTATATACATAATTAAGTTTAAACATTTGCTTTCTGGAATTCTATCTGTTCATGTTTTTAATGAAATTTCATCAGCTGATGAAATTTCTTCATTACTTAGTTGTTTAAAAAAAGCCTGTGGTGTAAGTTTTAAAATTGCTTCATATGCATTAGAATATTGTACATTTCCTATTTCTAATGGAATAGGAAGGTTATGTTTTTTAGTATAAACCTTAATTTCTTGATCACTTATTAAAGTAGCACCTTGATTCATAATTAATTTTCTTTCAATTTGCTCTGATTCTGTTTGATTTACAGTTGAAAAAACACTAAAAAAATCTGATGTAATATCTTCATAATTAAATTCATATGAAGACACAATTTTTTGCCTTCTGGATTTTATGAACTTATCAAAATTTATCTTCCCTATTTTACTTACAATTAAATTAGTCAAAAAGGTATTTCGCTGGATATTTTCAGGTGTAAGTGGTTTTTGAATTTCAAAAATTGTTAAGGCTTTTTTATTATCTTTATATGTATTAATCAAACCAGCTCCTTCTAAACGGACACGAGCCGATTGAAGTTGTGATTCGTGTATATTTATAAAAATTGCTAATGTTGAAAAATCATATTCAACCACACTATAATCTTGCCCACCTGCTAAATCCAGTAAATACTCGTATAAACATACTCCTTCAGGGCCTAAAAAACTTCCATAAAATTGTCTTAGGTTATGTAAATCATCTGTAGAGATATTAAAATTTTTAGAAATAACAAAATTATTATATTCCAAATGTTGCATCAAACTCATCTGGTACTCCTTTTTAGATAATCAGGTAAGAATAATTTTAAATACTTATTTATATTTTTGCAGAATTTTCATAATTTTTTGCTTAGTATCACGACTTCTCATAGGGATATTCACAACCCTTTTGTTTCTAAAAAATTCGTTTTTAGTTCATTTATAGTTATTTTTTTTATCTAAATACTCAAAAAATGACTTTTCCACAAAGCACTTATTAACAAATTCCTTGCGCTTTTTCGGACATATAGACATATTTCAAATTTCATCAAAAAGGTCACTAAAATCTGTTATTTGAGTAAATAAAATTGGTATTTCAACAAAATCAAATGTTTCTTGTAGTAATTTTGTTTTTAAATATGGATATAAAAGTCTTTCAAGAGTTTCAAAATTGTTATAATCAAGTGCTAATCAATCTTTTAAAACTTGTTTTGATATTCTACCATCCTTTATTAAAAACTCTCCGATGCTGCATTGTATTAGTTTGATAAAGGCTAAATCATTTTGATATATATTTAATACATATTCATCCATATTTATGGTTTTATAGCCCAAGGAAGCTAATGTGTTAAGAAAATAACTTTTTCCTGAGGCGATTCTACCTACAATTGCTATTTTTTTAGTTTTATTAGTCATGATTTTACCGTATTAAGTTGTAGTTGATCAAGAACATCATTTGCAGCTTCTAAATCGATGTTGAGCAGATATTTTTGGATATTCAGATCAAAATCACTTACATCTGTGTTTAATTTTGCCAGTTCATAGCACATTTTTCCATCACTATAACCTGCTAAAAGTTTTTCTTTAATTGATTTGGTAAAGAGATTGCTGTTTACGATATTTTTATAGATATTATCAAAGTCATTGAAAGCCTTAATTAACTTAATTGCTGTTATATCACCAATCCCACATACTCCAGGTAGATTATCCGATGGATCACCTTTTAAACCTTTATATGTAGCTATTTGATTAGGTTTTATATGATAAAATTCAACAAAATTTTGCTCATTAATATGAAGATATTCATTTTTTTTATTCAATATAACTTCAACATCTGAACTAACTAATTGTAATAAATCTTTATCGGCTGAAAAAATAAACTTTTTACCTGGTATTTTTGTGACATAAGTTGCAACAAGGTCGTCTGCTTCATCGCCAAATTGCTGAAATCATGGTAATTTTAACACACTTAAAATCTCTTTGATTTTATCAATTTGCAAATATAGCTCATTCGGAGATGAAGCACGACCTGATTTATACTTACTATATTGCAAGTGTCTTTTCGTTTTTCCTGGTGCATCAAAAGCGATGAAAAGGTATTTTGGTTTTATGTGTTTAATTAACTTAATAATTTGCATTAAAAATAGTTGTAATGCATTAGTTGGAAAACCTTCATCGTTTCTTAAAATATTAGTTAAATCGCCTCGATATGATGCATAAAAAGATTGAAAAATTAAATAATTTCCATCTATTACTAATGAAATTTCTTGCTTAGTCATTGATTAGCTCCTTGTATTCGATAAGATTATAAAATCCGTTGCGCTTTTTTACAAATGCTCGAATTCGTGTTTTTGGTTTTCGATTTAATAAATTTTTTATATTTTGACTTCAACCTTGCAGTTCTACAACCGCTGAAATATCTTTAACTTTTACCTTTGTGTGTCTAGGATTGTTTCCGTTTTTAACTGATAAAATCTCAACATCGATTCATAAACCTACTTCATTAACATTAATCAGACACGGAATATGATCATCTTTTAATTTTTTTAAATATTCTTTATTATCCGTTGTATATTTGGCCCCTAAATATTTAATTTCATATGCTTCTTGCTCGGTTAAATCTTCGGTAACTGGTGGAAATATCATTTGTGATACCTGTGCATTTGATATATATGTTAATAAAAAATCAAAATCATCTAAATTTTCCGAACTTCTTTTTACTTGCATCTGATAGGCGGCAAAAAGTTCATTAATAGTTGGAATCATAGTAAGTAAATATTTAACTCCGCCAAAACTTCTGAAAACTCCTGCTTTAATTAAAATATCTATAACTGCTTCACCAATACCTATCCTTTTTAATCTTAAAATAGCAGTTATAAAATCAGGATAATATCCGTAATTACTGCGTTCACTGATAATCTTAGTTACAGCAACCGAACCAATACCTTTGATAATCTGCAAGGAAAGATAAATACGATCCTTTCAAAACACTGCTGAGGTACTAGAGATATTAATATCAGGAGCTACAACTAAAATACCTTGCATATAAGCCTCTTCTGAATATCTTTTGATATTTGATGAATCCATCCCTGCATCTGATAATAATGCTTGATAAAAAATTTGTGGATAGCGTGTTTTATAATAGGCTAATTTATATGCTATCAATGCATATGCGACAGCATGAGCTTTGTTAAATCCGTAATTTGCAAAACTTTCTATTTTACTATAAATTTCTTCAAGCTTTTCTTCTGGAATATTATTTTTTAGTCCACCTTCAAAGAATAAACCTTTTAATTTATGTAACTCTTGCTCATCTTTTTTAGAAATTGCACGACGTAAAAGGTCTGCTTGTGAAAAAGTCATCCCTGTCAATTTTTGAGCTATTTGCATAATTTGTTCTTGATATACTATAATCCCATATGTTTGCTTCACAATAGCATCATAAATCGGATGTACTTTTTCGATTAAGTGAATATTCTGTTTATTTTTAGCGTATATCGGTATATATTTTGCAGGTCCTGGTCTAAATAGTGAAATAATTGCATAAATATCATCAAAACTATCAACATGCACTTGTTTTATAGTTTGTCTCATTTTAGGAGATTCAAGTTGAAAAATTCCATCAGTATATTGTTTGTTTAATAAATCAAATGTTATTTTATCATTAAAAAGTGAATAAGATTGATTCATTATATTATCAAAATGGTTTTCTTCAGGTAGTTGGTTTTCAATTTCTTGTATAAAAGTAAGGTTTTTTAGTCCTAAAAAGTCTATCTTAATTAAACCGAAACGTTCTAAATAATTCATTGTCATTTCTATTTGTTGAAAACTATTATCATTATAATGAGTTGCTACTAATTGATTAATTGGTTGATTTGCAACCACTACACCAGCAGCATGTAAACCAACCTGTCGTGGTAGTCCTTCAATTTTTGATGCTAGTTGATGTAATAAAGGAAATTTAGAAATATGTAATCTATATTTTGAATTATTTTCGTAAGCATCTAAAAGGTTTTTATCATTTAAACTTAGTGTTGATGCAATGTTATCTATTTCAGTTTTGCTGATATTGATTAAATTTTTTGAAATTAAATAACGAGCAACATCGCGAATTGAATTTTTACTAGCCAATGTCTGAAAAGTCGATATTAATGCAAAATTTTCGCATCCATATTTTTGTTTTAAATAACTTAATACTTCATCGCGACGGTTATCTTGAATATCAATATCAATATCAGGTAATGACACACGATCGACATTCAAAAATCTTTCAAAAAGTAAGTCAAATTCAAGTGGATTAATCGATGTAATTTCTAATAAATATGCTACCAAGGAACCTGATGAACTACCCCGACCTGGTCCGATATTTATCTTATGCTCGCGGGCATAAGAGAGTGCATCATGAATAATTAAAAAATAATCAATAAATCCAAGCGAATCAATCACTTTTACTTCATGTTTAATTCTTTGAATAACTTGTTCTTTATCATAATGTTTAATTAGTTGCTGGTAGCGTTTACCTAATACCTTTGACTGAAATATTTCTTTGGAATTTTCGGAAAACTTTGCTAATTTGATTTTTGAATCAGGTTTACTAATTGATATTGATTCAACTATTTTTAGCATATTTAGATAAACTATCTCATCAATATCTTCAAATTCATTATCATCAAAATAATCATTATATACTCTTATTGTTTCGTTTTTGCCTGCTATAAAAGTTAAGATAGGTAATAGTTCATTGTCTTCAAAATGTAGAATCCTTTTGGTTGGAGCATAAACACTTTGATGATGTAATACTTTTTTTGAGTTAAGATAGAAATTATCTAAATAATAATCTAAATTAATTTCTTTTGCTATATGTCCATATTCATCATGATCAATTAAGTAAATATCATTATTATCAAGGTAATAATAATCAGGGATTTGACTTTGTGAAATATTTGTAACGATTTTATATAAGTAATTTAATCCATTATTATTTTTTGCTATAGCAATAACTCTAAAACCTTGGATAAGTTCTAATTCAACTCCTATGATAGGTTTAAAATCATATTCATCCATAAATTCTCAATAATACTGCAAAGCATAAAAATTTTGAAAGTCAGTTAAGGTGATATATTCTTGATTCATTAGTTTGCTTAAATGCAGCAAATCAGCAACCCTAATTGTAGAATTTAAAAATGAATATTCAGTATTTGTATGTAGATAGATTTTTTTTCTCATATTTAAATTCTATTATATTTATTTTTTAAATAAATATAATAATATTATTAACATACTTATTCACAAGTTATATATATAAAAAATACCTTTTCCCACCTTGACAAAGGAGAAAAAGGTAGATTACAATTAGTTATTCAGATGTATAAAAATATTCTACTTCTGCTTTTTGCATTATATATGTATCAATATTTTTAATAACATCTTCATATATTATAAGAATGTTGCGATTCTTTGCTAATGTAACTAATGAAAACACTTCTAAGAAGATGTTATTGTTTAAATGAATTTTTTTTGATATATCCTTTCCTATTACAATAGCTTTTAATTTAACATCGTTTATTATATTAAATAAATTTTTGTCAATTGTATTAACATATAATGTTGTTGCAATACGCTTTTTTAAATTTTCCGATATTTTCTGTTTAAGTTTTGGAACATCAAATATATTTTTTTCGCTATATACTAGTGGGATTGGTGATTCTTGTGTTATAAAAAAATTATCTTGCAAAAAAACTTCCTGAGAAATTTTAAATAACTTATTTTTTGATTTTTTTGTCAATTTTTGCGATAAAAAATCATTTCATTTTGGTTGGAAAATAAAGTTTAAGTAAGGATTATTTTTAAATATTATAAAATTTTTATTGTTTTCAAAGTTATTTTTGCATTTTAATTCTGCTACTGATAATCTTGTAACATCATTGGAATTATATTTTAATATTTTGTGTTTGCTAATATCAAAATTTTCATCTAAATTATTATTAATAAATAAATATTGCGATAAATCTGTTTTAAATTTCAAAAACTCTTTATCTTTTTCTATTAGTTTTTTATTAAGAAATTCATTGTATGAATCTGGTTTTGCAACAATGTTATATAATGAAAATTTTAAAATTTCTTCTACTGCTGATATTTGATTTAGCGAATCAATTTTACGTTCAAATACCGTTGCTGCAAGTAATATTTGTGTATATAATGATAATTCATTGATGTTTTTTACTTTATTAATATAATGCTCTATTTTAGTTAAAAAATTCTTTTTTATAAGAAAATAAATCATTCCATCTTTATTAAAAAAGTATGATTTCTTTATATTAAAATTAAATAAATAACCAATATTACTTAAATCTGTATCATTTATATGATTTGAAATTAAGGTATGTGGTTTTAAAGCAAAACCCAAAACTATATATGAACCGAGTCTTATATTTGTTTTTTCTTCATATGAATTATTTATGATATTTAATGGTTTGTTTTCTCTAAAATTTGTTCATTTAATCTGACAAAAAAATTCACCTTTTTGGTTGTTTGTAACTTGCATATGATAAGGTTTTTTGTGAGTAAAATTTCTATCAAATCTAAAAATAAGTTTGTCAATAAAACTAAAGTCATTACGAATTTTATTATTTATAAAAACCTGTAAATCTTGCAACGAAAAATTATTATTTTGATTTTCTAAAACAACTTCTATCTTACTTGCACTCTCTAAATCGAAATATTCTAAAAAGTTTTTTAACGGAATATACTTATACATTTTAAAATCACTTTTTTTAGAATCAAAAATTGTTGCAAGAAAATAAAACCTTGGATTTAATCGTATTACTCGCTTATTGTTATAATCAATTTTAAACAAAATAACACCAGATGCACTTCGGTGATATAGATAAAAAATAGCCAAAGCAAAAACAACTATGATAATTAAAATTAAAATTGCACAAATAATAGCTAAAATAATTCAAAGCAGCATCTTATCTCTCTTTTAAAATCCGAATAGAATGATGGGTTTTATTTAACGTTCGTGTTTCTCCATCTTTAAATTTAATCACAGCGTCATTGTTATCACCTAAATCAACTACTTCACCTTCACCGAACATTGTATGCGAAATTTTATCCCCTATAATCATTTTTGAATTAATTGATTTGATTTCATCTTCGTTTGTAATGCTTAAATCTAATCCGTAGTTTGAGCCGGCAATCAACGAATCTTGCACATTAATTCCTATTTCATTTACAAACCGAGATGGTTCCTTATCTAAATTTGTTCCGATTATTTTGCCTCGTGATGAACTTATAAATAATTTCTTTTTTGCCCTTGTTACAGCAACATATGCTAATCTGCGTTCTTCTTCAAGCATCTCTTCATCAAGGATTTTGTTATCTTTATCATACAATCTTTGAGTCGGAAAAACTCCTTTAGTAAGCCCGACTAAAAAGATGTTATCATATTCTAATCCTTTAGCTGAATGGATAGTCATCAAAGTAACAAAATTGGTATTGCCATCTGAATCATCATTTACAGATAAGAAATTAATATAATTTAAATAATCTTCAATTGTTTTATCTGGATTTTTCTTTTCCCAAATCGCAATTGAGTTAATTAATTCATTAACATTTTCTTCGGCAGTTCCGCGTAGGTTTTTGTTTTTTTCAATAAATTTAAAATATTGTATTTCTTTTAAGAAAAACTCAATGACTTGTGCAATTTTTGCTTTTGGTTTAATCAAGGCTTTATGATATCTGGCAATTAAACCGATAAAACCTTTAATTTTTTCCGAAACAGAACGATGTTCCTTAATAAATCTACTTCAGTTTTTCATCAATGCTGTTAAGGTACTGTTTTCATTAGTTGAATCAACAAAATGTTTAATGATTTGAAGATTTTTTTCACCTAAACCACGATTTGGAACATTAATAATCCGCTGCATTGATAACTCATGACCGTTAAAGATTACTCTTAAAAATGCAACTGTGTCTTTGACCTCACTACGTTGATAAAACTTAGTCCCATTCATAATTCGATGTGGAATTCCTTCTTCAATAAGGATTTGCTCAAAAGCACGTGAATAAAAGTTAGAACGATACAAAATAGCAATCGATTTAAGTTGATTTTTCTCTTTTTTAAGTAAGTTTATCTCATTTACAACTCATCTAGCTTCTGCTTCTTCGTTGAAACTATGCATATATTTAATATTTACTCCTGATTCATTATCAGTAACTAAATCTTTATTAAAACGAATTTTGTTATGCTTAATTAACTTATTAGCAGCATCTAAAATCTTCTTTGTAGAACGATAATTAACATCCAAAACAACTGTTTTAGCATTTGGAAAATCTTTGTTAAAATTTAAAATTAAATTAACATCCGCACCTCGTCAATTATATATAGTTTGATCTGGATCACCTACAATTGTTAAATGTGTATGTGGTGTAATAATACTCTTAATAATTTGATATTGCAGCACTGATGTATCCTGAAACTCATCGATTAAAATATAATCATATTTATTCTTATATTTTGTTAAAACATCGGGACGTAATGTAAATAAATTATTAGTTTGTAAAATTAAATCATCAAAATCTAATGCTCCATTTTGTGCTAAATAATTAGTATATTGTACATAAATTTTGTTTAAAATACTTTTTTCACCTTCTTCTTTATATAAATCAGAAATGTTTTTATTAAAGTTTTTTATGTGAGAAATATGTTGCAATGCACTTTTATAACTTACCTCATTAGTTGTAATATCAAATTCTTTGTATATTTTTGCAAGAACTTGTTCTTTATCAGCTTCATCGATAATAATAAAATTATTTTTGTATCCTAATAAATGAATTTCTTTTTTCAAAATACCAGCACAAAAGGAGTGAAATGTCATAATGTTAAGTTTATCTTTGCTTTCATTACAGTATTTTTGAATTCTACCCGACATCTCTTGTGCAGCCTTGTTAGTAAAGGTTACAGCTAGGATTTTACTTGGAGAAATTCCATATGCATTGATTAAATAGGATACCTTTCGAGTAAGTACCTTAGTTTTCCCTGTTCCGGCTCCTGCTATAATACGTAAAGGGGTATCGAAATATTTAACTGCCTGTGCTTGATGTTCATTAAGATCAGCAAGCAAATTAATCTTCTTATTTATATTCATATGCTTCCTTTATGGTAAATTAAATTGATCACTACGATATATTTGTCTTCATTGATAGCGAAATGGTTCTAATATATATTGATTATTTGAAGTTGCTTCAATTTGTTTATTAAAGACCATTCTTGAGTTAGTTAAAAAATCAGTTAATGAAAGTCTTTTTTTTCAAAAAACTAATAAAAAATAATTAGCAAATTTTGTAAAACCAAGCATAGAAAATAAGGTAGTGCTAACTTTAATAGCAATATTATTCTTGATACTTTCATTGAGTTCTGGGATTTTTTTATCTGTAACTTTTATATCAGATGGATAAATAGTCGCAAGAAAAAATAAAAAAATAAATGATATAAAAAATGCAGCAATAATATTTCTCTTTAAGAGCATTTTTATCTTAAATACTTTACTGTGGGTATCAATTACTTTACATTTAAAAATATATTCACCGAACATTTTCCCTTTTGTTAGTCAAGGGAAAAAGAAATAATATAAATTTGATCAAAGAATTGCAACTACAAATGCTAAATAGTAATTTAAAGCATTTATTTTTTCTTTTATAACTGAATTATGTGAAAATCCTCAAAAGATTAAATAAATAACTATTGCATAAATAATAAAATTTATTAAATCGATTGTAAATCTTCTTAAAAAATTAACATTTTGATACATTATTCTAATGCTGACAAAATAGGTATTTTACGAAGTTTCTTGCTATCAGATAAAATCAGCGAAGTTTCAGTTGATGTTTTTCTTATATATGGATTTGATGAATAGTAATTATTTGCACAAAATTGGTTTTCTAACTTCGTTAATAACTCAAAGTGTTTATCAAGTAAAAATTTACTTCTTTTTTCTTTAATTATTCTCCTTTCATTAAAGAAAATTGTTCGATACATCAATGAAGTACCAATTAAAAATCCAGTTAAAAGCAACTTAATAAAATAGGATTTAGCATATATAAATTCTTCATCACATCTATCTTCAATTGGTTTATTTAACATTCGTTTTTCTATTCCATTAAAACTTCCAAGTAAATGTTTGGTATTAAATCAAATATCAGAATCAAAATATTCACGATATATTCTGTAATCTAAATACATATAAGTTTTTGCTTCTAATAATAAAATATAATTTATTTCAATACACATTTTAGTATCATAATTGTTTGCAGGAATATAATTTATTACCTTTTTTAATAGTTGTTTTTTGAAAATTTTATTAAAAATAAAAGGGAAGGCATATGCTATTACTGATTTATTTTTGCTAATTAAAACAGGCTTATCAGTTTGTTGTCGAAGTTTGGGTTTTCAACTAATAGAACCAATTATTCTTGGTTTAAGTTCTAATATATCAACATCATAAAATTTTGCTTGATTAACTATTTCAGAAACATAATTTTTTTTTAGATGACTTGTGCTATTTATTACAGCGATAAAATCACCTTTAGCAAGTTTAAAAGCACTAAGTAAGTTATACTGATATGAATTAATTTTA
Organism: Mycoplasma sp. 6243; assembly: GCF_051200785.1. Lineage (NCBI taxonomy): Bacteria > Bacillati > Mycoplasmatota > Mollicutes > Mycoplasmatales > Mycoplasmataceae > Mycoplasma > Mycoplasma sp. 6243. Next base: position 678,037 of record NZ_CP195154.1, read on the forward strand.
CTGTTATATATAACAATTAAGCGTTCTTTAAAGAAGTCGTAATATTCACTAATTACCCTCATAACTTGTGTTTCTTCATTGCTATGATTAAGGCATAAAATAACCTCAAAATCCTGATTATCTTGTTCAACTAAATCTTTTAAATATTTTTTAACATCTTTTTTATATTTATTATCAAGCGAAATCAATGAAAGCTTCATTTGAACTCCTTATTTACTATAACATTAATTTTATCATATTTATGCATAAATTCATTAAAAATGACCTTTCAAACTGTGAAAAGTCATTTTTATTTATAATCGTTAATCCCGTTGAAAACTTGCTCTTCTGTTTTATTAACTTCTCAATAACCACTTGCATCACGATTGATTTTAATTCTTTGATGTATTTGTTCAAAGAATACAAAAAATCTTGTTGTAACAAATAAACTTGATATAAGTAATATTAATAATCCAAACAACATAAAGACACCAAATCATAGATTTGTTGTTATATTAAGAACTAGTAAAATGATTAAAGTAATCATTATTATTATAAGCAAATAAATAAACTTAGTGATTGATTTGCTAATCACATCGTTTATAACTAATTTAACATCCGTTTTTGACAAACTGTGTTGATGATATCTATGACGTATTACTGCTTTGATGTTAGCAAATAAATTAGTTGTAATATAAATATATATTGATTCTAAGATTAAGAATGCTACTAGAACATAATTATTCAATGGTATTCTAGTAATGAATAAAATTGCATATAGACTTAAAAACAATAAGATAAATCCTAATAAACCTGCTACAGCATATGTAATACCTATTCGGATAATATAGTAAATTACAATTAATGCAGAGAAAATAGCAAATAAAATAATTGAAATAACTAATGATTTGCTGAGTTCTTTGTTAGAAAGTTTGATAAAATCAATTTTTAAACTTACATCAGTTGCACCTTTTATTATTTTTTGAATCTGGATAACTTCTTGATCCGATAAATTTTGCTTAGATGTTGCAATGATGCTATAGTAATCAGAATTTGAATTTCTTGCTATGTTATATACTATGTTATAAGATTTCAGTTCTGAATTTTCATTTAGTTTATTTACTAATTCTTTTGCAATTGAGTTGGATAAACCTAAATGCGAATCATTATAATTATCAGTAATAAAAAACATTGTTCCACCACCTGCATTTGTATCAATGCTAAATGATGCTAATGTATTTTTATAAACTGTAGATAAAGTAATAAAAACAATTAATCCAACTACTATTATAATGAAAATAAAAATAATTAAGTAATTAGATGTTTTTATTCAATTAACTTTTGAAAAGTTTGATTTAGGTAATGTGTCTGTTTTTTGATAAATTCCATAAATTCAATTCTTTTTTTCAAGACCATTATTTATTATAAATTCAAGAGTGTATTTATTAAATACTAAAACAATAAAAACTAAAAAAACTGAAGCAATTACATATATTACCGAAGCAATATTAAATGTGTTTTGTCCAAGGAAATAAGTAAATATACCAAGTATTAAGATTAAAATATTCGTATCAACAATCGACCAAACTGAATCGCGGTATGAATTTTTGATTGCTTTTTTCTGAGTATCTCCTTTTTTTATCCGATGCTTCATTCGATCAAAAAGTAAAATACTAGTATCCAAAAAGAATCAATAACTAGAAATAACAAAAATAAAGGTGTATGGTGAATATTCCCCTCGCAACGCTGTAAAGATTAATAATGTTAGAAAAATATATAACGCTGCAGAAATAGTGTTTAATGCTCCTAAAATACCATAATTAACTATCATAAAGATAGAAAGAACTACAAAAATAGTAATAGCAGCAATCATTGTATAAAACACTGTAGAATTATCAACTTCTTGATGAGCATATACACTTGAAACAAGATCTAATTTATAATCATCAAGTGCAAAATTAATCTCATTTGCCAAATCTGTAGCTTGATTATTTGTATAATTATTTGATAGACGAATTGGTTGCCCATTTTGGTTAATTAATAAACTACCGATAAAATATTTTTTAAGGTTTTCTTTAATCAAGTTATCTTTTTGTGCATTTGGTTCCCTAACACGTTCATTAACATGCACATAATTTCAAAGATTCTTGTTTGCTTTTTGTCAACCTGATGCATCATTTTTTGCAATTAATTCTAAATCCTTATAATTAAGTCAAAAAAGCATATGTTTATCTTTCAATCTTAATACACCCTCAGTTGCTTGTGCCCATTCTGAATTTTCTGAAACAGCAATAGATATAAAGTTTGAATTATCAAAATTTGAAGGTGTATAACTAGCACCATCTTTTTTAAATGGTGGGAATAATTTATCATAATCAGCAGTATCTAAACTAAGATTAGAATTATATTTACCTTCTAAGAATAATGGTTTTAAATCAGAATCCGTAATTAATAAACTTGGTTTATCTACCAATTGATGTTCAAATTTTGATTTTTCATCATCGTTAAAGTTTCCACTTTTATTTACCAACAAATAACCATCGGATAATGTTGTAACATTGCTACCACTAATTCTCTTTGCGATATCTACATTAACTTTCTCTGTTTCAGAAGCATTTGCTAAATTACCATTATATTTCACCGATATAACAGTTTTAATCCCATTAGTGTAATCTATGGATGTGTTCGATGATTTACCAATATAAAAAATGCTACCAAACACAATCGCAATGATTGCAGAAATGAGCATAAAAATACTTATTATGGATCTAAAAAATTTGTTCGAAAATAATAATTTTTTCATATTATTCATAAATATAAATATACCACAATTTATGGTTTTTTTTAGTAAGATTTAGTATTTGTTATAATATTTTTTGTGAAATTAAGTAATCAATCCCTTTAGATGTAATTCTCCTTCCTCGTGAACTTTTTTCAATTAAATTAAGATAAAGCAAAATCGGTTCAATTTCAGTTAGGATATCGCCTTTTTCACGAATAGTTAGACCTGAAATAGTGTTTAATGACACACTATTTTGATTAAAACCATCCTTTAGAATTTCTAAATACTGAATATGTTCGTTTGTTAATCCGTATTTATAAATTTCCAAACTTCTTAAAGTTTTCTTAGTAATCTTTTTATCAATAATACCATTATTATGAGAGATAGCAAAATCGTGTACACGCTGAATGATGTGATTTGCAATTCTAGGTGTCAATCTTGAATATTCACATAAAATTTCTAAAATTTCAGTTGCAACTTTTATATTCAATTTGGTACATGTATTCTCAAGAATTCTTATAATATCATCTTTTGTGTAATTAATAATTCTACCAATATAGCCAAAACGATCCTTAAGTGGTTGGATTATTTCGTTAATTTTAGTAGTTGCTCCAATCAATGTGAATGGTTTTATCTTCATACGCATCGAACGAGAATTACCATCTACACCTATGATTAAGTCAAAAACAAAATCTTCCATTGCATTATATAAAAATTCAATCACTGCTTTATTAATACTATGGATTTCATCAATAAATAATATATCTCCTTCGTTAATTACAGAAAGCATACTGATTAAATCAGATTTCTTCTCAATATTTGCTCCCTGAACATAATGAATGCTTTTACCATATTCATTTGCTATAATTGTAGCTAATGTTGTTTTACCCATACCAGGAGAACCATAAAAAAGTATATGTGGAAGTACTTTGTTTTGGACTTTTGAACTTTCTATAATTGTTTTTAGTGTATTTTTTAAATGATTTTGTCCTATAAAATCATCAAAATTTTGAGGCCTAAGCTCTAATTTCTCCATCTTTATTTCCAGTAATTAAACCAATGCTTTCTTCTAGCATCTTATCAAAGTCTTTTTTCTCTGTAATATTTAAAAGCGCGTAATCAATTTGTTTTTTCTTGAAACCTAATGTTGATAATGTGTTTGATAATTCATTAATCATTGCAGTTGATTCGGAATTAGTTTGAATGCTTTTATCAACCATTTTTCTTCATTTATCACCTAATTCTAAGCATATAAGTCGTGCTGTTTTTTCGCTTACAAATTGACATTTTGCAATTTCTTCTCAATTATTTTGTGCAATTGCATTTGCTATTAGTTCTCAACCTTTATCCAAGATGATAATCGCTACTTTTGGTCCTACTTTATCTACATTTAGTAAATCCATAAATAGGATTCTTTCTTTAAATTCCTTAAACCCATAGAAATTATGTAGATAATCTGTTGAATGTTCATAAATGTATATTTTCAATTTTTGTCCTAATTCAAAGCGATTTATGCTTGGAACAGTTACAATGTAACCATCACCTTTATTTTCAAATATCAAGTTATTTTTATTTTTGTGAACTATTTCACCGATTTTATAAAGTATCATTTTTTCCTCCACTGTATATATAAAAAAAGAACTAATTACAAACTAAAAAAGGCGAAAAAAAATAGCAAATGCTACTATTTCTGAATTCTGTCACTTTGTGCAACATAGTGTTTAACTTTTACACCTTTGTAAAAACCACAATTTCAGCATACAACATGTTGTTCAATTGCTTCTGAACAGTTACTGCATTTTACTAAATTAGGTAATGTTAAAGCACTGTGTGTTTGTCTTTTGTGTTTACGTTGTTTAGATGTTTTACGTTTTGGTACAATAGCCATGGTTTTTCTCCTTTGTGGTTTTTTTAATAAAAATTATCTTAATAATTGAAAGCTTTTTAATTATATTAAAAAAGATTATAAATAGAAATAAAAAATTATGTTTTTTATCTAATGAAATTTATACTTAATAGATTCTTTCAAAAACATTAACTTTTACTTTTTTAACTATATTACAGTTGTAAAAATACAACTGGAAGATAATTATAGTTAGTATTTTAATGTATCTTGATATAAATCGTAAAACATCCCTGAGACAACGGGTTGGTTTTTATAAAATAAAGTTTTATAATCTTGTGAAATAAACACATAATTTCGGGTTTGAATATCTTTGATTTTTGTTAATATTTTGGCTGGATAATGAAAATGCCTAGATAATGGTATCTTGTAAAAATAATCTGACTTTTTCTGCTGCATATCATAATCTTTTGCATAAACAAATATTCCGTTGCTTCGGAAATTAAGTTGTGTGTTCTCTCTTTTATCTAGTATTTTATGATATAAAAGATTGCTCTTTCCTAATTTATTATTATAATCACGATATTTTTTTAAGTCTTTTTGCATTCTTTTAAAGGTAAAAAATGAATTCGTGTATAAAAACAAATCAATTCCAAAAAGAACCAATAAAGTTATCATAACTGCATTAAAAGTATCGTATGAATTTGTGTTAATCTTTTGTTTTCACAGTATAAATAAGAGCAAAATAGAAATAAACGAAATTACACTGATTATTGTTATAAAAATTAGAATTTTAATATATAATTTAATTCTTTGATACAAGAAATCAAAAACTTTGTTATCAATCTTTGCTTTAGCATTCTTAAGTCGATATAAACTAAAACTAATATAATCTGATACAAATTTGTTATAAGGTATCAGAAATCAAATCATCGAATAAATTATACCTATCATATTCTTCCTTAATCTTTTTATTTTTATAATTATATCATTTGATATAAATTCACTAAATTTTTGATATTTTTAGTCTAATTACTTTTATTTTATAAATCTTTTGATATAAATATTAATAATTATTATTCTTATTTACAAAATTATAATATTTCCTTAAAAATAACTTATCAAATTAATGCAGGAGCATAAATGAACAATACTATTCCTACTAAAATTTTAGGTTTAGGTGGTTTACTTGAAATAGGTAAATCTACCCTTATAATAGAACATTTAAATCATATTTTTATCATTGATTCAGGAATTAAATTTGCTGATACTTATAATACTGGTATCAAAGGGATTGTACCTAGATATGAATATTTAAAGCAATCTAATAAAATAATTGAAGGTGTTTTTATCACTCATGGGCATGAAGATCATATTGGTGGAGTTGTATATTTAGCAAAACAAGTTAATATTAAAAAAATCTTTGCCCCAAGAATTGCAATTCAATATTTAAAATTAAAATTTGATGAACATAAAATTAATAAAAATATCGAATTTATCGAGATAAATAAATCAGATGTACATTACTTTGATAATAATTGTAAAGTTGATTTTTGAACTGCACAACACTCAATTCCAGATGCTTTTGGTATCAGAATTACAACTCCAAATGGTTCAATAATGTGTACTGGAGATTTTCGTTTTGATTATACTCCAATTGGTAATTACACAGATTTTGCCCGCCTCGATGAAATCGGAAAACAAGGACTTACAGCACTTTTATCCGATTCTACTAATGCAATGCGTCCTAATCACTCACCAAGTGAAAGTGATATTTTGACTGACATTGAACGTATTATTACTGATGCAAAACACAAAATTGTTGTTACAACTTTTGCATCAAACCTTACAAGAGTTAAAGTTATTATCGAACTAGCTCAAAAGTTAGGTAGAAAGGTCATTACATTCGGAAGATCAATGATACAAGGAGTGAAAATTGGCCGCAAGTTAGGTTATATAAATGTTAGCGATGATGTTTTAATCGATAAAAAACAACTTGCAAGCACACCTAATAAGGATTTACTAATTTTAACCACCGGATCACAAGGAGAACAATTAGCAGCTTTATCAAGGATGAGCTATGGTAAACATGCTACTATAAAAATAACCAAAGGTGATGTAATTATATTTTCCTCAAGTCCGATTCCTGGAAATCGCATGGTTGTAGAATTACTTATTAACCGACTTTATAAACTAGGTGCAATAATCAAAGAAAATGGTATTGATGGTTATTTACATACATCAGGTCATGCATATCAATGAGAGCATGACAAAATTTTTAGACTAACTAAACCCAAATACTTTCTTCCTTATCATGGTGAATACCGAATGTGTGTTGCACATGGAAAAACAGCAATATCAAATGGTGTAAATCCAAAGAATGTTTTGATTTTAGAAAAAGGTGATGTATATCATATGTTGAATCAAAATATCTATAAAACCAATGAGAAAGTTGATTTTGGACCAGTTTATATTGATGGTAATAAAGTATTAACAATTAATGCAAATATTATTAAACAAAGGGAGATGCTGAAAGAATCTGGTTTTGTAAATATAGTATTTTTAATAGATAAAGAAAAAAATATGATTATTGGTAGACCTAATATTATCACTCGTGGAAGTTTCTTTGTTAAAACATCCAAAGAATTAGTAGATGAAGCTCGACGTATTAGTCACGGAGCAATCTTACATCAAATCAAAAACTCGAATAATTGAACCACCAAGGATTTAGAAAAAGTTATTATCGATAGATTATCTAATTTGTTTTATAAAGAAAAACGTCGTAAACCAATTATTATTCCTACAATTATATTTACCGAAGAAACAGCTGATGAAAGGATAAAAGAATGTAAAATTAATTTTACTAATTCTAAATCAGATACACAACTTTGCCATATCGAAAACAAAGCGCAGATAATAAAAAACAACAAAAAACAAAAAAAAATGCTTGATGATTTAAAGCAAGAAATTTTTGGTGATGTTTGTGCAGATGATGATCATGACGAAGATGATGAAATTTAAAATAACAAGGTTTTCTTGTTATTTTATCTTTGCTTTACCAAAAAGTCATTAGTTTCTTTAAAATTTAACACACCTTTAAATTTAATACTATAATTATTTGGTGCTTGAAAAACTTCTAAAATAAGATTTACTTTAACATCACTTGCTTCCTTATTTTGATCATCACTTCTTCTTGAATTAAATTCAAACACTCTTTCTGATATTTTAGCTAATGTCATTTCCTTATTTCTGCTATTAATATCATATTTAATTGTTTGATACGGATAAGTAAAATGATATATATTACCTTTTTCTTTTATAATACGAATATATAAATTATTATTAGTAAGTATATCTGAAAGGTCTTTTGCTTTTAAATATTGAGATTGAAAAATATTTTTAATTTCTTGTTTAGACAGATTAAGATGTAAGTTTTGTGAAATATTATATATATTGTCTAAAAACTGATTGTTAAATTCTGATTCATTAGTTATTTTCAGATACTCAGTAGTTGATGGTATTAGAGCAAGTATATCATTTGTTAAATCACCTAAAAATTCTACAGGTTTATATATTATATCTTGTCTAATTTGCGCCTTATTTATAAGTGACTTTATGTCAATTTGTTTGTCCCCTAGAATAAAATCGTCTTTTTTGTAATGCAATTCATTAGATAAATTGTTAATATACTGATCTATTTGGTCATTAGGAAATTCTTTAATTTCATAATCCTTGTTTTTAGGTAACTTAAAGATTGTAAATATCTTTCTTGTATAATAAATATAAAGGTGTTTAACATCTAAATAATAACCAGGTAGAATTTTAAAAATTTTGATTTTCCCCTTATCATTTTCCGCATCATAAACAAGATAATCTAGATAAGATGGGATTTGATACGGGGTTTGCTCATAAATTAAAATATTTTGTGTTTTTAATATATCATCTATGTTTTTAGCATCTAAAAAATCATCTTCAAATGTTTTTGTTATTTCTTCATCACTCATAGATTTATTTAAGTTATATTTTTGGTAAAGTTCATTAACCTTACCTACAACATTCTTAATAAACTCATCTTTTGTTTTAATTAAAAGTGGTTGATTAAAATAATTAACAGCACTTCATTGATCTTTTTTGTAAGGAATAAATTGGTCAAAAATTTGTGAATTATTTAGTTTAATATCTTGTGATTGTTGTTTTAATCTTAGTAAATTTATTGAATATCCAAGGTTACGTTCGGCTTGTTGAGTTTCTGAATTTTTATTATCGTGTTTTGAAGTTGAACATGCAGATGCAATAATAGTAATAATAGGTGTAGTACCGAAAATAAATTTAAATAGTTTATTTTTGAACAACATATGTATATGCTAAAATATCATCCACTGAGTTATCAAATAAAGCTGATTTATATTTCCTTACTACTAATCTATATTCTCCTGAACCATCTGATTTATATTCAATTAATTCATCATTAGATGTTGAAGATTCAGATCTTGCAACTTCAACTCAACCTTTATTATACTCATACTTTTCTAAGATAAAATCATAATCTGAAAATTTCATTTTTTGTTTTTTTAATACTTCATCTGTTTTTAATCAATCTGATTTGTGGTGGGTTTTTTCTCATTCTGATGTCTCTCTTTTTACACGATCTGACTCTACTTTGTTAGCTATTAAACCACCGATTGGACCTAAAAATCACCATCAATTTACATTTGAATTGTATTTTGGTTTATTTTCAAGATTCTTTAATAAACCTGCATTAAACATTCATGATAACGATGCTTTTAATATTTGGCCTGAATTTAAATAAATCGAATTTGATCTTTTAAGAATATCATTAGTATCGGATGAATTGATCTTTAATATACTTAAATTATCTGCGGCTATTTTCATATTTTCAAAGTCAGGTATACCTGATCCATATAAATTGCTAAAACCATTAGATTTATTGTGTTGTTTCGGATCGTTTGTTGATATAGCAGAAGCACTAAGGATACTTTTTAAAGCAGGTATTCTAGTTTCATCATTATCTAATATTAATTTTTTCTCTCTTAATAATGTAGATAATAATCCAGTTATAACTGGTGCAGAAAAACTTGTTCCATTTTTTTCTTCATATAATTCAAATGTTCCAGGTGTAGTTATAAATGGTTTTGCAACATCACCATTACTTGGGTCAATTAATATATTCGAGTATGATGCAATTCGGTTGTCTTTTATATTTGCTTCTAAATTCTTATTTAATGCACCTACAACAATTGAATTGTAAGATAATGAATATTTATTTATTCAATTCATTCCTCTGCCATCATTACCATTTCCAGCAGAAAATACATTTACAACACCATATTTTCGAGAAAGATAATCAACTATATAACTTTCTTCACCGTAAAGTTTTTCTCTTAAATTAAGACCACTTCCGTAACTATGGTTAATAATTCTAATACCTTTATCTATAATTAAATCTTCAAGTCTTTTTTGTCAGTCGCTATTTTTGCCATCAAAAGATGTAAAATAAATACTTGCTTTCTTATCAAAACCTTCCTTGCCACCTACAATAGATGAAACAATAATACCGTGATCATCTACATTTTCTTTTGTCTCTGTATATTGATTCAAAACATACATATTATTTTTAAAAAAATTATATGTAGTCGAATAATTAAGTTGTCCTCTATATTCCATAACACCTACATTATTTTCATTGTAACTGGTATGACTATTTAGATCTTTTTGATTTTGTTTTTCAAAATTTACTGTTTTATAAATTTGATATTTATTTTTGATTTCATATCTGAAAAGATCATCTCTGTATGAATAATAATTATCAGGAGATTCATAAATTTCTTTTACAGGTATTTTGATATTTGTTATATCATTTTTATAAAGAATAAATCTATTAACCTGATTATCTTTATTTAATTTATGTATAAATTCTTTACGATTATCTTCATTTTGAAAATAAAATCATACTATCGGTGAGATTCTGCTTGAAGTAGAACTCAGAAATTTTAATCCTATTTTTTTAACATAATTAATAAAATTTTGATTTTGTTCTTTTATATATTTTTCATCATTGAGTTGTGAATCGGTTAAATATTTATGATTTAATAAAACTTTTAACTCATAATCATTATTTATTTGTTCAACACTTGAATTAAGATTATAATTTTTACCAAACGAATCTCTAACTTCTAACTTTAGATCATTTGTTTTTTCATATCATTGGATGTTTTTACTTGTATTTGGTGTTGATACGATTGCAATAGGTAAGACAATAGCCGATGTTATACCTAATGCTCATAAAAATTTTCTTCTATTTTTCATTTTACTCCTTTTATTTTAATTGATAACATTATTTAACTATTTTATTTAATATATTTTTTATAAAGGCAAGATTCCACTCCACCTAATATATTATTTTCTTTTAATATTATTTTTGTTTTACTAAAAAATCATTGGTTTCTTTAAAGTTTAATATACTTTTAAATTTCACACTATAATCCTTTGGTATATGAATAACTTCATAAATTAAATTTGATTTAATATCATCAAGTCAAAGTAGATTATATAGATATAACCTGCTTGAATTAAAACTAAATATTCTATCTGAAATTTCTTCTAATAAACCTTCTTTGTTATTTGTTCGATATTTAATGGTTTGATACGGATATGTTCAATGATATATATCACTTTTTTTCATTTATAATACATATTTTAATACTAAAACATCAACTAAATTTTTAAATTGAGTTGATTTGTTTATATCTATTAAGTCTTTTTTTAATCTTATTTACTATATCATTGATTAATTTATTAAATATTGATAAATATAATTTATTATTAACATCATATAAATTTAGATACTTTAATATCCTCGGTTTATAATCTCAATTGTTTATAAATTTTGATATCAGTTTATTTTCAATAACCATTTTACTCCATTTTTTAATTTTAAATTGATAAGGTAGGTTTTATTTAAGGCTTAAACGATTTTTTAATACATTAAAGTGGGAAATTCAGGATTGATTAATTTATTAAATATTGATAAATATAATTTATTATTAACATCATATAAATTTAGATACTTTAATATCCTCGGTTTATAATCTCAATTGTTTATAAATTTTGATATCAGTTTATTTTCAATAACCATTTTACTCCATTTTTTAATTTTAAATTGATAAGGTAGGTTTTATGATATTTAATTATTTACCTTAATAAGATTTCATCCTTTTTTAACCTTATCTATAATTATAATAACATAAAAAAGTGAAATTACAAAATTTTTTATATTTGTTATTAAAAAAACCAAGAAATTTTACTTCTTGGTTTTTTGCTAATGAACTATAAATTATCAGATGTTAATTCATCATACCTTGATCAGTTGGTAACAAAAAATGTTTTATTTCTAACCATTTCATTATCTTTATCAAACAATTGATAATTTTCGCTTTTAGGAACACTGATAAACAAAGCAATTGGACGATGTGAATTACGAACATTTTCGCTGTTAGGCATAAATCAATTAATAAGATATACTTTCTTTAAAATACTATCTAAATTAAAACTATAAGCATCAATATTCCTTGCATAATTATCTGTAAAATAATAATATACATTGTTATTATGCAGTAAATTTTCTAAGCTTGTATTTGCTACTAATTGAGCATATTCTTTAATTCGACCTACTTGATAAGAATTTAAATTATTAAAAACTATATCATCAATATTTGAAAGAGTACCAATTTTTTGAAAATTTTCTTTTATAGCTTCATATTTTTTGTATTCATTAACACTTGCTTCATCTTTTGATGTAGATAAACGATAAAAATCGTGTTTTTTATTAAGTTCATTTTTGTTTAAAAGTGATATATATTCATTTTCCTTTTGAAAATAAATTGCAGGATGATATTCATTAAAGAATGATAAATTATCAAAATTCTTTTTACTTTGTGATCTTACTGCTTGCGAAAAATTACGAACTAAACTTTCAAATCTTTTCACTTCTGAATTAGAAAGAATTTTATCTAAATCAGATTGATCTCTTCCCTCATTTTTGGCTTTATCATATGCTCTATATTTTGTAAGATTATTATTAAAGAATTCATTATTTTCAGTTCTGATTTTCTTTTGTAAATCTAATACAGATTGAACAGGTGAAATTTTATCATTTTTACCTGGGGTTTGTTTATCAGTTCCACCAACCTTAATTTTTTCATCGTTAATCTTCCGATAACTACATGAAATAGCAGCCGATGTTGTTATTAGAGCCAATAAAGAACCACCAGAAACCAAAATTTTTCTAACACTTTTTTTCATAATTATTTAATGTTTTTTAAATATTGCTCCATAATTGATATATATCTATATTATAGTCTTTTTTAGCAATTCAAACATTCTTATAATTTTTCTGGTATATAAATATTTCTAGATAAAAAATAAATATGTTAATTTTTCACATATTTATACTTTAAATCAATTTTTAATTAATTCTTACTTCTTCATAGAATTCTAAAACATCATCTTCTTGGATATCATTAAAATCTTTTATATGTGTACCAAAGTCTTTACCTTTTACAACTTCTTTTGCATCATTTAATTCACGACGTAAAGTTTCTAGTTGTCCTTCGTGAATTATTTTTCCTTTACGATATACTTTTACCTTACATTTTTCGCGAACCACACCAGCATCCATCATACATCCTGCAATCTTTCCTACTTTTGAATAAAAGAAAACCTTGATAATATGTGCTTCACCGATCTTGCAATCTTCATAAATTGGTGCTTTTAATTCATCTAAAATACTTTGACAATCTTCAATTATCTTATAAATTACATTATGCTCAATAATACTAATATTTTGTGCCTGAGCATTTTGTTTCATATTTGATGGTGTTTTTAGGTTAAACACGAAGATTATAGCATTTGATGCTTGTGCTAGTAATAAATCATTTCCGCTTACAAACCCTGCAGATGCAGCAATAACCTTTATAATTGCTTCATCATTTTCAAGTCCATTTATTTGTCCTTTGATAGCTTCAGAAGTCCCGTGAACATCTGATTTAATTATAATATTTATTATTTTTTTACCATCTGAATTTGCATTTACTAATGATTTATCATGCAATAAATTCATTTTATCAGAAAAAGCCTTTTCGTTAGCTAATTTCTTTGCAAATTTTTCATCACTAAATCCAATAAATTTATCACCAGCATCAGGGGCATAATTTAATCCTGTTATAATAGCCGGCATACCTGGATAAACTTTTTTAATAGGATGTCCGTTTGTATCAGTTAAAGAACGAATCCTTCCATATTTAGAGCCAGCAACAATAAAGTCACCTTTATATAATGTTCCATTTTCAATTACTATTGTAGAAACTGCACCAGCACCTTTATCAACACGTGATTCGATAACTGTTCCAATTGGATATCGTTTTGGATTAGCTTTTAAATCTAAAAGTTCAGCAAGTAAGGTTATTTCATCAAATAATTGAGTTAAACCATCACCGTTTATTGCTGATCCATAAACTATTTGAGTGTCTCCACCGTATTCATTGATTACAACTTCATTATCTGCTAACTCTCCCTTCAAACGATCTAAATCCTTGTTAGGCTTATCCATTTTATTGACAAAAACAATAATAGGAACATTAGCTGCCTTTGCATGTTGAATCGCTTCTTTGGTTTGAGGCATTACACCATCGTCTGCTGCAACAACTAAAATAATAATATCAGTAATTTTCGCTCCACGAGCACGCATTTTAGTAAATGCTTCATGCCCTGGAGTATCTAAGAAAGTTATTTTTGCATTCTTATGTTCAATTTGATATGCTCCGGTATGTTGGGTAATCCCACTTGATTCGGTTGCGACAATATTCGATCGTCTTATTTTATCTATTAGGGTGGTTTTTCCATGATCAACATGACCCATCACAGTAATAATTGGACTACGATGAATTAAATCTTCTGGTTTATCTTCAAAATTTACTTCATCTAAAAAGTTTGATCCATCAACATTTGTTTCTTTTTGAAAGTCTAAATTATTTTCTAAACAAATTTCACCAATTTCTTCTTCGGATAAAATGTGATTAAGATTATACATTTTACCTTGTAAAAAGAATTTTTTGATTATGTCGTTTGCATTAATACGAGTAATTTTAGCAAAATCTCCGATAGTCATTTTACCTGTAAAAATAAACACTCCATCTTTTACTTCAGTTTTTGCTGTTTGTAGTTGTTGCTTTATTTCAGCAACATTACTAATCCGATGTGTTTTCTTTGACATTGATCACCTCCTGAATTTGTGATTCCAAGTCATCGTAAGTTTCTTTAGTGACATTGGTACGAAAGGTACGATTTAATGCTTTAGTTCTTCTTATTTTATTCCAATTTTCAAAAGATGGAATAAAATAAGCACCTCTTCCTTTCATATTTTGATTTTTATCTAAAATAACTGTATTTGCTTTGCGATTAAAATCAAAACGCAACATTTCCTTAACATTTACTATTTGGTTAGTCGCGATACATTTACGATTAAAGTTTTTAAGATTCTCATTCATCATCAAAATCATCAAAATTAATATCTGTATCTAATCCATAGTTCATTAAATCATTATCAACTTTAAAGTCTTTAATCTTCTTGTATTCAGTAATAACTTTTTTCTCTTTTTTAATTTGGTTTTTATTATTAAATTCTTTTGGTTTATCACTACTTTGCATACTATTTTGAAATTCTTCTATTTCTTCTTCTGCTGCAAAGTTAATATCAAATGATGAATTAATATCATCTACAAAATCATAATTATTTAACTCACTATCAGATTGAATTTGGTTATCAACTTTTTCAAATAAATCATCAAACATACTTTCACTAGATTGTTTAATTTTATCATTTGTTTTTTGTAATTTATTTTTTTGTTGTGAATCAATAGTTTCCGATGTATTTTGTTTAGCAATTAATGAATCGCTAGTCTGCATACGCATTGAACTATAAAAGTCTGCTACATCTTTATCAAAATCATCCATTGAAATATTGATATCTTTAAGATATTGATTTGGTTTTGATTTTCTTAGTTTTTTATTTGTGTTAAATAACGATTTTTCTCTTGGAAAAAATGTCTTTTTAACTTCTTTTAATTTAAATGGTATTTTTAGTTGCATCGCTTTTTCAACATCAACAACTTCTATTTTGGTTTCAGTTAATTTTGATGCTAAGTCAATATTTAATGCGCTGCGACCAATTGCTTTTTTAAATTCTTCTTTTTCAACTACAGCATAGGCTTTTTGAGTTTTCTTGTGCAAAACAACATCAATTACTTTAGCAGGCGATAATGCATTTTTAACATATTCTAATTTATTTGCAGATCACCTTATAATATCTATTTTTTCTTTAATAATATCAGATACAGCAATGATTCGTTTGGCTCCCTCACCAAAAATTGAACCAACAATATCGTAGTTAAAGTTACGATTTGGATTAACTCTTACAGCTACCTTAGAACGAATTCCTGGTATTCTTTGCACCTTAACAATTTCGATATCTCCGCTACCTATTTCAGATATCTGAGTTTTTAAGGTTTCTTGGACTTGGTTTGGATCAATCATAGAAACTTCTAAAACATTGAGATTATTTTCTAAATTAATACCTTCTAATGTAACCTGTATATCTGAACCAGGATGTATCGGTTCAGAACGATTTAATTTATGTTTTGATAAGTAAGCTTTATATAAGCGATTATCTTCTAAGATTTCGACTAAAAATCCACCACGAACCATAGTTGATAAAACCTTAGCATGAAATTTTTGACCTATTTTATTAGCAAAAATATTGCTTATACGTTCTTTATCAACAAATTTTAACTCACTGCGAAACCCGTTTTCTATAGCAGCACGATGTTTTTTACTGATTCAACCAAAATCTCAAATTATATCAACTGTATCACCTGAATGAATATTCGGATTTAAAATTTTCGCTTCTTTAATATGAATAAATAATAATCTCTGTAAATCTGGTTCACTATTTTTCTCATTTATTTCTTCAAAAACAATTTCATCTGAATCATCTACCACTATAATATTATGCTTGATTAATGTGATAGTCTTATCTTCGTGATTAACTATAAAATCAATTTCTGCATCAGGATCTATATCTTTTGTTATAACTTTTAATGTTTCTTCTTTAAAGATATTTAAAATGGTATCAAAGTCAAAATTTTTAGATTCTGCATATGAGTAAATCATTTGATATAACTGATTTTTTTCATTTATTCTTTTGTCAATAACAATATTTTTATTTTCTGCCATATGTTCCTTAAAATTTAATATATAACTCTACTGAAGAAATATTATTTTTTTCAAATGATACTTTTCGCATCTGCCCTTTTTTATTTCATCTAACAAGTATTTTATCATCAAAAACTTCCAATAATGTGACTACAAAGATATTATGTGATTCATAACTTTTAATTGTTTTTATTTTTATTTCTTTATTTATATAACTTGTTAAATCATTGATATCTAAATCCGTTTTTAAACCTTTTGATAAAACTTCTAAATTATATTCATCTTTAAACCAATTTTGAGTGTTTAAAAACATCGAAACTTGTTTGGATAATTCTTCAACTTGCTTTAAGTCAGTAAACTTACTTGTAATTTCTAAAGTTTGTCCAAAATCATTTGAAACCATTTTTGCATCCAAAATATTATCACCAAATTGTTCAATTAAAATTTGTTTATAGTTCATTTGACTCCTTAAAATAAGAAAAGTTGCACTGACGTACAACTCCTTATAATTCATAAAAAAGAGAAGTTGTTATATTATAGCAGTTTATGATAAAAATTTATTATTAATTTAGATTTTTTATTTTATATTAATAAGATTAAAAAATTATTTATGATAAGTTATATTATTTTTAATTGTAAAACTTCGATATATTTGTTCAATAAGCATTATGCGAAATAATTCGTGTGGAAAAGTCATTTTGGAAAAATTTATCTTATTTTCAAAATATGATTCATCAACTCCATTTGAACCTCCAATTACAAAAGTAACATTATCAATATCTAAAAACAAATTACCGAATTCTATTGAATCATATTGTTTTGCATTGGTAGATAAATAAAATACTTTTGAGTTTTTAGGTATCTTCTCAAGGATTAATTGGGTTTCTTTTTTTATTTTCAAGTCAATATTATCATTTTTTTGTTCTTTGATTTCTATTAAATTAATTTTTGCAAAAAAAATAATTTTCTTGATATATTGTTTATAGATATCTTGGTATTCTTTTGATAAACTTCCAACAGCGATAATATTCAATTTCATTACTTTTTGCTACCTAAATAAAACATCAACATTTGTATATCAGTAGGATTTATCCCGGAAATCCGAGATGCCTGACCTATGGTTTGTGGTCGAATTGCTTCAAGTTTTTGTCGAGCTTCTGTTGCTAAATTCATCACTTTCTGATAATCTATATCTTTTGGTATTTTTAGTGAATCTAAGCGCGACATTTTTTGTGCTTGGATTTGTTGTTTTTTAATATAACCATCTAAACGGATAATGGTAGTAAGTTCATTTTTGAATTCAAAATCACCTAGTACTTCTTCCGCCTTAACATCTGGACGGGCTAAAACTTTTAACATTGAAACTCCATTTTCTATTCCATATTTTTGTGCTAATTGTGACTTTGAAGATAAAAATTCTTCACTCAGTTGCTTTATTTTTGCATCTATGGTTTGATATTTTTTTAGTACATAATCATATGTTTGTTTAGAAACCAATCCGATTTGATATCCATATTTAGATAAACGTAAGTCAGGGTTATCATTACGCAATAACAATCGATATTCAGCTCTAGATGTTAACATTCGATATGGTTCTTTTGTTCCTTTTGTTACCAAATCATCTATTAATACTCCGATATATGCATCATCACGCTTTAAAATTAATGGCTCTTTATTTTCTAGATTTAATGCAGCATTTATTCCTGCAATTAATCCTTGTGCGGCTGCCTCTTCATATCCACTTGTTCCATTGATTTGTCCTGCTGTATAGAGATTTTTAATCACTTTTGATTCTAAGGAGGGTTGGATTTGCAAGGGATTCAAAGCATCATATTCAATTGCATACCCTCATTTTTGGATGCGACAATTTTGTAATCCTGGTATAGTTCTTAACATCCTATCTTGCACATCTATTGGCATTGATGTTGACATCCCGTTTACATATATAATACTTCCATCAGCTGTTTCAGGTTCAAAAAAGATTTGATGACGATGTTTATCTCGAAAACGCATTACTTTATCTTCTATGCTAGGACAATATCTAGGTCCCACCCCTTCGATTAAACCTGAATACATAGCAGATTTACCAATATTTTCTTCAATTATTTTGTGTGTTGCATCATTTGTATAGGTAAGATAACATGAAATTTGTTTATCAAGTTTGATGTTAGAACGGTTTGAAAAAGTCAATATAGTATCTTCTAAGTCTTCTTTTTCTACTTGTGAAAAATCTATTGAATCGGCATAAACTCGAGCAGGTGTACCAGTTTTAAGGCGTTGAAGATGCAAACCTAATTTTTTTAGTGATAAACTAAGTTTTGGTGTAGTTTTTTGATTATCAGGTCCGGATATAGTAATTTCATCTCCACGTAAAATTCTTGAATTCATATATGTTCCAGTTGTGATCACTAACACAGTTGTTTTTATAACACTTCCATCTGATAAAACAACACCAACTACTTTTTTTTCTGAATCTGTTAAAACTTCTTCAACAACCCCTTCAATTAAATGAATATTTGGATGCTCATTTAGTGCTTTTGCAATAATATCAGAATATTTATCTTTGTCTATTTGAGCCCTTAATGCCCTAACAGCAGGACCCTTTGATTCATTTAACATCTTAATTTGAATCATCGCTAAATCTGAAAAATATCCCTGAACTCCACCTAATGCATCAATTTCACGAGTTATAATCCCTTTTGCAGGACCTCCGATCGACGGATTACAAGGCATCATCGCTAAACGCTTTAAATCAAATGAAATTAATGCAGTTTGATAACCTTTATTTCCTAGAGCAAAAGCAGCCTCCACACCTGCATGACCACCACCAATAACGATTGCTTGATAACTTTTTTTCATATTTACCTCTTTAATTTTTATTATATTAAAAATGTTATATTTTTTTAGCAAAATTTTTAATTTGTTTTGCTTGTGAATTAAATCTTAATATCTTTGTGTATAAATCCCTTTATTTTCTTTTTTTGCTATATATAACATAAAAAAGAAAATAAATTTATTTTATATAGCATCCAAAACAAAAATCGTTAAATTATTTCTTTCCTTAAAAATTCTGCTATAATTGCATAACCCATATTTTTTTATATGGTCAGCATAAAGAGTGTGGTAGTTGACAACGAAAACCATTGCCAACCGGTTTAATACACGGTGGAGAGTCAGGGGATGTATCCCAACATGCAAATGACCATCTTTATGCTCCTATTTAACTAATAAGGAGTTTTTTTATATGAGAAAATTATTTACCAGCGAATCAGTTGGAAGAGGACATCCAGATAAAGTCTGTGATCAAATTTCAGATGCTATTTTGGATGCTTATTTAACCTTAGATCCATATGCTAAAGTTGCAGTCGAAACAATGGCGAGTGGACACAACATCTTTATAGCAGGGGAAGTTAAAGCAACTGCTGATATTGATGTTATTGAAATTGCTAAAAATATCTTAAAATCCTTAGGATATTACACTAACGAAACAAGTTTTATCACAGACATCCGACATCAAAGTCCCGACATCGCTCAAGGAGTTGAATTAGGTGATGAAATCGGAGCAGGCGATCAAGGGATAATGTTTGGTTATGCAACTAACGAAACCGATGTTTATATGCCACTTGCGATTACAGTTGCACATGAACTTGTCAGGGTGGCTGAAAAACTTAGAGTTAGCGGAGATTTTGTATGAGCAAAAGCTGATATGAAATCGCAAGTTACCTTAGATTACAGCGATCCTAAACATACAAGCGTTGATACAGTTTTATTAAGCATTCAACATTCAAGTAAGTATGTTGAATCCGAATTTAAAGATTATATAGTGCAAAAAATCATTTTGCCAACATTACAAAAATTTAATTTAGATGCTCCAAAACACATCCTAATTAACCCAACCGGACAATTTATTATCGGTGGACCTATTGGGGATACTGGCTTAACAGGACGTAAAATCATTGTTGATACCTACGGTGGAGCATCGCGACATGGTGGTGGAGCTTTTAGTGGTAAGGATGCTACCAAAGTTGACAGATCTGCTGCATATGCTGCTCGATGAGTGGCAAAAAATGTTGTTGCAGCCGGTTTAGCAGATAAAGTTGAAATTCAAATTGCTTATTCTATTGGAATAGCAAAACCTATTTCGGTTATGGTTGAAACATTCGGGAGCGAAAAAATCGCTAAAGAAAAAATTGAAAATGCAATTATTAATACCTTTAATCTCACACCAAAAGCAATTATCGAAGCACTTGGTTTAAGAAAACCGATTTATGCAAAAACTGCATATTTTGGACACTTTGGTAGAAATGATATTGATCTACCATGAGAGCAACTTAATAAAGTTGAAGAATTAAAACAATATTTAAAATAATTACCTAAGTTGACACTTTAAAAGACTATAATATTAAGAAAGGATTTTATGGCAAAGTTTATCGATGAAGTTAGCATATTATTGCAAGCTGGTAAAGGTGGAGATGGGATGATCTCTTTTCGTCGTGAGGCGCATGTTGATAAAGGTGGCCCAGATGGAGGCGATGGAGGTCGTGGAGGAAACATCTATTTTGTTGGTGATTTAGGTAAAAACACCTTGCTTAGATTTTACAAAAACAAGCATATTACAGCAGAAGATGGTGTCAAGGGTGGCCCAAAAAATCTTTACGGTGCTAATGCTAAAGATACTTATGTCAAAGTTCCAATAGGAACCTTGGTATATAACGGGACGAAATTAATTGCTGATGTTATCAAAGCTGATCAAGCATATTTGGTAGCAAAAGGTGGAAAAGGTGGTCGTGGTAATAACAAGTTTAAAACCGCTAAAAACACAGCACCTAGAATTGCTGAAAACGGTATGCCTGGAGAAAAATACCAAGCACATATAGTCTTAAAAATTCTTTCTGATGTCGGTGTGGTAGGTAAGCCTTCAGCAGGTAAATCAACATTTTTAAATTCTATTTCAAATGCACATGCAAAAGTTGCAGAATATGAATTTACAACCTTAGTACCACAATTAGGAATGGTGCAATTTCATCAAAACTCTTTTACCGTTGCTGATTTACCTGGTTTAATTCAAGGTGCCGCATTAGGTAAAGGACTTGGAATTCAATTTTTAAAACACATCGAAAGATGTAAAGTCATCGCACATATTATTGATTTTGGTTTAGAAGATAAAAACCCGATTTTAGACTATGAAACTATTAATAACGAACTAAAATCATATAATTTAAAACTTGAATCAAAACCACAATTAGTTATAGCCAATAAATCTGATTTAGATGCTTTTAATGCACATTTAAAAGCATTTAAGAATAAATATCCTGATGTTAAAGTTATTTCGATATCTGCAATTTTTCATCATAACTTAGAAGCTGTTAAAGCTGCTTTATGAGAACTTATTTCAACTACTCAATTTCAAACAATTACTGAAGAAAATGATTCAGTAAAAGTTATAACTTATGAACCAGATTTTATTGTAAAAAATCCTTACAAAGGATACTTTGATGTCAGTGGAAAGAAAGTTGAAGAACTTTATTATAAAATTCCTATTAACACTTATGATAACTTAGTTCGCTTTAATAACATCCTTAAAAAAATCGGTGTATGAGATGAACTAATTCGTCGCAACATCCAAAAAGGTGACATCGTTACAATTTATGGTTTTGAATTTGAATGAGATGATCAAGAATAGGAGGTAATATGATATCTATGTTTAAGATTCTCCCGAAAAATCTGAAGAATCGGATTTGATTTGGAGTATCTTTAATCTTATTAAATGTAATTATAACAATGTTTATTCCAATTTTTATTGCTCAATTTTTACCTCTGTTGATTAATAAAAGTGGAACATATCACATTGTACTTTTCAATCATATAATTTATCAATCTACAAATTTTTCTAATACATTAGGACTACTTTTAGGTGTTACCTTAGGATTAATCGCTTTTTCTTCTTTTGTATCAATGATGGGTCTTTTAATCATTGTCTGATCAGGAGAAAGAGCATCAAATTTTTATCGCGATAAACTGTTTGCTAAATACCAAAAGTTATCATTAAAAGAAATTGCACAAATTACACCAGAAAGTCTTATCACTCGAATCAACGACGATGTTGCAGTCTTTTGAGAGTTTTTAGTTGGAGCAAGCACTACCTTAGTTAAAGCTCCTTTTTATATCATTGCTGGTTTAGTTTTTGCATTTTTAACTGATGTTCCTTTAACTTGAGCAATTATTGCTGTAATTCCTTTGCTAGTTTTTGTAATGTATTTTATCTTTAAATTTGTTCGACCATTAATTGCACAAAACCGTAAAAACTTGGATGCAATAACTAAAGAATCTGATGAAAACATCCTTGGAATCAGATTTATTAAAGCATATAACCTGCAAGAGCAACAATATAGCAAATATGAAAGTGCAACTAATAAATGAAAAGTTAATGAACGTGGAATTTTTTCACTCTTTTCATTAGCGATGCCGGCTTTTTTCTTTATTACTAACTTAATAATCATTATTATTTATGCTGTCGCATTTGTGACAATTCAAAAAAATCCAAATACAAATATCCCACAATTAATTGCTAAAATTAATACATTTATTGAATATGAATTTATTATCGCACTTGGTATTAGTAGTTTTAGTCAATTTTTAGGTACTTTTTTCCGTGCTCGTGTTTCTGCTAAAAGAATTTCATATGTGTTCAACTTCAAAAGTTCGGATAAAGTATTTCAAACACATCTTAATACAAACAACGATAAAAACAGCTACAGCATTGAATTTAAAAACTTGAATTTTAAATATTTTCAAACATCTGAAGATTATGTATTAAAAGATATTAATTTTAAAATTGATGCTGGTCAAACCTTAGGAATTATTGGACCAACTGGTGCTGGAAAATCTACCTTAGCAAACTTATTGATTAAAAATATGCAATATACAGACGGAAATATTTTAATTGATAACCAAGAAGTTAATAACCTTGATACCAACCAAATCCGAAAAGATGTTGGGATTGTATATCAAGATGCTTTACTTTATTCAGGTAGCATTAAATCCAATCTACTTTTTGCTAAAGAAGATGCAACTGAAATACAAATTCAAAAAGCGCTCGATTCTTCATGTGCAAACGAATTTGTTAATTCGTTTGCAGATAAACTTGATCATATTGTAGGACAACGTGGTAAAAACTTATCCGGTGGACAAAAACAACGTCTTTCGATTGCTCGAACCTTATTAATTGAACCAAAAATATTAATTTTAGATGATTCTACCAGTGCTTTAGATAACATTACCACTAAAAACCTAATTCATAATTTATCAACCAATTATCAAACCACCAATATTATCATTTCACAAAAAATTAATTCCATCAAGCATGCTGATAAAATTATCGTTTTAGATAAAGGTAGAATCATTGGACAAGGCAGTCACGATGAACTGCTACAAACATGCCAATGATATGCTGATGTTAACTTTAACCAATTACAACAATAAGGAGCATAATGACTAAACATTCAAATTGACGTGCTTTTAAGGTTTGAATTTCTTTTATTAAAGAAGATAGAACTATTATTTATTGAGCATTATTGTTTTCTGTTTTAAATGCATCGGCTTATATTGGTGGCAGTTTTTTAATCGGATTTATTATTAACCGCTTTTTTGAACCACTAGCAAAAGGTAATATCGCTTTTGAAAATATTTCTATCACACAGTTTGCTTTGACTCTTGCTGGATTAGGTGGATGTTATTTAATATATGCCATTTTTCGTTATTTAGAAAATAGCATTTATGCTAAGGTTGCCTTTTATGCAGCGGCAAGGGTGAGAAACAAATTAATGCATTCGCTGTTAGAAATGCCCATTGGTTATTATGATAATAATAAAACTGGGGACCTTATTTCAAGCTTAATTGTTGATTGCAATAACATCGCTTTATCGCTTTATCAAGGGCTAACCCAAGTTATTAATGCGATATTTAACATCTCGATTGCTATTATTGTTATGTCAATGGTATCTGTTTATTTAACATTAATTGTTGTTCCGTTTTCACTTTTGATGTTTGCATCGGTTGCAATTGTAATTAGACGTTCACAACCATACTTTATCAAAGTTCAAGAAGCATTTGGAGAACTTAACTCTTTTGTCGAAGAAATGTTAGCAAATACCAAGGTTACAAATGCATTTAACCGTCAAGAATTAATTAATAGTGAGTTAAAAAAGATAACCAAAAAAATTCGTCAAATTGCTTTTCGAGGTGATTTAATTACCAAGAGTCTTGAAACTATTTATTATGTGATTTCAAACTTAATTATCTTAATTATTACAGCCATTTCAGCAGTATTTTATTTATTTTCAGTCCCTGTTTTAGGTGTACCTGGGTTAGGTGCAGGGGTGGATGGAAAAGCAACTGCTGCATTAATTTTTACTTATACATCATTGAATTGAAACTTTATGGGA
This sequence comes from Mycoplasma sp. 6243, assembly GCF_051200785.1. NCBI lineage: Bacteria > Bacillati > Mycoplasmatota > Mollicutes > Mycoplasmatales > Mycoplasmataceae > Mycoplasma > Mycoplasma sp. 6243. The sequence goes on from NZ_CP195154.1 coordinate 703,373, forward strand.
CCTTTTCAAGCGGTATTAGGAACTGTATTTCAAACACAAGTTGGAATTGCAGCAACTACCAGAGTTATTCGCATTTTAGATGCACCAATTGAATCGCATCAAAATGAAAAAATCCGCATTGTTAAAATAAGATTTGATCAAAATGAGCAAAAATTCATTGAGACTAACACAAATGATCCATACGCGTTTGCAGCATATAAATATAATCAAAACAATACCGATAGTTATGCATCAGTGAAAGGGGAAGTTGTTTTTGATAATGTTTTCTTTAAATATAATCCAAATTCTTCTAATTACCAACTTAAAGGAGCTTCCTTTAAGGCTGAGCAAGGAAAAGTGATTGCGATTGTAGGACCAACTGGTGCTGGTAAAACCACAATTATTAACTTAATTTCAAAATACTATGACTACCAACAAGGAAGCATTAAAATCGATGGAAATGAGCTAAAGGAAATCAATTCAAAAGACTTGAAAGACATCTTAACTATTGTGCTACAAGATTCATTTTTATTCAATGAAACTATTTTAGCAAATCTTAAAATGACCAATCCAAATGCAAGTATGGAACAAATTGAACAAGCAACCCAAATGACACAAGCACACCACTTTATCCAAAATATGGAAAAAGGATATCAAACACAAATTGAACATAACGGAATGAATATTTCGCAAGGTCAAAGACAACTGCTATCTTTATCGCGAGCAATTTTATCAAATCGTAATATTTTAATTTTGGATGAAGCTACTTCTAATATTGATTCAAGTACTGAGCAGATTGTTCAAAAAGCAATGCTGCATCTGATGCAATATAAAACTTCATTTATTATTGCTCATAGACTTAGCACCATTAAACATGCTGATTTGATATTAGTAGTAAATGACGGAGAGATTATTGAAAGTGGAACACACGAAGAACTTCTAAATGCAAAAGGCTTTTATAATAATCTATATCGATCACAATTTAGTAACTAACACAACCTGTGGTTGTGTTTTTAATAATGTTTGTTTATACTAAAATTTGATATCATTTATCTGAGTTAATTTTTGTTTATTAACAACTTTATTAACAAGTAAAATCAATATCTTTGCTTGTTTTTAAAATACACAACATAAGCATTTTTAGATTTTGACATTCTTAAAAAATTAACTTTTTACTTGAATTTATAGCACTAAAAAATTTTTTACCATATATATATATATATATATATATATATAAGAGAGTATAATTTTATTCTATGAATTTATTGTGTGTTTTTTTGTTATAAAATTTTTATACAGTCAACATATATAAAAATAACAAAAACTACAAAATTAAATAAGTAAAATATAAAGGAAGAAATTATGACTAACAAAAGAAAAGGAATAATTTTTGTTTCATCTGCTGCAGTTGCTGCTACAACTGTCACAGGACTAACAATAGGAATTTTATATGATCGCAAACAAGCAAGTGATCAATATAAAACCTTATATAATAAAACTTTAAATGATATAAAAAGGGTAAATATTTCTGATGAAACTAAGAGGCTGCTTTTTGCAGATTTATCTAAATTACCAACTACATATAAGACCCCAAGACAATTTGAATATCTTGCAGAAATAAATAAGAAAATCACCGATGCAGCAGTTAATTCAGTAAATAACAAGTTAAATGAACTTGTGAATTTTGATTCTAAGGTTACTACTTTTACCAATCTTGATGATTTGATTACATTCAACGATGCTCTTGATAAATTACTTGAATTCGATAAATTACTTCCAAAACTTAATGATTCTAAGGATAAGGATGAACTTATTGCTCAGGCTGCACAAGCAACCAAACCAGAGCAAGTAGAACCTTTAATTGATCGTCTTAAAGAATTAATTGATAAACAAGCAAAAGAGTTAGCAAAACTAAAAGAAAGCGTTGATGCTAAGATTGCTAAACTTCCATCAGTAATACAAGATAACTTTTTAGATTTACGTGCTAGAGCAGGGGATGATAAAGAAAAATTACATGAGTTATCTACTTTATTAGATAAAACTCAGTTAGTTGCTGATAAAGCAAAAGAAATTCAAAATATCTACCAAAGGGATGATGTATATCAAGATATGACTACATTAGCTCCAGGTGATGAACTACCTGGTGGACAACTTGATACCATTAATAAAAAAGTAGATGAAATCTTAGATTCAGAAGAAAACCGTGATTTAGAAGACTTAAGAAAACAAGTACATGAGTTAAATAATGTTCTTGATGATGAAGCTGCTAAAAAAGATTTTTCAGATAAAATTGATAAAGCTGGAAACATCCCAGAACTTGTTGATATCCAAAAACAAATAGAAAATAAACTTAGAGCAATTTCTGGGGTTGAAGGATTGTTAAATTCTAAAAAGAAAATTTTAAAAGACAGAGTTAATAATTCAAATTTACCTGAAATTATTAAACAAAGATATCTCGATGATATCGATAATGCTAACCTTTTATCAGATTTAGATAACATCGAAACTGAATTAAAAGGTGTTTTAGCAATCGAAGATGCTAGAAATGCTGCACGTGCTCAAATTGAAGCACTGAATAATCCACCTAGAAATGAACTTTTAAATGAACTTAATAATGCTAATACTCTAGAAGATATTAATAAGGTAGGACAAAAAGCACTTGATTTGTTAAATGTTGCTAAAAAAGAAGCCAGAACCAAAATTCGTTTACTAGATGGTGATTATGATAATAAAAACCGTTTAGATGTTGCGCTTGTTGATGCTAAAACACAAAAAGATGTAGTTGATTTAGAATTAGAAGCAGAACGTATTTTCCGAAAAATTAAAGATAACACCCAAGATGATATCAATAAAATCGATCCTAATGGTGAATTTAGTCAATTTAAAAAAGAACTACAAAACAAACTTACTGATTTAAATAATAATCCTAATGCTATAGCAAAAGACTATTTAGACTTATCTAAAAAAGCTAACACAGTTAATAACTATGAAGAAGCTAAAAAGCGTGCTAAGGAATATTACAATAAATTAGATGATGAAAACAAAGCCAAAGTGGCTAAAGAATATAACACCATAAATTCAGCACAATTCGATCCTGAAAAACTTTTTGATCCTAATGACAAAACCACTAATCAAGCCTTTAAAGCAGTTTTAGATGCTAAGGAAAAAATTGAAGATATTTATAACTTCCAAGAAAACAAAAAAATAGCACAAGCCGGAATCGATCAAATTGAAAATACTACTAAAAAAGCAGAATTTAAAGATCGTTTATTAAAAGTAACTAACAATGCTGAATTAGCAGGATTAATTTCAGATATTAAAAACTACCACAAACTTGAATCAGATAATAAACTTACCAACGGACAACTTGAATATATTATTAATAAATACATCAAAGATCCTAAGAAGAAAGCAGAATTATTAAATAACCTTAAAAATGCTACAAGTGATTCAAACGGAAAGACAATTGATAATCAAAATACCATTTTTGATAATCTTTCTAAAATCCGTAATGAAATTACTAATAGTATTGATGCACAAAACCAACTTGATTCACAAAAAGAACAAATTGGTGCTTTAATTGATCGAATTAGCGATCCTGCTAAAAAACTTGCTTTTCGTGATAAATTAGTTGATGTCAATGATTCAAATGCTGCAAACGATTTATTAGGTTCAATTGATAATCAAATTAAATTACAAAACGAACAATCACATTTAAACAACCTAGCTGATAATATCATCGATCCAAAAGCAAAACAAGAGTTTTTAAACAAAATAAATTCACTGCCTGATGCTGCTTCTGGCGCTGCTTTAGCAGAGCAAATTAATAAATCCTTAGCAGACCAAGATGCAGCACTAGCGGCTGCCAAAACTGCTGCTAAAGATAAATTAGGTTTATTATCGAATGCTAATCCAAAAAAACTAGATTTATATAACCAACTTTCTAATGCTAAAACACCACAAGAAATTAAAACTATTTCTGATCAAGTTGATTCATATATTAACGAACTTAAAGATCAAGCTAAAAAAGCTATTGCTCGCACCGAAGGTGGATTAACTGAATATAACGGAGATTTAAAGCAAAATTTAGAATCTTCTTTTGGTGCATCACAAGTTGAAGCCGCTATCCAAAATGTTATTGATCAAGCCAACAAAGCATTCTCGGATGTGCATGATAAAGTTATTGATACTTTAGATGGAGATGGAAGTGCAGCAAATCCTGGTCTTAAAGATACTGACAAAAAAGCTAAATATGCACAAGATATCATCAATTCAAATACCATTAAAGACTTAAATAATGTTTTAGACAAAATTAATAAATCTATTGCATATGAACACGCTCATGATGCTGCTGATGCACAACTACAAAATGTACAAGATCCACAAAAAGCTGCTGAATTAACCAAGGAACTAGAAGCAACCAAAGCCAATGAAGATACTCCGGGTGCAAATGCAATTTTAGATAAAATTAACCAACAAATAGAATCAGAACACAATGAAATTGCTAATTTAGTAGCACAAACCAAAGAACAAATCAAGAAATTATATAAACCAGAAAATATCGACTTATTCAATAAACGTGCAAATAAACCTGACTTAGGTTTATTAGATGCTCGTGATATGCTTAAAACCATCAAAAATACCATTGCTTTAGAACAAGATGAATTAGCTAACAAAAAAACACAAGCTCGTAAAGATACACAAGTTCGTTTATTAGCAGGCCCAAAACTTGATGAATTTAAAGAAAAAATCCAAGCTGCACAATCTCAAGTAGCTGTTGATGGTGTTATTAAAGAAGTTGATGCATATTTACAATCTTTAAAAGATGATGCTAAAGCACAAGCGTTAAAACTTAACGACAACGAAGGTCTTATCCATGATATTGATGCTGCAACAACACAAGCAGCTATTGCTGCAGCTAAACAAACCGCAATTACTCGTTTAAACGATGCTAAAGCACAAGTATCAAATCGAATCGATGATGTAATTAATGTTGTTGCTGCTGATAATAAAGCATTAAAAGATGCTTTAGTTGCTGCTGATAATCAAACACAAATTAATCAAGTAAATAATGACATTGATGCTAAGTTAGCTGCTTATAATGCCGATACTAAAGCCGATGTAGCCCGTTTGAACAACCCCGACGCTGATCACATCGTAACTTCCGGACACTGAACTACCCAATCCATTTCAAAACAACAACGTGATCGTGTTTCAGATAAAATAAATTCTAGACTTTCAGAATATGATGCTACCCTCGCTAAATTAGTCGGTGATAATACAATGCATAAAAAATATGCTGATATTAAAGCGGCTATGGATACATCAAAAGTTAAAGAACAACAAATTCTTGACTATATTTCCGAAATGAATGCTGCTTTTGAAGGACAAAAACAAAATGATTTAGGATTACTTTCATCCGTTACAAACAACGAACAAAAAAGTGTCTTGAATCAAATGGTTAATACTGCAGCAACCATTCAAGATTTAAACGATGCTAAAACTGCAATCCAATTACAAATTCATAAAGAAGCAGTTTTAGCAACCTTAGATTCTAAAAAACTTTTCCCTGAACAAAAGACTTCATTTAATGTATCAATCAATGGAGCACAAAGCGAAGATGCCTTAAATCAAGTAATCAAGGACTTGAAAGCCAAGGATGCATATAACCGTGCTTTACAACCACAAATTAATGCTGCAACTGCTGCTAATAATAATATTGACTTAGATGAATCGAAAGCAACCAAAGATGAATATGCACAATTAATCAATGATGCACGAAGCAACGAGGATGTTGCTGCTGTTATGGCTAAAATCAAAGCATTCTTAGATGCTAAAAAGGCTGAAGCAAAAACTCAAGTTGATAAACTTACTGGTAGACAATCTAGAGAAACTGAACAAGGTAATCTTGATAGTACCCAAAGTGAAAGTGGATATAAACAAATTAAAGATGCAGCTGCTAAAATCTTCTCAGATGAACAAGCTGACTTAAAAAAACTATTAAATGGATATACATATACTGATAATAATCAAAAAGTTCAAAGTGTAACAGGGGTAAGTGATCAAAATTTTAAAGATGCTGCAATAAAAGCAATTGATAATGCTGCTAATATGGGAGAGTTAGATGCACAACGCATTAAAATCAATAACCAAAAGACTCGTGAAGGTATTCAAAAATTAATTGATACGATTCAAGAAAGCACTGAAAAAGCAAAACTCCAAAATGATTTAAATCAAGCCCAAAATGCAGAAAGTTTACAAAACGTCGAAACTAATGTTAATAATAAACTTACAGATCAAAGCAATCAAGTTACTGCTTTAAAAGCACAAGTTAAAGAAAAATTAAATGTTTTAAATAGTTCTAATTCTGTAAGAACCGAAATTGAAAAAACTATTGATAGCCAAACTCAAATCTCTAAACTAAAAGAAGATTCACAAAAAATTGATACTGAACTAAAACGCATTCGCGATGATGTACAAAAAGAAATTTCTCAAAAGATTCAACCTACTAATCGAAATAATGAAAATCCTGGTCATCTTAATAAGTATAACGAACTTCAAGAACAAGTTAAAAATGCTCGAACTGATGAAGATTTATTAAGAATTAAAAATACTATTATCCCAGATTACCTTAAATCAGTTGTTGCTCAATATAAAAGTAAAATTGATAGCAGTTTAGATGCAAACGATGCAAAAGAATTGGATATAAAACTGCAAACAGCTGAAAAATTTGTTCCTACTGCAGCAACTCAAGGTTCTGGGGGTTCACAAAGTGGTTCAACAATACCTGGAAGTGGGTCTACCAGTTCAACTACCCCTGCTACCAAAGATTTATCTACTGTCAACCAAATTGATGATGTTCTAAAACAAGCTCAAGATAAATTAAAACAAAATGCAGAAACCCTTTACAATAAAGTTGAAGATGCTAGCAAAAAAGCAGAATTTACCAAAGAATTAAATGATGCATATAATCAAACTAATACCGGTTCAGTATTTGTTAATAAACTTGAAAAGATTAAAGAAGTTTATGACAAGATTCAAACACAAAGACAACTTGAAGAAACTAACTTAAAAAATCTGAAAGCACAAATTACTAACCAAATTAATGCATCACTTAATGATTCTGCTAAAAAGACTGAATTAGAAAATGAATTAAAATCTGCAGATACATCTGCTAAAGCAAATGATGTTAAAACAAAAGTAGAAAAAGAAATTACCGATGCTAAAACTACAGCAACAGCAGTAATTGAAAAATTAAAAGGTAATAACAGATACGATAATTTAAAACAAAGACTTGACCAAAGTAATGATTTAAATAACATCAATACCATCCAAGCTGAAGCAAACAAAGTTTTAAATGACTATAAAAATGAAGTTACTGCTGCGATTAATCAAGTTGAAGATAATTCTACTAAAACCACATTAAAAAATGAAGCAAATGATACCAGCAAACAAACATATACTGAATTATCTAACATCAAAAACAAAGCACAAATCAAGCACAAACAAGAACAAATTACTAAAGAAATTAATCAATTATGAGACAAAGGTAATTACCAAAATCAAGTTAACGCCTCTGATGTTACCTTAGACAAATTAAACAACATCGAATCACAAGTTCAAGCTGCTAAACGCAATCAAGATACTCAATTAGCACAAGCTAAAACTGAGGCTAAACAATATATTGATAAAGCAAGCAAAGCAAATGAATATAATAACGAGCTACAAAATGCTACTACCTTAGATGCTGTTAAAACTGTTAAAGATAAAGCGATTAAAGATGTTGAAACTGCTAAGAATGCTGCTTTAGCTGAACTAAATAAACTACAAGGTTCTCCAGATTATAATACCTATAATCAACTTATCAACGATACATCTAAAACAGAAAGTGCTTTAAATCAACTTAAAACTAATGTTGAACAAAAAATATCACAAGCTCGCACTGATGCTGAAAATGCTATTAATGCTACATCTGCATCTAATAAAGCAGAATTAATTAAAGAATTAAAGGATGCATCTAAAACAGATACATATGCAAAAATTAAATCACTTGAATATGCTGCTAAGGTTCAAGAAAAAGCCGATCCAATTAAAACAAGTATTTCAAGCATTTTATCAAGAGACCAAAGTCCATATACTACTCGATTAAATAAAATCACTTATACTCATCCTACATCTGAAGCAGATATGAATCAGAAACTTAATGAACTTAATCAATTATCTGCTGATGTAACTACAAAAAACCGTGAACAAACCGTTGCAATCCAGTCTGCTTTACAAGCATTTAATCAACAAGTAGATAAAATTGATGTATCGACTGATAAAAAGAATGAATTTAAAAACCAAGCAGGAAGCAGTGATCCACAAACTATTAAAAATGCTGAAAATAAAGTTACTGAATATCTAAATTCTAAACAACAAGAAATTAATAATTTACTAAATAAATTTATTCCAGTGAATGAAAACGGAAACAACCGTAAACAATTTGAAAATGATTTAAAAGGTGCTCACAAAGAATCTGAATATAATGCTTTAAAAACAAAAATTGAAGCTAAATTTAACGATATAAAAGCAAAGGCTGAAGCTGCAAACAAAATCTTTGGTAATGAAAAAGATTCAGAATTTAATACTGCTAAAACAACTGATACCGAAAAAGCATATACAGATTTTACTAACAAAATAAACCAAGAATTTAGCACCCTTAAAGATCAAACCAAAGCTTCTTTGGATGATATCACTAATACTTCTGAAAAAGCAAAATTACAACAACAAATTGATTCAGCACCTACTAAAGCAAAAATCGAAGAAATCAAAACTCAGATACAATTGCAAAAAGATAAAGAATCTGCACTAAACGAAGCAAATAAACTTTCAGATTCTAATGCTCAAAAACAAACTATTATTAATGCTATAAATAATGCTACTACATCTGATGCTGTAAATACTCAAAAAACTACTGCAACAAATGTTTTAAAAACTATTAAAGATAAAGCAACTGCGGATTTAAATAAAATTACTGGTGATGTAGCACATGTGCAAGCGCAACAAAACTTACAAAATGCTACCACCGAAGATCAAATTAAAGCAGTTGAAAACACTATTGCAACAACTCTTGCAAATAAGAAAAACGAAGTTCAAAATGAAATCAATCAACTTAGTTCAAATCCTTCAAGTCTTTCTACAACTGGTAAAGACACCATTAGTGATTTAAATAATTTAAAGAAACAAGTTATTGAAGAAGCTAAAAAACAAGCAAAAACTGAAGTAGATAAAATTGCTACAAATAATTCTGAAAAAACTAAGTTAGAAACACAACTTAATAATGTTGCATCAGTTGCACAAGCTAATGAAATCAAAAAACAAGCTATTGCTCAACAAAGTCATGACCAAGCACTTGCTAGTGCTAAAAATAATGCTTTACAAATAGTTAATAAATTAGCAGATACAAATAACAAAAAGAATGAATTAAAAAATGCAATAAATGCAGCAACTGATCCTTCCGTCGCACAAGCAAAGGGTCAAGAAGCACAAACTATTTTAAATAATCTAAATAATGAATTCACCAAAACTAAAAACCGTTTTGATGCTAATTCAACAGATTCAGTGTTTGTGGCCAACCAACATCCTGCTGATAACGAAAAAGCAATTACTGATGCAACTGCGGCTTTAAAAAATGAATTAGCAAAAATTAAAGATAATGCTTCTGCTGCTGTTGAGAAGTTAAAAGTAAATGATAACAATTCTGAAAATAATGATTATAATCAATTAAAAGAAGCTCTTAATAAATATATTACCAATAATCAAATTAATGATCAAGCAACCGAAAGTGCTTTAAATAACATCATTAATCAAGTAAATCAAAAACTTAATAATAAAAAATCTGATGTAAAATCTCAAGTTGATGCACTAACACAATCGCAAGAAAAAACCAATTTAGAAAATCAACTTAAACAAAGTGATTTAACTAAAGATACCTTAGTAGATATTGAAAATAAAGCCAAAAGACAAAAACAAGTTGATGATACTATTGCATATATTAATAATAAAAAACTAAATTCTGATGGTGTTAATAACCAAAGTATTATCCCTGATACTGATAAAAATAACTTTATTAATCAAGCAAAAGAACCAAATGCAAATCTTGATCAAATAAAGCAAGAAGTTGATAATAAATTTAATGAAATTAAAAATTCTTTAAAAGCTGCTAAGGATGCTGCAAAAGTAGAAATAAATAAACTTCCTGTCTCACAAAGAACTAATTATCAAGTTGATTCGCTTACAAAAATAGATGATGTTAATGCTAAAAAAACACAAGCAGAGTCTGCTTTAAATACTATTCGTAATGATGTACAAACTGAAATTAATAAACTTGGTAGTTCACAAAAATCTTATTTAGAAAGCAAAAAGAATCAAGAAAACAACGACGGACAAAAATTATTAGATCTAAAAGAAGAAGCAAAACGTATTAAAACCAAATCAGATGAAGTTAGCTCTTATATCGATTCACAATTTGCAAATAATAATGCTCAAAAAACTTACTTTAAAGGTCAAGTAAATTCAACAAACGGAGATAACGAAACAAAACTAGATTCATTAAAAGCAAAAATTACTAAGGTTGCTGCTAAGGTTACTGATGTACAAAATACATTAAATTCAGCTGGATTGCCATCTAATGAAGTATCACAATTTACTACTGAACTAGGTAATGCACATGATGAAAGTACATTAGATACTTTAAAAAACAAAATCTTAGTTGCTAAGGCTAAAAATGATGCTTTAAATGAAATAAATAAATTAGATAATAATCAAAAATCAACCTTACAAAGTGAATTGACAAATAATACAACTCAAAGTGTTGATTCATATAATACAATCAAAAATAAAGCAGTACAACTTAAAAAAGATATCGATGCAGCTCAAAGTGAAATTAATAAATTACAATCTGGTAACCAAACTGATTTAAAAACTAAATTATCAAATGCTAAGGATTCATCAACTGCAACAAAAATTAAAAATGATGCAATTACTTTAAAACAACAAGTTGATGCTGCTAAATCACAAATTGATACTATTTTAAACGACAGCAAATATGCATCTAAGAAAAATGACTTAATTAACAATTCATTATATAATGCAACTGATAAAAATAGTATAGATTCTGCTGTTAATGAAGCTAAAAAGTATAAACGTGGTACAGAAATAGAAGAACTTAAAAATCAAATATCTGAATTGATAAACCGTTTAAGTGATCAAAGTAAGAAAAATGATTTTACCAATAAAAACAATGCAGTAAATAATCACGATTATGCTAATGAATCGACTTATAAAAGTGATACATCTACTTTAAATAATTTAAAAGCAGAAGTTTCAAATTATTTAAATCAAAAGAAAACTGAAGCACAAAACCAACTTAACCGTCTTAGTTCAACTGGTGCTACCAAAGTATCTAACTATGATTCATTGAAGAATTTAGTTAATTCAGTTAATACCACAGAAAGCCAATACCAACAAGTAGTTACTGATGTAAATTCAGAAATTAAAAAACTTAAAGATGATGCTTTAAAAGAAATTAATAAACTACCAAAAGAAATTATTCAATCAAATAATTTAATGGATGGTTTAGATGCTGCTAATGTAACTCAACAAACAATTGAAAATAAAAAAGCTTTAGCTATTGCACAACAAAAAAATAAGGAAAATATTGCTAATACCATTATTAAACGTCTCGATGGAATCGATGAGCAAAGTAAAAGCAAATTAGCAGATGAATTATCAAAAGCTAAAACTGATACAGAAAAGCAAGATATCATTGATAAAGCACAAGCATCATATACTAATACCATTAATGATATTAAAGATGCTTTAGGAATATCCGATATTAATCAACAAGTTAGTAGTGAAGCTAAGGATGAAACATATAAAAACATCCTACAAATTGATGATGCTAAGAAAAAAGAAATTGAAAAAGCAATATCTGATGGAGATAGTGCTAAGTTAGCAGAGATAAAAAAAGAAATTGATGCTAAGAAAAAAGAAATCGCTGATAAAGCCAAAGCAGAAGAACAAAAAAGATATAATGATGCTGTAAGCGAATCACAAAAAGCATTTAATAATCATGGATTATTAGGTACTAATAGTGGATATTCTAATATTTATACAGATGAACTAAAAAATCTTGCTGAAAGTTTAAATAAAAAGCGAGAATCAATAATAAATGATAATACTTTATCGCAAGATGAAAAAATCACTAAATTAACTGACATTGAAAAACAAGCTAATGCTATATTCATGGGTATAAAAGATCGTTTATCTCACGACTTAGAGGTAATTAAAACAAAAGATCCATCATTTTATAATAATTACAAAAAATATATTGATTCTTTTAATAGTATTAGAGATATCGATTATTCAACATATAGATATCAAGCGATCATCAATAAATACAATGAATCACAATTTAATGATCAAAAACAAAAAATTCAAAATCTAAGAAATAACCTTAAAAACATCGTCGCTCCTTTAGAAGGTGATGCAATGTATTCACAACTACTTACACAAGCAGATTCTACTACAGATAACTCATTAGTAAATAAATTCCGAAACATAGTTAAAGACAGACTTGAAAAATTACGACAAGAAGCTCTTGTTGCAGTTACTGCAAAACTTGGTGATGCAACAGCAGCTAATAATAATAATAATAATAAGCGCTCCGATTGAAATAACCGTATCAATAACAGTTCTACAAATACTTATAAAGCATTTAAAGCAATTATGGATGAAATTGATAAATATTCACCAAATTTACAAACTGATGCATATGTTGGTGAACAAGGTGATTACGATGCTAATGTTGCTAATGGTAATTTCTTTGATACCAAATCAAATCCATTATTTGGATGACAACAATTTAGATTACCAGATAATGTACAAAAACAACTTTCGAATGCTATCGCAAACTCAACTGGTGATGCAAAAATTGCAGCACAAAAGAAATTCTTAAATTATTTATTTGACTACCGTTCATTCCAAGTCTTTAAAGAATATCTATTAAACAACTTCTTTAAGGTAAATCCACAACCTCTTACTGCTGATATCACTTTTGATGTAAGTAAGAAAATTAAAGAGTGAGCACCTACCCAAATATCTGGTTTAGAAACAGGTGATTCACATATCGGATATTACTACAAAGAACTTGCTTTAAAATGATACCATTATGTAACTAGTCCACAACCTGGTAAGGATACTACAAATCAACCACAAGTTACTTTATTTACCAAAGAACAAGCAAACTTCATGATTGGAGAAGTTATGAACCCACGTGCTAAGAAGTTTGCTCGTAATGTTATTGTAGAATCAAAACGACTTACCTTTAATCAAAAAGTTAAATATTTAGACTTATTGGCTAAATCCGTTTCTAGAAATGACATCTTAACAGTGTTGAAAAAAGTAAATGCCGATGATCCAACCTTACCGACATCTATTTCACCAAACTACTCTGCTTCACATTATTGAAAATATGATGATACCGACTGAATTAGAAACAATATCCCTGGTTCAAGACTTGATCCAGCTTGACCACAACTTTATAGTATTAACACAAGTTATGGTGGAGTATATATGAACTTTGATAAAATTAAATAGGATTATAAAACTAATGCAATTTGCGTTAGTTTTATTTAAATCTGATTTAGAAAAATTTTTGTTTTGTTTGTTTTGGTACGTGAATTATTAAACAAAATTTTACTAATTACTATAGTATATAATTTTGTAAGGATTTAATAATGAACAATAACTTTGAATTATCTAATTTCGAAAAAACAAGACTGATAAATTTACAAACAGTAATGCAATTTAGTGATTTAACAATACAGAGTTTAGCAAAAAAATCGGAAAATCTCTCGTAACTGTTATTAAATATAAGAAAATTAGTATAAAAGGGAGAAGAAGTTTATTAAAAAATTTGTTCTTCATAAGAATAGAGATAACATTCATGCCTGAAAATACTCAAATGAAGAGATAAAGAAATTAGCAGAAGATTATAATAATAAAAACTCCTCACTTAGCGACGGGAAGAGTTCAACAGATTCATATTTGAGTTTGTTTTTATATAATGAAAAAATAAACTCGAATATATCTTACTCTCAATTTCATAAAAGACTAATAAAATTAGGTGTTACATCTGCTTTTGCTTATAAAAGTGAGCAAAAATTCTGCAAAAAATATGTAAAGTATGCAAAATTAACGAATAAGGAATATCTTTTTGATAATATGGTTTTTAAAAAACCTAAGAAAAAGAAGTAATTAGAACCGAACAAAGACGAAATTTCTCATTTGGTCAAAGGGTAGAAATAGATGGATGCTCACACAAATTCTTAAATAATAAAGAAATAACATTAATTGGTTCCATTGATGTAGCAACAGGTTTAATTTTGTCATTACATTTTGAGAAAAAGCAGAATCATTAAATGGACATCAATCAAATATTGAAAAAATGATAAATAATTATGGAATTCCACAAATGATTATTACAGATAACAGAAAGAATTTTTATAATTCTGCTGAATCAAATGCTTCTACATATAATGCCGTAAGAGATTTAGGAATAGAATTTATAACCACTTCTGAATCAAACGGAAAACCACATATTGAACGTTTTTGAGATTTTGCACAAAAGAGAATTCCAAGTTGAATAAAAGACCACAATTATAAAACAATTGAAGAATTGAACCAAAATATAGGTGAATTAATGAATTATTTAAATATTACAAGAAAAAGTGTTATACAAAATCCACAAAGTAATTTCTTTAGACAACCACATAAAGAATACCTAGAAAATTACTTTGATTTAGAGATAAAAAGAAAAATTAATGCTGCTGCAGTAACTTATAATAATGTAAATTATGCACCCTATGAAAATGACAAAAGAATTAAAATTAATAGCAGCACAGATATAAAATTTGTCATAGGAACAGACGAAAAATTATATTTTAGAACCAAAAATAAAAGATATGAAGCAAAACCGATATCTACAAAAGATATGACTCATTATGAGAAAATAGCATTCGAAAAACGCTTGCCATTAGGGGTAAAAGAAGTACAAATCATATCAAGACTTCTTTCGAGTGGTTTCTCCTTTAATAAATTACTTGATTTAAAAATTAGAAAAATTGCTTCATCTGATAAATATACAGCTGATGAAATAAAAATATTGCAACAAATACTAGATGAACTCGAAGATGCTCGTAAAAAACTCGATAACATCACAAATTTATAAAATCAAACAAACAAAATTTATGAATATTTTACCAAGGCAAGCCTTGGGATTTTCCTTTACAGGAAAATCGTTTAAAACATACACATACAAATGTTTTTAAGGGTTTCTCACTTTTACCACCCCCTAACCCCCGCCTAATGGCAAAATAGGCGGGGGAATTTTCTTTTTTTGAAAAAAAAGAAACAAAAAAACTTTATATCTGTGGCATTACGCAAATATTTTATTTGCTACAAGCCACTTTTTCAGATTTTGTTTTTTATATTTTTATATAAAGGTGTTTTATTATAAAAAGTAAACAGAAAAATCTTAAATTAGCTTTTTTATGGTATTAAAAAAAACTGGTAAAAAAGTGATTAATCCTGCTTTATGCTATATAATTTTTATACATTGTAACTATGTAAAGTTTTGAATAATATTTCAGAAAATTTTTGTTTTGTTTGTTTTGGTATGATATAATAAAAATAATGGATAAAAAGCAAGAGATAAAATTTATTGATTTATTTGCTGGTATAGGTGGATTTCGACTTGGTTTAGAAAGTAATATAACCAAGTGTGTTTTTGCTTGCGAAATTGATGCACATGCAGCAACAATGTATCAAGCAAATTTTGGTGATGATCCTAGTTGCGATATTAGCAATCTGGATGCTAAGAATATTCCAAATTTTGATATCCTATGTGCTGGGTTTCCTTGTCAAGCATTTTCGATATCAGGAAAGCAAAAAGGATTCAACGATGCAATTCGTGGAACCTTATTTTTTGATATCATTAGAATCTTAAGGGAAAAGAAACCAAAAGCATTCATCTTAGAAAATGTTGCTAATTTATTAAAACACGATAAGGGAAATACCTTCTTTATTATGCAAAAAACATTAACTGAATTAGGATATACTGTTTCATACAAAGTTCTAAATGCAAAAGATTTTGGTGTCGCTCAAAATCGAGCAAGAATCGTAATTGTAGGAAACAACCAAGGGAAAGTGTTTGATTTTGATAAAATCAAAATCAATCCAGTTAGTTCAATGAAAGAATTTTTGGATAAAGATTCTAACGAATATCTAAATCAAAATGAATACACATTATTAGATCAATCACAAATAAAAATACAAAAATCTGGATTAATTTTTATCGGGTATCGAAATAAAAAGATTCGTAATAAAGGTATCGATAAAGAAACCTTGCATCTATCAAGAGTGCATAAACAAGTGAATCGGATTTATTCTTCAAGAGGACTAGTTCCAACAATAACATCGCAAGAAAAAAGTGGAAGATACTTTATTCATAATAACAATAAAGTCAGAAAATTAACATTAAATGAGTGTTATAAGCTGATGGGTTTTCCTGATTACTTTAAGAAAATCGGGTCAACTTCAAAATTATATGAAAGAATCGGCAATAGTGTTTGTGTACCGATGATAAGGCAAATTGCTAATGAAATGATACATCAGTTTTGAAATAATAGGGAGAATATGGATATAACAACATTTTTAGAAAATATTTATAAAGAGTCTTTGACTTTAACATCAGTTGACAAAACAAATTTAAATAATAAACAAAAACATAATATTCAAATAATTGTTGATCACGAAGAAGGTTATAAAGGGGTTTTTACAGTTTTAGTTACTTCCTTAGTCTATAAAATTCTACATCCACACCAAGACATTAGATTACATCAAGCAAATATGAAAAATGGATATAGTGGAAGAAGTTTTGATGCAAAATATATTACACCTTTTTTAAAACAAAAACAGTTTTTAGGTGCAATGAAGGAATCAGGATGAACAACTAGAACCTTAGAACAAAATTTCGCTTATAATTTAGATTATCCAGGTAAAATAAGTAACATAGATATCAAGAATGCATTTTTAAGTATTTTATATGATGTGCAAGAATTAAATATTGATCCACGGTTATATTTAAAATCTCTGTTTGCATTAAGTATTAAACAAAAAGAGATAAAATCTGTGAATATTTTAAATCCCTTTGCTAATAAGACACAAATAACAATTGATG
Source organism: Mycoplasma sp. 6243 (assembly GCF_051200785.1). Classification (NCBI taxonomy): domain Bacteria; kingdom Bacillati; phylum Mycoplasmatota; class Mollicutes; order Mycoplasmatales; family Mycoplasmataceae; genus Mycoplasma; species Mycoplasma sp. 6243. The sequence continues at coordinate 720,636 of NZ_CP195154.1, forward strand.
ATATTATTAATCTTTTAAATCAACATTTTTATTACAATTATAAATCACGTGGTGCATCAATTCTGCCTGTTATTGCTTTATATAGCATCTATCAATGTATCCTAAAAGAAAATTATAGATATAAAGACAAAATTTTAAATCCACTTAGTTCGCACTACAGTAGTGATAAAAGTTCCAAGAATGTTGCTGATATAATCATCAAAAATAAGGATGGTTCACTATTTGAAGCAATTGAAGTTAAATTTAATATAAAAGCTAATGATATATTACTTGCCGATTCATACATAAAGTTTAAAAACACTAGTATCCAAAGATTTTATTTGCTTTCTACGGTAAAGCAAGATGAAGCAGAAAGAATTAATCAACTTATCAATAAAATCAAACTTGAACACGGTTGTCAAGTAGTTGTAAATGGTGTATTAGAATCGATAAAGTATTATCTAAGACTTTTGCATAATACTGAAAATTTCATCGAAAATTATATTAACAATATGAAAGAAAACAACGAGATAAATTCTGAGCATAAAATTGCTTGAAATCATATAATTAATGATTTTAAAAATAAATAAATATGTTTAACAACAAAAGGAGTATAATATTATAATACTTCGAGAAAGGATGATATGAAATATTTTAAGTCAAACTTATTGAAATATATATCTGCTATCTCTATTTCATCTATTGGTTCTGAAGCATTTAAACTTAGTAGTTCATTATATATCTTTAAATTTACTGGTGACTTTTGGGTTGTATCTCTACTTTATATTCTAATGCAACTTCCTACCTTAATTACTTATTTATTTGCTAATAAAATTATAAAATTTTTAAAAGATAAAAATGCTTTGTTTTTGGCAGATATTTTAAGTGCTATAACACTTATCATCCCTTTGTTGCTTTCTTTTTTATATTCAAACATGCACATACACCTTGATTTTCTTACTTATTACTTTCTATTAATATATTAATTTCCTTAATTCACTCATATCGATTTATTCATCTAAAAAATATTGTATATCATTACGCGAGTTCACAAAAAGAGTTAAGAAACATTAATACTGGATTTTCGATAGCTATTTCACTTGGAATATTCATATCACCAATACTTTCTTTATTTTTTGTGTATCTGGAATTTTATTTATTAATACTATTCAACATATCTACTTATTTAATTTCTGGATTTCTTTATATTTCAAGTAAACCTAGCGAAAAAGCTTATGAATTTGTAAAAACAAACACTGATGTAAATATAAAACCGATATGATATAAATGGGTTTATATCATATCAATATCAATTTTTATTGGAATATTTTTATATCCAAAGAATTCAGGTTTAATTCCTTTCTTTAAGTATACTAATTTTGATTATTCACAATGGATGTTTTATTTAACAATACTAATGTCTGGAGTTGCTTTTGTAACAGGACTAATCCTTATAATTCTTCATAATAAAAATGTCAAAATAAATATCAATACCAGTTGGCTAATTTTGATAATGACTTTAATTAATCTAAGTTGATTTTTGACATTATAAAAATTCTTGTGTATTTTAATAAAATCTAAGTTATATCCTATAAAAAGGTAAGTAGTATATATAATAGCATCTTATCAGAAAAATTTAAAAATTTTTTTGAAAAACCCGCAAAATAAAGCGAACAAAAGTAATCTTTTGTTCTTTTGCTTTATATTTTGCAGGTTTTTCAATACCAAATCGAAGTTTAACCAATATTTCTAAATCCGTTTGTTGCTCTAAAACTTCTGTCAATATTTCAGTTATCAAAAATATGTGCTAAAAGCAGTGATAAACTTTCCATACTAGGAAATGAAACTTTTCTTTTTAAAATCAATTTCATATTCGAGTTTAAGGATTCGATTGGATTTGTTGTATAAATAGATTTACGCTTTTCAGGTGGAAAATCAAAAAATGTTAATAAATTTTGCATTTGCAAAAGATATGAGACTTCTTTTTTGTAACCTTTTATAGTTCATTTTGATACAAAGTTTTCTAGTTCTTTTTGTGCTTCAAGTATATTACTTCGTTTTGCAATCAACATAAAATCATTAGAAATTTCTTTACGATCAGAAACCCTTACTTTAGACACAATATTTCTTTGAATGTGTATAAGACATCTTTGAGTCTTAGATTTTGGAAAAATTTCATTTACAACATTTTCTAAACCAGGTAAACCGTCAAAGACAAAAATTTCAACTTCTTCTACACCTTGTTCCTTGATTTTTAGTAATAATTCTCTAAAAATTCCTTTGTTTTCATTTGGACAAATTTCAAAGTTTAGCACTTGCTTATAACCATTTTCGTCAATTCCCATAACGATATTTATAGACTTCCTTTGCATAACTTCCTCGTTTGATGGAAAAGTAAGTAGAATCAAGAAAAATTGCTTGAAATTTCTTTGGTAGGCTTTCTATTTTGGAATTCATCTACCTTTTCCTTTGTAGTAGTAAAGATATTAGAAATTGTTTGTCTTGACATTTTTATGTCTGTAGAATTCTCAATGAAATCAGTGATTTCTTTATAAGAACCACCTAGTTTGCAAAAGGACATTATCATCTGAGTAAGATCATCACTTCTTCGACTATATCTGGTAAATAATTTACTTTTAATTCTTCCTGCTCTATCTCTTGGAACATTTAGCAATGCTTTTCCAATAGGTGTATCTAGTGCTTCTTGTATAATAACCATTTCGTGTATTTTTCTTTTCATATTTAGAATTTTCAAATTCAAATTTTAAGTTCTCATCAAACTCTTCTTTTAAGATTGCATTCATTATATTAGTAATGATATCTCTTGAAAATTCTGCTACGAATTTAAACCCATTTTCTTTTATTTCATTAATCTTTTCTGAAATTAACAAATTTTTTGATATAATATCTGTCATGTGTTCTCCTTTGTTTTATTTCACATACAATTTTAAAGGAGTTTCACTCTTTTTTAATATTTTTTAAAAAATCTTTTTTTGTGAAGATAACTCAGTTATGAATACACAACTTTTTTTAAGGTCCCTTTTGAACAAATATAAATATAATTTTGTGTATTTTTTTATAAGATTATGTTTATATACGGATGTTTTTGCTATATTTTGTAGTAAAAAATTTAAATTTGCTTAATTTATTAAAAATATTTCCATAATCACATTAAAAAAGCAAAACTTGCAGTAAAATTACATTATGAAGCAAGAATCAACATATTTTTCTAAAAGACAACTTGATGAATTAACTAAAACCGAAATGAATTTAATTGAATTTGCATCGTTATATCCTGATGAGTTTTATAAATCATCAATTAAACAACTTAGCAATAAAACTGATATATCTATTTCGGTAATATCAAAATTAGCTAAAAAGCTTAATTTTGATTCATTAAAAGATATGCAATTTTTTGTTTATCATAATTATTTAAATACTGATTTAAATTCCAATGAAAAACAAGATTATCCAAAATTTATTCTAAAACAGTTGTTTTTGTTTTATAAAGAAAGTATTTTTCGAACATCACATTTAATCAACTTAAATGATGTTAATAACTGTGTACACAACATAATACAATCAGATAAAGTATATTTATATGGGGCAGGTAGTTCTTTTTTATCTGCATCTGAATTAGGGATAAATTTGCAAAAAATAGGTGTAAATGCTATTGCATTTAGAGATTTTCATTCACTATTATTGATTTCAAGTCAAAAAGATATAGAAAATAAATTTGTGGTTTTGTTTTCTAAATCGTGTGATACCAAGGAAATTAAATTCGCAGTTGATTTATTTATGCAAAATAATATCAAATTCGCACTTATCAGTGCAAATAAGCAAGCAAAAGAAAAATATGATAATGTAATTTTGTATTCGACGTTGGAGCAAAACAAACGATTTATTTCAATATCATCAAAAATTAACCAACAATTTATTGCTGATTTAATTTTCTTGTTAATTTCACATCTTAAAGTTAAAAATTATGATTCAAAATATGCTGAAAATATCAAAATTCTTAATGCATGAAATAAAAATAATTTCTAATTTTTAATTCATATAGAGAAATTTTTTTCTTTTATCCTTCCTATAAATAACAAAAGATAGAATTGTTACAGGAGGAAAAATGAAAGTATTTAAATCTGAATACATCTTTATAGATAAATCATTTAATGATAAATCAGAAGTATTCAATTTCATCGCAAATAAAGCAAATGAACTTTCAATTTCCATTTCTGTTGAAAAAACTTTTGCTGCATTACAGCAGCGAGAAAAAGAGTTTTCAACAGGAATGGAAAAAGGATTTGCAATCCCTCATTGTCAATCTGAAAGTATTTTGCAACCTGCTTTGTTTTTCATTAAATCAAAGACACCAATTTCATGAGATACCTTTGATAAAAGTGATGTATATTATATGTTTGTGATTTTGATTCCAAACGAAAATAAAAATAACTTACATATGCATACTTTAGCTAAGGTTTCTACTATTTTACTTGATTCGCAAACAACCGAAGAACTACAAACAAGTAATGATGTCAGCCGAATATACAATCTCATCGATTCGTATTTAGAAAATAAAGATTTAGCAACTACAGCATCAAAACAGGGCAAAAAAGTAATCGGAATTACATCTTGTGCAGTCGGTATTGCTCATACATATTTATCAGCAGAGACACTACATAATAAGTTAAGTGAATTAGGATATCAACCTAAAATAGAAACACGTGGATCAGTCGGAATTCAAAATCAACTTACACAGCAAGACATCAAAGATGCAGAATTTGTAATTATTGCTTCAGATGTTAAAATTCCTTTAGAAGATTTTGATGGTAAAAAAGTATATGTAACATCAACAAAAGAAGCAATTCACAATCCAGATATTGTTATACAAAAAGCATCATTGGCACAAATCTATCATAATGAAAATAAGGTAGAAAAAACAAAAGATAATACCAAACAAGGAGTTTTAAAGCATATTATCAAAGGGATATCATATATGATTCCATATGTTATATTTGGTGGTATTATGATAGCGATATCCCTAGGATTAGGTAAAGCTATTTACGGAAATAATACATCTGCTCCAAAAGGAGATTTCCTATGATGGCTGCTTGAAATCGGGGTTGTTTCATTTACCTTGATGATTGGTGCATTAGGTGGATATATAGCATATTCAATTGCAGGACGAGCTGCAATTATGCCTGGTTTTGTAGTATCGTTTATTGCTAATAAAAATGATTTATTCTTTAGCATAGGTGGAATTTCAGCAGCAACCCCGATGGGGTTTGTCGGAAGTATTTTGTTTGGATTATTAATAGGTTATACTGTTAAGTGGATAACTAATTTAAAAATTCAAAAATCAATTTCTGCTATTATACCTATGTTTGTAATACCAATCGGAGTAACTTTATTTTACTCTATGCTTGTAATTTTTGTCATAGGTGCTCCAATAGGTTATGTGATGGATCGCTTTATTGAAGCTTTAAAACATATCTTTACAAAAGATTCTAACATCGGAATATGAATTGCATTGTTGCTCGGTATTTTATTAGGTGGAATGGCAGGTTTTGATATGGGTGGTCCGATAAATAAGGTTGCATTTTTATCATCATCTGCACTTGTAACACAAAGTATATTTGAACCTATGGGTATGGTAGGTGCTGCAATTCCTGTTGCTCCACTTGGAATGGGTTTTGCTACCTTGATTTTTAGAAAGAAATTTAGCAATAATGAAAAATCACTGGGTGCATCAGCTATTTTGATGGGATTTATTGGTATTTCAGAAGGGGCTATTCCATTTGCTGTTGCTGATCCAAAAAGAGTTATTACAGCAAATGTAATTGGTTCAGCAGTAGCAGGAGGAATTGCAGGTGCTTTATCAGTGACTAATGCAGCAGCACATGGTGGGCCAATTGTAGCAATTTTAGGTGCAGTAGGTTCGAATGTACACGGAACTGGACTTGGTATTCTATTTTACTTTATTGCTATTATTATTGGGACTACTATTACAGCATTAATTTATGGATTTTGAAAAGACAAGGAGATTAACAAGGATTCTAAGTTTGCAGCAGCATTATCAAAAATCAATTTCTGAAAGAAAGGCAAAAATGCTAAAAACTAAGTTTTTAAAATATAAAGATTGAATAATCCTATATACTATTATTTTTGTTGCAGTAGTCTTGCTAATTGTAGGTATCACTTTAACTGCTCTCGGAGCACCAGAATATAAAATGTTTGTTGCTAATGCAATTGCAAAAGGAAAAAGTGTTATAAACATTTCACAATTTATCTACGGGATATTCTTGTTAGTTCTATCAGGATTATTACTTATTTTATTAGCATTATTTGCTAACTCTGCTTTTAATAAGAAATTAAGAAACAATGAATAAAATTATCTTTTTAAAACCTTATTTTAAACAAACATTATGAGCTAATAATAATATTAAACAAATGTATCGTTTGGATTTTAATGCTGGTGAAGCGTGATTGATATCAGCAATCAAAGATTGTGAATCTGTAGTTGCACATACAAAGCAAACCTTAAATGAATTTATCAAAAGTCATTCAGAATTTTTCGGTTTAACAAAAAAGCAAGCTCAATCATTTATATATCCGAATTTAACTAAGTTTTTGGATGCGAAGCATCCATTAAGTATCCAAGTACACCCTGATGATAACTACGCAAAAGCATTTGGTTCATTAGGTAAAAATGAGTGTTGGTATGTTTTAAAAAACAATCATCAGCCCTTTATTTTAGGGACGAATACAGATCAAAAAGAAAAGATATCTAAATCAATTAATTCTTCGGATATTGAACAATATTTAAATAAAGTGGGTTTGCAAATCGGTGATTTTGTTTTTATTCAAGCAGGATTAGTTCATGGAATTCCATCTGAAACGATGGTATATGAATTACAACAATCTAGTGATATTACATACCGGCTTTATGATTACCAAAGAGTCGATGAGAACGGACAAAAGCGTCAAATACATGCCAATCAATCACTAGAAACGATGAAATTAGAACTTCAACCAAAAATTCAAAAATACAAAAAAAACGGTTTATATAATGCGGCAAACTTTAATTTATCGGTATATGATTTAAATAATGAAGAGATAAAGATCAAAAACAAAGCAAAGCATTGTTTGGAAATAGTTGTTTATTCAGGTATTGGTTTTATTAATGATGTTGCTATAAGAGCAGGGGATGTTTTACTTGTTAGTTATGCTTTAAAAGATGTATTAATAAAAGGTTCTATGAAAATATTTATTAATGTGTTATAAAAACCTATCCATAAAGATAGGTTTTTTTAAGTTTCTCAGTTAATTGTGGTTGGGTCAGTTGGATTTGGATTGATTTTAGTTCGTTTGATTTTTCCATCTTGTACATGAATTACCCGATCAGCAATTGCTTCAATTGCAGGGTTGTGGGTAACCATAACTATGGTAGTTCCATATTTTTTATTGATGTTAAATAAATATGACAGCACAATTCCGGTAGTTTTTTCATCCAAAGCAGCTGTAGGTTCATCAGCAAATATAATTGCTGAATTTTTTGCTAAGGCACGTAAAATTGATATCCGTTGTTGTTGTCCACCCGACATCTGTGATGGGTATTTATTCATAACTGATTCCATATCAAATTCTTTAAATAATTCGTTGATATCAAGTTTTTTATCTGGATCTTTTTGTAAATAAGCACCAGTTTGCACATTATCATAACCTGATAGGTTTTGAAGTAAGTTGTAGTTTTGGAAGATAAAACTTACATTTTTTCTTCGAAATAAAGTAAGTTTCAAATCGCTTAAATAAGGTAGGTTTTCATCACAAACTATCACATCTCCACGAGAAGGTCGATCGAGTCCGCTGATTAAGTTTAGCAAGGTAGACTTACCGCCACCAGACTTACCAAAAATCATTATAAATTCACCTTTTTTGATGTTTAATGAAACATTCTTAAGTACACGGGTTACTTTATAACCAGATAAATAATATTTTGAAACATTACGAACTTCGATGATATTATCTTCAGTGTTTTTTAAATCAAAATGTTCGTCCCTAGGGCGTTTTTTATTTGCAGCAATTTTTAAAATTCGAGCAATTTTACGATCTACAATCATTTCCTTAGAATTAGATTCAGCATCAAGAATTTCAAAAACATTTTTACGGTTGATTTTAACATCAGAAACTTTTTTAGAAATTGTTGCAGGTTCTTTGGGTTCTTGCATAATTTCTTGAGTTTTTACTTCAGATTCAATGATTAACTGTGTTTTTGGTTCTTGATCATTGTTTTGCTGTTTTGGTTGTTTTTGTTTCATTATTTACCTTTCAATAAGTCAATTGCCTTAATTTTATTAATATTGTATCAAGAAAGAATTGCTGTGATTAAGAAGACACCAAAGATGATTGAAGCAGTGAAAATAAAGTTTAATAGGGTAATTGATAAAGGAATAGCAATAGCAGCACCAGTAGCAAGGAAGTTAGCAAAAAATACCATTAATCCGTATGCAAAAGGAAGTGAAATAATAATAGAAATAACAATAAACGGTATATAGATACCAAAGAACATTTTAAGTTTTTCCTTGTTATTGTATCCTAAGATAGATCAAATTGCGATGTTCTTCTCGTTTTCGTTAATCAAAATGGTTGAAATAATAATAAGAATTATTATAGAAATCAAGAAACTAAGTATGGTAATAATTGTAACAATGATTTGTACTGTTCTTGAAATTCCTTGAGTGAAAGAAATCTCGATTTGCTTTGAATCAAGTCCAGTAGCAATAGGGATAAAAAGTTGATTATCAAATTCTTTAGCAAACTTTTCAATTTGTATGTCTGCTAAATTGCGTTGTTTCTGATAAAACTCTTGCAGTGGTGTATCATTAGGATTATAATCTGGATCTAAGAATTTAGCTATTTCTAAGTCACTATAACCCATTGCAGCCATTGCCCCATCAGCAGGAGAGTTTTTAACAGTGTTTTTTGAACCAAAAATTCCATCGAATAAGTCTTTTTTGTCTTTTTCTGTTATAGATTTAGTAGAAAAAGAAGCAATCGATCCTGAGTAACCTGAAACAGAGTATAGGTTAGCAGATCAAATAAGTTGAATTGGTAGTGGATTAGTTGAAAGAATACCATTAAATTTGTATGCATCATCATTTTGACCATTAAATTCTTTATCGACAAGTGAATCTAAACCAATCAGCTTATCAGCGGCTTTCTTAGGGATAATGAATTCATCTTTGATATAAGTTTGATTGATTGCTTTAACAACAAAGCGATATTTATGTGGTGTTATTACCGGTTTCCCTAGTGCCTTATTAATACGATTTTGAAAGCGATAGACAAGATTTTTAGGTTCCAAATTAAGAATTGAACCAATTGCTAAATGGTACTTACGTGCCGAAACCTCGTTTATAACAAGCGGGATATCTTTATTTAAATCAAAATTATTGTTAGCAAAGTCATTATTGATTTCTGTTAATAAGTTTTGATCACCGTTTTTAATAGCAATTTCCTTAGAGTTAGGACGATATCCATATAGACGTATTTTTTCACCATTAGGTAGTTGGCTATCGACATAGGTATATGTTTCATCATATCTAGGATCAAGGTAAACTCCATTAAAAACGATGTCAAAATCATATATCCCTTGTTTTGCTAGTTGTTCATAACCATTTACCAAAAAAGCACGATATTCATCACGAAAATATGTGGTTTTAATAACATTGTGATTATATTTACCATCATCATCGCTTCAGTTCATTACAAAGAATTTTCCATCGATGATGTTATCTACGCTCGGAACATATAAAAAGAAGTTATTTAAACCAAGTTGATGTGCTTTTTCGAAATCAACATTATTTGTTTGTTTGCCGTTTTCAACTTTGAAAGGGAGTCCTTTTTGTGTTTTAGTAAGTGCATAACCAATTTGATCACGACTTTGGATAATTCTGGATTTTTGTACATCAGGCAAGGATTGAAATACAACACTGAATGGATCAATAGAAATTGACGAATCAATTTTGATATTAATTGAAAATTGAGTAATAAGATGTGGATCTTTAAATGTAGGTTCTCCGTTTTTATTTTGCACATTAATAGCAGTTGAATAACCATTTTTAAAGTAATCTGCTTGATATGCATTAAGTTCTGTTGCTCGACCAATTGGAACATAAAGTGAGTTCTTTACATCTTCTGGATTTAAAATCTTTAATGAACCACCTTCAGTAGTTGGTGTTGTTAAGTCTATTTTATAGTTATATTTGCGGTTTTCGTATGTTTTATCAATTGTTTTATTGAAGATTCCAAAAGTTGCAAAACCAAATGAAGTAGTAATAGATGCTAAAATAACTGATATTCCAAAGGAAGCAAGTTTTCAGAAACTGTTAAATATAAGCGATGCACCAAATTTAGTTTTAACACTACGGTTTTTAAATACTTTAATATATTTTTGATAACTTTCACCAGTGCTTACATCAACAATTCCGGACATTAAGTCAATTGATTTATATCTTAGCGACCTTAATGAGACAACGATGATTAAAATTGACATTGCAAGCAGTGGCACTATAATATTAACTAAAAAAGAAATAATAGAGAAATTAAGTGTTTCTATCGGAACAGTTCAATAATTATCAAGGATTTTTATTGCAAGTGATTGCATCGAAAATCCAGTGATATACCCAAGCAAGTTTCCGGTAAAAATGGTAAAGAAAGCAAAGGTTGTCATTGAAAGTGAAATTTGAAGTGGTGTATATCCTTGTGCAACCAAAATTCCAATAACTTTGTTTTTGTTTGCGATATATCTTTTGATAATAAATGTAACTGAAATGGTTACTAAGAAAACCAAAATTGCTAGAATAACATTTGAAACATAACTAAGGGTGGTGATAATAGTTTGAACTGAAGAAATACGGATGCTACGCTCCGGGTTAATCGGGTCTAATTCATTATATAAATATGTTCTTTGTAACTTCGATGTGTCATCAATTTTACTTTGTACATATTTTTCAATAATGTTTTTAAGTTGTTCATTGGTATATTTAGAAGTGTTTTTAACTGTTAAATATTCTTTAACTAAACTACCACGATAAGCTTGATGAATGCGATCGAATCCTTTGTTATTTACATAAACTATAGCTTGTGATTTAGTATCTACTTGTAAGTTATTTTCATCTAAAACCGGATAGAAGTAATCAAAAGAGATGTCATCACCTATAATTAAGTATTTCGAACCATTTACATTAATTTTATATTTTTCAGGTAAACTGTCGATTAATTGTAGCATCTCAATCGGATTAACTGGTAATTCACCATCATAAATTTCTTTATGATTATGCAACATATATGCATAATTTACTTTTGCTAAATATGAAGCAGATTGGTTAAATACAAGAATGTTGTCAATTTTATTAAACTCGGTTAGTGAGTTAAGTAGCTTAAAGAAAACATCACCAAGGTTAATATCAAAAAACTTGTATTCACTTGGATTTTCAGTTACTGCATTAAGGATGTTCACAAAGAAATCATTATCAATAGAAATTTCCCATACAAAGTCATTTTCAATAGAAGGGATGCTACCACCAATAACTTCTGATTGTGAATCATTTACATTACCGGATATCTCATTTTTATTTTTTACCACTAATGGAATACCTAATAAAGAATTGATAAATTCATAGGTATTTTCTTTCCCTGAACTAAGAAGTTGTTCAAAGTCGATAATCTTATTAATTAAAAAGTATCCAACATTTGAATCATTTTCAGATGGTTTTCCAATGTTGTTTTTGTCAGTTAGTAACCAGATAAGTGCTTGTGGATGTTTTCGGATTAATATTTTATTGGTAATAAGTGGTGGTATGCCGATTTGATCGAGAAATTGTAGATTTGATGAATATTGGTTAAAAAAGTTGTTAATTAAATAATAATGTTTAATAATATCATCGGTAATAACTTTATTAACAAAAACGTCCTGCATAGTAGCAAATAATGTATTATATTTTAATTTGATTCCATCGTATTCAGTGATTTCTTTATCAAATGGCGCATATTGTTCTTCTGAAGCAATATATGAAAAAAGTTTTGTGATTTCATATGCATATGTACTTAAGAAGTTTTCAAATTCAGGATTTTCGTCAACAATATTTTGTAAATCTTTGTTAGAATATTTACCACTTTTATCTTTTGCAAAGAAAAGTCTTTGCATTTGTTTTGGATTTGCAAGCGAACGAGTAATACCAAATTTTGTATGTTCAGAACCAACTATATTTTGAGTTGAAGGCAGAAAAAGTTCAAAACTATTAAAAGAATCAATAGTGTCTTTTTGATTTGCTAGTGCTAGCAAGTCGTTAGCAAATTTTTGTTTTTGCTGTAAACTACCATTGATTTTTGGATTAAATAATTCTCATCATACTTTTAAAAGTGGAAGAATATCAATAAGGTAGTTATAATCTTTATAATTCAAAGTTAAAAGTTTTGAAATAACACTATATGAAATAGTTAGAAAAACATTTGAATCTAAATTAGGTTCTTGATTAATGTATGCATTAGCGAGTTTGAAAAAAGAATGTAATGAATCAGAATTTTTGCTTGCTTGTTCCCCGAAAGTATCAAAGAAGTAATGTCAAATTTGAACAATGTTATTAATTTTCTCCTTATTTCAAACTTGATTTTTATTAACTAATCCAAGATATTTATATGCAAGAGACAAAATATTACTTGGTATTTTTTGTCAATCGATACTGTTTAATTGCGAGATGTTTTCAATTAAGGTGCTTAAGTTTGGTGTGCTTGCAGCTGGTTGAGTTGATGTATTTTCTGTAGCTTGTGAATTGGTAAGTGAGCTAACATTACCTTGTAATAAATCTAATAAATCAAAAAAATCTAATTTATCATCATCTTTTGCAGGGATAGTAACATATTGATTATCACCTATTTCAACACTCTGTCCTCTAAATGAAAGATTTAACATCTTAGCTAGTGCAGTCTTGATGACACGATCGGAACCTGGAACATTAAATCATGCTTTTAATGTGGCATAAGTTAAATCACTATTAGTTAAATATGAAAGTGCTTGATATTCTTTTAGTTTAATAACATTCTTTTGAATATCTAATTCTGATCGCTCTGTTTCAAAATGAGAAATTTTTAGGTTTTCTTCTAATGTTTTGATAAACACATCTGTATCAAATGCACGAATAAAGAATTTAATCCCGTTTAAAAATCTTGTATAGTCTTTGGATTTTCTGTCATCGGAAAGAAAAATAATATCAGTGAGTTTTTTAACAAGACTTGCACTTTGTCCTAATATCGAAGCGAAAATATTATTTTTTTCTCCGATATTAAGAATAAGTTGCGGGTTGATTGTATCGAGAAGAGAAATTAAAGCAGTTTTAAATTGATTTGAATCAATTGATTTTAAAAGTGCAATAATAATATCAAAAATACTTAGTTTGTGTTTACCATCTTTGCTGTGTGTATCAGGGAATGCAGGATTTTTGATAGTTTTGTTATATGAAGTTTCAAAGAAATTTTGAATAATATCGGTAAACTTTTTAAAATCAATAGTCTTAATTATATTGATAAATGCTTTAATAGTAGCTTTTATATCATTTGAAAAATCGATAAATACATCTAAATCAAAAGTGTTTTTTATATCTTTACCTGTAATTAAATAAATAAAATTAAAAAGTTTTTTAATTTCTGTTTTAATAAATTCTTTTGGTGTTTGGTGGTTTTGTTCTGCTTTTTCGATTAAAGAATAAATTTTTTCAAAGATATCAACGAATAACTTTTTAGCAAAATCACCATTTGGATCGTGTGACATATAATACAATCCGTCTAATACAAGTTTTGGCAAAATATTAAGGTTAATTAATCCACTAGAGAAGATAGAAGCAAAATCATTTTTATCAAATGTATATGTAGCTGCTTGAACAATAGAATATATAGTTTCTTTTTGAATAAAACCTTGAGTAACTAAGTCAGTGTTTAATAAAGCTTGTTCAATACGTTCAACACCAAGTTTCAGTGATTTTTCAGCAAATGCTTGGTTTAAGACATCTGTTTGCGGAGCCCTGTATCCAAAAGGGATATAAACAGTATTAGAAAATTGATCAGATTTTTCTACATATGAAGAAGTATTCAATTTAACCTGAACGGTAAGATTGTTTGTAGTTAGATAATTTAATATTTTATCAATCGGGACCTTGCCATTAACAAAACCAGGTATTTCTACATTGATTCAATTTAAAATCTTTTTATTGGAAATATAAACAGGTTTAACTAAATAAAAATCATTTTGATTCAATCATACAAAACCTAAATTAATAAATTGGTTATATTGATCATCTCTTAAATCATCACGACCTTGAAAACGTGTTAGATGGTAAATTTTTTGATTTTCAATATTATGAATATCACCATTTAGCGAGTTAACGATTTCTAATGGAGCATATTCGCGATCTATATGAATATATTTGTCAATGGGTTCGACATTAAATCTGAGTTGATCAATAATTTTAAAAGCAATAAAAGGATTTACTTCTTTTGTTTTAAAAAAAGAAGAAATTTCATTATTTGAATTATCACCTTTAATATTTAAAATCTGTGTTGGTCTACTTTGCTCATTAACTAATTTGTCAATGTTATTAGCAATACCATTAATTTCTTGATTCCTATCACCTAAATTAACAAAATGAAAAACATTTTTTCCACTATCTTTTTCATCAAAAGAATCAACTGTTATGCTTTGACGAATCCCGATATCAGAAGCAGGAACATATTTTTGTATTTGATTATATATTTCGTGCTTAACAATATCTAAAGCCCCGTTTTTTATAATATTGAAACGATCCCCTAAAATATTTTTGTTAATTAATTCATTAAAATTAGTTTCACCAATAATTCGGTTTTCAATTTGAGCAATGGTTTTTGGTTTGTCAAGAATAAAAAGAATTTTTTTAAAAGGTGTAGGTTGATATTCATCAGGAGCTAATGAAAGTTTACTATGGTTTATCTCGTCTAAGGAAACAGCAGGATTGTTACTTCTAATTAAAACCTTTTGTCCTAATTTAACATCATTTTGTGAATCAACAAAAGGGATGTTATAAATAAGAATTTCTTTTTCTCAAAAACTAAAGTGTTTTAAGTAATTTGGAACTTCTCCGTTATTTTGTTGGATCTGATTTTCTAAAAAGGTTCGATATGATCCAGTTCACTTTGATTGATTTTCTTTATCATATGTAATTTCATATTCTTTACGTAAGAAAAACGATTCAGTGCGACGTATTTTTGCCCATTTATTCGGAATAAGATAATCAGCATTTTTGGTAAATTCAAATTTTTCTTTTTTTGATACAGCAAAAGATGGAGAAGAAAATAAATCTGAGTAATTAAGGTTAGTCTTTATTTCTTTACTTATATATTTTGTAATATCATCATCTTTATTATGTGTATATAGTGTAGGTTTATTTGAACCGTCAATAATATATACATATGGATTATTAACTAAAGATACCAAACCAAGCAATTTTGCCAACTCATTATTTTCAATCTTAACAACTGCATCAGTTAATTCTCATTGTTTTCCTTTGACAAAATCAAAGGTAGCTTCATGTGTATCAGCATTAATATATAAAGCAGATAATTGCGAAAAATATATATTATTTTGATTTTCAGAGTTAATAAATGCAATATCAGAAAACTTGTAGGGTTTATCAAGGTGAAATTTATCAAAAATATGTAGTTCTTTTGCAACAACACTTTGTGAAAAACTACCATCATCATTTTTTTGGTAAAGATTAATCAAATAATTCTTTTTAAAATGCATCTTCTTTTGTGGTTTTGTATAATCTAAATCCAAAAATTCTGAATCATCTGATGCTGAATATGTATTGTAGAGAGTAGAGAAATCATTTTTGAGAATATATTTATGCTTATCACTTTTGTCATTAAAGAAGTTTGAAATATTTATATAACGATCAGTTATTTCGTTAAAATCGATAATTTTCTTATCTGAAAATGCATCGTCTGAGACATAACGAATTCCTTTATCATAACCTGCACCACCAGTAAATTTGGTTTCACCATTGATATAATATCCATCATTAAATGCTTGTCCAGAAGCAGGAAGGTTGTAATCAACAGTTAAATCGTGTGCAACAGAGATTTTTTTATAGTTATTAAATTGAGTTCGCATCGCTTTTGATGTATCGTATAATACAGTAAAAATACCAGATGTTAAAAATATAAGAATACTTAAACCGATAACAATAGCTTTGTTTTTAAATAGCGATCGAAAAACTTCTTTAAACAAGTTTCACATATTTCTCCTACCTTATTATATAAACTAAAACAATATAATAGTTTAATACAAAGTATTAAACAATTATATAATATTTTTAACAATATATTAGTTTATTTTTTCACTACGATAAAGCAGGATTTGTAAGAAAAAAATCGGAAAGTAAAACAAAAAGTCGCAGTTTAACCTACAACTTTTTGTTTTACTTTTTATCTGGATAAAGATTACTAAAACTTTGTGGATATAAATAAGCCATTTTTGCAACAACTTCTTTAAATGATTGTGGATTCATATCATCTCCACTTGCACCTCAGTATTGGTATTCTTGGGTATCGAAAATAGAGAAATTACTTGATGATCATCTACCACCTTTAGCATCCAATCCAACAATTTTACCTTTCGAATCATAAACACCACTACCAGATGAACCATTAAATCAATCGTAATCTTTCACTTGTCCTCATATCGCAGGACGCTGTGTGTTATAATTTGAAACTGAATAACTTGTTTTTATTGGATTATTTCCAATAAGATATTCGCGGTATCTTAAACCAGGTGCAGAATCTGCATTACCATTTGCTCGGTTTTTTGGAAGGGTAGCCATATAGAAATTTAAGTTATCAAATGAAGAAACATATAATGATAATGTTGAAAAATCGATTGGTTTAAGGTTTTGAAAATCTAGAAAATGCTTGATAGCAGCTTTTTCCTGTGTAGTTAACTTTTTGTTATCATGTGTGTAAGTGTCTAAGTTTTGATAATTAAAATGTTTGAAAATAGGGGTAAAATCAACTATTGCAATAATTGTATCAACATTTGCTTTGTTATTTTTGTTGTGATCACTAGTATTTGGATCTTTGCGATCAACTACTTCACCATCGGTGTTTTTAAATTCATCATATTCATTTGCGACATTAGCAGAAAGATCTAAGAAGATTTTGTATGTAATACCTGCTTCATTTTCAGGGATTTTAAAACTATAAATATTACCAGTTGGATTAATATCACCTGTAAGTTTTGTATCGTGATAAAAATCTTCATTATTGGTTGAATTTATATGTGTGTATACAGGTTGATATCTATCAACTGAGTTAGGATTAGCAGGACGTTTCATTAATGTTGGTGCAATAAGTTTTGCATTATGTACAGTAATGATTTTTGCACCAGAAGCATCGGTAGAAACTTTATATAAATCCTTATTTATATCAGATGTATTTGTATGTCATACGTGATAATTAACAAATGCATAGAATCTATAATCATCTTTTTTATCACTTACTTTACCAATGATGTTTCAGGTTCCATCAGCTTGATGGTTGATGCTAAAAACTCTACTTCTAGCTTCTTGGATAGGTGCTACATTATCTTCTTGATATAATCTTTTGCTTCGTTCGTTTTCTTTCGGTGAATCTTGTAAAAAGTTTGTGGCAGGTTCTCCATGATCTGTTGAATCAGCAAGCACCTTAACATCATATTTATCGATGTAACCTTCTGATGATGTTAAAATAGAGTTTTTATCAATTTGATGTTTTTGTTTAAATGTTATTTTAGGTGTGCTATCAGTTGCGCTTTGAATTCAATTGACAAAAACATCAACACGGTTTATAAATGCAGAGCGACTGTTTGAATGATTATGCATTGATAAGATGTTATTAAATTTAGTTCCGTTTTTAGTTTTTAAAACAAGTTTGAGTATGTTGTTTTCAAAGTGTAAAGCAAATGTTACATTGTTTTTAATTTTAGCAAATAATGCTTGCTGCAAGGACTTTTTGCCTGAAACATAATCAAACATAAAATCAACATTTGATACATGTTTATGTTCTTTAATATTTTTTAAGGAAACAGGAACAATAACCTTAGAACGAATATCTGAAACTTCATTAATATCACGATATGCAGCAGTATTCATATCTAATTCAAAAACCAATCAGATGATAACATCTTCATCGGGTACACCGTTTGTATTGATTTCACTAAGATCTTGGGTAAATGATGCAGATGTCTTATCTTCATTGATTTTGAACAATGAGTTTTCAAGATAATTACGTGTTTTAAATCAATGAATATTTTGTTGTTGATTATTTTTATATAAAACAAATTTTGTTTCGCTCTTACTTTCCTTAGTATTTGGATATCTATGGATAAAATTATAGAAGTTATTATTGTAGTCTAGTAAAGTGTTGAAGTTTTGTGGAGTAAAACTTATTTTGGTGTTTTTGTTAGCTTTCTTGCTTTCAGCAACTAAATCAGATTTGCTAATAGTTCCAGTATTTTTTAATGTTCCTGTACTTGTATCGCTTCCACCTGATAATTGGTTTTTGAAGTCAATACTTTGATTTCAGTTGAAATTGTATGAAAAAGCAATGTTTTTAGATGCTAAATCATTCCTTTTTAAAAAGTTTACATTACTACCTGAATTAACAACATCGAGATATTTAAGTTTATATTTAATTTGCTCTTGAAAACCAGATAAAGAGAATTTATGCAATTGATTAAAAGGGATATAAATTTTCTTAGTTGCTGGTATAGAGTTACCAGCATCAAAATTTTCGTCTGCATTTAAAATTTCACTTTGACCACCACCAAAAATATCAAGTGTACTTGAACTATTTGTTGATTTCTTTTCGTTATATACTTGTTTTTCAACATCAAAAGTAAATACAAAAACTTTATCTGAAAGAATCTTTACTTGATCTGATGTTCAATTAAATGCAGCACTACCAAAAATTTCTTTGCTACTTTCGTTTTTATAAACAGTCAAACTAGTTAAATCGAGTGAATTTAAAGTACTTTCTGGTAAACTAAATTTATATTTTTTTTGTAAACTAAAAGGAACTTTATAAGAATTATTAAAGGTTGCTTCGGTAATAACATATTGATTTTGATAATTGCTTAATAAATTACTTTGAAAAGTTCAATTACTTGAATTTTTGGTTAAATCAATATATTTACTCCATTTATTGTGTTGGTCAAAACTTTTAACTAAAACTTTTGCAGTAGTGATGCTTGCATCATTAAAAGTTATTGTAATGGTTGAATTATTTTCGGAAATACTTGAAATATCGGTTGTTTTTGCCGAATCAATATGTAATGTTGATTCGGCATCATTAGATGTACTTTTAGCAGTTGGTGAAGCTAGATAGTTAAAATATGTACTTCAGTGATCTTTGCTATTTAAACTGCTTTGTTCTAATTCAGAAAAGTTAGTAGAATTATGAATATTTAACTCACTACTTTGGATAGCATCTGCATTTTGTAAATCATATGCATTTCCGTAATCGCTAATTTGGGGACATTATAAAAATTCTTGTGTATTTTAATAAAATCTAAGTTATATCCTATAAAAAGGTAAGTAGTATATATAATAGCATCTTATCAGAAAAATTTAAAAATTTTTTTGAAAAACCCGCAAAATAAAGCGAACAAAAGTAATCTTTTGTTCTTTTGCTTTATATTTTGCAGGTTTTTCAATACCAAATCGAAGTTTAACCAATATTTCTAAATCCGTTTGTTGCTCTAAAACTTCTGTCAATATTTCAGTTATCAAAAATATGTGCTAAAAGCAGTGATAAACTTTCCGTATTAGGAAATGAAACTTTTCTTTTTAAAATCAATTTCATATTCGAGTTTAAGGATCTGATTGGATTTGTTGTATAAATAGATTTACGCTTTTCAGGTGGAAAATCAAAAAATGTTAATAAATTTTGCATTTGCAAAAGATATGAGACTTCTTTTTTGTAACCTTTTATAGTTCATTTTGATACAAAGTTTTCTAGTTCTTTTTGTGCTTCAAATATATTACTTCGTTTTGCAATCAACATAAAATCATTAGAAATTTCTTTACGATCAGAAACCCTTACTTTAGACACAATATTTCTTTGAATGTGTACAAGACATCTTTGAGTCTTAGATTTTGGAAAAATTTCATTTACAACATTTTCTAAACCAGGTAAACCGTCAAAGACAAAAATTTCAACTTCTTCTACACCTTGTTCCTTGATTTTTAGTAATAATTCTCTAAAAATTCCTTTGTTTTCATTTGGACAAATTTCAAAGTTTAGCACTTGCTTATAACCATTTTCGTCAATTCCCATAACGATATTTATAAACTTCCTTTTGCATAACTTCCTCGTTTGATGGAAAAGTAAGTAGAATCAAGAAAAATTGCTTGAAATTTCTTTGGTAGACTTTCTATTTTGGAATTCATCTACCTTTTCCTTTGTAGTAGTAAAGATATTAGAAATTGTTTGTCTTGACATTTTTATGTCTGTAGAATTCTCAATGAAATCAGTGATTTCTTTATAAGAACCACCTAGTTTGCAAAAGGACATTATCATCTGAGTAAGATCATCACTTCTTCGACTATATCTGGTAAATAATTTTACTTTTAATTCTTCCTGCTCTATCTCTTGGAACATTTTAGCAATGCTTTTCCAATAGGTGTATCTAGTCGTTCTTGTATAATAACCATTTCGTGTATTTTTCTTTTCATATTTAGAATTTTCAAATTCAAATTTTAAGTTCTCATCAAACTCTTCTTTTAAGATTGCATTCATTATATTAGTAATGATATCTCTTGAAAATTCTGCTACGAATTTAAACCCATTTTCTTTTATTTCATTAATCTTTTCTGAAATTAACAAATTTTTTGATATAATATCTGTCATGTGTTCTCCTTTGTTTTATTTCACATACAATTTTAAAGGAGTTTCACTCTTTTTTAATATTTTTTAAAAAACTTTTTTTGTGAAGATAACTCAGTTATGAATACACAACTTTTTTTAAGGTCCCAATTTGGGCTTGAATTTGTGGAGTTGTATCTTTTGATGCTTCTGCTTCTTCTTGTCCAGCAGAAAGGGTATAACCAGGATTTTGTGAACTTTGTGAATTGTCTGGTTCACTTGGTTTATTTACAGGTTTATTTTCATTATTATCCTGGTTATTTTGTCCGCTGTTATTTGTTTTACTTGAATCAACTAAAGTTTTAAAACTAAGGTTTGATGAACCATCAGCAACTTTAAGTGATGTATTGTCATATTGAATTTCTGTGATTTTGTAATTTGTATCTGAACTTAAACCACTTAAACTAACAATAGCAGTATCTAGATTATTAGTATCAAGTTGCTTAGAGATTGTAAAATTATCAGAAGGATTTAACGAAATAGATAATTTATTTATATTAAAATCTGAAATATTATTTAATTTAATTGGCTATTTATGTTTTAAATGTGTGTTTTTAAATAATTTTAAATGTTTTTGTTAAAAAACTAAAAAACAACTTATTATTTAATTTAAATTCTTATTTTTTGTTATATTTTAAGAATCCAAAAAATCTTTTTGTCTTATTTTTACCTGCTTGTTAAAAATTTATTTAAAGTTTATCATCATTGAATAATGATTTCCTTTGTTTATTCTTGTTCACTTTACCCAATTTATATACTTATCTAAATTTTTACTTGAAACTCCGTTATATACATTTTCAATTAATTCTTTAATCTTGCGATGAAAATTATTAACATTTTGTATATGTAATTTTTCCCTTACACTTTTTGTTTTATCTGAATTTTCTTTATAAACAAAAGATTTTTTCTTAGAAGCACCAACAATATAATGAGATGCACCTATCTTATTTATAAAAGGTTTATATGATGTTTCCCCATCAGTTATAAATTTTTGCAGATTCAGGATTTTTAACTTTGTATTTAAAAGCAAAAATATAGTTTTTCTGCAGAAGGTTTTACCTTTTCCTAAATAAGAAATTTGCGATTCCCCATTTCTATCAACCATAGTAGAAACACAATCTAAATCACTATTTATACCTCTTTTTGAGTTATAGTATAAAGATTTTCCACGTTTTCTTGCTGCTCTACCTATTCCGTTCTTGTGTCTACCTTTTTTTACATCAAGAAAATATATTTCGTCAAGTTCGATTATTCCACTACTGACATCTGATTCTTTTTGCTTAGATTTAATAAAATCTAATAATTTTATGTCTTCAAACAAAAGTTTTGTTTTTAAATTAATTCCACAAATCATGCCAGTTTCTTTAAGTGTTAATTTCTTTAAATGACACTCAAGAAACATTTGATATTTAAATCGATGTGTTTTTCTTAGCCTTTCAAAAACTGTTCCAGTGCAATTACTAAAAGTTTTCTTACAATCTAAACATTCTATAACGAGACGATGTTGTTTTGTTGAACCGTGCTTGTGTATCTTTACAGATCCACTATCTATGACAATATTTAGGTTTTTTTCTATTGTTATATCTTTACTATTATTTCATGAAGTAATATAAGATGCTAATACTTCTTTAACATCATTCGGAAGGTCAGTAAATGACTTTATTCATGAATTTGTTATTAATTTTAGTTGTTTGAGTTTTTCATCTTTTGTTGACATTACTAAATTATACATTATTTTCAAATAAAACACATTTAAAACATATATAGCCATTTAATTTTTAAGGTTGCAGATGTCGAAGTTATATTTTGTGTCGAAATGTTATTAATAGATATGGTTGGTTCATTTTCTTTTTGTGGATTTTGGTTAGAGTTATGTTGCTCTGGTTCAAGGGTTTTGAAAGTAAAATCATCACTATTATTATAAGTTGATTTTATTGAGACATTATCATATTTTATATCTGAAATGGTATATTGGGTGTTTTGATTCAATCCACTGATATGCACGATAACCGAATTTGGATCGCTGCTATCTATTTGTTTGCTAAATGATGCTTCATCAGATGGATTTATGGATACATCTAACTTATCAACTTCAATATTAGGAACATTTGATAATTTAACAGCAATATCTACAGAATTTTTTGTAATATTCAGATGACTTATATTGACGATGTTAGCATCAGTTTTTGATTGCCCAGGTTTACCATCACTTGGATTTTTATCAGATGGAGTTTGATCATTATTATTTGTATTAAGTGTTTTAAAACTTAATTGTGACTTATTTATACCATTAATATAAGATATATTATTTATAGATATATCGGTAATTTGATAAGAAAAATTACTTTTCAAATGATTTAATTGCACACTAATGGTATTTAAAGTTACATTGTTTTTAAAAGAAACATTTGTTATATCATTCAAAGTTAATTTAAATTTAGTTAAATCAAGATTTTTTGATAAATGATTAAACTTAATATTAATTTTAACTGAATCAGAAGATAAATTTGAATAACTTATATCTACTACTTTAGCGTTTTCAGTTGTAGTTTGATTAGAACAAGCAACTGCGATTGAAAAAGATGAAGCAAGTAAGATAGAAGAAAAAAATTTCATTTTCTTTTTCATAAAAACTCCTTTATATCTTTATTCTACTACTTTTTATAGTAATATTTCAAGTATTTGATTGTAATATTTTACCAAAAAATAATTTGTAATATAATATTACTAAATAGTAATATAGGAGATCGATGAAAAAAATTTTTACAGCACTTACTTTACAAATTATTCCGATAACAGCAATAAGTTGCAATCAAAATAGCAATCAAGAAGACTTAAATATAAACAAAGAAAATGCAAATATTTTAAAGGTTGCAGAATATTTTAATATCAAAAATCCTAAACAAGATGAACAATTAAACTGAAACGAATTTAAAAATCAATTTTTACAAGTGCAAAATAATGAATCAAAATTAAGTGAATTATTATCAAACAACTGAATGAGTTTTTTAAGTAATTTAGATAAATTTAGTTTTAAGTTCTTAAAATGATATTTGTTACCACAAACAAGCGAATATGGACACTCTGCATATTATTTACATAATATAGGTTTATCTAAGTTAAATGAAGCGAATTTAGCACCACATACACATACAAGATTTCCTAGAATTTTTGGTATTGGTTATAACAATTTTTCTAGAGCAATTACAAATGTAAAGGATGGTATCAAAGAAATTAATTTATTCTTTGGACATTTTATTATCAAACTAATTTATAAAAATAATAAAGTTGTTGTGTCACCTGAATTTTTATATCTTGTTACCAAAAGAATTCAAAAATCTACCGATGCAGTTTATCAAAAATTATTATATCCTGGAAAACCAAACCAATATAATATTAATCAATTTGAAAAAGTAGCATACGAAGTAGGGATACCGGCAACCGTGAACTTAATTTTAAAATAATACTCCAAATACGTGAATTATTAAACAAAATTTTACTAATTACTATAGTATATAATTTTGTAAGGATTTAATAATGAACAATAACTTTGAATTATCTAATTTCGAAAAAACAAGACTGATAAATTTACAAACAGTAATGCAATTTAGTGATTTAACAATACAGAGTTTAGCAAAAAAATCGGAAAATCTCTCGTAACTGTTATTAAATATAAGAAAATTATATAAAAGGGAGAAGAAGTTTATTAAAAAATTTGTTCTTCATAAGAATAGAGATAACATTCATGCCTGAAAATACTCAAATGAAGAGATAAAGAAATTAGCAGAAGATTATAATAATAAAAAACTCCTCACTAACGACGGGAAGAGTTCAACAGATTCATATTTGAGTTTGTTTTTATATAATGAAAAAATAAACTCGAATATATCTTACTCTCAATTTCATAAAAGACTAATAAAATTAGGTGTTACATCTGCTTTTGCTTATAAAAGTAGCGAAAAATTCTGCAAAAAATATGTAAAGTATGCAAAATTAACGAATAAGGAATATCTTTTTGATAATATGGTTTTTAAAAAACCTAAGAAAAAGAAGTAATTAGAACCGAACAAAGACGAAATTTCTCATTTGGTCAAAGGGTAGAAATAGATGGATGCTCACACAAATTCTTAAATAATAAAGAAATAACATTAATTGGTTCCATTGATGTAGCAACAGGTTTAATTTTGTCATTACATTTTGAGAAAAAAGCAGAATCATTAAATGGACATCAATCAAATATTGAAAAAATGATAAATAATTATGGAATTCCACAAATGATTATTACAGATAACAGAAAGAATTTTTATAATTCTGCTGAATCAAATGCTTCTACATATAATGCTAGTAAGAGATTTAGGAATAGAATTTATAACCACTTCTGAATCAAACGGAAAACCACATATTGAACGTTTTTGAGATTTTGCACAAAAGAGAATTCCAAGTTGAATAAAAGACCACAATTATAAAACAATTGAAGAATTGAACCAAAATATAGGTGAATTAATGAATTATTTAAATATTACAAGAAAAAGTGTTATACAAAATCCACAAAGTAATTTCTTTAGACAACCACATAAAGAATACCTAGAAAATTACTTTGATTTAGAGATAAAAAGAAAAATTAATGCTGCTGCAGTAACTTATAATAATGTAAATTATGCACCCTATGAAAATGACAAAAGAATTAAAATTAATAGCAGCACAGATATAAAATTTGTCATAGGAACAGACGAAAAATTATATTTTAGAACCAAAAATAAAAGATATGAAGCAAAACCGATATCTACAAAAGATATGACTCATTATGAGAAAATAGCATTCTGAAAAACGCTCGCATTAGGGGTAAAAGAAGTATAAATCATATCAAGACTTCTTTCGAGTGGTTTCTCCTTTAATAAATTACTTGATTTAAAAATTAGAAAAATTGCTTCATCTGATAAATATACAGGCTGATGAAATAAAAATATTGCAACAAATACTAGATGAACTCAGAAGATGCTCGTAAAAAACTCGATAACATCACAAATTTATAAAATCAAACAAACAAAATTTATGAATATTTTACCACAAGCAGTCTTCAGGATTTTCCTTTACAGGAAAATCGTTTAAAACATACACTCTACAAATGTTTTTAAGGGTTTCTCACTTTACCACCTCTAACCCCGCCTACACTAGCAAAATAGGTGAGGAATTTTCTTTTTGAAAAAAAGAAACAAAAAAACTTTATATCTGTGGCAGATACGCAAATATTTTATTTGCTACAAGTCACTTTTTCAGATTTTGTTTTTTATATTTTTATATAAAGGTGTTTTATTATAAAAAGTAAACAGAAAAATCTTAAATTAAACTTTTTATGGTATTAAAAAAACTGGTAAAAAAGTGATTAATCCTGCTTTATGCTATATAATTTTTATACATTGTAACTATGTAAAGTTTTGAATAATATTTCAGATAATTTTAAAATAATACTCCAAATATAATTATTTCTTTATAATATATATAGGAGTAAAATGCATATAGTTTTTTGAATTGTAATATCAATTTTAATTACTTTAATAACATTTTTATTTGTCCTTTTTTTAAGGTCTGTTTTTTTTATTTTGATGCATAAAAACGCCCAAAATATGGATTATAAAATATCATCATATCAAAATGACAATATCAATAATTTAAAAAAAGTAAACACTTTACAAAATAATGTTTATGAATATATAAGTATTTATTCTGATTTAACCGAAATTCAAAAAACATTGAAAACAATAAGTTCGGAATTTAAAGAACAACAAAGTCTATATAATATTCAAAATGAACATCGAAAGCTTATTAAAACATATGGTTTTTTTCTTAAATTAAGAAAAAAATATAAGTTATATCTAAAAAAACAAATGTTATTTGATAAAAAATCGCAGCCATTTACGACTAAATGAAATGATATTGAGCAAAATGTAGCAGTTTTTTTAGATGTAACTGATGATTTAATTATTTCATTAAACAACACAAAATATAATGGAATCCAGTTTCATCCGTATATTCAAAAGAAAATAGAAGATATAAGAACAACTGTGACTAAAGCTGATAAACAAAAAAGATTTGGTAATTTTGAAGAATTAAGAAGTGTTTTTGATAATTTAAGACAATATGGAAACAAACTTATAGAGTTTTTTTATGCTTCTGAAAAATTAGATTTTGCTTTATATGCACATTTATCATCTCTTATTAATAGCAAAATAAACCAAAAACAAGATGTTGATTTTTATACTAAATTAAGTAAAAGTTGAAAAAAGCAAACAGAAGAGTGAAAAAAACAAGATACATTAGTAACAATCGATAAAGTAAAAAAGATTTATAAAGTAATGTTTATTCATGAAATAGAGACAAATAAGATAAATTGGATTAAGTCATATTTACTTGATAATAAAGAAAAAATTCAAAACCTTTTAGAAAATATTAATCAAAAACTTTTGTCGCTTAATTTAAGTGGTAAAAGTAATAAAGATGATTTTTCAAATTTAAAAACATCTGTTGAAAACCTTTATAAAGATAGCAAGAGTGCAGATGACTTATTAGAGAAAACATCAGAAGTTTTAAAAAAATTTGAACAAATACAGATAAATATTTACAGACAAAAACAAAATCAAAGAGAAGCAAAAATATATGGATATAATAAAGAAATTATACGAATTCAGAATATTTATTACTCTTTAATATCTAACGAAAATTTACCCAAAACAAAAAGTATTCAAATCAAGAAGGAACATATAAGGCAAGAGTTTGAACATTTTAACAAAAATAAATTTAAACTTATTTATACTGATGAAAAGCAAAGATGAAACAACTGAATTAGTTCTATAATAAATTTAATAAAAGTTCTTTCAGAAAATTTAGAATATAAAAAAATGTATGATGCTTTATCGATATATATTATGGAAAATCCAAGATTTGAAAATAAAAAAAATGAATCAAAAAACCAATTATTTAACCTTAAAATTAATATAGAAAACAATGAGTATAAAATTTCTTATTTTAAACTGAAAAACTACCTAAAAACAAGTTAGGAGATATATGTATAATAAAATTTTAATTCGGTACGGAGAGTTAGTTTTAAAGAAAGGTAATCGCAAGTTATTTATCAATCAACTTTCAAATAACATCACACATATAGTTGGTATAAAACCTGATGTAGAATTTGATCGAATGTATCTACCTTATAGTGAGGAAAATATAAAGAAACTAAATTATGTATTTGGTATTAGTTCGTATTCTCCTGTTTTGGTAGTAGAAAATTCGTTAGAAGCATTTAAAGAAGTATCATTAAAGTTATTAAAACCTGATTCTAAAACCTTTAAAATTGAAGCAAGAAGGAATAATAAGAAATTTGAATATAATTCAGCACAATTAAATAACTTATTAGGTGGATTTATTTTAAGTAAAACAAAAACCAAAGTAGATGTGCATCATCCGAATCAAATAATTTATCTAGAAGTTCGCAATAAATATACATATGTCTTTTCTGAATATATTAAAGGATTAGGAGGATTGCCAGTAGGGATATCTGGTAAAGTCTTGCACTTAATTTCTGGTGGATTTGATTCTCCTGTTGCTGCATATTTGATGATGAAGCGAGGAGTTAAAGTTGATTTTCTTACTTTTTTAACTCCACCACAAACTGATAAAAAAACTGTTAATAAAATAATATCACTTGTTAAAGTTTTAAATAAATATCAAATAAGTTCACATTTGATTCAGGCAGATTATTCACATCTGATGAACTATATTTCATTTGTGTCAAAACCTGCATACAAAATCAATCTAATGCGACGCAGTTTTTACCGTATTGCAGATAAGTTAGCACAAAAATATGGGTATTTAGGTATTTCTAATGGTGAAAACTTAGGGCAGGTAGCTTCGCAAACCCTAGAATCAATGTATACAATTGGTAGTGTTACAAATTTACCTGTTTTAAGACCACTTTTAACCTATGATAAAAATGAAATTATAAATATAGCAAAAGAAATAAACACACATGATATTTCAGTTATTGCAGCTAATGAAACCTGTGAACTTTTCGCTCCAAAAGATCCAGTAACTAAACCGATCTTAGCACAAGCACAGTCTTTAGAAAATGAGTTGAATAGAATTGCAGAACTAGAAGAAGAGCTTATAAAATCAAAAATAGAAATTTTAAAAATAAAGGAATAATATGGAAAAACAAATCTTTTTTATTGATTTTGAAGCAGTTACAGTTAATTATTTAAATATTCACAAGAGCAAACTTAAAGATAGTGTAAATTACCATAAAGATTTACCTTATTGTTATTCTATCGGAACTTTTAAGGGTGGTAGTTACAAAAACAGATTTGGAATCATCCGTTTTAAAAATATCACATATGAAAAAGCACTAATTCAACTTAGAGAGAAAATAACAAAAGATATACAAACATTGATTGGTGATAAAGAATTTATCCCTGTTGCATCAAATTGTGTATTTTATGGTTGAGGAGCTGGACCAGAAAATTGAATTATGGAGAAACTTTTTAAAATATCAGTTAAAAAGTTTTCAACTATCCAGGTTAAGCTTGATAATGTTGTCCCAGATTCAATATTTTCTACTTCTAAGTATTTTGAAAATATTAAAAACATTGCAAAAACTATAAAACACCCTGTTTTATCTATGATAAAACAAAATACCGAAGATGGTAGAATTGCCTGTTGATATGGTTTAGCAATGTTGTTAGATGGAAGAAATATATATCATATAGATGCAAAAGTTAAAAACCAGATGCATAATGATCTCAGAATATATAACCTTGATGACTGCAAGAAATTAGCATTTTTATATAAAAATAAGTTTACAGCACATAAATTAATAGGTAAAATTTTTGATATACGTCGTGAAATTCAGTCATTAAATGCACAAATATTAACCTATGATAAATATATCGAATATCTAAAAAGTTTAACTAATGAAAAAAATCCACCCTTATTAATAAAACACGATGATATTCATAAAATTAAAGGTTCGCAAGAAATTCCGATTGAAATTTTACCTTCACTTAGGTTATCTAAGAAAATATGAAATGATAGAGTAATGCGCGACTTATTTTTAGAACAAATGATTTTTATTGTTAATAAAAGAAAAGAAGAAATTCAAACAAAGAAACAAGAGTTAAATGAGAAAATTTTATTGCAACGAAATAATTGATATTAAAATCCGTTTATTCCTTGTTTATAGTATAAACGGATTATTTCTTAAACTCAGAAACCATTTTATCAAAGTCATCTGAAATTCTTTTTTTAATTGCATTATAATAATGATATTCATCGAATGAAAATCTATCTTGCTGTTCTAATGAAATAAGATATGAACCACCTTGATTTATAGTTTTATAAACCAACTTTATTTTATGTGTTTTGTTATAGTTTCGAATAAAATCTTCTAAAGTAGTTTGCAAAGCACCACTACCTTTACCGGTGATTATTTCAACTTCTGATACTCTTAAATCTTCTAAATCCATTATCATTTCTTGGATTTTAGGTTTTGCATCTTGTGTGTATGCACCGTGCAAATCTAATGTATTATTTTTCAATTTTAATCCCTGCATTTTCCATGAGTTTTAAAGCATTATTGTGCATAATGCCCCCATTATGCTCTGGGGTATCAAATGTTTCAACAGCACTTGAGATAACTGAAATCTTTTTGTCACTACCAATTTTATTGAATCAAGTTTTTAAACTAAGAACAAACTGTAATACACAAATATCGGTGCAGCAACCTACGAATTCAAATTCATCATAAAGATCCCAAAACTTTGGATCAACATCGTAAAATCCGTTTGTAGTAGTTTTATAAACAATATTAGCATTTTTAGAATCTAAATATGGTTGGAGTTCGTCAACAACTTTTGCCTCATCAGAACCTTTTAAACAATGTATAGGGTATTGCTGCATTTCTAAATCATTTTCAGAATGAGCATCACAGACAAACAAAATATTTTCAGAATGTTTCAAAACATTAGCAATATTAGGAATAATCGAATTAATTCTTGGACTAGATAAAGGACCAAATTTTGTAAAACCATTAAGCATATCAATAACTAAAGTTAATTTTTTAGACACTTTTCTCCTTTTGGCAATTAGGACAATATGATGTTCCTCGACCGTTTTCTTTAAAATCTAATTTTACTTTTATTATATCTGTTTTCTTACATTGTAAGCATTGCTTCTTTTCTCTTCCGTAAACACACAAATCATTTTGAAACTTACCAGTTATCCCATTAACAGAAGAATATGTATGAATACTACTTCCGCCTTTTACAATAGAATCATCCATTATTTTTTGAGCATTCATCAGCAAAGTTTTAAGTTCTTGTTTACTAATTTTATTAGCAGGTGTCATGGGGTATATTTTAGAACGATGTAAAGATTCATCAGCATAGATATTGCCGATTCCTAGAACAAGTGATTGATCGAGGAGAACCTTTTTTATACTAATGCTTTTGTGCCTTAGTTTTTCGAATAATTTATCCACATCTGTATCAGCCGGAAGTAATCCTAGATTTTTAATTTGATATAAAATTCTTTTGTCTGTATTTTCAATTATTTCAAATGAACCAAACATCCGCGAATCATTATAAACTAAGACTTTATTTTCTAACCAAAAGTATATACAATCATGTTTATAAGTATATAAAAGTGGATCATTTAATTCTCTAATAAAATATTTACCAGACATTCTTAGATGCGAAATTAAACGACTTTTATCATCGAAATTAAATACCAAAAATTTACCAAAGTTTTCAACATTGATAATCGTTTTATTAACTAAAAAGTTAATAAAACATTGTGTATCAGTGTTTTTAATAAGTTTGGTAATTTTTACTTCAACCTTAGTTACTTTTTGATTTTTAATGTGCTTGTTTAAAGATTTTTGTACAACTGTGACTTCTGGGTATTCTGGCATGTGTAAATTATATACAAAAGAAAAAAATATAAGTATTTTTATAATAAATTTATTTGTTGAAATTGATCGAATATAATAATTGGAAATAATTCGTGAATTATTAAACAAAATTTTACTAATTACTATAGTATATAATTTTGTAAGGATTTAATAATGAACAATAACTTTGAATTATCTAATTTCGAAAAAACAAGACTGATAAATTTACAAACAGTAATGCAATTTAGTGATTTAACAATACAGAGTTTAGCAAAAAAATCGGAAAATCTCTCGTAACTGTTATTAAATATAAGAAAATTATATAAAAGGGAGAAGAAGTTTATTAAAAAATTTGTTCTTCATAAGAATAGAGATAACATTCATGCTTGAAAATACTCAAATGAAGAGATAAAGAAATTAGCAGAAGATTATAATAATAAAAAACTCCTCACTCAGCGACGGGAAGAGTTCAACAGATTCATATTTGAGTTTGTTTTTATATAATGAAAAAATAAACTCGAATATATCTTACTCTCAATTTCATAAAAGACTAATAAAATTAGGTGTTACATCTGCTTTTGCTTATAAAAGTAGCGAAAAATTCTGCAAAAAATATGTAAAGTATGCAAAATTAACGAATAAGGAATATCTTTTTGATAATATGGTTTTTAAAAAACCTAAGAAAAAGAAGTAATTAGAACCGAACAAAGACGAAATTTCTCATTTGGTCAAAGGGTAGAAATAGATGGATGCTCACACAAATTCTTAAATAATAAAGAAATAACATTAATTGGTTCCATTGATGTAGCAACAGGTTTAATTTTGTCATTACATTTTGAGAAAAAGCAGAATCATTAAATGGACATCAATCAAATATTGAAAAAATGATAAATAATTATGGAATTCCACAAATGATTATTACAGATAACAGAAAGAATTTTTATAATTCTGCTGAATCAAATGCTTCTACATATAATGCCGTAAGAGATTTAGGAATAGAATTTATAACCACTTCTGAATCAAACGGAAAACCACATATTGAACGTTTTTGAGATTTTGCACAAAAGAGAATTCCAAGTTGAATAAAAGACCACAATTATAAAACAATTGAAGAATTGAACCAAAATATAGGTGAATTAATGAATTATTTAAATATTACAAGAAAAAGTGTTATACAAAATCCACAAAGTAATTTCTTTAGACAACCACATAAAGAATACCTAGAAAATTACTTTGATTTAGAGATAAAAAGAAAAATTAATGCTGCTGCAGTAACTTATAATAATGTAAATTATGCACCCTATGAAAATGACAAAAGAATTAAAATTAATAGCAGCACAGATATAAAATTTGTCATAGGAACAGACGAAAAATTATATTTTAGAACCAAAAATAAAAGATATGAAGCAAAACCGATATCTACAAAAGATATGACTCATTATGAGAAAATAGCATTCTGAAAAACGCTTGCCATTAGGGGTAAAAGAAGTACAAATCATATCAAGACTTCTTTCGAGTGGTTTCTCCTTTAATAAATTACTTGATTTAAAAATTAGAAAAATTGCTTCATCTGATAAATATACAGACTGATGAAATAAAAATATTGCAACAAATACTAGATGAACTCAGAAGATGCTCGTAAAAAACTCGATAACATCACAAATTTATAAAATCAAACAAACAAAATTTATGAATATTTTACCAAAGCAGTCTTGGGATTTTCCTTTACAGGAAAATCGTTTAAAACATACACACTACAAATGTTTTTAAGGGTTTCTCACTTTTACCACTTCTAACCCCGCCTACATAGCAAAATAGGTGGGAATTTTCTTTTTTGAAAAAAGAAACAAAAAAACTTTATATCTGTGGCAGTTACGCAAATATTTTATTTGCTACAAGCTCACTTTTTCAGATTTTGTTTTTTATATTTTTATATAAAGGTGTTTTATTATAAAAAGTAAACAGAAAAATCTTAAATTAGACTTTTTTATGGTATTAAAAAAACTGGTAAAAAAGTGATTAATCCTGCTTTATGCTATATAATTTTTATACATTGTAACTATGTAAAGTTTTGAATAATATTTCAGAATCGAATATAATAATTGGAAATAATTTCATATAAAAGAGTATAATTATATTTGGAGTTATTATGAAAATCAGAAAAATAATAAAACAAGCAATTGCTTTAATTGGTATTACATTTATTCCATTGACAATGTCTGCTATATTTAATAATCAACCAAGAAATATTAAGAAGTATGACACAATTTTTAAAACTTTATGGGATAAATTAGGAATACACGAGAGGACAGATAAAAAGATAAAAATCGGTATAATAGATGCTGGTTTAGTTGATTTTAGAATGATGAAATTCAACGGCAAAACAACTAATAACATTGATCAGCAGGTACCTTTAGATAACTATAACATTATCAAATATGCAAATGATCAAAATTTAATTAATAGCGATAGAGTTATATATGATTCAAGATTAACTGACGAAAAAATATTTAAATTTGAAAACAATAAATCTACATTTTTGAATTATTGAGAAAAAAACGAGCATTCAACAAATATAGCATCAATAATTGCTGGTGATGGTGGTTTACTTAAGAATGCAGAAATTTATTCAACAAGCTTTAAAAGAAATTATGCAGCAAGTGATTTAGATATATTAACTGAAAACCTAGAATTCTTCCGAAAAAACGGCGTTAAATACATTAATATGAGTTATTCTGATAATATTTTAAATTATTTGAATGATGAAAAATTGGAAGATTTTATAAAAGAAAAGAAAACATCAAAAATTAATGATATAATAAAACAATTAAAAAAGATTATAAATAAGGATTATTCAGAAGAAGCTGCTTTACTAGACAAATATGCTTTTGAAAATAATATGAAATTTTTTATTTCTGCAGGTAATTTTGGTGCTGGAATAACAGAAAAAGTTAAAATATTTAAGGAAACATTATCAAATTATATAAACAAAAAAAAGATAGACATTGAAATAAGAAATTTGTTAATAAAATTTAATGAACTATTGGATATAAATAATGAATTTTGAAAAAAACCCAGTCAAATTCAAAGAAGCAAAAATACATTTATAATAGGGGCATATAATTTTTATACAGATAAGATAAAAGATTATTCACAAATAAAAATAAAGAACTTTGAAGATTCGCCGCTTGGCCTAGGTCCAACAGAGTTTTCTAATCAATCGCTTTTATTAAATGATGATTGATATAACACAGATACAACTCTTGATGATCCTGGTGTAACTAGATGAAGCGGGACAAGTAATTCCACTCCAGTTATCCTTGCTGCTTCCGCTTTACTTGAAACAATAAAAAGACCAGATTCAGAATTTGATGTTCCAGAGTTAAAAGCAATTTTAATGGCAAGTTTTGATTTAAGAAAATATGGAGACCATATATTTGATTTACCAGACAATATTGGTGCAGGTTTTTTTAATTGAGAGAGAATGAAATTTTTTGCAGATAATGTTCATAAGCAAAGCATACGAGATCTTTATACAAATGATAAAGGAATTAATTATAAGACATTAATTTCTGGAAGTGATAATTTTCTTGCTGTTTATTCTAGTTATTCTGATTTATTTCAAATAAGATATCGCGAGCGGGAAAAACTTTCAAAAGAAACCATTCAAAAATATGTAAATATATTTGATGTACATATAAAAAGTGAAATATATGCTACTCCTGAATGAATATATAAACAGTATCATGTTTCTACAATGAAATCTAATTATAAATCCTTTTCTGATGATTATGGTTCTGCAACAAATCGAATAATGCTTTCTAATCAATATTATAAGGATTGACCCTATGAAG
Source organism: Mycoplasma sp. 6243 (assembly GCF_051200785.1). Taxonomy (NCBI): domain Bacteria; kingdom Bacillati; phylum Mycoplasmatota; class Mollicutes; order Mycoplasmatales; family Mycoplasmataceae; genus Mycoplasma; species Mycoplasma sp. 6243. The sequence goes on from NZ_CP195154.1 coordinate 756,396, forward strand.
CAACACTGCAAATAAAACTAAGAAAAAATTTTACAGACATATTTTTACAAACTAAATATATGTATTATATCTTAACTGATAGAAATGCAATATATGAATCAAGAAGTAAATTAGAGACATAGTATGTTAGACAAAAAAATAAAAATTTTCTCTAGTTTCCTAGCTGTTAGCATTTTACCCACATCTGTTGCATGTAGTAAGTATGAAACTATTGAAGAGGAAAAAGAAACAGAACTTGAAAAGAAAAATGATTTATATATAGATTCACTAAAAAAAGAATTATCAATAAATAATTTTATATTAACAGACGATAATCTTAATTTAGATAAAATTATAGACAAAGAAAATGCATTTTATAAAGTTATTACGAAGAATTCAAATAAAAAATTACCATTTATTAAAATAAAAGATTCATATAATTTCAATTGAACCTATGATAAGATTAAAAATATATTCTCTGATAAGGATAAAATATTTTACAACAATAAGAATAACATGGTAGTGGAAATACTACCTATAAAAAGTACAAATAAATTATTAATTAATCTTTTATTTGTTCGAGAATTAGATAAATCAGATGTCAAACATTCACCTGATTATAAACCCAGTACTAAATTAACCGAACCTTGATATGATTTTTCATATGATAGCAATTTACATTGATATGTTTTTAATGATAAATTATATTCAGTTATCAATAATGGTGTTGATAAAATAGATATATCTAATAATAAAATATTAATAGATATAAAACAAAAAGAAAGTAAAATAAGCAATTTAACTGAATCAATAAAATTACACAAGAAAATAGCTGAATCAGTTATAAAATTAAAACCTTATAAATCACAATACTTTTTTAGCAAAAATATTCTTGAAACATTTAAAAAACCACATACAATAACAAAAATGCAACAAAGAAGTTTTAAAAAATTTGAAGATTTAATCCAGAATAATCTAAACAATACTTGAATATGAGTTAAAGATAAGAAAAAGTTTTATGATCCTACAAGAGAAGCGATAAAAATAATATCTGGCTCATTAACTAAAACATCTTTGATAAAATTATTATCGAAATCATATTTAGTTGATTTAGGTGATCAAAAACTTAATTTTGATTCTAAAGGTGATCCGAATATCAAATTTATATTAAAGTAGAACAAGGGTATCCTTGTTTTTTATAGTAAAATATATTTAAGGAATGTGATATGAATTCAGTTTATGATGAAATGTTTATATGTTCAACAGATACAGTAGTTGGGCTCGGTGGACCCGTTCGAGATGATATTTTAGAGCAAATATATAGACTTAAGCAAAGAAAAACAGACAAAAAAGTTGTAATCTTAATTGGTAACATTGAACAAGTAAGAAAGTTTAAACAGTGAAATAAACAAGCAGATAATATAGCAAAACAAAAGTGACCCGGAGCAACTACTATAATTGTAAATAACCAAGGTTTCAGAATTCCAAATAATAATCAATTAATTAATTTTCTTATTAAAAATGGACCAATGTATGTATCAAGTGCCAATATTTCTGGATACAAACCGATAAATATAAAAGATGCTCAAAAAGTATTTCCAATGATAAAAAATGTTTATGATTTTGGAGTAGGAAGCGGAAAACCCAGCACAATAATTAATTTAGATACAAAACAAATTATTGAGCGTAATTAGTTTTTTTGAGTAAAATATTTATTTTTTACTTATTTAGTTTTATAAAAATTACATAAAGAAATTTAAAAAAAAGAAACCAAAACAACTTTTAAATAGTGAAGATATAAATTTATTGCAGTATAAAAACAAAAGGATGTTGATAAAAAACGAAGCAGTTTCAGTTACCAAAATGAATTCTATTTATACCGAGTTATTGTTGATGCTGAAAGTAAAATAAAAGCAAGTTATACTTGCTTTTTGTATAATCTTTTTACACTGTAGTTGTTAAGTTGTTTTAGCATCTGAGTTTCTTCTTGATAATTTTTATGATACATTTTATAAAAACTCATATAAGTTTTTTGATCAATTAATTTATCTTTTAACATAATTTCAAGATAATAAAGAATTATTTCATCATTAAAGAAATATTTATCGTTGTTATATAAATTAACAACTTCAGTTATTTCTTTATAAATCATTTCTTTTAATTCTTTTGGATATTTAAACTTAGCAGAATTAGTTTTAAATTCTTCTTTATCAACTATTTGTAAATCTTTGTTCGGATAACTTTTTAGATCTAAATCATAATCAATAAATTTAATTGTATCTTCTTCATAGATAGGGTATGATGCTAAATTAGTATAAAAAGAATTACCCAATCCTTTCTTTAATAAAACAATAGTATTGTATAATGAATTTTTAGGTATAAATCAAAAAGCATCATCTTTGTATTTTCATCCTTTACCATTACTTTGTGATTCAGTAACCTTAGTTCCTTTTAACGAAAGCACAATATGTCTTTTATTATGAAAAATCACCTTGGTATTAGACCACTGACGGTATAGAAATCCATCGTGTTTATATGCTTGGACATTGACGATTGAACCGACTTTTAATTCGTTGAAATCTCACTGCATTAGGCTAATCTAATATAAACCTTTCCATCTGCGTTTTGTGATAATTTAAACTTTTTAAATGCTGGTTGACTAGTATTTCAAGCTCTACCAGATGTAACCCATCTGTTTTTTGGTAAGCTAATATCAGAAGTATTAAGTTCATCAGTTTGTACTTGTCCATCATTGTTTTTATCTTCTCATAAAAATACTTGTTGATCAGGTTTTACGCGAACAAAATCCTTGGTAATATAACTGTAATATGCTTTGTTTAATTCTGGCATCGATGTATCATTACTGTGTCCAGGATAAATACGATTAGCAATTTGTTCCTTACGATCATCGGTAATATACCCGTTTTTAACTACTGTTGCACCTGTATCAAGAGTTTTATGTCCAAAGAAAGAAAATGTATCATAATAGTTGAAATAAGCTTTGGTATAGTTTGTAGAGCTAGGATCTTTTAAAACTAAACCGGTGTATTTTTTAGTCGGAAGAAAACCTGAGAATTTGATTTGGTTTGCTTTAGTCTCATCGACATAAACTTGCTTATTATTTCAACCCCATTGGTTTTGATAAAACATCTGATTAATTGATTTTCCGTATCCCATAGTCGCTAAAAATAAATCATAAAACTTTTGAGAACGGTTGATTGTTTTTCTTTCAGGTAAATGGTAGAGTCTTTTTTCATAAACTGGTTGACCTAAAATATCATAACCTACCGGATAATCTCTTTCAAAAATATATGGTCGTATATCAAATACAGAGTTAGGTGTCATAGTCGCATTTACTACTCTAGTGTCATTTTGTCCATCTAAAGTTCGATATCCATTCAAGAAAGTTCCTTGGCGATAACTGCTATCAAAGTTGTTCATATATACTTTTGATCAATCTTCAGCTATCGCAGAAGGACTGAAGTATTTTGAAATATTTCCGTTTCCATCGTTTTTAAAATAATGAACACCGAATCAGTTAATTGTTGCTTTTTGTTGTGTGTCATAATATGCAGCTTGATTTGGTGCATTGATTGAAAAATATGATTCAAAAGCATATTTAGAGTATTCTCGAGGAACCAACTCGGTTAATGAATAATTATATTTTAATCTTCCATAATCAAGTTTAAAAGCTAAGGATGGTGAGTAGTAAAAATTATCAACACCTTGAAATCTTTGTAATCTTCTTGGTGCATTTTCATCATTTGCTATTTCTCAGATGTCTCGAGGAGAAAGACGTCTAAATAGGAAATTATCTAGATTATCCATAAATGTTCCATCATTAAATCTGTTAAATATCGCAGCATCTTCAACAGAAATATATCCGATTTCATCAACATCATAATTTAATAGTTTATAGAAATTATTAGCAAAATAAGAATTTCAATATTGTTTTAGTCCATGTGAGTGACTGTTGTCATTTTCTTCAATATTTAAACCTGGATTATAGTAAATAATAGTAGCAAACTTAGTGTTTTCTCTAATTCTTTGATCTATTAAAGCAGTTGGTGTGCTAGGTAAGGTTGCCTCAGAATATGAATCTGATCAATGGTGCATATATTCATGGAAAATAGTTGGCATTAGACCACCAATTATTTCATATTCATTAAATCCCTTTTCAGCATAATTACTACCATTAATAAAAATATTTTTAATATTTGGAATGTATAATCCGTTTGCCTGTGCATTGATTACATTAAAATCATCAATATTTATAGCCTGCAAATCATATACTTCTGGGCCAAAAGGAACTTTACGTTTAAATTCTTGTGCTAAAGCAATCAATCCGTGCTTTCCGAGAAGGTATCTAAAATCTTTTGTACCTTCGATTGGATATGCATAATCTCTAAATAAAACATTAGTAAAAGGATCTTGGTATTCTAAATATTTTCTTCCTGTATTATCTGTTTTTTCTTTAATATCTTCAATATTAGAAACCGAAGGTTTATTATAAGCATTTAATGCAGCATCCTTTTGTTCTTGACTAAGTCCGTTTGCTCAATAAACTTCATTAGGTTGAATTTTAAGGATGTTACCAAAAAGAAAATCTTTTTTTTGTAAAGGTGTTGGATTTTGCATCCCACCACTTGTTTCATTATCAGTTTTTGATTTAGGTTGCTCTGGTTTTTGCTTTTGTTCTTGTTTTGGAACAGGATCGTGGTTTTCAGGCTGTGTTTGTTGGTTATCAGAAGGACTTTGTTTATTTTCACCACCTGATTTTATAGGGGGTTGTTTTTCGCCATCATCAGGTTTTGTATCGATAGGTTTTTGGGGTTCTACTGGTTCTGTTGGTGTTGAAACATTTTGCTTTGGTGGTTTAATAGTTCCAATAGGTTCGACAGGTTGATTAGGATGAGGTGGATTTTCAATTGGAGATGGAGCAGGAAGTGGAGATGGATTAACAGGTAAAGGTTCGGGATTACCCTTAATAGGAATAACACCAGGTTCTTGATTATCTTGTTTTTCTGAATTTAATAAATCACAACCAGATGCTGCAATGGTTGTAATTGGTAAAACAAAAACTGTTCCTTTTAAAATACTTAAATAAAATTTTTTCTTTTTCATTTTAACCTCTTAATAGGATATTTTATAACAATTTAACATTTAAGTAAATGATTATATCACTATATTATGATATAAATTAAATACTTAATTATTTTGTGTTTGGTGAATTAAACAAACATTTTTTCTAACAATTTTTTCTTAAGATTCTTGAGCATAGTTAACTTACGCTGATGAAGTGAAAGGTAAGAGTCTAGGGAAGTGAAAAGTTTGGAGATTTTTTGTTGTTCAGGAGTGAAGGGAAGTGACAATGAATTGACTTATATCATTATATACAATAAAAGGTATACCACCATTTGATATTTTTCTCTGAATATCTATTCATAAATTTTTTAATAAATTAAAGTAAAGAAAATCGGTATCTCAAATTTCGGTTTTTAATACATATGTTCTTTTGATAAGCATCAAACTTACCACTTGCTCTATGCATATAACCCATATTAGCACCATTTTCCTGCAATTGTGACAAGTCTCACCTTCAAAACTTCAAGTATTTATTTTAAATATTTCTCTACCAGAAGTATAAAAATTATATTTTCCACTTATTTCCATTTTGTTAGCATTTAATTTTCCGTTTTGTATACTAACAACACTGCTGAGAAATCCTTGTTCTCAAGCGTGAGTAAATTCAGAGAAACGAATATTAGGAAATTTTGAATTTTGATCAGGGAACATTTTTGATAAAAAAGTTTGCTTTACACAATAAAAAAAATCGAGTTTTTGCTGAATTAGTTTTATAAATGAATCTAACGAAAAAACTAATTTTGATATCTTTTTTTGTTCATTTAAAGAAGGTAAGAAAATATTAAGATTCTTATAATCATTAAAATATAAATGTGGGATACTTGTTCCAACAACAAATTCGTCAAATTTAATATTATTTAAAACCAGATAAAGAAAATTGTTATTAATTAATGATTTTTCTTTTATGAAAATTCCTTCTAATGTTGATGTAAATCAAGAATTTTTAGGTAATATTTGTAATTTACCAACTGAACCATCTTTTGATATGATTACAATGTCTTTATTAAAAGTTTCTCTCAAAAAACTTTTTCCTATTTTTCCATCAATACCATAAATATCTACATTTCCATCAGTTTTTATTTCTGAAACTTTCAAATCACTTTTTTGTTTTTCAACAAGATTCCCTAAAACTTCATAATACCACTCTTCATCAAATTCTTTAAACCTAATCTTCGGTATTTTTTTAATCATTTCTACCACCTTTATTTTTATATTATAAATTATTTTTCTAAAAGTAATTGAAACTACAAATTATTCATCAAAATGTGAATAAAGTTGTGAATAAAGGTTTAAAAAAACAAGCCTTAGCTTGTCAAAGTTTATTTAGATTCTTTTGTCTTATTAACGAATTGATCTAAACGTGAGTGTTTTCTAGCACCTTTATTTTTATGGAAAACACCTTTAGTAACTGCTCTAGCAATTACTTGGTGAGCTTGCGCAACTAATATTGCTGCCTTTTCATCTGCTGCTAAAACTGCTTCGCGAGCTTTACGGATTGCGGTTTTAACTCTAGATTTCATTGCAGCATTTCTTTGACGAGCTTTTTCCATCTTGACAATGCTTTTGATCTTAGATTTAATGTTAGCCAAACTAACCTCCCTTTTTCTATAATTTTGAAAAATCCTATATATTATATCTATCTTTTACAAAAAATATAATTATAAACATAAATTTTATAAGTATTCATTTTACTTCATGAAAACAAAATAATATCTTTAAAAAACATAATTGATATATAATATCATTTGCATTAGCTGATAGCTGCTTTAAAAAGTAGAGGAAAGTCCGTGCTAGTACTAACTGCGATGTTAGTAGTGATCATGTTAAACCTAATAAGTTTAAGCTTAGACGACTAGTGCCACAGAGACGAGAATTGTGAAACGCGGTAAACTCCATGAACTAGAAACCCAAATTTGGTAGGGGAATTGTAAGTTAATAAATGAATTAGCAACCAAAACATATTTTATGTTAGATAAATTATCAGCACCTTTTTTAAGGAACAGAACACGGCTTATGATGCTAAAAGAAGTTTGGATATCCGAGCTTTTTTTATTTTTTTCTTTTGAATTTTCAGAATTTAATAAAATAATTTTATAAAAAATAACTCAAGGAAGTGATGGAAAGAAATAGAAACATTTTTAGTAGTAAATACACCAAAAGATGATTGCTCGGTTCAGGAGCGATTGCAGTAGGAATTGCAGTTGCAGCAGTAGTTGCAGCAAAGGTAGAATCACCATTTAAACCAGCATTTTTTAACTATAAATCATATATCGATGATGTTAATCGAGACCTTATTAATAAAGACTTTGATTATAAGGAATTTAATGAAATTCAAGACTTTACTATTGCATTAAATAACCATAAAGCCGTTGCAGGAATCGGAAGCGACTTTCAAGCAATTGGTTTAATTAAAAAAGGATTAATTAAACCAATAGATTTTAACCAATTACTTGAAATAAGTGACCCAAATCAGATGATAAAGACCGAAAACCAATTAAAAAAGAAATTACAAGAAATTTATACACCGATAGTTTTTAATCACCTTGCTAGTTATGATGAAGAATTAAAGGATATTGATAGACCACAAAAGCATTTATGACAATATTTTGTTCCTTATTATATCCAAGATGCAGTTTTTGCTTATGCAAAGCATAAACAAAGTGGTAAACCAACAAATCAAACTTTTGGAAAATTACTAACTGATGAAGATTTTCAAAAAAATCGTGATGAATTACTTCAGCAAGCAAAAGATCCCAAAAACACATCTAAATTTGTTGACCCACAAAAAGAAGATACACATTTATATTCCGAATATTTGAAACCTAATTCTTTATTTAACTTAATAAATACAGCTTTTAAAAACGGGTATCAACATATGGTGTTAACCGATGCAGTGCGTGCTGAACTTTTGTATGGTTCTTCTTATTATTTTCCTAAAAAAGCAACAAAACTTACACCACATAGTGGTAAAGTAGATTTAGATAATTATGAAAGAATAGTTAATAGTTTTGTAGAGATGGTTAATAAATCTACTGGACAAAATATTACTGATACATCAAATACATTGTCATTTAACGGAGATGGACAAGCCATTGTGCAAGCATTATTAAATACAAGAAACGGTAATGTAAATTCAGCTATTATGTATAACGGAGATGCATTGGATACTTATTATGCAGCTGATAATGGATTTACTTTTAATAAATATAAAGATGGTAAATTAGCTGAAAAAAATGTAACTGTTGATGATGGAACAGTTGAAGCAATAAAATTTCGCGAAAACATCTTATTAGTAGATGGATTAGTTGTTTCAGAAACTATTTCCAAACCAACTGAAAAGACTTTGTATCATAATCTTTCACATGCTTTTTATGCACATTTAAATAACATTAATACTAACAAAAATATTATTGATATGTATGATGAATATCTCACTTCTGAAATGCGCGATGTGTTTTTAGCGGCAGCAGAAGAACTTGAAAAAAATAATAAAGAATATAAATTTAGTTCAGATCCAACAACAATTTTTAACAATTTCAAAAATGAATTAATTGAAGTTTATAAGAAAACATTAGAACACGATCAACTTGATGATGCAGACTTACAGCAGTTTCGTGATTTGGCTGCTAAAAAATTCAATGATCCATTATTCAAAGAGTTTTTTGAGCAATTTTATTTCAATATAAAGCAAAAAGATGATGAAAATTATAAAAAATCACAAGTTAAAGAAGAAACAGAAGATGTTCTGAATACAATGGGTTATTTGTTTTCTCATATGATTATCGATGAAGATGCAGCACCTAAGTTTTTTGAGGTTTTATCAGAAAAGTATCCAAATGTAACTAATTTTAATTTAATTAACTATACTCCATCTACTCAACTTGATTATAAGTTAATTCGTAGAAATTATTTTGTATCCGATGATAATACCTACGATGTTAAAGCAGTAAAAATCTATGAAGTAGATGAAAGTGATAAAAATATCATTCATGCAAGATTATGAGGGGTTGATGATAAAGTTAATTCACTACTTAATACTTATTATTACTCAAGGACAAAACGTTAATGAAAATTAAAACTTTATTAAGTATTATTTTAGCATCGTCATCGATACTTTATGTTTCTTGTCAGAGTAATGTGACCCATAAACCTGAAAACACACAAAAAGAGTATGATCCAAATAAAGGAATAATTTTGCAGCAACCATCGAACCCAATAGAAATTATAGGTAAAGATAAACCTCCAAGTACACCTAAACCTACTGAACCACCTGCAAAAAAAGAAGCACCAAAACCAGACGAGACCCAACCACAAACACCACAGCAACCAAAGCAAAGTCCAAAACAAAAACCTGGTGAAACTAAAAAATCCATCAATCCTGATAACAATGAGCAACTAGGAAAATCAGAAATAACAGAGCCTGATAAAGACAAGGATTCACAAAAGTCAGATAATGAACAAAAACCAATCGAATCTGAGAAAAAAGAAAGTCAAAAACCAAATACAGAATATCAATTTTCTCCAACAGAAAAAATTGATTCTAGTTCTAATTTAACATATCCAGGTTATATAAACAACCCAAAACAAATTTTTGATAAATCTTCTTTTCCTAACTCTGTTATATTAGAAAATAGTGAACATAATATTAATATAGTATCAAATTACTTTAGAACAGAGATGCAAAAAGTTCTTACATATATAACTTCACAAGGGCAAGTCTATAGTGATTTTCCTAAGTGATTTTATCCAAATATGGATGAAAATCCTAGAAAATCAGTTTTTTCTTATGTTCCTGATTTAAAAGTGCATTTGAAGAATAATGATAGTATTAATGTTTTAAAACATCAAATAATGCTTTCACATATAAAAAATAATGAACTTAAAATCCAAAATAATAATCTTATTTTTAAAAAAGAAATTAAAAACTTTTTGAATAAACCTTTTTCAAAAAGAAAAATTAGATTTACATTTATCAAGATACTAAATCGGATGTACACACAGACTCAGAGTCAACCAATTGTTATTGATATAGATTTAGAAGAACTTCTTAAAAGTAAGATGATTCAAGGTAATATAAATGGTTATTCATTTGCTACAAGCCTTGATAATGATAAGATAAAAGTTGTTTTGCAACCTCAAAACACAAAATCATTTAGTTTTGATGATGTAAATAAAGATATGTTTGATAAATTTTCCACAATAACTGAAATTACTTATTTAGCAAACCAAAATGATGACATGAATTTTTCATTATCTGAAGATTATCATATAGATGATTTATATGCAAAATTAGCATCAAATGGTTTAGCATATAATCCAAAAGATATGGTATATAGTGGTAAACGAATAATTAATAAGCAAAATGCAATGTTTGATAAGATTAAATCAAGAGTATTTGTATTAGGTGGTGGAACTTCTACTATGATTGCTAAGGTTAAACCTACTGATATAAATGATCAAAGGTATTACTTTATCACTAACAGACATGTTAGTGACATCCTTAATAATAATTGGGGTAATCCTCGAATACCGCAAAAATTATTAATCCCTGATTTTGATGATAAAAAAGTAAATAGTTGAGCAAATGATATATCAATCGATGTTGAAAGAAATGATTTTATTTTGAACTTCTGACAAGCAACTAATCAATATAATAAACAAGGTAAGTTGGTTTCTGGTCCTTATGGACAAGGTAATTTAAATGAAGCAGACATTTCAATAAATATTATTGATATTGCACAGCTGATAAAAAGAGCTAAAAATTCAAATGATTTAAAAGTATTAAATTATTTGAACAACTGAAAAAAATTACCTAACTTAAAACTAAGTAAGCAAGCAAAATATCTAAGTGCAGATAATTATGTAAAATTTTATCTTAGTTCTTTTCCTCAAGATTCACATGCAGGAAATAGTGGGCTAAGATACCGTGAACACATTATTAATCGAATTGATGATATTGTAATCAACCAACAGGCACCTGAGTTTGCTAAATATGGAAATTTTAGAAGTTTTATTTTAAATGATTTACCTAATAACAAGTATGATTTAACATCAGGTGCGTCGGGTAGTTTAGTTTTCGATGAAGATATGAATATGGTAGCATTGTTTATGCAAAATCTTGGTGATAATGGATACGGATTTGGATTATTGAATTCATATGATTATGATTACTTAGGATATGAAAGTGAAAATAATCCAAATTCATTCAAATATAAATTACAAAAAGAAATTCAAAGTCATCCTGATAAATTTGAAATGATAGACTTTGAATAACTTTTATCTCTTGTGTATAGAGTAATAATATTTATAAAAAGGTTTTTGAAAAAAAACTTTTTTAATATAATTAAAAAGCAATTTATTAATTGTCACAAGTGGGAGATTATTAAATCGCAGACCACAATTATCGAAAGGATTTTAAAATGGCAAAAAAAGAAATACACCGTGTTGCTAAACTTCAATTTTTAGCCGGCAAAGCTAAACCAGGTCCAGCCTTGGCTGGAGTTGGTGTTAATATGCCTGAATTTACCAGAGCATTTAACGATGCAACCAGAGACAGAGGTGATGAACCAGTTCCTGTAAAAATTACAGTATATAAAGATAAAAGTTTTGAATTTAAACTTTATACAGCACCTGCTTCATATAAAATTATGCAAGCAGCAAAATTAAAATCAGGCTCAAAAAACTCTAAAACAACTATTGTTGGAACAATTACAAAAGAACAACTTAAAGAAATTGCAGAATACAAACTTCCTGACTTAAATACCAATGATATCCATGCTGCAATGGCAACAGTTGCTGGAACAGCAAAACAAATGGGTGTTTTGGTTGAAGGTTATGATGATATCTTCAAAGCAAAGGCAGAAGCAAAAGCAGCTGCAAAGGCTGCATCTGCTGCTGCTGCAAAAGAGGCCGCTCTTGTTGAGGCACAAACTAAATTAAACGAAACTAAAGGTCAAGCTATAGAAGTGCATACACACTCAGATGATAAAGCAGAAGAAGGAGCAGAATAATGGCAAAAAGAATTTCAAAAAACCTAAAAAATGCTCGTGAATCATTTGATAGAACTATTGCTTATGATTTGTCAGAAGCGATTGAATTAGCTAAAAAAACTTCATATGCTAAATTCGATGCTTCAATTGACTTAGCATTTAATTTAAACTTAGATGTTCGTAAAGCTGACCAACAACTTAGAGGTGCAGTATTATTACCAAACGGAACAGGTAAAACTGTTAAAGTTCTTGTTGCTACAAATAATGTAGAAAAACAAAAATTATCTAAAGATGCTGGAGCAGATATTGTTTTAGATGGTCCTGCTCTTGAACAAAAGATTAAAGAAAGTGATTTTGACTTTGATGTTATGGTTGCTGACCCTACAATGATGCCTTTATTAGGTAAATATGGAAAAGTTTTAGGACCAAAAGGTTTAATGCCTAATCCTAAAACCGGAACTGTTACTCCTGCACCTGAAAAAGTTGTTGAAGAACTTAAAAAAGGAAAAGCTAATTACCGTACTGATAAAGCAGGAATCGTGCATTCATTAATCGGTAAATCAAGTATGTCAACACAAGCATTAGTTGAAAATGCAAAAACCTTGATTAACTTAATTAAAAAACTTAAACCTGCTGCTGTTAAAGGAACATATATGTTAAACCTTACCGTTTCAGCATCAATGGGTCCAAGTGTCAAAATTAAGATAGAAAAATAAAATAAGCACCATTGTGGTGCTTTTATTTATGCAATACAAATAATTGTCCATAGTCTTTAAAACCAAGTTTATAATACATCTTAGCAGCAGCAGGATTGCTGAAGAATAAAACAGGTGTTAGGTTTTGAGACAGAAGTTTTCTAATTAAATTAACTACACAATCATAAGCAAGTCCTTGACGGCGATATTGGTTTAATGTATATACTCCACCAATCATAGCAACTTGTTTGTTTTTAGCACTTATAGAAGCATGTGAGATAACCTTTTGCTCATCTTTAATGATGTATGCTTGATAATATCCACTTTTTAATTCATTAGTTAAATATTCTACATTTAAAGTATGTCCACTAACATTACCTCATTCCTTAATTAATTTTTTAGAATTGATAACTTCTATGATGTCAGTTTCAGTTACTGGCTTAGATTTAGGTAAAAAGTCTTTTGTAAGTATGTTAAAAATATTTACATCTAACTTAGCAATCTGTTCTTTTTCAACTATATAACCTAGCGAATCAATAAGTTTATGTTTATTTAAAAAGTTATAAAAATTTGTATCAATAATTAGGTTTTGTATGTCTTCATCATTTAATATTTTCAAAAATTCATTTATATTTATAGCATCAGTATCAAATAACACAACTAAATTAGAATAAAACATTAAAAAAATTGCTTCTATTTTTTTGTTATATAAAACAAAAGTTTTAATATTTTGATTTTGTAAACCGTATTGTTCGATATCAGAGATTAAAAATAAATATTGAATCGGGTCTTTTTTATAAAGATATTCTAAAACTTCTTGCTTTTTATCATTATTTCAAATTTTAAATGTTTTCATATATTTCCTTTCGGAAGCTGCTCAAAAGGAATAAAAAAAGCAGCTTCCTATTTTCACCGTTGGGCTATCGTCGGCGTAAAGTGGCTTAACTACTGAGTTCGGAATGGTATCAGGTGATCCCACTTGCTATTGCTACTGATAATATAATACAGGTTTTTTTTAAAAAACCAAATAATTTTTTTAAATTTTTATTAATTTTAATTATGCGACTATTTTTTCAAAAAAAAGATAAAGTATTACAAAAAGATTAACAACTAATTCTGTTAATCTTTTTGTTTTATTTATAGGATTAACCCAACACCCCTAGGGGTGTCCGTGACCAAAAAATATGAAAGAAAGGAATGCGATGTCAAGGCATTTTAAGAAGGAAGAATTCGATAAAATTTTTGAAATTTATTTAAGTGAAGGAACCAAAAATGCTTTACATTTTATGAAAGAAATCGAGCCAAAATTAATCTTTATTAAATCAACAAGTTTAAGAAATAGATTGAAAAAAATTGTTTCATATTATAATTTAAATATGGAAAATCAATTATTAACCAAAAGTGGTTCACAAAGAAAACCAGGTTCTGGAAGACCGAAGAAAGACAAGAAATCTAAGGTTCCAAATTTCGAAAAAATTTACCAGATAAGATCTAATAATTATCGCAACTCGATATTATGAAATTGCAGAAAAATATTAGATGCAACTAGACAAACTATCTCAAAATGAAAAACAAATTCAATAAGCAAAAAGGAAGAAAAATACGAGCAGTACAGAGAAATAATCCTGAAAGTTTTTTACGAAAACAAGCAAGTTTATGGTCGTGTAAAAATGTCTATTGTATTAAGAGAAAAATACGGAATATACATAAATTACAGGACTTTAGGAAGAATAATGAAATATTTAAATATAAAATCAATTGTTCGTAATAAGAAAAAGGCTCGCGAAAAGAAGAATACAAATTTTCAAAAAGAAGATCTAGTTAAAAGAGATTTTAATGATAAAGATTCTAGAGGAATCATTGCTACTGATGTAACATATATCCCTGCTCCTGCTGATCTAAAACTTTTCCAAAACCATATATTCTTATCTGCAATTATTGAATATAAAACTAAAAGAATTTTAGGATATTCAATATCCACCAAAAATGATTTAAAACTTGTTATCGATAACTTTAAAAACATTAAAGATTTTAATCGTGATTCTTTTATAATCCATTCGGATCATGGATATCAATATACTTCAAAATACTATATTGATATGATAGAAAGAAAGAATGGAAAAGTATCATTTTCAAGAGTTGGTAATTCTTTGGATAATAGAGAAATCGAATATTGATTTTCTTGCTTAAAATCTGAATGACTAAAAAAGGTTGATTATTCAAAAATTACTTTCAATGAATTGAAAAAACTAATACACCAATACATAATTTGATATAATATAAAACGAATTCAATCTGTTTTAGATTGAAAATCACCTCAGCAATATGCCGAGATGATACAATGTTAATTTTCTGTTAATTTTTATGTCCTTGTTTACCATTACTATCTTTTTTTTCTAAATATAAATCATAATCAGAAAACATCTTATTATCTTGTTTTTGTTTTAGTGTTTTTAAATTTAATCTTTCTTCACTAATATGATATTTATTTCATTCTGCTTTTTCCTTTGATAATCTTGCTCCTTCAACTGAATTAGCTATAACACCACCTAAAAGTCCTAAAAACCATCATCAATTTACATTTGCATTGTAACTTGGTGAATTTTCAGGTGTCTCTAATAAACCAGCATTAAACAATCAAGAACTTGCTCCTTTAATTTTTTTACCTTTTGGAACATAAAATGAACTAGTTCATAAAACAAAATCATTATCGGATTTTGAAACCTCTTTAGTTACTAAATTATCTGCAGCTTCAAGCATATTTTCAAAATCTATAACACCAGAACCATATTTTTGAGTATACCCATTCGCTTTGTAGTTAAGATTATTTACTTTTGGAGTTCTTGAAGAAGCTCCCACAATTGCTTTTATTGATTGTAATCTAATTTTGTCCTTATTTAAGAAATCTCTTTCTCTTAATAATGTTGAAACTAAACCTGTAACAACAGGGGATGCAAAACTTGTACCAAGTGTATCTAAATAATTTCACTCACCTTTACTATTTTTATACCATCTTTTATATAAATACCCTGGAGCAACAACATTAGGTTTAGAAGTAGATACATTACCATTTTGTAATAAATAATTAGAATATTCTGCTATTGATTCAGTAGGTTTTTGTGTGAATTCGTTAAAATCAAGTGCTCCTACTATTAAGTTATTAGGTGAAAGTGCATACCCATCTACCCATTCGTTTTCTTTTTCTTTTTGATCATTTCCATTTCCGGATGAAAAGATATTAACAACTCCATATTTTCTAGAAATATAATCTAAAAATAAATTGTTTTCATCATATGTGGTTCATCAATTATCATATTTCATACCATAACTATGATTTATAACTCTACTCCTTTTTCTTTAACCATTCATTCAATAGCACTTTGTCATTCATAATTATCAATAAATGCTGAAAAATAAAGTTTTGAATATCTATCATATCCTTTTTCGCCTGCTGCGATATTTGAAACTTCGTTAGCATGATGACTTAGTTTGATCTTTTTATCTATATCTTGTAATTCAACACCATATCTTTGAAAGTTTTGTAATTTTAATGTATCGATTTTTCCTTTTACTTCTATAACACCAACATTTCCTTTTTTATTTCAATATCTGCTATTTTCTCTTTCTATTTGTTTTTTAAAGTTTACTATATCTAAGTCTTTTGAATTATCTATTGTAATATCACGATTATAATAAACATCTCAATCAATTTCTTCTTCTTTATCTGAACTGTTGGTAGAAAATTGTAGATTTTGTATTTCATTTGGAAATAAAATACCCTTATAAATTTCTTTTTTTTCTATAATATTTTTGACAAATTCTTTTCTTTGATTTTCGTTATCAAAATAGAATCAAACTATCGGCATCATCGAGCTTGTTTGATAGCCTTTGAAATATAAATTTGATTTTTTAATGTTTTCTATGAATTTATTATTTTTTTGGACGGTTAAGTTTTCATCCATAACTGAATTGTTTGCTTCATAATTTAATAAAAGTTTTAATTCATAATTATTGTTTACAGGAACATTCCTCACAGAATTAAATAGTTGTCCGTTTTTGTTTATACGAACTTCTAATTTATTGCTTTGATATCCTAAATATCAAGGTTTTTCTTGATTTTTTAACACATTTGTAGCTGTTAATGTTACTATACTAGCAACTGATGTAGTTAAAATACTACTAAATAAAAATATTTTTTTAATTTGCTTTTTCATATTTACTCCTTTTTGTGTTTTTTTGTAAGAAATAAATTTCTTTTCAATTTCTTACTTTTTTTATTTTACATAAAAAAGGAGAAATTAAAAAAATAATTTAAAATACTAAAAAATTTTGAAAATATGTAAAAAATATGAAAAAGCAGTTTCGAAATGACTAAGATAAATAAATTAAAAATTTTTATTTAGACAACAGAGAAATAGATTACTTATTTTCAAACTTAAAATCTGAATGTTGAGATTGTAGAGGTTATTCAAAAACAACTTATGAAAAACTATTAAGTATTCTCAAGAGTAAAGTGAAACGATATAATGAATAAAAAACGCAAACAAATTTAAATTAAAAATTGCCACAGCAATTTGCTATGACGATTCAAAGTTAAAAACTGCTGGTTTTATACTTTCTTGTATGTATGCTTTATGTTAAATTATTAGACATCTGAAGTTGCTAAACTTATTTCGTTTCTTAAATATTCAAAAAGATCCCTTACTTGCTGATCGCTTGGATTCTTATTAACAGTGATAGCCTTAGATTTATCAATATATTTTACATTCATAGTTATACGGGTTTTTTGTGAACTTTCTTCAGCTTTGTATTTAACACCTAATTGCTCTAAATTTATCAGTCAAAAATATAAATGATGCATTGTATCTTCTCTTTTATAATCTGGGACTAAGTTATATTGAGAAAATCCAGAATTTTTATTTCCTGTTTCATACATTAACAAATTTTTAGTCTTAAAGAATTCATCAATATCTTCATTATTTAAATAAATCTTTTGAAACTCTTCTTTGTTCTTTTGTTTTAGTTTTTCATCTGTTAGAGTATTAATATCAAAATTAACTTTATCTTTAAATGTTTGATAATATTTCTTAACATAATTTAAATTAAATTTATCTAAAAATAATTGATTCAGTTCATCAACTGATTTAATAAAAACATATTTATCTCTGAATAAAGAATGAAATTCACCATCATTTTCTTTGTTATTTTCTCACATATAATAGAAGTGGTTTTCATAAATATTTTCAATGCTATTTTGCTCTTTATATTTTCTAACAATACCATTAAATTTTATTAAATTATAATCAAAATATTCTTTGTTACTGCTACTTGCACAACTAGCAACAATTAAAGGTGTTAATGCAGAAAAAGGAAAAATTCATTTTTTTATAAAATTCTTCATACTATTTTTCCTGCACTGTATATGTTAATGCTAAACTATCATTAATTGAATTGTCAAATAGCACACCTGAATATTTTTTAACTTTTAATCTATAATATCCTGCTTCTGTAGTGATATATTCAAGTAATTCATCGTTAGAACTGCTTGATGTAATACTTTTAACTACATTTCAATTACCATTACTATCTTTTTTTTCTAAATATAAATCATAATCAGAAAACATCTTATTATCTTGTTTTTGTTTTAGTGTTTTTAAATTCAATCTTTCTTCACTAATATGATATTTATTTCATTCTGCTTTTTCCTTTGATAATCTTGCTCCTTCAACTGAATTAGCTATAACACCACCTAAAAGTCCTAAAAACCATCATCAATTTACATTTGCATTGTAACTTGGTGAATTTTCAGGTGTCTCTAATAAACCAGCATTAAACAATCAAGAACTTGCTCCTTTAATTTTTTTACCTTTTGGAACATAAAACGAACTAGTTCATAAAACAAAATCATTATCGGATTTTGAAACTTCTTTAGTTACTAAATTATCTGCAGCTTCTAGCATATTTTCAAAATCTATAATACCGGAACCATATTTTTGAGTATACCCATTCGCTTTGTAGTTAAGATTATTTACTTTTGGAGTTCTGGATGAAGCACCTATAATCGCTTTAATTGATTGTAATCTGATTTTGTCCTTATTTAAGAAATCTCTTTCTCTTAATAATGTTGAAACTAGACCTGTAACAACGGGAGATGCAAAACTTGTACCAAGTGTATCTAAATAATTTCACTCACCTTTACTATTTTTATGTCATCTTTTATATAAATATCCTGGGGCAACAACATTAGGCTTGGAAGTAGATATATAGCCATTTTGTAATAAATAATTAGAATATTCTGCTATTGATTCAGTAGGTTTTTGTGTGAATTCGTTAAAATCAAGTGCTCCTACTATTAAGTTATTAGGTGAAAGTGTATAACCATTTAATCATTCGTTTTCTTTTTCTTTTTTGTCATTTCCGTTTCCAGATGCAAATATGTTTACAACTCCATATTTTCTAGAAATATAGTCTAAAAATAAATTATCTTCATCGTATTTTGTTCATTCGTCATCATATTTCATACCATAACTATGATTTATAACTCTTACACCTTTTTCTTTAACCATTCATTCAATAGTTTTTTGTCATTCGGCATTTTTAGTAAATGATGAAAAGAAAAGTTTTGAATATCTATCATATCCTTTTTCACCTGCTGTAATATTAGAAACTTCGTTTGCATGGTGACTTTTCTCGATATTTTTAACTGTATCTTGAAATTCTATACCATATCTCTGGAAATTTTGTAATTTTAACAAATCGACACTTCCATTAACTTCTATAACACCAACATTTCCTTTTTTATTTCAATATCTGCTATTTTCTCTTTCTATTTGTTTTTTAAAGTTTACTATGTCTAAGTCTTTTGAATTATCTATTGTAATATCACGATTATAATAAACATCTGATTCTTCTTCTTTTTCATTATCTAAATTATCTGTATTAAATAATTGAATATTTTGTATTTCGTTTGGAAATATAATACCTTTATAAATTTCTTTTTTATCTATAATACTTTTGAGAAATTCTTTTCTTTGATTTTCGTTATCAAAATAGAATCAAACTATTGGCATCATTGAGCTTGCTTGATAACTTTTGAAATATAAATTTGATTTCTTAATGTTTTCTATGAATTCATCGTTTTTTTGGTTGGTTAAGTTTTCATCCATAACTGAATTGTTTGCTTCATAATTCAATAAAAGTTTTAATTCATAATTATTGTTTACAGGAACATTCCTCACTGAGTTAAAAAGTTGTCCGTTTTTATTTATACGAACTTCTAATTTATTATTTTGATATCCTAAATATCAAGGTTTTTCTTGATTTTTTAACACATTTGTAGCTGTTAATGTTACTATACTAGCAACTGATGTAGTTAAAATACTACTAAATAAAAATATTTTTTTAATTTGCTTTTTCATATTGCTCCTTTTATTTTTAGTAAGAAATAAATTGCTCTTTAATTTTTTACATTCTTATTCTACATAAAAAAGGAGAAATTTCAAAAAAATTTTGTGAAAAACTTAGAAAATGTGCAAAATCTGTGAAAAAGAAGTTTCAATAATTGAGTATAAAAATTTTTGTGTAAATTAGTTTTTTAATCAATGGTTTATGTTTTAAATATTGTGATTTTTTATAAATTTAGAAATCCAACATTTCTTACCTACATGTTAAAATTTGTTCGGTGTAGTAACTATAGAGTAATGGTTATTTTTGTTTGTTCTAACTCACTTGACTCAATTTATATATATCACTAAATTCTTGCTTGAAACATTTTTGTAAATATTTCCCCAATTCTCTAATTTTGAATGGTAAATGTTTACATTTTGGATGTTATATTTAGTTTTACGATTTGCTTTCATATTGGAATTTAAATTATCATTAAAAATCCTTGGTTTTCTTTGTATTACTTCAACGATAAACAGCTTACCGTCTATTTTGTTAACAAAATCACTATAAGCATTTTCACCATCTGTTAAAAAATTGTATAGATTTTGTATTCGTAATTTTATATTTGAAAGCATTATAAAGTTTTTTTTAACGGGAGAACTTCCAGCACCTAAGTATTGAATTGTGATGTTTCTATCTCGATCAACTATTGTAGAAAGAGAATGTTTTTCTCAACTAATGCCCCTTTGAAGTAAAATACATGGATTTCCCACTTTTCCTGCTTTTACCCTGATTCCAACATTGAAATTTCCTTTTCTTACATTCTTAAAGTATATTTCATCTAATTCAATTATTCCACTACTGATTCGTTTTTCATATCACTTTGATTTTATAAAATCTAGTAATTTGTGTCTTCAAAGAAAAGGAGTTTTAAATTTATCCCACAAATTTCTGCAGTTGCAGAAGGGGGGGGATTTCTTTAAATGACAATCAAAAAACAGAGGATATTTTGCTCTGCGTGTTTTTCCTAAATGTTCAAAAAACTGTTCCTGTGCAAAATCGCTAAGTTTTTTCTTGCAATCATAACCTCTATAATGTGGCATATTATTAGTTGCTCCGTGTTTATGAATATTAACAGAACCACAACTTGTGCAGAATTTAGGTTTTTCAAACTTAATATCTTTACTATTGTTTCACGAACTAATATAAGAAACAAACATATTTTTAACATTTTCTGGTAAATCAACAAAAAATTCATTCATTCACTAGTTTTTGATTTAATTTTTTTCATTTCTTATTCAACTAAACAAGGACATAAAAATTAACAGAAAATTAACATTGTATCATCTCGGCATATTGCTGAGGTGATTTTCAATCTAAAACAGATTGAATTCGTTTTGTATTATATCAAATTATGTATTGGTGTATTAGTTTTTACTATTTATGTTTTAAATGTGTGTTTTTAAATAATTTTAAATGTTTTTGTTAAAAAACTAAAAAACAACTTATTATTTAATTTAAATTCTTATTTTTTGTTATATTTTAAGAATCCAAAAAATCTTTTTGTCTTATTTTTACCTGCTTGTTAAAAATTTATTTAAAGCTATCATCATTGAATAATGATTTCCTTTGTTTATTCTTGTTCACTTTACCCAATTTATATACTTATCTAAATTTTTACTTGAAACTCCGTTATATACATTTTCAATTAATTCTTTAATCTTGCGATGAAAATTATTAACATTTTGTATATGTAATTTTTCCCTTACACTTTTTGTTTTATCTGAATTTTCTTTATATAAACAAGGACATAAAAATTAACAGAAAATTAACATTGTATCATCTCAGCGATATTGCAGAGGTGATTTTCAATCTAAAACAGATTGAATTCGTTTTGTATTATATCAAATTATGTATTGGTGTATTAGTTTTTTTAATTCATCGAAGTAATTTTTTGAATAATCTACCTTTTTTAGTCATTCAGATTTTAAGCATGAAAATCAATACTCTATTTCTCTATTATCCAAAGAATTACCAACTCTTGAAAATGAAACTTTTCCATTCTTTCTTTCTATCATATCAATATAGTATTTTGAAGTATATTGATATCCATGATCAGAATGGATTATAAAAGAATCACGATTAAAATCTTTAATATTTTTAAAGTTATCAATAACAAGTTCTAAGTTGTTTTTGGTGGATATTGAATATCCTAAAATTCTTTTAGTTTTATGTTCAATAATTGCAGATAAGAATATATGGTTTTGGAAAGGTTTTAGGTCGGCAGGAGCAGGGATATATGTTACATCAGTAGCGATGATTCCTCTAGAATCTTTATCATTAAAATCTCTTTTAACTAGATCTTCTTTTTTTGAAAATTTGTATTCTTTTTTCACGAACTTTTTCTTATTACGAACAAAAGATTTTATATTTAAATATTTCATTATTCTTCCTAAAGTCCTGTAATTTATGTATATTCCGTATTTTTCTCTTAATACAATAGACATTTTTACACGACCATAAACTTGCTTGTTTTCGTAAAAAACTTTCAGGATTATTTCTCTGTACTGCTCGTATTTTTCTTCCTTTTTGCTTATTGAATTTGTTTTTCATTTTGAGATAGTTTGTCTAGTTGCATCTAATATTTCTGCTGTCTTAGTTTGTGATAAGTCTTCTAATTCATGAGACTCATTTTTCTTTTGATTCTTATCCATTTTTTCTGCGATTTCATAGTATCGAGTCGCGATAATTATTAGATCTTGTCTGGTAAATTTTTCAAAATTTGGAACCTTAGATTTCTTGTCTTTCTTCGGTCTTCCAGAACCTGGTTTTCTTTGTGAACCACTTTTGGTTAATAATTGATTTTCCATATTTAAATTATAATATGAAACAATTTTTTCAATCTATTTCTTAAACTTGTTGATTTAATAAAGATTAATTTTGACTCGATTTCTTTCATAAAATATAAAAGCTTTTCGGTTCCTTCACTTGAATAAATTTCAAAAATTTTATCAAATTCTTCCTTCTTAAAATGCTTGTGACATTGCTTTCCTTTCTTTAATATTTTTGGGTGCGGACACCCTAGGGGTGTTGGTTAATCCTATTAATAAAACAAAAAGATTAACAGAATTAATTGTTAATCTTTTTGTCCTACTTTAATAAACAAAAGATTTTTTCTTAGAAGCACCAACAATATAATGAGATGCACCTATCTTATTTATAAAAGGTTTATATGATGTTTCCCCATCAGTTATAAATTTTGCAGATTCAGGATTTTTAACTTTGTATTTAAAAGCAAAATATAGTTTTTCTGCAGAAGGTTTACCTTTTCCTAAATAAGAAAATTGCGATTCCCCATTTCTATCAACCATAGTAGAAACACAATCTAAATCACTATTTATACCTCTTTTTGAGTTATAGTATAAAGATTTTCCACGTTTTCTTGCTGCTCTACCTATTCCGTTCTTGTGTCTCACCTTTTTTACATCAAGAAAATATATTTCGTCAAGTTCGATTATTCCACTACTGACATCTGATTCTTTTTGCTTAGATTTAATAAAATCTAATAATTTATGTCTTCAAACAAAAGTCTGTTTTTAAATTAATTCCACAAATCGTGCCAGTTTCTTTAAGTGTTAATTTCTTTAAATGACACTCAAGAAACATTTGATATTTAAACTGATGTGTTTTTCTTAGCCTTTCAAAAACTGTTCCAGTGCAATTACTAAAAGTTTTCTTACAATCTAAACATTCATAACGAGGCGTATGTTGTTTGTTGAACCGTGCTTGTGTATCTTTACAGATCCACTATCTATGACAATATTTAGGTTTTTCTATTGTTATATCTTTACTATTATTTCATGAAGTAATATAAGATGCTAATACTTCTTTAACATCATTCGGAAGGTCAGTAAATGACTTTATTCATGAATTTGTA
Source organism: Mycoplasma sp. 6243 (assembly GCF_051200785.1). Lineage (NCBI taxonomy): Bacteria > Bacillati > Mycoplasmatota > Mollicutes > Mycoplasmatales > Mycoplasmataceae > Mycoplasma > Mycoplasma sp. 6243. The sequence continues at coordinate 780,527 of NZ_CP195154.1, forward strand.
ATTAATTTTAGTTGTTTGAGTTTTTCATCTTTTGTTGACATTACTAAATTATACATTATTTTCAAATAAAACACATTTAAAAACATATATACTATAGTTTTTTTTAATTCATCGAAAGTAATTTTTTGAATAATCAACCTTTTTAGTCATTCTGATTTTAAGCAAGAAAATCAATACTCGATTTCTCTATTATCCAAAGAATTACCAACTCTTGAAAATGATACTTTTCCATTCTTTCTTTCTATCATATCAATATAGTATTTTGAAGTATATTGATATCCATGATCCGAATGGATTATAAAAGAATCACGATTAAAATCTTTAATGTTTTTAAAGTTATCGATAACAAGTTTTAAATCATTTTTGGTGGATATTGAATATCCTAAAATTCTTTTAGTTTTATGTTCAATAATTGCAGATAAGAATATATGGTTTTGGAAAGGTTTTAGGTCGGCAGGAGCAGGGATATATGTTACATCAGTAGCGATGATTCCTCTAGAATCTTTATCATTAAAATCTCTTTTAACTAGATCTTCTTTTTTGAAAATTTGTATTCTTCTTTTCACGAACTTTTTCTTATTACGAACAAAAGATTTTATATTTAAATATTTCATTATTCTTCCTAAAGTCCTGTAATTTATGTATATTCCGTATTTTTCTCTTAATACTATAGACATTTTTACACGACCATAAACTTGCTTGTTTTCGTAAAAAACTTTCAGGATTATTTCTCTATACTGCTCGTATTTTTCTTCCTTTTTGCTTATTGAATTTGTTTTTCATTTTGAGATAGTTTGTCTAGTTGCATCTAATATTTCTGCTGTCTTAGTTTGTGATAAGTCTTCTAATTCATGAGACTCATTTTTCTTTTGATTCTTATCCATTTTTTCTGCGATTTCATAGTATCGAGTCGCGATAATTATTAGATCTTGTCTGGTAAATTTTTCAAAATTTGGAACCTTAGATTTCTTGTCTTTCTTCGGTCTTCCAGAACCTGGTTTTCTTTGTGAACCACTTTTGGTTAATAATTGATTTTCCATATTTAAATTATAATATGAAACAATTTTTTTCAATCTATTTCTTAAACTTGTTGATTTAATAAAGATTAATTTTGACTCGATTTCTTTCATAAAATATAAAAGCTTTTTCGGTTCCTTCACTTGAATAAATTTCAAAAATTTTATCAAATTCTTCCTTCTTAAAATGCTTGTGACATTGCTTTCCTTTCTTTAATATTTTTGGGCGCGGACACCCTAGGGGTGTTGGTTAATCCTATTAATAAAACAAAAAAATTAACAGAATTAATTGTTAATCTTTTTGTCCTACTTTAAACTTTACTTTGATTTTTCATAATTATTTAAAATTTAACACAGTTATAACAAATACCGTTTCAAATAGATTATTAAAATTTGTTTAACCAAGTGATGTAGTCAAAAATGTTAATAGTTATAGTTCAAAGTTATATAAATACAGGAATCTAGTAATTTTTACTAGTTTCCTGTATTTATAAAGTTTATATGTATAAATTATATATCACTAGTTTTTAAAGATATTGTCTCATAAAAATATTGGTAAAGGTCTTTTATTTGATGATTACTTGGATTTTTAATAACAGTAATGGTTCTAGATTTATCAATATATTTTACATTCATTGTTATATGTACTTCATATGTGCTTTTTTTATCATCAAAATTTGCACCTAATTGCTCTAAATTAATAAATAAAAATTTTAAATTCGTTGCATCGTCTTTTTTGAAATCTGGAACTAAGTTATATTGTGATGTTGCTAAATTATTTTTACCAGCTTCATTCATTAATAAATTTTTTATCTTGAAAAATTTATTAATATCTTCATTATTTAAATAAATCTTTTGAAACTCTTCTTTGTTCTTTTGTTTTAGTTTTTCAGATGTTAGAGTGTTAATGTCAAAATCAACTTTGTATTTAAATGTTTGATAATATTTCTTAACATAATTTAAATTAAATTTATCTAAAAATAATCGATTAAGTTCTTCAACTGATTTAATAAATACATATTTATCTTTGAACAAGGGTTCAAACTTACCATTATTTTCTTTGTTATTTTCTCACATATAAGAAAAATAATTTTCTCCAATATTTTTAATAGAATTTTGCTTTTTATTGTATTCGATATATCAATCAAAATCCTTGAAATTTTTAATAAAATATTCCTTGTTATTTGCGGTGTTTCCACAACTAGCAACAATTAAAGGTGTTAATGCAGAAAAAAGAAAAACTCATTTTTTTATAAAATTCTTCATACTATTTTTCCTGCACTGTATATGTTAATGCTAAACTATCATTAATTGAATTATTAAATAATACATCTGAATATTTTTTAACTTTTAATTGATAAATGCCTGATTCGGGTGTTATATATTCAAGGATTTCATCATTAGAATTAATTGATGTAATACTTTTAACTACTTTTCAATTACCATCCCTATCTTTTTTTTCTAAATATAAATCATAATCAGAAAATAACTTATCTTGCTGTTTTTGATTTACTGTTATTAAATTAAGTCTTTTTTCATCTATATGTGTTTCAAGTCATTGTGCTTTTTCCTTAGATAATCTCGCTCCTTCAACAGAATTAGCTATAATACCACCTAAAAACCCTAAAAACCATCATCAACGTGAATTATTAAACAAAATTTTACTAATTACTATAGTATATAATATAATGGTTTATGTTTAAGGTAGGCCTCGGTGTCCTATATAAGAAAATTTACTTTTTTATTACTTTTATGGTTTTGTTCTCTCTAACCAAAAAGTCATTTGCTTCCTTAAAGCTTAATACAGTTTTTATATTTAACTTATAATCATTTGGTATTAAGATAATATTATAAAAAAGTTTAATTTGATTTTGATTCTTATCGATTTTATCTGGATTGATAGTGAAATTATAACTAAATAACGATGCATTTATTAAACCTAAGGAAACAGATTTTTCGTTATTATTTTTATTTAATTTTAGTATATGTGATGGTGTTTTAAAATAATCTCCAAGAGTGCTGAATAATTGCGTATAAAATAGAAGTCTGTTGTTTTTTAAAATATCAATAGTTTTTTGATTATTTAAAAATATTTTTTCAAATTTTGTTGTAAGTTCATCGGGAGTAATAAGAGAATTTTGTTTCGCAGCAAGAATTTGTAAAGGAGTGATAATAAGTTGATAAAATTCATCTATATTTGTAATAATTTTGATACCTTGATTTAATTCTCAGTCTGAAATTGTTTCATTAGTCAATTTACCTAAAAAATTAATTTCTTTATAAATCTCAGATTGATTATTGCTTACAGATGTAATTAAATTCTCGATATTATCTTCTTTATTTATATAAATAAAATCTGCTTCTTTATATTTAAATTCTTTATATAAAGCAGAAAGTAATTTTTCGTTTTGTTCTTTGTCTGTTTTTAAAAGAGTAAATTCCTTATCTTTGGGTACTAAAAATGCTGAAAATATATGTCTGTTTGGTCTAAGATCGGTAGTTGAAACTAATGATACTCTATTATTTATATAATATGGTTCTGCTTTTAGAGCATAAACAACATCTATATTTGATTTATCTTCATCTATAAGAATATAATCGTATCCAAATGAACTTCAATTATCTTTTTGTTCAGTTATTATAATATCGTTATCTTTAAGAATATTACTTATATTTTTGTTATTTAAAAAATCATTTTCAAATATTTCTACTATTTGCTTGTCTGTTAAAGTTTTATTTAAACCCAGATAAGTATACAAATTGTGAATAAGGGAGACGATATTCATATAAAATTCTTGCTCAGTTTTAATACGGAGAAAATCATCTTTTATAAATTTAAAATTAGAATTAAATCGTTTTTCATTACGATTTCGTTTGTTAAAAAGTTGTAATATAAATTGGTTAAATAAAACACTATTAGAAGTTATAATGCTCTGTTGCTGTTGCTTCAATTTAATAAGATTCACAAATAAAGGAGTTTTTAAGTTAATACTTTCTAGATATTCAGGTTCGCTTAACTGTATTTTAGGTAAAGTTTCTTGTTTATTTTCCGATCCCTTATTAACTTCAACCTTAGATCCACATGCAACAGACACAGAAGTGTATATTGGCAATGAAGTGATTAGAAATCTAATTATTTCTTTTTGAATGACATATGTAAATGCTATTAAATCCTTTATTGAATATTTGTAAAAAGAACTTCAAAAACCTGTAACTAATAACCTAAAAACTCCGTCGTGATTTACTTTATATTCTATAAGTTCATCATTTGAATCGTTTGAATTAGAAGTATCAACAGTAATTCATTTACCATCAACAAATTCTTGGAGTGATAAGTTATAATCAGAAAAACCTTTATAATTATCAGAATAAGATTGTGAAATTCCGAATTTTTTTAGTTGTTTGTATAAAAATGGACCATAAAACTCATTAGTTAATTCATTTTTATTTTCTAGTGTTTCTGCATGTTCTTTAAAAGGACCGTTATATGTTCTTGTATCAGCATCAGGATATATAAGTGGAAACCCAGAATGACCGAATAATGAAGTTATTCCAGCATTAAATAGTCATGATAATGCTGCTTTTATGGTATCACCTTTTGAAGCATTAAAATGTTTGCTTTCTTTATTTATAGAATCTAGAAAACCAAAGTCAGTTGCAGAAAAAGTTTCAATATTTTTAGCAGCAATTAACATATTATTAAAATCTGGAATCCCTGCACCGTATTTATCACTAAATCCGTTTTTGTTTTTTATTTGTTCTTTGTCGCTTATCGAAATAGCAGCTGCACTTAGGATACTTTTGATTACTGGAATTCTAAATTCATTATTTAAATTAGGTTTTAATTTTAATAATGTTGAAATTAATCCGGTTATTGCAGGAGCAGCAAACGATGTTCCTTCCCTACCATCACTATCTTTAAAATTAAAATAACCTGGAGCAACAACTAGGGGTTTTGCTGGACCACCATTAGCATTATCTGTTTTATAATTTGAATATAATGCTAATTTGTTGTTTTTGACTGGAAATTTATAGTTTTTATCAAGGGCACCGACAGTTATAGAATTGTATGAAAGAGAATAATCTGAAATATTATTCAAAACTTTACATAGTTACAATGTATAAAAATTATATAGCATAAAGCAGGATTAATCACTTTTTTACCAGTTTTTTTAATCGAAATTAGATAATTCAAAGTTATTGTTCATTATTAAATCCTTACAAAATTATATACTATAGTAATTAGTAAAATTTTGTTTAATAATTCACGTTATAGAATTGTATGAAAGAGAATAATTATTGATTCAACCAGAATTTTGATCACCGATATTTTCGTTTCCGGCAGAAATAACATTAATCACTCCATACTTGCGCGATAAATAATCTAACAAGAAACTCTCTTCAGAATAAAATCTGTTATATCAATCTTTTTCCATACCATAGCTATGGTTAATTATTCTAATACCATAATATTTAATTAATTTTTCCAATTTAGTTTGTCAGTTGCCATTTCTAGAGTTGAATGAAGCAATATATAATTTTGCTGATTTATCGAAACCTTCTTCACCACCAATAATTGATGATACTTTTAACGAATGCTCTCATGTATTATTTTTGTTATCTATATCATTATTTAGAAATTCTACGGAAGTTGCGAAAAAATTATCTGTCTTAAATTTATCAAAAACACTACCAAATTCTAAAACTCCTACATCTAAACTGTTATTATCTGTCTCTGTTAAACTCTTTTTATATCCATTTTCAAAATTTAAGATTTTAAATATATCATTTTTGTTTAATATATCATATTTTGAAAAATTATACGAATTTGTATTACTTGAACCACCACCAGATGATCCAGTATATTTATCGAAATAAAGGTCAGAAAGAAAATTATCGTTTACTGTTGATTTGAGGATTTTCATATTATTTGTATATAAAATAATTTTTGCTATATTTTCATCTTCTTTGAGTGACTTAACAAACAATTCTCTCTGTTTTTCGTTATTAAAATAAAACCATACAATTGGTAATTCTTCACTTACTAGATAATTTTTAAATGAATTACCGGTAATTTTTACATTATTAATAAATTCGTTGCTCTTATAAAAAACTATATTAGGCTTCTGTGTGTCATCATTTAGGTTATATTGATGATTTAGTAAAATTTTAAGTTCAAAATTATTATCATTAAACCTTTTTTAGTTAATGACAATTGATTGATAAATGAATCTCTAACTTCTATTTTAAATTCTTTAAAATTATCATACCAGTTCTCTGATATAGTTATTTTCTGATTAAAATTCTTATTTATGTTTGATGTAATTATCATTGGAACTATTGATGTAATAAATAATGAAGTTCCTATTAGCATCTTAATTTTCTTTTTCAATACAACTCCTTAATTTATTATAAATAACAACTACTAATAAAATAATAGTTGATTCTTAGATATAGCAAATATAAGGTTTAATATTTAAATTCATTTTAATTAGTTTTTTAATATTTACACTCGTTTTATGCAATATCTAATTAAATAATAAACGAAAAATGTTGATAATATATAAAAGTAACAAAAAAAGCTTAATAAATTTCAATATTATTAATCTTTTTGCATATTATTTTTATACAATTTAGTTAATTAAATTCTTAGTAATGTTTCATAATTCGTTTATCCCTATTTTTTTAATTGATATGTTATTTATAAATCTTACAGCAGCGTGAATTAAAACTAATAAAGCTTCATTAGTATCTTTAAACTGCTGACCTTTAGCAGTCAGTTTTTGTGGTTGTCTTAAATAAAAATATAAACATCGATTTACAATTGACTTATAAAATAATTTTTTACCAAATCATCTATTTAATCTAGCAACAGAAATGTAGTCTTGAAAACGAATTTGTTGTTCGATAACCCCACTACGTTGTTTTTTGCGCTTTATTAAATATGAATTTTCAACAGAAAAATCGTTTATGCGATTTTTATCAAAACTACTAAATTCTTGATCACTTATATGCATATTTACTTTAGTTTTAATATAAAAATATATATTAAAACTAATTAATGATAGATAAATTAAAAACAAACCAATATATACTCATATTATTCAAGTTTTATATCAAATTATGTTAATTATTTCTTCTTGTTGTTTTTCAGTGTAACTTTTTATTAAAATAACCTTTGTTGAAAATAATGTTAAGAAAATAAAAGTCATGATAGCAAAAAAAAGTAAGATTATTCAGTTATATAGCATTCATGATTTAGTAGTTTTATAAATAACATTATTTATATAATATTTTCTTACATCAAAAGTGTCCTTTATGAATTTAAAGGAAAAAACAACTATTAATAACAAAATTAAGATCGAGTATATATCTTTCATTTTTCTCCTTATAAAATTATATATGAATATCTAATATAAATTTTTAATTTATTGTTTAGGTCTATTTCGATTAATTAGAAATATTTAATGCGTTAATTTAGTTATGAATATTCTAACTTTAAATGACATATTTGCATTCGCGTCAGAAATTTACCATTTTTTAAAATATATACTTGTAAACTATTTTCCATACTTTTTCAATCAAATTATCATAATGTGCAAAAAAATGAAAAAATATTCATTAATATCCTATATTACACAACTTTATTCGCTATATATATATATATAGGAAGTATAAAATTATTTATGGGTAATTGGAGATTTTATGAAGTATTCACAATCTGTTGCTGCACTTAATTCATACATTTCATTAACAAAACTTGATAGTTTGGTTGAAAACGGTATGAAATATATTCATATTGATTTTATGGATGGGATTTATGTAAGTAATTTTGGTGTTACATTTGATCAAGCAGAGTTTTTAATTAATAGATATAAAAATGTGCATTTTGATGCACATTTGATGTTAAATAATCCATATATTCATATCAAAAAACTAATTGATATAGGTTTTAAAACAATATTTATCCCTGCTGAAAAAGTAAATACAGAATTTTATAAAATCAAAAATAATTATCCACATATAGATTTTGGGATTATGCTACAAGCAAATGATGATCCAAGAAACTATAAAAATATTATTATAAATTCACAAAAAATACTTTTAATGACAATTGATGTTATAGGAGGAACAGAAAAAAAGTTAAGTCCTAAACTTCTTGATAAAACAAAAACTATCAAAAATATCAACTCGAACATCAAAATATATAGCGATGGTGGTTTAAGAAAAGAAAATGCATATTTATTTAGTTTGCATAATATAGATGTAGCGATTGGTGGATCTATCATATACTCATTTGCAGATGAAAAAGATTTTTGTAACTGATGAAAGGATAATTTTTAATGACTTTCCAAACTATTATTATTATAGTTTTATCAACTTTATTAGGATTTATTTTAATAGGTGTTATTATCTGAAGAATTTGATTGAAAGTAAACAATAAGGATGCTAAAAATATCAATAACAATATAGGATACACATCAAAAGCAACAGTAGATAAGTTATTAATCTTAAAAAACCTTACTCAATCAAGTGTTTTAACCAATATTTTAATAAAAAACTCTTTTGCTAAAAAAGGATTTTCAATATTAAGTGGTGTTGTAATAACACAAGAAAAAATTTTTGTTATTAGCAACATTATAACAAGTTCAAATTTTGAAAAAATAAAGATAGATTCAAACGGAATCTTGCTGCAAGCAAATAAGAAAAGAAAATATAAAGAAAACCTTAAAATGAGTTGATTAAATGAAATTAATAAATGAATGAAACATAAATTTAAAGACTTTTTTGAAATAATAATACTAATAGATGAAAATATATCATCAGAATTAATCGATAATAATAGTCCATATCGTACCTTAAATATAAACTCCCTTTCAAAAGAAATTTCACAGTTATCAAAAAAGAATTTAAATCCAGAAAAAGTTGTTGAGATGTTATTAAAAAGAAACTTATTTAAAAATAACAATAATGCAATTTAACATCTTCGGGGCATTAGTTTTAATAATAATTTTACTCATTCAACTATTTATTCATTTTGTTTATTCGTTTAATCTAAAAATTAAGTATCAAAGAGTTGGGTTGAATATTAATGATAGGTTTTTGGTTAAGTTAAAGCAAGATGTTGAAGCAAGACATCATAAATCTTTTGCTATCAGTTTAAAAACTTCTTATTTTAAAACATCATTGGATATTAAAAGATCAATTTTATATCTTGATAAGGAGTATCTTGATTCAAATATATATGCTTTAGTAAACTTAGTTTATTTTTATTATAAAACAAAACAAACAAGTGCTAAATGAAATATCAACCAAGAAATTTTAAAGTGATTTGTATTTATATTAACGACTTTTTTATGAATAGTTTTAATGATGAACTTTTGAATTGCTTTTATTGTTATTTTGTCTTTTATAATGATTGTAATAACAATAGATTTTGGAGTTAATTATAAATTATCTAAACAAATTTATATACTTACAAAAAATTATTTTATAGAAAATTTTTATAACCAACATCTTGTATTGATATTGAGTTATTTAAAGTATAAAAAATTATTTATCCTAAGCAAATATAGTAATTTTTATATCAAATTTATTAGTGAAATTGTTTATAAATTTAAGCATTGGGGAAATGATGAATAAAGAGAAAATTATTGAACATCTTATTTATAAATGTGAAATGGATTTGGAGTATTTAAAATCATTAAATGATGAACAACTAAAAAATTTATATAAACAAAAAGAAAATGAATCATTAATAATTGCTAAGAATCCGAATAAATTCTTTTATATTAAAAGTTTACCAATACCAAAGGAATATAAACACAAAACAACCGCCAAAGGTGGAAAAATAATTTTCCTAGTATTTATTATAATGCTAATTTGGTTGTTTGTTTTGTTTATTACTGTCGCATTTATAAAATTTAAATAGGAGAAAAGATGAAATTATTTGATTTAATTATGCTAGAGTTTCGAAAAGATATAACAGACTGAAAACAAGCAATCCATATCGGTGTAAAAATGCTAGTTGAAAATAAAAAAGCAACTTGAAAACTTGAAGAAATGATTTTAGAATCAACAACAAAATATGGGGCATATTATGTCTTAGAAAAAGGTATTGCTTTAGTGCATGCACCAGCAGGAGAACACTGCATTGAACCAGCAACATCAACATTAATTTTGGATAAAGAAATAGTTTTTAATGGCCAAAAAGAAAAAGCTGCAAAAATAATTATCACATTATCTGCTCCAGATAATGATTCTCATTTTCTGTTGATTTCACAGTTTGCACAATACTTTATGGATGTAGATTTCAAATCAAAAGCACTAGCAGTAAGTGATAAAAGTGAATTTATAAATTTATTAACAAGGAGTAAATATGAATTTTAGATGTGTATGTGGTTCTGGTTTGGGTTCATCGCTACTATTAGAGATGAATGTTAAATCAGTTTTAGATTCATTAGGTGTTGAATATGACAGTGTTGAACACACTAATATTTCATCATTTAGCAAAAATGGTGTAGATTATGTAGTAGTTGGAGCAGATGTTGCTCCAGCACTAGATTTTCCAAAAGAAAGAATGGTTGTTTTAACCAACATATTATCAAAAACCGAATTAGAAACTAAGTTAAAAGCATTATTAAACTTAGTTTAGAAAGGATGTATGGCATTTTTATTATGATTGCTTGGATTTTTAAAGGCATTTGTTGGTACACCTGCCCTATTAGTTGGAATTTTTACAATGATAGGTGCTTTGGTGCTACGTAAGAAGGCATCCCAAGTAATAATTTCTACATTTAAAGTCATTGTTGGATTTTTAATCCTAGGTGGTGGAGCAGGTGTACTTGTTGGTTCACTTAATAAGTTTCAACCTGTTTTTGAATCAGTTTATGGATTAAATGGAATTATTCCAAACAATGATGCATTTGCAGGAGCACTTGCTCAAGCATTACCATCAATTGCTACCTTAGGTTCAATTGTAATGCTGGTAGCGATGCTGTTAAACATTGTTTTAGCACTTACTTCAAGATTTAAATATGTTTATTTATCTGGACATGTGCTTTATTACAGTTCATTAATGTTAGCAGCAGTTATGTATGTCATTGGGTTTGATTTTGAACATAAACCAGGCGACTTTGCTCTTGATTTATTTACCTCATCTGCCTTGATGGCAATTTATATGGTGCTTTCTCCTGCAGTCCAACAAAGATATATGAAACAAATTATTGGAAGCAACGAAATTGCACTAGGACATACTGGTGGATTCGGATATGCATTATCAGGTTTAATGGGAGAAGGAATTAATAAATTAAAGAAAGGAAAAGTTTTATCAACTGAAGAAATTAAATTTCCCCAATCATTATTTTTCTTTAGAAATACTTTAGTTTCTATTTCCATAACTGTATTTGTTTTCTATTTAGCTGCCTTTTTACCAGGTGGTATCCTATATGAAATAGGTAAAATTAACGCTAAAAATGCACCTGCTGCATATGAAGTTTTAACATCAGGAAACTGAGTAATTACAATGTTTGTGCAAGCATTTACCTTTACAGCAGGGGTAGAAATAATTTTAGCAGGTGTAAGATTATTTGTTGGCGAACTAGTTCCGATGTATAAAGGATTTAGTGATAAATTAATTAAAAATTCTAAAGCCGCCGTGGATTGTCCGGTTGTATTTCCATATGCACCAAATGCTGTAATAATTGGGTTTATCTCTTCGTTTATTGCTGGTATAATAGGAATGTTCATCACAATTGGACTTGGTAAAGCGGCATTAATACCTGCTGTTGTGCTACCAGGACTAGTTCCTCACTTTTTCTTAGGTGCAACATCAGGGGTGTTTGGAAATATCAAAGGTGGTATCATTGGTGCAATTGTTGGACCATTTGTGGTAGGTTTAATTATCACATTCATTCCTGTAATCTTTGTAGCAGGAAATTGAGCTCCAACAGCAACCAATGAACTAGGGGTGCTAATTGAAAAAACATCTAAAAATATTTCTATAACATCACTTAACTGAGGAGATACTGATTACTTTATTGGATTTATTCCTGGTATCCTTGGTTTAATACCAAAAGTTGGTAAATTCGTAGCTTTTGGAATAATTATTGCTGGTTATCTTACTTTAGTCACAGATGGACTTATCAAAAGATTTGTTTTTGACAAAAGAAAGAAGGATCAACTACAAAATGCATAAAAAAAACTTTACCCATAAAGATTTCATCGCTAACATGCGTGCTGTAGCAATAGATGGAATTAATCACGCAAAACAAGGACATATCGGAATGGCACTTGGTGCTTCAGAAATATTTTATGCCATTGTTGGAGAAAGCTTAAAATTCTCACCAGAACATCCACATTGATTTAACCGTGACCGTTTTGTTTTATCAGCAGGACATGGTTCAATGGGACTTTATTCGTTATATCATTTGATGGGATTACTTACCTTAGAAGATATCAAACAACATAAAATGTATGATTCTAAAACACCATCACATCCAGAAATTGAAAAACTGGATTATGTTGATGCATCAACTGGACCATTAGGGCAAGGGGTCGGTATGGCTGTTGGTATGGCTTTATCAAATAAACATTTATCAAATCGTTTCAACCGTGAAGGACATCGCATTATTAATCATAATGTTATTGCTCTTTGTGGAGATGGAGACTTTCAAGAAGGAGTCGCTCTTGAAGCATGTGCCTTTGCTGGAACCAATAAACTCAATTCATTGATTTTAGTGCATGATTATAATAATATGCAAATTGATACAGCTTCTGAAGAAGTAAATAATATCAATTTTGAAAAATATTTCAAAGCATTAAATTTCAATGTGCAAATTTTAAAAAACAACAATCCTGCTACAATTTTAGCTGCATTAGAACATGCTAAAAAAAGCACACGTCCAAGTTACATCCAGGTTCCTACTACAATTGCTTTCGGAACTAAGGTTGCAAATTCACCTAAAGGACATAATGGAATTTTAGATGAAAAAGCGACAGTAGAATATAAACAAAATTTAGGTTTATCTTACACTAATCCGTTTGAATATGATCCAAATGCATATCAATTTGGCTCAAAATTATTAAAAACCAAACACGGATTTTATTCAAGATGAGAGAAGAAATTAGAAGCTTATCAAACTGAATTTCCTGAATTAGCAGCCGAATTAAAACAACTTATTAACAAAGAAAAACATTTTGATTTCAAAGATTTTCAATTTAAGCAAACTAGTCAAGCATCAAGAAACTATGTTGATGAAATTATGATTTATTTGGATAAAAATCACAAAAACTTCTTAGGAGGTTCTGCTGACTTAAGAGGGGCTACAAAAGTAGGATTTAACAGTGATCGTAATGTAAAATACGGAATTAGAGAGTTTGCAATGTTTGCAATTAACAACGGGATTGCATTACATTCTGGAATGCCAACATTTGGGGCAACATTCTTAGTTTTTGCCGATTATGGAAAGGCAGCATTGAGATTATCATCGATTATGCAACTGCCAAACATCGCTGTATTTAGTCACGATTCATATCAAGTTGGGGGAGATGGACCAACCCACCAACCGGTTGAACAACTTGCAACCTTAAGAAGTATTCCGAACTATCTAGTATTTCGTCCTTGTGATGAAAATGAGATGTTGAATTCATTTAAATATGCATTGAATTCAAAATCTACACCATCAGCAATTATTGCAACCCGTCAACCAATGAAGTCATTTAATTTACAAAAAGAAACATTTAAACCTGCCTACTTTATTTCACAAAATAAATCAGCTGTTGTAAACTTACTTGCATCAGGTTCAGAAGTTGAATTAGTATATAAAGCAGCAGAAGAACTAAAAAGAAGTGATATTGTTGCTAATGTGATTTCAGTTCCATCATTACAGTTATTGCTAGATGACAGTGAATTAATTTCAAAACTTGGTTTAGACAAACTTCCTAATTTTGCAGTTGAAGCATCAAATGATCCACTTTGATATAAATTAGCTTTATATCAAAAATTCGATGGACATTTTGCCAAAGATTTTGGTCACTCAGCACCTGGAGACTTTGTATATCATCTCAATGGGTTTACAAGTGAAAACATATTAACAAAAGTTAAAAGTTTTTTAGAAAAATGCAAATAAAACATCTGGCTTAGGCCAGATTTTTATATTCGTTTATTTAAATATTGATATAGTAAAATCACTTGTTCTATTGGAATCTCTTGGATTCGTATGTTTTCGTGCATTTTAAGACAGTTATAAGCAAATTGTATATCAGACATCGAATAAACACTTTTTAATGCACTTATAAGCTTTTTACGACGGTTTATAAAGCACAGTTTAAAAAATTCTTTATACGTATTTCAGGTGTAGTTATCAATATTATCTTTAAATTCTAAGGAAATAATTGCTGAATCTACTTTTGGAGCAGGGGAAAAACAAGAAGCAGAAACCACAAATTCTATTTTTACATTTGCTAAAAATTGACATGAAAGAGAAAGTTTGGAATATTCTTTACTTTTATAATTTGCAACAATACGCTGAGCTACTTCTTTTTGCACCATCAAAATCACCTTTGAAAATTTATCTCGATGTTCAAAAATTTTAAAAAGAATATCAGTTGTGATATAGTAAGGAATATTTGCAACAATAATGCTTTTAGGTAGATTTGATAAATCGGCTTTCAAAAAGTCTTGCTGGTAGATAAATAAGTTTTCTGTATTGATATTTTCTTTTAATATATTCACCATATCCGGATCGATTTCATATACATACACAGATTTAGCAATTTTGATAAGTTGCAATGTTAATGCACCTCTACCTGGACCTATTTCAACAATATAATCATATGTTCCAACAAGATTAATAATTTTATTAATAATATTTTTATCAATTAAGAAGTTTTGACCAAACCTCTTTTTAGCATATACTACATTTTTCATTATAAATTAAATAACTTCCTTAAATTTCGATTAATTCGATCTACAAATTTATCCATTCCGATTGATTTTAAACCTGCAATATAATAAGCAACATAAACAACTGTAATAGGTTCGTTTATTTGGTTGCGATATGGATGTACCCTTAAATATGGAGAATCTGTTTCAGTTAAAAACCTATCAAGAGGAAGCATTTTAACAACATCTCTGGTTTTATCTGCAGAACCAAAAGTTATTACACCACTGAAAGAAAAGTATAAATTCTTAAACTCCATAAATTTCTTTGCTCAATATAAATCTCCTGCAAAAGTATGCAATATACATTTTAAATTTGGATATTTTTTTAATATATCATAGACATCTCGGTAAGCTTGATATACATTTTCTTTATCACGGATATGAATAACAGCAGGAAGATTATATTTATTTGCTAATTTTATTTGATTTTCAAAACTAAGCAATTGTTTTTCTTTTGATAAACCATCTTCATAATAATAATCTAAACCTATTTCACCGATTCCTACAATTAAATTTTGATGTTCATTTAGAAGTTTTTCAACTTGC
This sequence comes from Mycoplasma sp. 6243, assembly GCF_051200785.1. Lineage (NCBI taxonomy): Bacteria > Bacillati > Mycoplasmatota > Mollicutes > Mycoplasmatales > Mycoplasmataceae > Mycoplasma > Mycoplasma sp. 6243. Next base: position 796,034 of record NZ_CP195154.1, read on the forward strand.
AGATAGCCATTTTCACCTTCACCAGATTCGGGGTGGATACCGATGCAAGCTTTTATAAAATGATATTTCAAAGCAAGATCGATACATTCAAGATTGTTTTTGTGAGAACCCCCGTTATTAATTATAAATTCAATATTGTTGTTGTTAATACCCGCAACAATATTTTCAATCTCTTCTTTTTTATAATACTCTGTAAACAAATGACAATGAGCGTCGATAAATTTATTTTTTTTATTTGACATTATTTTCCTAAACAAAAGTTTGCAAACATCACATCTAAAAGGTCTTCGCGATTAGCGTTTCCTTTGATATTTTGCAACTCATCTCAAGCATTATATAAATCAATAATAATCACATCGTAAGTTTGATCGTTTTGTAAGGATTTTCTTGCTTCCTTGATTGAATTTAGTGCAGATTTTATTAGTGATAATTGACGAGTGTTATTAAAAATTCTTTCATCAAAAATGTTAATATCTGCAAAGTTCTTAACCATTGCTTCTTCAAGCTCTTTGATGTCATTATTCAAAGCAGAAACATTAACAATGTTAGTATTTTTATTATTAACCAAATCCGATTTATTTTGAACTTTTATATAAAACTTCCCTAGTTTTTGGCTTTCTTTAAAAATCATTTCATCAAATTCATCTTCTTTTTGACTTGGATCAAGGATGTGAACCACTAAATCAGCTTTTTTAATTTGCTCAAGTGATTTTTTTATCCCAATTTGTTCAATTACTTCTGTTGTTTTTCTTAGTCCTGCTGTATCAATAAGTTTAAATAAAATTCCATTAATTTGATAACTTGCTTCAACTAAATCCCTGGTGGTTCCTGCAATATCAGTTACAATTGCTTTTTCTTCGCTTAATAATGTATTTAAAATGCTGCTTTTACCAACATTAGGTTTACCTAAAAGAGCAACATGAACTCCGTCAAAAATGTATCTACTATCTTCAGAAACTTTTACAATTTGCTCAAGTTTTGTAATTAAATTTTCAACTTTTTTCAGCATCAATGGAGTAGAAATTTTTTCAACATCTTCATATTCAGGATAATCAATATTTACTTCACAAATACCAATTAATAAAGCTAAATCATTAGAAAATTCATCAATTAGTTGTGATGCTTTACCGTTAAATTTATTTACACTTGCAAATGCTTGTGAAGTAGTTTGTGACATAATTAAATCATGTATCGCCTCTGCTTTAACTAAATCCATTTTACCGTTTAAAAATGCTCTACGGGTAAATTCACCTTTTTCTGCTAATCTGCAACCATTTGCTAAAAGTAGTTCTAATACCTTATTTGTTACTACAATTCCACCGTGACAATTAATTTCAATCAAAGGTTCACCAACATAATTGTTATAAATTATTTTTCCTTTCGATTCTTTACCGACAAACCACATTATCAAGACTTCATCAACTAAAATATCGTTATCAAAAATATGACCATATGTAATTTGATGATCATCTCCAACCTTACCATTAAAAATTTTTTTAACTATCTTAACGGCATCTGGACCTGCTACACGAACAATAGAAATCGGTTGATTTATTCGTGAACCACTACTAATTGCTGCTATATTTTCGTTCATTTTCTTATTATATAAAATTATATATTTATGTAAAAAAAATGTGGAATTTCAATTAAAAATTCCTGTATTAGTCCGTATTTAGTTCGTCTGTAATAATTTCCATAATTTTATGTTTATAAATGTTATAAATTAAAAGGGGAAACCTCAGAAAAAGGAAAACTATGGCAGAAATAAAACCGTACGTAGATGATCAATTTGTATTTAAAATTGACTTAAAAAAAGACACATTATTAAAGAACAAAAACAACTATAATTTTAAACTAAAAATTATGAAATCCTTATTTGATTCATATGAAAAATATTTAGATCATATTCGTAAGAAATTGATTAGGATTCGTTTTAATACCTTAGAGACAGAAGAAAATAGGATTGCTGAATTAAAAAATTTTGAAAGAAAACTAAATGATAAAAATGATATTATTCACACAATTTTAAATTATCTTACACCACGAAATGCTTGGATTATTGAAAAATGCTATTTAGATCGTGCAACTAGGAGTAAAACAACTTGATATGAAGAACACTTTTCTAAAACAACCTTTTATAAGTATAAAAAAGATGCAATTAATCAGTTTGTAGGTTACTTTTATGATTCCTTATTATTATAATTATGATGATGTCCAGCGAAGCAGTGAGTTAATTGTTGAAAATGTTACATATAATATTGAAGATAATCAAGTTGTAAAAACATTTAACAGAAATTTTGAAATAGAAATTATAAGAAATTTAGGTGCAAAGAAAACTGTAATTTTGTTTCGAACTTTAAATGGTGCAAATGCAGTTGAAAATCTTCATAAATACAAAGTGCATATTTTTTATGGTAATAAAGATCACGATATCTTTGATGCAAGTTTGCAAAGATTTGGTTTAATTTATGATTTAACTAATGAGAACAAGCAAATTTCGATAGTTTTAGCAACCGATGATGATAAACCTTTAAGAAAAATCAAAATCCAAGAAAATCATATTAAAAATTATGTTGATAATTTAATCATAAAAGAAAATTTAGCAAAACTTTTAATCCCTTATTCTATTACTTATCGTATTCATAATAAAAAGTTAGAGATTAGCAAAAGGTATTGGAATGTCTTTTTAACTTTTGATGATTTAAATACATCAAAAGGTGTGACAACACCTTTAAAATTATATGTTTATCGCGATAAATCATATGATGAAAAAATAGAAAAATATCTACCAAACTCCACGTCTTTTGATGTAATAAAAAGTAATTATGCAGCAAGTTTTGATAAAGATAAAAAAGAGCAAAAGATAGAATTAGCAGATAAAAAAGTAGCAGGAATTAATAAGATAAGCTACGATTTTGATTTTGTTACATCTGCAAAGGCAGAAGATGCAAAATTGATTCAAAAAATTGATAATTCAGTTGTAGTAAATAAAAACTTTTCAGGTGAGTTGAATTCTAAGTTTTACATTGAAACAAATTATGCAAAGTTTATAATCAACCGCAAACAAAACTTTAAAGCATTGAGCAAACCAAGTAAAGCAAATTCATTAATTATTCAAGAATTGCCGATAAATAATTCAGAAGAATTTAAAAAACAAATTTTTAAATACTCTGTTTTAATTGAGAAACTCTATGACATAAATACTTTTAAACTTAATCAGTGAATTAAAAGAAAGAAAAATGAAGAAGATTTATAAATTCACAATATCTATATTAGTAGGCTTTTCGATTGCAGGAGTTGGTTATGGAATATACACAGTAGTAAATAAAAAAGAAGAAGTTAAAGAAGAAAATACTAATAAAGAAGATACGGTTCCTATTAAAGAGAAAGAGATAGCTACATCTTTTCCAATTCTAGAACCTAGGTATTTTGCTAAATATGTTCAAGAAGACGAATATGGTAATTATATTTTAGATAAAAAAATAGTTGAAGAAATAATCAAAGATATTATCCGTAGGTTTGCTAAGGAAAAAGGGCAAATTGATTTTAATTATGAACAAATAAATGAAAAAGAAATACTTTTATTATTAAAATATAGCGATAAAAGTGATAGTGAGATTAAAAAGTATCTTATTAAATTAGCAGAATAAAAAATTAAAAAATTAGCAAATAAACAAAAAATGTGCTAAAATTTAAATACTATGAGTACAAAGAGAGATTATTATGAAGTTTTAGGAGTAAGTAAAACAGCAAGCGAGCAAGAGATTAAATCAGCTTATCGTTCGTTAGCTAAAAAATATCACCCAGATAAATCAACTGATGCAGATAGTCATACAAAGATGCAGGAAATAAATGAAGCATATGAAGTGCTTTCAGATTCTAAAAAACGTAGTGCATATGATCAATTTGGACATGCTGGAGCAAATGGACAATATGCAAATGGAGCAAATTATTCGGATTTTGCAAGTAGTTTCGAAGGGTTTGGTGATATTTTTGAATCAATATTTTCAGGTTTTGGTGGTGGTTCTCGCAAAACAAGCAATCAACCACGAAAGGGTCAAGATATCCATGCAACAATGGAAATTACTTTTATGCAATCTTTAATGGGTGAAAATATTAAACAAAAGATGTATAAAAATGAAACATGTTTACATTGCGGTGGAAGTGGAGCTGAAAGTGCATCTGATATCCAAACTTGTTCAACATGTAGAGGTAGTGGTCATGTAACCAAAGTGGCACGTGGTATCTTTGGACAAATGCAACAGCATGTTGTTTGTGGAACTTGTGGTGGAGTTGGTAAAAGAATAACTAAAAAATGTAGTGTATGTCGTGGTAACAAATATGAAAGACAACTTAAAACTGTTAACTTACAAATCCCACAAGGAATAGATGATGGTAGAGAATTAAGACTCGATGGTTATGGTGAACCAGGAATTAATGGTGGATCATCAGGAGATATGTATATTCAAATACGTATTAAACCACATAAACATTTTAAACGCAAAGATAATGATTTATATTTAAATTATCCAGTATCAGTTTTCGATGTGCTAGCAGAAAGAGATGTTATTATTCCTACACCTTATGGCGATGTAAGTTATACATTAAAAAGAAGTTATGTATCTGGTCAAGAAATTAGAATTCCAGGTAAGGGCGTTAAAAACAAATATGGAGTTGGTAATTTAATTGTTATTTTAAGTTTTATAGTTCCTGATATTTCTAGAAAAGAAGCAAAACTACTTAATGAAGTTCTTGCACAGATTTCAGATACAACTAATTCTGACATTTATAAACAAATTCAAAAGACATTAAAATAGGCAGATAAAATCTGCTTATTTTATAAATTGCTCTATATAACGAGCTAATCCAGATTCAGAACAAGGAAATTTTGTAACTTCATCAGCAATTTCTTTTAATTCAGGAACAGCATTAGCCATTGCAACTAATTTACCAATATGTTCTTTAGCAGATGCATCATTCATTGAATCACCGATATGCATTGCTTCTTTTGGATCGATTCCTCATAATTCACATAATCTTGCCTCTTCTGCACCCTTAGAAATACCTACATTTGTTATTTCGATAATATTGTTGCTTCCAGATAAAGAAACATTTAATTTTCCATCAAATTTTTCACTTCATTTTTCAGCCAGCTTTAAAATCTTATTTTTTGATAGACTTCAAATCAATGCTTTAGCAGGTTCAAAATCTTTATTATATTGTGAATATTTTTTTGCTGTTTTTTTACCAAAACCCATTACTAGACGATAAAATCAGTTTTTGGTATATGCATGTTCTCTTGGATTAGAATCATAAACAACAAAGCATTTATTTTTCTTTATTTCATCAAATAATTCATTAGCAATATCTTTTGGAATAACAACTGAATGGACAACTTGTCCATTTATAACAGTTTGTGCACCATTTCAAGCAATATAAGAGTTTGAACCTAAACTTTGAACAATAGCAAGAGTTTTAGGATTAACCCCACGTCCTGTTGAAACTACAATAGGAATAAAATTTTGAACTTTTTTAACTATTTCCTTAGTAAATTCGGTTACTTCTTTTTGTCAAAACTTTTCTCCAGGACCATCAATTGCTGTTCCATCTAAGTCAATAAAAATAATTTTAGGTTTATTCATAAATTAATTATACAAAATTATAATTTACTATAAAATACTGCTATAAAAAAATTTTATGAATTTCTTTTATAAAATGAAAAAATAATATAATTTTGCATTAGAAAATAAAAGTAAAAACTTTTAAACATGGACACTTTTGTGGTACTAAAAATGTGTTTTGTTAAAAATTGAATTCTCTCCAACATTGTTGTGGAGTTTTCCAATTTAAAACTGATTGGAATCTAATTTTATTATAAAAATTTATATATTCATCAATTAATTGATAAATTTCGTTAAATGTTAATTTATTTAAGTTGTATAAATTTAAGCATTCTGATTTTATAACAGAAAAGAAATATTCTGATTCTCTGTTGTCTAGTGAATTTCCTATTCGTGACATTGAAATTTGAGCATTTAATTTTTGTGTTAACTTTATATATTCTTTTGAAGAATATTGATATCCGTGATCGGAATGAAGTATTCATTTATCTTTAAAATGAATTTTTGAAATGTGCTTCAATAACAAGTTTTGTGTCATTTGTTTCTGAAAGGTTTCAAGACACAACATGCTTTTGTTTTGTGATGTATTGCAACTGATAAATATAAATGATTTGATTCTGAATCTTTTGGAGCAGTAATATATGAAACATCTATAGAAACAATGTTATTCTTTTCACCGTTATAATCTCTTTGCACAAGATCGATAAATTTTACATTTATATCCTTTTTTCTTTTTTTCTTTTCTTTTGTCTAACGAGACATTTTAAAGAAAATTTGTTCATTATTCTCCCTATTTTCCTGTAATTTAGGTTTATTTTATATTTTTTGTAGATGTAAATCGATAATCTTACACGACCATATAAACCTTTATTTTCTTTGAAAGATTTAATAACAAGTTCTTCATCAGAAGTATTTTTAAGCTTCTGGTTTTGGTAAATTAATTTGTTTCTTTCATCTGAAATAACTAGTTCTTGAAATACCTAAAAGGTAAAGAATTTTGTTTAACGAAACATAAGAATTTAACTTCTTAATTTTTGAAATTGCTTCATCTAAATCGATTTCATTATTTGTGGATTCAGTAAAAATTTTCAAAATTTCTATCACAAACTCTTTGCTGTAATTATTCAGTTCATCGTATTTAATGTTTAACTTAATTTTCTTTCTTCCGACACCTTTATTTTTCTTCAAAGACTTTCCTGTCTTGCTGCATAAATTCATATTTAAATTATATATTTTTATCTTATTTTTGAAATTTTTAATTACTTCTTTTGTTAATTTTGTATTTCTAATTTTGCAAAATTCAATTCAAAAAATATTTACTTCAATTTTAGATTTACAACTTTGATATTTTTCGATTCAAAATTTTCATTGTTCGTGAGTTAGGTGTTTTCACATATTTTTACTCCTTTTTTATCAAAAATCGCTAGGGTGGTACTACCCTACGTCCTACTTTATTTTTAAAGAAAAAATCTTTTATTTTTCGTGAATTATTAAACAAAATTTTACTAATTACTATAGTATATAATTTTGTAAGGATTTAATAATGAACAATAACTTTGAATTATCTAATTTCGAAAAAACAAGACTGATAAATTTACAAACAGTAATGCAATTTAGTGATTTAACAATACAGAGTTTAGCAAAAAAATCGGAAAATCTCTCGTAACTGTTATTAAATATAAGAAAATTATATAAAAGGGAGAAGAAGTTTATTAAAAAATTTGTTCTTCATAAGAATAGAGATAACATTCATGCCTGAAAATACTCAAATGAAGAGATAAAGAAATTAGCAGAAGATTATAATAATAAAAAACTCCTCACTAACGACGGGAAGAGTTCAACAGATTCATATTTGAGTTTGTTTTTATATAATGAAAAGTTTATTTATGTTTTAAATGTGTGTTTTTAAATAATTTTAAATGTTTTTGTTAAAAAACTAAAAAACAACTTATTATTTAATTTAAATTCTTATTTTTTGTTATATTTTAAGAATCCAAAAAATCTTTTTGTCTTATTTTTACCTGCTTGTTAAAAATTTATTTAAAGTTTATCATCATTGAATAATGATTTCCTTTGTTTATTCTTGTTCACTTTACCCAATTTATATACTTATCTAAATTTTTACTTGAAACTCCGTTATATACATTTTCAATTAATTCTTTAATCTTGTGATGAAAATTATTAACATTTTGTATATGTAATTTTTCCCTTACACTTTTTGTTTTATCTGAATTTTCTTTATAAACAAAAGATTTTTTCTTAGAAGCACCAACAATATAATGAGATGCACCTATCTTATTTATAAAAGGTTTATATGATGTTTCCCCATCAGTTATAAATTTTGCAGATTCAGGATTTTTAACTTTGTATTTAAAAGCAAAATATAGTTTTTCTGCAGAAGGTTTACCTTTTCCTAAATAAGAAATTGCGATTCCCCATTTCTATCAACCATAGTAGAAACACAATCTAAATCACTATTTATACCTCTTTTTGAGTTATAGTATAAAGATTTTCCACGTTTTCTTGCTGCTCTACCTATTCCGTTCTTGTGTCTACCTTTTTTACATCAAGAAAATATATTTCGTCAAGTCTCGATTATTCCACTACTGACATCTGATTCTTTTTGCTTAGATTTAATAAAATCTAATAATTTATGTCTTCAAACAAAAGTTTGTTTTTAAATTAATTCCACAAATCGCTGCAGTTTCTTTAAGTGTTAATTTCTTTAAATGACACTCAAGAAACATTTGATATTTAAACTTGATGTGTTTTTCTTAAGCCTTTCAAAAACTGTTCCAGTGCAATTACTAAAAGTTTTCTTACAATCTAAACATTCTATAACGAGAGCATGTTGTTTGTTGAACCGTGCTTGTGTATCTTTACAGATCCACTATCTATGACAATATTTAGGTTTTTCTATTGTTATATCTTTACTATTATTTCATGAAGTAATATAAGATGCTAATACTTCTTTAACATCATTCGGAAGCGTCAGTAAATGACTTTATTCATGAATTTATTATTAATTTTAGTTGTTTGAGTTTTTCATCTTTTGTTGACATTACTAAATTATACATTATTTTCAAATAAAACACATTTAAAACATATATAGCCATTTATATCTACAAGGCAGACCCATATGCATCGCAGCAAAAGGGTGGGATTGAAAATTTCAACGGACTGGTTCGTAGATATTTTCCAAAGGGCACAAACTTCAATAATGTCACAGAAGATCAATTACTTTTAGTCCAAAACGAAATAAATAAAATGCCTCGAAAACTTTTTAAATACCAAAGTTCAGATGAGTTATTTTATCATTACAATTATTTTTTAGATCCTTGAAAACCTATACCAGATGAAGAACCTTTATATGCTTACAGTTATTTAAAAAGACAATCAAATACATCGAAAAATAAATTTTTCAAGAAATATAAATAGAAAATTAAACTAGATAGAAAAAGGAATATCAGTAATTTTTGATTACTGATTTTGTTTTCTTTCTTTTTTTCTTTTGTGAAAAATATAAGTAAACAAAAGAAGACAAATATTGATTTTTAAGTCTTTATTCGTCTTCTTAATCATTGCATTTAGTGTAGCTTCTTTAATTGCAATTCAGCGAAGGGCATTCGCTCTTCTTTTAAATATTCAGTACCTTTGATATTGATCAAATCAGATTAGCTCCCGATGCAATAAGTTGGTTATTACCATCATCAATATCCGAGCCTGGAAAACAAAAAATTTCCTTACCTAAGTTTAAAAATGCTGATATTAAATTATTTGACTTAGATTCTTTTTTTAGTGACAAGGATAACAAACATTTTGCTAGTGTTGCTGCAATAAAATTACTTTGTTTAAAATATTTAATCTGTGGATGTGTATCTGGTGGATATTGACTTATAACAAGTTCATTATCTAAATTCATTCCACGATAATCATAACTATCAAGGCCTTCTTTAGCTAAATGTATGATTTTACCACCCTTAGAGCGAAATAAATTTACAAATTCACTTTCTGTCTTTTTATAATCATTAGTTATCAATACAACTTCTTTTACTAGTACATCAAGGTTTTTGTTTATTATGCTCCAATTATAAGTGTCTCAAAGTTCATTAATAATATAAAATTTTTCTTTTGCAGCAACTAAATCATAATTACCACGATAATAAATAGCAAAAACACATTCATTTATTTCATATAACTCCTTAGGATAGTCATTTTCGATAATTGTTTTATATTCGATACCTAAGTTTCTTAGGTTGCTTTTAATATTTTCTATTTCTTTATTAGGAATCTGACTACCATTTTGAATGTGTTTATAAATTTGATATTGGTCACCTTTAAATTTTGTACTAAAATATAAAATTACATCTTTCATCTTTTCTCCATTTTTATTATTTATTTTTATACAAAATAAACTGTAAATGAACCAAAAAAGGAAAATAAATTTATAAAATTACACATTATTTTATGTTATTTTTGTATAAAAAGGTATATAATAATCGCTAAATAAATAACATTATTATTTATGTTTAATCACCATTTATATTATTTATATAATTAATAGAAATAAAATAATGTTTGAAATAAAAACTAAATCAAAATTAAGAACGGAAACATAATGGATAAAACTTGTAATTCACCCAAACCAAGTGTTTTTAGTTTTTTTAAACTAAGAAGAAAAAACAGAACATCTGCAGAGCGTCCCAAAGATATAAAATCTTGAATTATTCATGGTTTTTCAGAGTTTTTTGGAACATTATTATTAACATTACTGCTTGCGGGTTTATCTACTAATATAACTGTTGTAAAAGGACAAGGTTCTCCTTTAACAATAGAAAACTTTTTATTACATCCAATTGTAGTCGGTTTTTATGTGGGGTTTATAGCCGTTGGTTTAGTTTTATTTATTTTCAACAGATGAAGTAGTGACCTAAATCCTGCTGTGTCAATGTATCGATATCTGTGTGGTAGTCAAACAGGTTGATATGTATCATATAAAATATTTATGCAAATGCTTGCAGCAATAGTTGCTGGTGCTATTATTTTTGCTGTTGGTAAAGCAACAGCAGTACATCATATTGGCTATTTATCTAATCAACCATGAAATACAATAACCGCTACCAAAAAAGCATATTACTTTTTCCGTGGAGACTGAACACCTAATTATGCAATGCTAAGTGGTTCGATATGAATATTTTTTATTGAACTGATTATGACTGCAATCTTGCTTTTCCCTATTTTTTCACCTAATATATACGACAAATACCGTGATATCTTAATAATGTTTATTATTTCGCTTGCTGTATGAATGGGGCTTTTAGGTGGTTCGGTAGCAATTAATCCGTTTCGTGGTTTAGCACAACAATTGCCTGTTCTTGCTTTTGAAAACAACATCACTACAGATGGATACTTACAAATTCAAAACACTTTGCAAGGCTATGATGTTATCAAAGATGCAACTAATTCTGTTTCTGCTGAAGCAGTATCTGTTTATCAAAATTCAGTAATTTCTGCAACAATTTCAATGTTGTTAGGTGGTTTATTTGCTCCTGCATTCTATATGTTTATGCAAGGATTGACTGCTCGATGATTTAATCCTTGTGTGCTAAAAATTATTGGTTTTAAAAATAAAAAAGCAGAATGTATGGAAAAATGTGAAGAATCAAACCAAAATGGTAAAATTGAACATAAATAGTTCAATTTTTTAATCGGAGTAATATGGATTGAAAAACACACTTAATTTTGACCATCTTTTTTATTAGTTTTTTTACTTTACTTTTTATAACCCTTGTGATTTGATATTTGATATGAAAATACAAATACGATTATAAAAACAATAAAAAAGGACATATATATGAACAAAAAGTTTCGCAAGCAATCAAAAAAGCATTAGTTAAAAAGAGTTTTGAATATGTAAATGGTGGAATTTTTTATTATCAACAAAAAGCATTTGAAACAGATGGATATTTAATTTCTGATTCTTTTTTAGTCATATGCGAAATTAAGTTATATCAAGGAGAAATAGTAGGTTCAAGCACAGATGATAAACTTAAAATATATAACAAAAATCACAAAAAACCAAATTTTGTAAATAACCCAATCTTACAAGCACAAAGAAATCTTAATCATACCTTCAAAATTATTGGTAAAAATGTTCCATATGCATATTTAATTATTGTTCCAAATATTTCAGATATACAGATAAAGGATTTAGAATCTCATATTATATTTATAACCGATGATAAAATTGATGAAACAATTTCAATGCTTGATGATTTTGCTAAAAAACAAATACCAATTATAAATAAAGGTGATGTTAAAACACAGTTAAATGCAATGAAAGCAAAAACAAATAAAGAAAAAAAGGACTTTAAGAAACTTATTCAAAAGGAAAAATATGAATCAAAAAGTAATTAATTTATTATCCGAAAAACTAAGAATTACAACATATCAAGTAAACAAAGTTTTATCGATGCTGCAAGAAGGAAATACAATCCCTTTTATTTCTAGATACCGTCAAGATGAAACAAAGGGTTTAAATGAAGAACAAATTTTTGAAATAGAAAAAGAATATAAGTATAATGTTGAACTTGAAATGCGCAAAGAAAGTATCATTGAAATACTTAAAGAAAAAGATTTGCTAACAAATGAAATCAAAAATGCGATTTTTAAAGCACAAACAAAAAGCGAGTTAGAAGCAATCTATGAACCCTTTAAAGTTGGTAAAATTACAAAAGCCAGTCATGCTATTTCATTGGGTTTAAAACCACTTGCAGATAGTATTTTAAATAATAAAAATCCTAAATTTAACATCCGCAATGAGGCCTCAAAATATTTAAATGATAAGATTACATCAATAGATTTTGCTATTGAACAGGCTAATTTCATTATTGCTCAAAATATATCTCAAGATGTTAAAGTTAGAGATTTTGTTAAAAAATATATCATTAAGAATGCTCATTTAAAAACTAAACGAAACAGAAGTGTAGAAGACCCTGAAAATAAGTTTTTAAGTTATTATAAATTTGATCGACACATTAGAGATGTTAAAAACTATAACATACTTGCAATTAATCGAGCAAGCAAGCTAAAAATCATAACTAAAAACTTTGAATATAAAAAAGAACCTATTATAAATGGTATTTTAAGGATAGTTGATAAACATAAAATTAACGAAAAAAAACTACTTTTACCATTACAGGATGCTTTAAAACGACTTATTTTAACTTCGATTGAAACAGAAATATTTAATGAACTTTTTGAAATAGCACAACATAAAGCAATTCAGATTTTTGCTAACTCAGTTGAAAAACTTCTAACTGCTCCTGCAACATACGGACATACAGTTTTATCAATCGATCCTGGTTATAAAAATGGTTGCAAAATTGCTGTTTTAAATCCAAACGGAGATGTTTTAAAAGTAGATAAAATTTTTCCTTCTTTTACAAGGTTTTATAGTAAAGAAAACAATAATCAACCAAGTGCTACTGGCAAATTAAATGAATTATTTTCTCAGTTTCCACAAATAGATATAGTCGTTATAGGAAACGGGACTGCTTCACAAGAAACCGAGAGATTTATCGCTGAATTCATCAAAAAAAGAAAAATGAAAGTTAAATGAACTGTTGTTTCAGAGGTTGGAGCTAGTGTTTATTCTGCATCAAAAATAGCCCAAGAAGAATTTCCAAACTTATCCGTTGAAGAACGTAGTGCAATTAATATCGGACGCAAATTCTTGGATCCACTAAATGAACTAGTAAAAATCGATCCTAAATCAATTGGTGTGGGGCAATATCAACATGATGTAAACCAAAAAGAACTCGAAGAATCACTAAATCATAAGGTAAATAAGGTAGTAAATGAAACTGGAGTTGACTTAAACTCGGCAACAAAATCAATTTTGTCTTATGTTTCAGGTTTAAACAAATCAAATGTTGAAAAAATACTTGAACATCGTAGAAATAATGGTGTATTCACAAATCGCAAGCAACTGCTATCTATCAAAGGATTGGGTGAAAAAACTTATCAACAGTGTATAGGTTTTTTGAGAATCTTTAATTCAGATAACTTTTTAGACAAAACCTTCATCCACCCTGAATCATATGATTTAGCAAATAAAATTATTAACAAATACAATCTAATACCAAACGAAAAAGGAATAGATGTTTCACATTTAAATATTGAACAACTTATTGATGAATTTAATTCAAACGAATATGATATTAAACTGATTCTGGATGCTTTATCTAATCCGATAAAGAATTTTGACAAAGATAAAACTGGTTTTTTGGTAAAAGATTTTTATCTAGATGAATGAGAATTGAACCCAGGTAATAAATTAAAAGGTACAGTTGAAAATGTAACTGATTTTGGTTTATTTATTTATATTGGACTTAAAAAACATCTTTTTGTTCCAAAAAAAGATGCTAATTTACTTGGTAGCTCAATCTATGAAAAATTTTATGTAGGAATGATAGTAGACACAGAAATAGTCGAAATAGATGAAAAAAGACATCGTGTCAGCGGAAAGATTATAGATAAATAACTATATTAAGTAAATCAGGACAAAAAGATTAATAACTAATTATGATAATATTTTTCCTGCTTTAGCGATAATATAAATAAATAAGTTTAATTTTGCTGCAACCTTAATATCGCTTCAACCAATGTTGCTACCAATTCTCCTTGTGGTATCCCGTTTTTATCTGCTGTGCCAGCAACATCACAATGAATAAAATCCACTCCTTTTGTAAACTCTTTTAGAAATAATGCAGCTTGATTTGAATCGGAACGAACCTTGCTTGATCAATTTGCTAGATCAGCAACTTTTGAACCTTTATTTCCTTTATCAAAGTCTTTATGAAACGGCATTCTTCATACTTTTTCTTGTGCTATTTTTGCTGATTCACTAAATACATCTCATTTTTTATCACATGTAGATCATATTCCGGTATAAACATTTGATAATGCTGTCAAAATTGTTCCAGTTAATGTTGCTACATCGATAATAGTAGTAGAATTTAATTTTTCAGCTGCATAAAAAATCCCATCAGCAAGCACTAAACGACCTTCTGCATCAGTGTCAACAACTTCAACCCATTTACCAGACATCGATTGATAAACATTTTCTGGTAGAGATGCATCACCATCAAGTCTGTTGTCTGTAATACACATAACAGCATATGCATTAACCTTAGCTTTCAATTGAGCAAGTGCTTTCACAGCATATGCAACTATAACTGAACCTGACATATCATATTTCATTCCGTTCATATGATATCCTTTTGTATTAACTCCACCTGTATCAAATGTGATTCCTTTACCTACAACAGATGTGATTTCCCGGCTTTCTGGATTTGCTAAATATTTAACAATAACAACTCTTGGTTCGTGGGTGCTTCCTTGATTTACGGATAAAATAAGTCCCATATTTAGTTCTTGTATTTCTTTTTTAGTTAAAATTTTAACTTCTAAATTTTCTATTCCGCTAAAGTCACTTGCAATATGTGCTGCTAATTGCTCAGAATTTAGGAAGTTTTCTGGTGTAATTTGTAGATTTCGGACATCTGAAACTGCTTTAGCAACTATTTTGAAGTTATTAAATATTTCAAATGTTTTCTCATCTAAATCTACATCTAAAATCCCGATGTTTTTTTCAACTTTTTCTTCTTGCTCATAGTGTTTTTGGAATAATTTTGCTTTTGCAAAATATATCCCAAAAACAAATAAACGAAGTAACTGTTCTTTGTTAAAAAGTGATGCAAATGCCTCTAAATCAATTTGATAATCAAAATTTAAATTGCTTGCAAAGTTTTTAATTCACTCTTTTAAAGAAAAAATATTTTGATCTTCTTTCTTAATATATACATATACTTCTTTTGTAGCGTGATTGTTAGTTACACAAAACTCTTTCTCACCTACATAATCAGGAAAATCCATTCCTTCGAATGCTGGTTTTAACAATAAAGAATCATCTCTTTGTTTGGTTAATTTAATCATTTTTTCTCCTTAAATTTATCTATTGCTAATAAGCTTGCTTGTCTATATGCTCTAATTAAACCACCCGCACCTAATTTTATACCACCAAAATATCTTACAACAACAACTAAAATATTTTCAAGCTTCATAAGCTGTAACAGTTGATAAATAGGTTTTCCAGCAGTGTTTTTTGGTTCTCCATCATCGTTATAACCTGCTGATTGAATACCGTTTTGTGAAGTTATATAAGCATATACTATGTGACGAGCTTTTTTGTGTTGGTTTTTAACAAAATCTAAATATTTTGGTATTTGTCTTTTAGATTTTATCGAAAATACATATCCTATAAATTCAGATTTTTTTATAAAATATGATACTTTGACAAAATTAATCAAATGTAACACCTTTTAATTTTTTTACCCATTGTACAAAATGATTTTGTGCTTTTGGTAAATCAATTTTACCTTTTTCTTTATAGATATTAAATTTTTGAGCATAATCATAAAACAGATTATAAATTTTGCTAACATCTTCTTGTGGTTGCATACCTATTTCGATTAATTTTTGTGGATAATATTTAGATAATAGTGCTCATATTTTGTTAGCAACGCTCGCTATGGGGAAATTTTCTAATTTTATTGAACCTATAGTGAGTAATTTAACAGCTGTTTCTTGATCATTAAACCTTGGTAATAATATCCCTGGTGTATCTAAAAACAAAAATTCATTATTTACTACTCATTTTTGTTCTCTGGTAACTCCAGGGAAATTAGCAACTTTTAACGTCGCTTTTGATGAAACTAAATTAATCAATGTACTCTTTCCACAATTAGGTATTCCCACAACAAAAGACTTAATTTTTGTTTGAATAATTCCTTTGGTTTTATCTTTTGCCATCCGTTCCTTGTTCATCTGTTTTAGTTTATTTAAAATTATATTTTTTGATCTCTTATTCCTCAAATCAAGTCATAAAAGTTGTTCATTAGCAAATCTTTTTTGTATTTGTTGTTTTTTGCTTACATCCATTAAGTCGCTTTTTGTGATAATAAAAAGTCTTGGTTTTTGTGGTGAAATTTGATCAAAATCTTCATTATATGAACTTATTGGACATCTTGCATCTAAAACCACAATAAATATATCTGCCAATTTTGAATTTTCTTTTATTTGTCTAAAACCCTTTGCCATATGTCCAGGATATCATTGGATTAGTTGTTCAAATTCATTTTTATTTTCGATCATTTTCGTCCTTTTTATATAAACTCAGCTTATTTGTTAGTCTGTTCTTTTCATAATCACTTTCGCTTAATTGCTTTTGTAGTTTTTTTATTTCATCATTTAATGTATTTATTTCTTGATCTTTTTGCTCTATTTTACTACTTGCAATTAATAGTTCGTCAATAATTTCTGAAAAAATTTTATTTACTTGTTCAGGACTATATCCTTCTAAGGTGATATTTACGGTTGAACCATCAATTTTTTCATAAATTTTTTTTAATATATCATTTATTTTCATTATCCGTTCCTTACTTTATTCATTATTATTGCTGCTGCAGTTGCAACATTTAAACTTTCAAAAGAAATAGGTATATAAATATTGTGATTTGATAATTTCAGAATTTCATTTGAAGTACCTTGCCCTTCGTTACCAAAAACTATTATGATGTTTTTCTCTCTAAAATTAACATTATTTAGTGACACTGCTTTGTTATTTAATGCTGTAGTATAGATAAAAAAGTTATTTTTTATGCTTATTAAATATTGATACAAATTATTTGTAGTGATAACATTAACATCAAATATTGCACCCTGACTTGAACGAATTACTTTATCCGAATATACATCTAGATTTTCAACAATAACTGTATCAAAATCAAATGACTTAGCGAGTCTTATTATTGTTCCTACATTTCCAGGGTCTTGTAAGTTATTTAATGCCACTATTTTATTTGATCTTTGATTTTTAAGTTTACTTTTATCACATAATGCAAGGCATTTTGATGGGGATTTTGTTTCTGATAAATATTCTATTAAGGATTCGGATATTAATGTAGATTTGGGATAAAGTTGTTGTGATGGTGTTTCAAATATTTCAATTACTATATCTTTTTTTAATGCTTCTTCTATTAAATGTTGTCCATATATAAGAAATTTCTGTTCTTTCTCACGATACTTTTTTAACTGTAATTTCTTTAAGAACTTGATTTTCTCGTTTGCCCTACTTGTTAACATCTTGAAATTGTAATAAAAAATCCTTTCCCTTTTCTACTTCGTATCTTGATAAATTTTGAAAATTAAGTTGTCGCATTACTTCAAAACCTAAAATACAAACACTATTTGCTAAATTTATCGAACGCATTGCTGAAACCATCGGAATACGTATGCAGTCATCTAAATGGGATGCTAAAATATGTTTATCAATGCCTGTCGATTCTCTTCCAAACATTAATCAAACTTCATTTTCTTCATCATAAACTCTTTTATAATCAATGTCTGTATAACTTTTTAAACCATATCTAGTTACATAAAAAATTTTTTTATCTGTGTATTTTTTAGCAAAATCTTTATAGCTAAAATGAACTTCATGAGGTATATCAGAAAGCATTCTACCAGCACCATAACGTCTGAGTCATTTTGGGTGCAAATCAAAGGATATCGGCTTAATAATATGCAATTTAGCCCCGATAGCATAACAAGTTCTGATAATATTTCCTGTATTAGGACATATTTCCGGTTGGTATAAAACAATATTTAACATTTTTCTCCTTATTTTGTAATTGCTTCTATAAACATTAATTCTGTTACATTATCATCATTAAAATTATCATTATTAACAATTTGTTCTTTAATAAGATTATTAGTTTTTTCTATATTTTCTAAAAGTTCTATTATATGGTCAGTGAAATTATTAACATTTTGAAAATATTCTTGAATTAATATTGGTTTTATAGTAATCATTTTGGATGTATTTACCCATAAATTTGTATTATTTTCTTTTATTAAATCTTTGCTTTCATCGAAAGCAAAATATAAATATTGCAAAAAACTCTTGAAAATTGTTTCGCTAAATAATAATACTATTGTTTTAACTTTATTATTTTTCCATATTTCAAATGCATGTCGTTTATTAGGTTCAATTTCATTTTTTATTAATTGACTTTTGTTATTTAAAATTGTAGTTTCTACAATAATATTTAGTTCTTTTGAAACAAAAGATGCATCTGGTTGTCCACCAGGTGCTGTCATTTTAGGATATAGATTATAATCTAGTAATGTGTTAGCAAAGTCTTGAAATTCTGGAAAATTATCATATCAATATTTTTCTTTTGTTATATATCAAACATATAAATTAATAAAATATTCAGTTAAAATTGCTCGAGAAATACCATTTAAATGTTCTCATTTTTCTTTAGATTGGTCTAATTTTATCTTATGTAGATAAGTATTTATATTTATACCATTTTTAATAAAGCTAACTACTTCTCATAAATCAAAAGGTGGTATAAGTGCTTTTTGATATTTTTGAATATTTGTTTGATTAATATAGATCTCAAATATTTTTAAAATTTGTTTAACAAAATCTTCTAGAGATGATGTAGTCAAATTATTTAAAAGCATTTTTCTATCTTCAAGAATAAGAAATTTAAAAAAATTTCTTATCTCATCATTTCTAAAAGTTAAATATTTTTCGTTATCATTATAATCTATTGTAAAAATTTCAAGGTTTTTTAATCAATATAAAGTTAGGTTTAAATATTCTTCCTTTGCTGTTAATATATCAGAATAATAACTAACTTGTTCATTAAATTCATTAAAAGGTATATTCTTAAAAAAATCAATAATTTGTTTTCGATTTTGAACTTTTCATTCAAGATGCAATCTTTTTTTTACTATTAAAGATAAAATTTTTATAATTTTTTCCGAATTTTTTAATGAAAAAATTCTCTCAAAATTAATTTCTCATTCTTTATCATAATTTTTATCTTTAATTTTTTCACTTAAAGTATTATAAAATTTTCAATTTTTTATTTTCTTTCTAAAATTAAATTCTTTTCATTTTTCACTTCGGTTTTCTTCAATAGCAAAATGTAAATTTATTAAGTTATCTTTAGACATAAATTTTCTTTTACATAATGAAGAAAAGAGTTCATAAAACGGATATTTACTTTGAAATTTATCATTTATATCTTTTGTATTAAATTTCAAAAATAAGCAGATTCAAATAAAGGTGTCTGATGAAATACCAAAATATTCTCCAAATAAATCTAATAATCTAAAAATTTCGCTATTCCCTTTAGTTCCACCAAGAATATTGTAAAAAAAACTACCATCCCGATTTTTCAAAAGTGTTATATTGTTTTCTTTTTTTTCATTCTTTTTTATTAAGCTAAAGTTTCTTAAAGTCTTAAACAGTAAATTTATATCTTTTTCTAAATAACTTGTATTTTTTTGTTTAAATCCTTCTTTTACACAAACATTTCAAAAGTTTTGATATTCGCCTAATAAATCAGAAATTATATTTTGTTTATATATATAATCTATAACAAAATTATACAATGCGATTTGATTATTTTTTCTCCATGATGTATCACCTATCTTTCATAATTTGACTTTATGCTTCATAATTTTTTACTAATATCTCCGTTGTATTTTTTGAGATTCTTTGATAATTGCTACTTTTATAATTTGTGTGAATTTCTTTTATAACAAGATTTTTATTTTTTTCTAAAAATTCTTTTAATATATTATTTTCAACATCTCCGTTTTTTATAAAGTTAGATAAAATAAATTTATATTTTTTATCATTTAATTTTTGTAATATTTTTATCAACCTTTTTTCATCATCAATGTTTCAATTATTATTATATGTAGCATTTGAAATAAGGTATGGGGGATCAAAATAAAATATAATTTGATCTGTTTTATACTTTGAAATTAAATCAAGCACTAAACCTTCAAAATCTAAATTATATGTTTGAATTAATTTAGTTTTGGATAATTCTATAAATTTTATTAAATTACTTCTTCTATATTCGGTATAACCACTTTTTCCTATTGGAACATTAAAAAAATCTTTTTTATTGAAGCGCAATTCTGAATTAAAACTAAAAAATACTAATATTATTAATAATATTATATCCTTAGTTTCGTTATAGTCGTTTCTTATAACTAAATACTTCTCTTTATTCTCTTTATACTTTTTTTTATAACTAAGTTGATATTCTTCTAGTTTTTCATTGATTTTTTTGTCTATTATGTCAAAATCTGTGTTTAAAAAATATGTTAATATTTTAAAAAGTGCTTTATCATATTCATTGTAAATAACATTTTTAAAAGGGTTATTTATACCAACATTAAAACTACCACCAAAAACATCAACAAATTTCGTACTAGCCTGCATACTAGGTAAATTAGTAAAAATAATGTCTAAAATACGATATTTATTACCTAAATGATTAAGTGGAGAACGTATATATTTATTTTGCATTTTTTAATAATCTTTTCTGTGATTTTTTAAAATAGTCATCACTTATTTCACTACCAATAAAATTTCTTCCTAATTTTATTGCTGCTATTGCTGTGCTTCCACTACCCATAAAAGGATCAAGAATCAAATCACCCTTATTCGTATGTGTTTTAATTAATTCCATAATTAGTTTTTCTGGTTTTTGAGTCGGATGAATCCTTATGGTTTTAGAATTTTCAACTGCAAAATTATATTCAGGTTTTTTATATGGATAATCTTTGTTATTGTCAAAATTAAAAATTCATTTTTTACCTGGTTTAACAGCTCAAATAATAAATTCAAAGTCTGTTATATACCTTCTATTAATATTTCGGGGCATCGGATTGGGTTTAATTCAACGAATTAAATCCTTAACAATTAAACCACTTTGATTTAGTGTTTCAGCAATTACTCCAAGGTTTTTCCAATCATTAAATATCAAAATACTACCACCAGGTTTTAAAAGCACTTTAACTTCTTTAATTCAGTGTGTTTGATCAAAATCTTTATCTCAGTTACCAAAGTCAATCCCTTGTCTTTTTATAGTATGAAAATTATTTTTACGACTTATATTATAAGGTGGATCTGCAATAATGCAGTCAACACTAATATGACTTTGTTTCATTTGCTTGAACAAATTGATACAGTCTAGGTGGTAAATTTTATTAATTTGCATTTTATATCCTTTTATTAAAATTTTATCATATTGGATGTAAAACTTCCTGAATTCTTTATGTTTGTCTCGTTTAATATTGTAATTTATTTTTAGTCACAAGGTAATTCACAACCAAAATTTTTATCAGTTATTTTAAAAATTTATAATAGAATATTATATATAAGGATAATGAATGAGAGATATTGAGCAACTAAAACAACTTTGTAATAAAATAGATGAATCAACATATGAATCAAAAATTGGTGTTGATTATATAAATGCATTGAAAAATTTGTTTTCTTTGAAAAACAAAAATGACTCCCCCTTTTATATCAAGATGTCATAACTCAACCTAAATTGTCAGATTTCAAGTTTGAAGGAATTAAAGATTTTCAATTTATTTGTAAATTAAAAGCAAAACCGTTAATAATTAAGGATGACAAACGATATAATGAAAAAATAGTAGCTTTTGATTTTCATAATGAAAAAGCAAAAGAAATTTTCGAAAACGAAGTGGGTGTTGTTTATATGATAACAGCATATATAGATAATAATGAATATATTATTAAGTTTGGTCAAACTAGAACACCATTTATATATAGATTGCAATCTTATAATTGTGGTACTGTTGTTAACTGAAGAACTGCATCTACAACTAATATAAAGATTTTACAATCCTTTGTAAGCACAAGGTTAGAATTCAAATTATATCTATATCAACCTCAAAACCACTGCAAGTAGAATATTATGGTGAATTCGCTTTTGTTGCTTCTCCTGCAAGCATTTTCGTAGAAGATAGGTTATTAAACATATATTTAAATCAATTTCATCAAAAACCAATAGCAAATATTCAATCCAAAATGACTAGAAAGAAATAGTATGAAAAAAAATAATATTAATAATACAGAGGTAAACAATCAATTTGAATACCAGAAAATAAAAGAGTTCTTAAATAAACTAAATGAAGATCAAAATCATATAAAATCTCGGGATGATATATGTACTCCAATGGAATGTGTTGAAAAAATGATAAATTATATCCCAAATGAGTTATGAAGCAGGAAAGACTTAAAAATTCTTGATCCGTGCTCTGGAAATGGTAATTTTGGTGCATATTGTGCTACAAAAACACAACTTAATAATATTTATTTTAATGAAATAAGCGAGTTAAGAGTTGATAATTGCAAGGAATTATTGAATCCACCACATCTAAGATGTGGTGATGCTTTTGATTTAAATGATGAATTTAATATAAAATATGATTTAATATTAGCAAATCCACCATATTCAGGTGGCGGAAACAAAAATAGAAGTTTATCAAATAAATTTATTGAATATTCTATTGATTTATTAAAGGATAATGGATATTTATGTTTTATAACTCCGAACAATTGAATGTCTTTCAACAACCATAATACTACATTGAAAAAACTTCTTAAAAATGGGAGTTTTATTGTGATTGACAATGATGTAAAAAGATATTTTAATAAAGTCGGTTCTTCTTTTTGTGTTTTTGTATGACAAAAAGGTATTTTTGATCATAAAACCACCGTATATAATAGTTTTCTTAAAAAAGACATTCAAGAAAATGTAGTAATTTATCCAAGTTTACCATTTATACCTTTATACATATCACAAGAAACATTAGATTTAGTTCAATTATTAATCCATAAAGACCCTACAGGATTTAAATATCGCTGTGATTTACACAACTTTACTAAAAGTATATTGCTTAGTGATAACCAAGATCAAGAATTTAAATATCCGACAATTCATACTATTAAACAAATAAGATATGCAAAAATTAAACAAGATATCTTTGATAAATATCTTATTATAGTTCCGCTTTCTACTTATTTCCTTCCTTTTATAACTACAAATTTTAATGTTACACAATCTGTGGGTTTTTATCAATTTGATGATAAAAAAAGAAGCAGAATATTTTTTAAAAATTCTAAAGCAAGATATATATAAAGTTTTGGTACATATTAGCAGATTTGGTAATTTCAATAATATAAAAGTTCTTAAACATCTCAAATATAATATTAATACTTTTGATCATAAAATAACTTCTAAAGTTGCTCAATTAGTCAAATTAATAAAATATTAAGGCTATTTATGTTTTAAATGTGTGTTTTTAAATAATTTTAAATGTTTTTGTTAAAAAACTAAAAAACAACTTATTATTTAATTTAAATTCTTATTTTTTGTTATATTTTAAGAATCCAAAAAATCTTTTTGTCTTATTTTTACCTGCTTGTTAAAAATTTATTTAAAGTCTATCATCATTGAATAATGATTTCCTTTGTTTATTCTTGTTCACTTTACCCAATTTATATACTTATCTAAATTTTTACTTGAAACTCCGTTATATACATTTTCAATTAATTCTTTAATCTTGCGATGAAAATTATTAACATTTTGTATATGTAATTTTTCCCTTACACTTTTTGTTTTATCTGAATTTTCTTTATAAACAAAAGATTTTTTCTTAGAAGCACCAACAATATAATGAGATGCACCTATCTTATTTATAAAAGGTTTATATGATGATTCCCCATCAGTTATAAATTTTGCAGATTCAGGATTTTTAACTTTGTATTTAAAAGCAAAATATAGTTTTTCTGCAGAAGGTTTTACCTTTTCCTAAATAAGAAATTGCGATTCCCCATTTCTATCAACCATAGTAGAAACACAATCTAAATCACTATTTATACCTCTTTTTGAGTTATAGTATAAAGATTTTCCACGTTTTCTTGCTGCTCTACCTATTCCGTTCTTGTGTCTCACCTTTTTTACATCAAGAAAATATATTTCGTCAAGTCTCGATTATTCCACTACTGACATCTGATTCTTTTTGCTTAGATTTAATAAAATCTAATAATTTATGTCTTCAAACAAAAGTCTGTTTTTAAATTAATTCCACAAATCGCTGCAGTTTCTTTAAGTGTTAATTTCTTTAAATGACACTCAAGAAACATTTGATATTTAAATTGATGTGTTTTTCTTAAGCCTTTCAAAAACTGTTCCAGTGCAATTACTAAAAGTTTTCTTACAATCTAAACATTCTATAACGAGGCGATGTTGTTTGTTGAACCGTGCTTGTGTATCTTTACAGATCCACTATCTATGACAATATTTAGGTTTTTCTATTGTTATATCTTTACTATTATTTCATGAAGTAATATAAGATGCTAATACTTCTTTAACATCATTCGGAAGGTCAGTAAATGACTTTATTCATGAATTTTATATTAATTTTAGTTGTTTGAGTTTTTCATCTTTTGTTGACATTACTAAATTATACATTATTTTCAAATAAAACACATTTAAAACATATATAGCCTATTTTTATTATAAAAGTTATTAATAAATAACATATAAGTCGTGATTATAGGTACAACTCTCCTGAGCTGGGCACGTAAAAAAAATGGTCATTTTGCGATATGCGTTTCCAGCTACCGAGTACGTGGTTTATCTGCTGGATTTTTTAAATCAAAAATCTCAACAAAAATGTGTATAATTTAATATATTTAATTATTTAACTATAAACAAGATAAAAAAGGAGAAAAATGGATAAGGAAACATATTTATTTGCCATCGACTTAGATGGTACAACATTGCAATCCAGTGCTACCGGGGAAGTGCACGAACAAACTAAAAATGCAATAAATCGTGCTGTTTCAGAAGGTCATATTGTATGTATTTTAACAGGTAGACCATGAAGAAGTACTAAAAGTATTTATGAGGCATTAAAATTGGATACGGTTGTTTCTAATTATAATGGAGCACACATTCATAGACCTTATGATGAAAGTTTTATCCCTTATATAAAATATTTAAACTTAAATGAGGCTCTTTATATTTTAGGTGATGAAAAAGTGCAACAGGAAGTTTCAAATATCGCGATTGAAGGACCCGATTGAGTGCAATTACAACATCGTGACGAAGACTTAGAAAAAGTTTTTGGTTTTTCTACAACAGCAAAACTAAAAATAGGACTAGACTTTCATAAAATACCTTTAATGCCAACAGGAATAATTTTTGATGTTAAAAAAACAACAGATGTTGAATCGTTAAGACAATACTTAAAATCAAGATATGGTGATTTAGCAGAGTTTTCATACTGATCAAAAGGGGAGGGATTAAGTCCTGTGTTTGATATGACTAATATTACTGCTAACAAAGGGAAAGCATTGAGTATGTTGATTCGTTACTATGATGTAAAAATTGAGAATACAGTTGCAATAGGAGATGGTTTTAATGATGTTCCTATGTTTAAGGTTGCTAATGTTTCTGTAGCTATGGGAAATTCAACTAGAGAAGTAAAAAGATATGCGACTGTAAAGATTGCAAAAACAAATAAAGATGGTGGAGTAGGTTGATATATAAATAAATTTTTAGATAATCCAGAACTTGAAAAAGCTAAATCAAATGAAAAACGTAGAAAGAGAAGTCAAGAGGAAGATTAGTGAGATTACTTGATGTTTTTAATCAATTATATAAAAATAAGGAGATAATAGGTATAGATGAAACAGGAGTAGGTGATTTTTTCACCCCTGTCATTGGAGTTTGCGCATTTTTACCTAAGAATTTACATTCATGAGCAACTGAATTAGGTATAAAGGATTCAAAGTTATTAACTGATAATAGAATCCAGATATTAGCAAAGGAATTGATAAAAAAGATTCCATATACTAAATACATACTCACTCAAAGTGGATATAATAAGTTAGTATCAAAAAAATATAATGCAAATGAAATCAAATATTTTGTTCATATGCATTGTTTAGAACATTTTTTTGATAAATATAATAATATAAATGTAAAAGATCTTGCAGTATTAGTTGATCAATATTCAACTTTTAACTCAATTTTAAAGTATCAAAAAAAATTTAATGAAATAAATTTATTTAATGATCTTGATAAAAAAGATATTGATATTATTTATCAACCAAAAGCCGAATTTATAAACTTATCCGTTGCAAGTGCATCAATAATAGCTCGTTATTATTTAATAGAGTATATGAATAAACAAAGAAGTGAATGAAATTATGAATTTGCCTATGGAGCAAGTTCAAAAGTAAAACAACAAGTGAAAGAATTTGCTTTAAAATACGGTGAAGAATCGTTAGAAAAAGTATGTAAAACCAGTTTTAAATTATAAAGCGGCATTTTGCCGTTTTTTATCAACAATTATAAAGATTTTGATAAAATAAATAAAAAGGAGAAATTAATGGAAAAATATAGTGATCAAGAACTAATCCGAAGAAGAAAACTACAAATATATGAACAATTAGGAGTTAAAGCATTTGCTAAAGCTGATAACCTAAAAGAACTTTCTTATTCAGATGATATTGAAAAAGCATACTCAAATGTAACAAAAGAACATCTTGAAGAAAAACCGCATTTTCTTGCTATCGCAGGACGTATTATGACTATGCGCGGACCTTTTATTTTATTGAAAGACTATCACGGAAAGATGCAGGTATATTTTAATAAAAAACAAGATGAACAATTAGCAAAATTAGTTGATACCTTAGATTTAGGTGATATTATCTATGTTGAAGGTAGTGTGATGAAGACAAACACGGGTGCTGTGACTGTTAAAGCAACACATATAAAATTACTTACAAAAGCACTAAAACCATTACCTGATAAATATCACGGACTAAGTGATGTAGAAGAAAGATATCGTAAAAGATATGTGGATTTAATTGTTAATGATGAAGTCAAAGATGTATTTTGAACCAGAACAAAAATTATTTCACAAATTCGAAAATACTTTGATGCTCTAGAATATATGGAAGTTGAAACACCATTTTTAAATGATTATTTATCAGGTGCTGCTGCTCGTCCATTCACTACGCATCATAATGCCCTTGATCAAGAATTCGTTCTCAGAATCGCAACTGAAATCCCACTTAAAAAGTTAGTAGTTGGTGGAATAGACCGTGTTTATGAAATTGGTCGTATATTTAGAAATGAAGGAATTGACACTACACATAACCCTGAATTTACTTCAATAGAGTTTTATGAAGCATACTCTAATTTAGAAGGAATGATGAATCGCACTGAAACATTATTAAAAACAATTGCAAGAAATCTTGGTAAAGAAAAAGTCATAAATAAGGGTGTAGAAATTGATTTATCAAAACCTTTTAAACGTCTAGATATAGTAGATGCAGTTTCTGAAGCAACTAATGTAGATTTTAGAAATATTTCACTTGAACAAGCAATAGAAGTAGCAAAAAACAACGGTGTAAAGATACAAAAATTTTATAAATTAGGTCATATCATAAATGAACTGTTTGAAGAATTAATCGAAAAAACCTTGATACAACCAACCTTTGTTTATGGGCATCCAATTGAAATTTCTCCTTTAACAGCTAAAGCAAAAGATCCAAGATTTACCGAACGTGCTGAATTATTTATAAATACCAAAGAATATGCAAATATGTATACCGAGTTAAGTGATCCAATCGATCAATTGCAAAGATTCCAAGAACAGTTACAAGAAAAAGAAAACGGAAATGATGAAGCAAGTGATATAGATTGAGATTTTGTTGATTCGTTAGAATATGGAATGCCACCTACTGGTGGATGTGGAATAGGAATTGATCGACTTACAATGTTATTGACTGAAAAAGATTCAATTCGCGATGTACTTTTATTCCCTACATTAAAGAGAAAAAATCATAAATAATAAATTTATATAGGTATAAAAATTTCATATTTTATTTTTATACCTATATAATAGACATAAAAAACATAGTTATAAAACTATGTTTTTTAATATTTACGGTATAATATACTAGCAATAACCAAGATTATGGCGGTTGTGGTGAAGTGGTTAACACAGCGGGTTGTGGTCCCGTCATCCGCGGGTTCGAATCCCGTCAACCGCCCCATTGGTTATTTTTTTATATCACTTTTTTAACTTGATAGCTTTAATAGTTGTAGATATTTAATTTTATATCTTATTCTTGTCTTGTTATAATATTATAATTTTACATAATCATCGTGGGTTAAAAGGAGAAGAATGAGAAAAAAATCAGATATACTATTACACAAATTTTTTGAAAACTGAATCTTAGTATATAAAAAAGATTCAATAAGAGATGTAAGTTATAAAAAATATGAACTAAGCTTAAGATGACTTATTAAGTTAGCACCCAATCTTAAACTAAGAAATTTAGATCGCTATGTGTATCAAAAATTATTAAACGAATATGCATTAACCCACGAAAGACAAACAACTATGGATTTTCATCATCATCTTAAAGGTTGCATATTAGATGCACTAGATGATGGTTATTTACAAAGCGATCCGACTCGAAAGGTAGTCATTAAAGGAAAAAATCCTAGAGAGAAAAGACAAAAATACCTTAATCAATTTCAACTGCAATTACTTCTTAAAACACTGAAATTAGATTCACAATTAAATATAGATTGATTGATTCTACTGATAGCTAAAACAGGATTAAGGTTTTCTGAAGCATTGGCTATTACACCAAAAGATTTTGATTTCGTGAGACAAACCTTGAATGTTTCAAAGACATGAAATTATAAGGAAAACGGAGGATTTCTACCAACAAAAAATAAATCTTCAATTCGCAAGGTACAACTTGATTGAATGACTACATCACAGTTTGCGATGATAATAAAGGACTTAGATCCAGAAAAACCTATCTTTGTTTTTAAGGAACGAATTTACAATTCCACCATTAATGACACTTTGATTCGCAGGTGTAATAAAGCAAATGTTCCAGCCATAACAATTCATGCCCTTAGACATACACATGCATCATTGCTGTTATATGCCGGGGTATCAATAGCTTCCGTTGCAAAGCGACTTGGTCATGCTAGTATGAATACTACCGAAAGAATTTATTTACATATCATTAATGAGTTAGAAAATAAAGATATCGATCTAGTGATGCGATCGATATCAAGTCTTATCTAAATTTTAAAACCCACGAAAATTAGGATATCAATGAATGTTTTGATATCCTACATTTTGCAATATTTTGTGTGTTCTGACTTAAACAAACATTTTTTCTAACAATTTTTCTTAATATTTTTAAGAATAGTTGACTTACGCTGATGAAGTGAAAGGTAAGAGTCTAGGGAAGTGAAAAGTTTGGAGATTTTTTGTTGTTCAGGGAGTGAAGGGGAAGTGACAATGAATTGACTTATATCATTATATACAATAAAAGGTATACCACCATTTGATATTTTTCTCTGAATATCTATTCATAAATTTTTTAATAAATTAAAGTAAAGAAAATCGGTATCTCAAATTTCGGTTTTTAATACATATGTTCTTTGATAAGCATCAAACTTACCACTTGCTCTATGCATATAACCCATATTAGCACCATTTCCTGCAATTGTGACAGCCTCACCTTCAAAACTTCAAGTATTTATTTTAAATATTTCTCTACCAGAAGTATAAAAATTATATTTTCCACTTATTTCCATTTTGTTAGCATTTAATTTTCCGTTTTGTATACTAACAACACTGCTGAGAAATCCTTGTTCTCAAGCGTGAGTAAATTCAGAGAAACGAATATTAGGAAATTTTGAATTTTGATCAGGGAACATTTTAGATAGCAATGTGAGACTTGATGTTCATTAAAAAGTCATATTTTCGCTTATGAAGTGAAAGGAAGGAGTCTAAGGAAATGAAAAGATGAGAGATTTTTTGTTGTTCATGCTTTGATGTAGTCTTCAACAAATTCTTTTCAAGGCTCATTTAAATTAATATTTTTTCCTTGTCTTAATCCGTAAGTTAAAGGAACAAGAGAATTTATGAACTCACTACTTTTGAAGACATACATTCAAAAATTTGGATGATGTTTATCTATATCTCTAAATCTTAGAACATTGTAAACAGGTGATGTAAGTCCTTCAAATTTAGAAAAGGCTTAAACCACTATTAAAAGACGAAAGATGCAAAACAAAGTCGTTTGGTAGAACCCTTTTAAAACTCTCAAGTGATTTAACTTTCTTTTTGGATTCTTTTAGTATCATCCCGTAATTAATAGATGCTAGTCAAAAGTGGTAGATAAGCATAACCTCTCTCGTCTATGCGAAATAAAATTTGTCCAAAAGCCTTCCCGTTCTCACTCATCTTCAAATCCATTAAACCTCAAACTAGGTACATTTTTGTCCATTTCTATCCTTTCTTTTTATAATTATATTTAAAAATATCAATTTTTAAATAGACAAAAATAGATATCAAATAATATCTATTTTTCATCAACAAATCGATCTATAATTTTTGTTGCTTCTTCAAACACCTGATAGTGCATCTAAATCATTTGTGTTAATTATTTTATAAGGGATATTATATTTTTGCACCAATTGTTCAAACAAAGGACGATAAAGGCGATGTAATCTTTTAAAATAATCTATATTCAAATCAAAGTTTTCAATTTCCACATCTCTACCCCTTTTTAGGATGCGATTTTGAATTACATCAAAATCAGCATCTAAAAAAATTGCTAGATCAGGGTTATCTTTTAAATCTATAATATAATCGAACAAAGCATTAAATGCATTTAGATACTTTGCTGGTTTTTGCTCAAGTGTAACTGTTGCAAAGATATGATGTTCAACATTAAAGCGATCTAAGAAGATGTGGTGTCGTTTATGATTATGATTTTTTAAAAATTCTGCTTCAGCATTTTTGAATCTTTCTGAAATAGATTCAATGATGTATGATTGAAATGCAATATCGATATTAGGATATTTTTGATAAATTCATTCTAAAAAAGTATTAAAAATATCATCATTTGAATCTAGTTCTTCTAATAACATTGAATTTTGATAATGATTAGCAAGTTGCTTGCTAAGTGTTGATTTACCACATCCAATCATTCCACTAATTGCTATTTTCATACTCGCTCTTCTGCTTTTGATAAATTAAAATTATCAATGATTTCAATTGCTTTTGCTAAGACTTCTGCTTCTGTAAGGTTGTTGGTATCAACAATAACATAATTTAGATGATATTTATCAGCTTGCTTGATAAACAAGTCCTTATACACCCTATAAAGGTTTTTAAAGTAGTCTTTGTTCAGCTCGTAATTTTTTATTTCAACTTCACGACCTCGTTCAAATAATCGCTTTTCAAAGGTTTCATAACTCATATCTAAATAAATTGCTAAATCAGGAATTTCTTCATCTGTAATCATATGTTCAAATAGAGCATCATAACCTTTTAAATAATTTCTTCCTTTAACTTTCAAATTAACATGTGCAAAAATATAATGTTCAATACTAAAGCGATCTAAAATTAAGTGATTATTTTTTAAATCGTTATGTTTTGCAGCAAATTCTGTAAATAACTCTTGTAATTTAGTTGTATGATTCTCCACAACATAAGTCTGTAAAGCCATTGTTAGGTTAGGTTTCTTTTCATACAATCATTTTAAAAAGGTATTGAAAACTACATCGTCTTTATCAAATTCATCTAAGATAACAGATGTTTTATAATGTTCATTTAATTTTTTGGATAATGTGCTTTTTCCACTACTTATCATCCCACTAATTCCTATTACCATTTTTCCTCCTGTGGTTTTTAAGTATAGCAAAAAAACAAATGCAAAACTAGCAATTAATTAAAAAGTTGATTAAAATTAATTATAAAAATTATTCATTTTACTTTTTTTATCTTACTGATAGATAAAAAAGTTTTTGAAAAAGTTTCATAATTAAAAATTATCTAAATCATCTTAATTTAGATAATCTACTGAATTAATATTTTCATCGCTACTTCTATTAATTTTGTGGTTCTGAACTTTTTGCAGTTCCTTTTCCCTTAGCAATGTTTTGTAATTGCTCTAATAAAGTAGCATTACTTTTTGGATATTTTGCATCTGCTGCAGCATATTTTGCTGTATAGTCTGGAGCATTTTTATCAAACTGCATAGTTTCTTGGTAAAATGCTAATGTATCTGCAACAACATCATCTGCTACATCTTTTAACTTATTTTGCATCTCAGTTTTTGCTTCAGTTTCTTTGCTTTCTATAAAGTTATAAGTTTTTTTAGTTTCTGTTAAAATTGCATTTATCAAATCATTTTTTTTGCTAGATTCGGTTGCTTTTGCTTTTTCACCTGAACCACAAGAAACAGCAGCGGCAACTGGAACTAACGATAA
This sequence comes from Mycoplasma sp. 6243, assembly GCF_051200785.1. Lineage (NCBI taxonomy): Bacteria > Bacillati > Mycoplasmatota > Mollicutes > Mycoplasmatales > Mycoplasmataceae > Mycoplasma > Mycoplasma sp. 6243. The sequence goes on from NZ_CP195154.1 coordinate 828,960, forward strand.
AGTAGCGGCAGAAAATGCTCAAATTTTCTTTTTATGTTTCATCTTTTTTCCTTTCTTTAAAATTTTATCAAAATTTGATAAAAGATATTTAGGAATTTTATAAAAGTTTTATAATGATATAACACACTTGAAAGGAAGAATGAACTTAAAAAGACCAGAAGGAACCTTAGATGTAATTACTGGACCAATGTTTTCAGGTAAAACTGAAGAATTACTTAAAAGACTTAAAATTCTAGAAATAGCAGAAGTAAAAACTATAGTATTTAAACCACATTTTGATACCAGATTTGATAAAAATAAAATTGTAAGTCGCACAGGAGCAAAGACTAAGGCAATTGTTATTAAGCAATCAAAAGATATTCATGATCACTGAAATCCTGAATATCGAGCTGTTGCAATCGATGAAACTAATTTTTTAGATGATGGAATTTTTGAAGTTATCGATAAATTAGTATTAAGTGGAGTTAGAGTAATTGTAAGTGGATTGGATATGGATTTTTTAAGGCGTCCGTTCGGAGTTATGCCTGGGTTGCTTGCAATTGCAGATGATATATGTAAGTTAAAAGCGGTATGTTTACAATGTAAATCTGATGCGGCCTTTTCATTTCGTAAGGATGCGAACAATGAGTTAAATGTATTAGGTGATAGCGAATATGAAGCACGCTGTCGCAGATGTCATATTTTAGGTGAAAAACAAAAGTATAAGAAAAGAAAATAATTTATTTGCCTATAAGCAAATAAAAACAGACATATGTCTGTTAGTTGAATTTTGCTAAAATAGTATCTAAATTTAATTGCGATGTAGATGTTAAAACAATATCTGCATTTTTAAATTCTTCTGTATTTGCTGTGATTGCAACAGCTTTCATCTTTGCATCTTTAATCCCTTGAATTCCAGCAACTGCATCTTCGATTCCGAAGCACTCACTTACATCTAAGGATAAACCTGCTGCAGCCTTAATAAAGATATCTGGCGCAGGTTTACCGTTCTTGATATCTCCCGGATAAACAATGTAATCAAAAAGGTTGATAATACCTAATTTTTCCAAGATAGTAGGGGCATTATAACTACTTGATGCAATAGCAAGTTTTAAATTTTTATTTTTTGCATCGGATAAAAATTTTGTTATCCCTGGTAAAATGGATTTTTCATTAATTTGTGTTTGCAAAAGTTCTTTATAGAACAAATTTTTTTGTTCACTTACTTCTAGTAATTTTGAATTATTTAGCTGCAAACTTGGTTTTTTAAGTTTTAAAATAGCTTTTAAGGTTTCGATGCGTGGTAAGCCACGCAAAAGTTCATTATCTGCAAAAGTATAATCGATATCAAATTGTTTAATAACTTTTGCTCAAGATTGATAGTGTAAAATTGCTGTATCAGTAATCACCCCATCTAGATCAAAAATTATTCCTTTAATCATGGATAACCTCAAAAGTTTGTGGATTTTTATTTATATTTCTTTTTTGTCCATTGATTCAGATATAACCGTTAAATTTAGTATCTAAAATAGTTCTAATGCTAAAGTTTTGTTGATTTAAAACAACTTCAAATGCAGCATTTTGGTATTTAAATCGATATGTAAGTTTACTTCAATTTTTTGGAAGTAGTGGTTCTAGATGCAATGCATCATTATGTCAATTTAAACCTCCAAAACCAAAAACAATCATATGATAAATTGCAGCTAATGAACCAGCATGAATTCCTGCATCGGATGTATGCATTGCAGGACCTAAGTCCACATTAATTCCATATTTAAATAACTGGTAGGCTTTTTCGATCATTTTTAATCTTACTGCTTCAATGGTATATGTAACAGGAGACAGCGATGAATCGTGTGTTGTAACAGGTTCATAGAAATTAAAATTCGCCCTTCTTATTTCTTTAGAATATAAATGTGGCAGGATGTTTAAAAGCAAAATTACATCGGCTTGTTTAACCAGTTGACATGAAAGCAATGCATTTCCTTCTTGGGTGTTAAATAGTTTTTTACCTGCATCACCTAGCATCTGAAATGGTAACACATTACCACGATGTAGTTGTAAAAACTGGTCATTTTCAGCGATAACTAAATTCTCGTTTGGTTTTTGTTGCTTGAGTTTTTCAGAAACTTCTTTAAGTTTTGTTACATTAATTGGATATGGTATTTTTGATTTGATAATAGCTCATCAATAAGGTTTTTTCTTTTTTAATAAATTTATATATTTTAAAGCTAAATCAATATTGAACTTTGCTAACATATTGATATAAGCACTATTATCAATATTTCCTTTATATTCATTTGGACCCATTACATCTAGAATATGATAACTTCCATCACTTTGTTTTTCAGCACGTGATGCATAGAAAATAGCTGTATCGATAATCATTTCATATCCCATTTGTTCCATGAATTTTTCATCACCAGTAATTTTATAATATTGATTTACTGCAAAAGCAACATCAGCTGAAACATGAATTTCTTGACGACGTGAAGCGATGGGAATTTGTTTACCAGTCATCACATCAGCTTGCCCTCAATATGGACATACCTCTCCATCAGTTGGTCAGGCCATTTCTCAAGGGAATTGAGCTCCTTTTAAATTACTTTCTTGAGGTCTTTCTTTGATTTCTCTTGCTTTTGCACGAGCTCCTTCGATACCTTTATATCTATATGTTAGTAAGTTTCGAGCAACTTTAGCTCGATTGAATAAATAAATTGGATTAATAAAGAACTCGGTATCTCAATATGTATGTCCTTGATAACCTTCACCTGAAAGTCCTTTAGCACCCACATTTAAGTTTGTTGAATGTCTAGGTACAAACCCGTTTAGATGAAAGATTGCAAAATCAAGAGCGAGTGAATCGTATTTGCTTTCTTCATCGCCTTCGATTTTGACAAAGAACTCTTTTCAAATTTGAGAATGCATTTTTTCAATTGATTCATTTTTAAGTTCTTCATATGATTTATTAAGTAGTTGCTGATGTTTTGTATTTGCATTTTCACGAACAACTTTTTTCGGTAATAATGAATTTTTGCTATCAACTGATGTATGAACCGACATTAATTTTTCTAGTTCAATTACATCGCCTGCTTTAGCATTTAATTTGATTTTAAAACCTACATAACGACGCTTCATTTCGATAACATAGTCGTCATTTCCACCCCTAATAAACTCACCATTTAAATAAAGTTTGGTGATAAGGTTATGAACTGCTCAACGCTTAGAAAGTGTAGTACACTGCTCCATTTGCAGTGATTCGGTAGTGATTCGGGTTTTTGCGCCTTCTCCAAAATGTTGAGTTCCAGAGTTGGTGACTTGTGCATTAATAGCAGGTTTGATAATAATTTCTATATTTTTATTATCGGTTGTTTCTAAAACTTTAATCTTAATTTTTTGTGCATAAACATTAGGATCATTTCTAGAAACAAAACGTTCAAAAATAAAACAGTATTTTCCGTGATCACGTTCTAATAAGATCTTACGTTTTAAAAAACCTTCTCGAATGTAAAGTGTTTTATTATACTCGTCACGGTTTTTAACATCAAAAGTTATACCGTTAATGATAATAGGAGTAGTCATTAAATCTGCTAAATTTACTAACTCAGGCGAATCGTCTTTGGTATCTTTATTAAACATCCCGTTAACAAAAAAGTCTTCTTTGTTATATGATGCTCTTTCTTCGTCTGCACTCCGTATTCCCATATATCCGTTACCTAATGCAAAGATGCTTTCAGTTTTTGCAGTTACTGAACGGTTGAATTTAATTTGACTAATCCGTTTTTTCTCTAAATCGTATTTTAAAAAATCCATGTTTTCCTTAATTAACTTTGATTAATACAGATTCGTAAGGACGAAATGTGTTTGTTATTGGTTTATTATCACTATATGTTGATAAAATTTGTTGTCCTGTATCGATTTGTTCAAAAATTTCTTTGTTTGTAACATTTAAATATGCAATTAATTTTGTGTCTTGATACTCGCGAACGATTTTAATAAGTCCGCTGTAAGTAATTTCAAGATGTGAAGAACCTAATACAAAAACATCTCTATATGTTGTTTTACGCATTGAAATAAGGTTTTGATAAAAGTAAAAAATACTATTTGCATCTGCTAATGCAGTTTCAACATTGATATGTTCACCGTTTCTACCTAAATTGATTCAAGGTTTTGAACCTGCATTAAATCCGGCATTGGTTTGCTTGTTTCATTGCATTAGCGATCTTCCTGCATCGCGTGAATTGATATTTAGATATTTGATAAACTCTGATTCGCTATAAATTTGGTTTTTATCTACTAAATCAGCGAATCCATTTTCAATATCGCAATCACGGAATTGAGATCTGTTATCAAAATGAGTATTTAATAAACCGATTTCTTCACCATAATAAATGCAAGGAATACCTTTTAAAGCAAAAAGCATTAGAGCATGAGATTTGGCTGCTTCGCTATGAAAAATACCTTCATCTCCCCATCTAGAAATGCTACGTGATGTATCGTGGTTAGATAGGAAGTTGGTTAACATTTGTGTGGTAATGTTGTGATTGTGTTGAAAAGGTTGTTGCTGATAAACAAACTCTTTATAGTCTCAATTAGCATCATATCCGTTTCTACCTGTTTTTCTACCCCAACCGATTCATCATCAAGCAAAATTGAAGTAGTTTTGTGAAACTTGATTGTCACCTTTTGCATATTCTAATAATTCATCTGCTGTTATTCCTGAAGCTTCCCCTAATGTGTATGCATCTGGTTTGTTTTTAAATGCTTGTTCATTGAATTTTTTAAGATAATCAACTGCTCCATCGCATCAAGCAAAATAAGGGTTAGCAGCAACATTATCAAAGGTTTTTGCTACATGTTTAATAGCATCAAGTCGAAAACCACGAACACCTAAATTGTATCAAAAATCTATAACATCAGACATTGCATCAATGGTATTTGGATGTGCTCAGTTTAAATCAACTTGTTCTTTTGAAAATAAGTGAAAGTAGTATTTTTGAACACTTTGAACATATTCTCATGCAGAACCACCAAAAATACTTTGTGCTTTTGCTTCTTCATCGGTAAGTTTTTCTCTTCAAATAAAGTAGTTATGTTCAACGTTTTCAACCGATTCACAGGCTTTTTTAAATCACTGGTGTTCATTTGACACATGATTTAGCACAATATCCATAATAATATCAATTCCATATTCTGCAGCTTTTGATGACATTAATCTAAAGTCTTCTAAGGTACCAAATTGTTTTCATACTGATTTATAATCAAGCACATCGTAACCAGCATCGACGAAGTTAGTATCATATGTTGGACATAATCAAATAGCATTTATTCCTAATTTATGTAGATATGGAAGTTTTGTGATAATCCCTTGTAAATCCCCATCTCCATCGTTATTCGCATCATAAAACGATCTAGGGAAAATTTGGTAAATAATTTTATCTTGCAGTTTTATCATTTCTTACCTCTAATAATACTGATGAGTGTGGTGATAAAATACCATTTTTATACTCAATTTTTGAGTTGAATAAAACTTTTAAGTCTTTGTCATAGGTATATTCTTCATCAGAGAAGTTATGAATTACCTGAACAACTTGTTTTTGATAAGTTATTTTGAAAATTATGATTTGTTTTAAGGTATCAACATCAATAAATTTTAGACATTGGTTGATTAATCTATTGCTATGGAGTCTAAAAAATGGAGTTTTATTACGGTATTTATTTAATTTTTTAAAGAACTCAAAAACATATTTTTCAACTTTTGCATTCTTTAGGTTTTTTCATTTGATTCCGTTGGTGTAGTCAGTTGTTTTATATGAATTTGACTGGTATGCAGACTTATCTGGATAATACTTAAAATCATCATAGGTTGATACCACACAGCGATCACATTCGCTTCCTGATATATCACAGGGTTTACTTTGAAGAAGTTCTGTTCCGGCTAAAACAAGTTGTTTTCCTTGAGTAAATATTGTCATCATTAAAGCTTGTCGATACATTTCAATACGTTGAATTAATGTTAAATCCTTAGTTGTAGTGTTAATTTTATCTCATAAAGTCATACCATCGTGACATGCTGCATAAGCTAAATTTACTGAAATATCATTGGCAAAAAGAGCATACGGATCTTTTGAATAATATATATTTCCAAAATTGTAATCCTTAATGCCACCTACAATGCTTGTTACATATTGACGAAATAGTTCGATATCAAATTTTGAAATTAAGCCAGGTGCATATTCTGAGTGTTCATCACCTTTGATAGCATTACGAACCGAATCGTTAAAGTATCCAAAAGCAATGTCATTTCCGGTTACTCCTTTGATGTAGCTGATGTCATGTTTTAAATCACCACATCTTCAGGCTTCACCGTGTAAGATAAGTTTTGGATTTATTTTACGCAGTTCCTTAGCAATTTCATTAAATGTTTCAGCATGCATAAAGCAAGAAAGGTCGAAACGAAAACCATCAACTCCGAATTCTTCGACAAAATATTTTAGCGAATCTAAAATAATTCGTTTTACCATATATCTTTCATCAGCAAGGGGTGGATATGTAACAGGTTTAACCTTAGCATTATCTCGATAATAATAACCAGGTAAAACATTATCATAGATGTTGTTGGTCATCATATGATTATAGACAACATCTAAAATAACTCCAACTCCTTTTTTATGTGCATTTGAAACTAAATTACGAAATTCAGCGATTTTTGCATATGGATCTTTAGGATTACTGCTGTATTGAGCATTTATTGCAAAATAATTATGAGGATCATATCCTCAGTTGTAATTAGTAGTTCATCCACTTCCTTGTCCTTTTTTAAGGATGTTTTGGTTATTTTCATTTAATGCATATGTGCTATGAATAGGTAGAAACTGCACGTGTGTGATACCGAGTTTTTTGACATATGAGAATAAATCTGCTTCTAATAGAGCATTAAATGTCCCTAGTTTACTTTTAAACTCTTTTTGACTTTTTAAACTAGTAAAGTCACGAACATGTAACTCATAAATTAATGCATCGGTGCTATTATTAAGTTCGGTAGCGAATTTTTTAGGAACAGAACCTGCTTTTTTTGAATTTATATTAACCAATGCTCCATAACCTACTTTATCTTCTTTACCTTCTCAATCAAATGCAGCTAATGAAATAGCATATGGGTCTAAAGCATTTGTAATGCTACCATCTGAATGTCAAATTTTATATTGATAAAAATATCCTTCAAAATGTAATGGTATTTGTGTTTTTCAAACTGTATCTATTTTTAATGAATCAAATTTTTGAACAAATTTTAAATTACTATCATAGAGCATCACTTCGACTCTTTGAGCAAGTGGCTGTCAGAGCTTTAGTTGAATATGAGAGTCTAAAAATTTAATTCCTAAATCAGGTTTTTTATATGCATATTTTTCATCAAAATCTGCATAAAACCTTTTGTTTTTATTCTTAATATTCATATGCGATATTATAAATTTATTTTGTCTTTTTTAGGTATAAATTAATAATTTTCTTGACATATCAAAGAGATAATTTTATGCACCTAAAATATAATAAAAAAATTAAAAACAGCATAAAAAATGTGCTAGTTTTTAACTTTTTTTCAATAAATCAAATTTCTTTTATTACTAAGAGCAAGAAAAAAATAAATTTTATTTTAAAAATTATACATATAATGAAAATTCTTGATGATAGAATTTAAAATGTTCGGGTTTTATATAATATTTTCCCGCTATACAAATGCTATCGCTGTCATAACCTCAAAAAGCAATAACAACCATGTTATCAACACCAAATTTATTTACTTTTTCATATTTTAATTCATAAACAATATTTTTTAGACTATGTCGATCAATTAGAATGTTGATAATTGGTGTTCTAGTATCAATAGGTTCGAATTCATCAATGTTTTTAGTAGAAACATATATATCACCTTCAGCAATAATCTCACCTGCCTTTTGATAGTTCATTTTAAAAGAACGATGTCCTTCGGTAAAAATAATATTTTTATCTTTAAATCAATTCGGCAAGGTTTCCTTAGTTTCACTGCCAAGAATTCTATCAACCCCGATCAAATAACTTATAGGTTTAATTAGGTTATGAAAATTTTCTGCTACAAAGTGGCCACGTTTTGAAATAGAGTAAATTGCACCAATAGAAAAAAGTTTCTGATAAGCAGATACCACAACAGAACGTGAACAATTAAATCGATTCATAAGTTGATGTTCAGAAGGCATAATCATATTTATAGGAATTTTTTTAGTCGAAATTAAATCAATTAAATACTTAATCAAATTATTAGTCTTGGTTTGATTAAGGTTTGTTTTTTCATTTGTGTCTTTTTGATACTTAACTGGACTATTCTTTTTCATAAATATATTTTAACAAAATAAAATTATTTTCTAATTAACTTGAAAATAACATATCCACCTTGTTCGATTCAGATTCTTCATGATTCGTTTTTTGCTTTATATAGCAAAATTTGTTCAAAGTGATAATTACGAGAAATTTTTAATAAATCAAGTTTTTTATGTTGATAGTTACAAAAAGCAAATAATAAGTATTCTTTTTGTTGTCCTAAGTCTTTTCGGATTATAACACTACTATAATCAACTGTATCAACAAAATCATAAGGATTTGCTATCGTATCAGCATCAGTTAGTGATAAAAAAGGATAATCTTTTCTTAGTTTTGCCATAAACTGAATTAGTTTGTATGCTTGTCCTTGTTTGCTTTGCACATCAGCGCTTTCTAAATTAAGTGCTGATGTAAACATTATATGATCACCAAAACTTTCTTTTACTTTCGGATCATAAATAAAGCAGTTATAAGTATTATTTTCCCATTTCATTGGTTCTCTTAAGGTAGGATCACCATAATATCTAGTTGAATAATAATAAAGTTCATCTGCTGCATAAATAATAGGTGTGGCAGGTAACGCTAAAAGCACAAATAATGCAATATTTAGTGCTTCTTTTTCTGATGTTGTAAGATTATCGTTAAATTTATATCATTTTTTCTTACTGATTTGACTGCGATATACTTCAAGTCATCTACGCACATCATGGTTATCTAAAAACGGGATTCATTTAGCTTTTTGCGATGTATTTTGATATTCAATTAACATATTTTTTAGTTGATTATATTCAATTCTAACATCTGGATTGTGTCTGAAAAATTTTCCACCATCATAGATTGTATCTAACCCGATGTTACCATCTGCATCCTTTAAATACATTAACCCTTTGACAGCATCTGAATTAACTCACTCACCCATCATAAACACTTCTTCTCTGTTTTCTGCATCAGTAATTTGTTTTGATGCATCCCTTAGAAGGTGAAAAATTTTTGCTTCATTAAAATTGTTTTTAGTTTCAATTTCACTTGAATAATATTCTGCAAAAGCATCGTAACGAAATCCATCTACACCAACAGCTGTTCAAAATTTTTGAATATGAATCAGTTGTTCAATGACTTTATAATTATCTAAATTTAAATCAGGCATCCCGTAAGAAAAACGTGCTAAGTAGGTTCGATTAGTTGCATTTATATCTGTGGTAAAGGGATATTTGCTTTTTATTTCCAGGTTATCAACTTTAACATCTGAATCATATAAATTTATATCAAGACGATAAAAGTCACTGTATCCATCATTAGCAAGTGCTGCTTGAAATCAAGGATGTTCATAAGAAGTATGATTGAATACCATATCTAAATAAACTTTGATTCCGTGTTCATGTGCTATGTTTAAAAAATCAATAAAAGCATTCATGCCACCCAATCGTGAATCAACATTGCAATAATCAATAACAGAATAGCCGTGATAACTTGACGCAGGATGGATTGGGCTTAATCAGATTTGATCGACTCCGAGGTTGCTAATATATTCAATTTTATCTTTTAAACCGATAAAATCCCCGATTCCATCATTATTTCCATCAGCAAAGTTATATATTAAAACTTGATAAATTATGTTGGTATTTTTGTAATTTTCTAACTTCTTTGCCTTTGGAGCAGTTAAAAACAGATTTTTATAGTCTGTATGATATTCATAATCGACGCGATTGTTATCTCATGATGCAGGAGTTTTAAAAGGTTGTTTTTTAAGCAAATATGAATAATATAACTTGTAAAAAGTTTTACTAAAAGATTTCATAGGAATAAATGATATCATAATGGATTAATAATTTTTGTATAAACTTGACAGGTTAAGAAAAACCAAGGGAAACCCTTGGTAAATATTATTTTGAATTGTTTGATAAAGCATTAATTTCAACTTTTAACTTTTGTGTATCATGAGTTTTGGTTGCTAAAATTTTATCTTTTTTAACAAATCCATATCTTTTCTTAGCAACTATTATTAAAACAATACATATAAATGCTAAAATCATCGCAATTCATGATGTTGTATAATTGATTCTAGGTAAATCTCCTGTTTGAATTGGTGTATATGATTTTGCATTATCAGTTATAATAAGTGTGTAATTATTTTTAAATGTTTGATCTGGTTGTAAAGCATTTATAAAGAATAAAGCTATAAAGATAGCAGGTATCAAAGCAAATAAGTAAATAAATGTTTTATCGGAATTTGATTTATTTTTATATAACATAACTTGCATATAAATCAAGGTTAATAAAGCAACCAATGAAAGAAAAATACTGATTGAATTTAAACTTCAAAAGACTTCTTTTAACTGATATGAAGGTGAGTTAGCATAAACTTGTGCAGGGGTAAATCCGGCTGCTGTATCGCTGTTTAAAATGTAGTTATATTCAAGTTGAATTTGTGCATAAAAGCGAGTGTATAAGGTTGCTTGCAAAATTATTACAATTGCTAAAAACACAGAAATAATTGCTAAATAAATTTTACGTTCTAAATAGTTGTTTTTAGTATCAAAATACTTATGCATTAGTTAATTCTTTCTTCGCTTTGACTATCAAATAAGTGGATGCGAGATACGATAAATTCAACATAAACATGTGAATATAATTCAAATTCTTCAGAGTTAGAAGCATTAACAATAAATTCAATATCTTCATTAATTCGCACTGTGACTAATTGATCTTTACCGATTAATTCAATATTTGCAATTTTACCTAACACACGGTTTTCAGCATTGGAATAACTTATTTTTAGGTCCTCACTACGAAAACCAGCAACTACCTTTTGGTTTTCTTTTAATAATGCAGCAGTTTCTGTATCAAGTTTAATTTGAATTTTTTGATCTTTAGATATCAATAAATTATCTTTATATATAGCATCAAAAGTATTCATTGTAGGTGATCCAATAAATTTAGCAACAAAAATATTAGCAGGTTTAAAGTATAAATCTTTACCTTTTCCATTTTGTTGAATTTTTCCATCGTTAAAAACAACAATTTGATCACCCATTGTCATCGCTTCGAGTTGGTCATGAGTAACATAAATACTTGTGGTATTTAACATACGATGAATGTTAACTATTTCGCGACGCATACTTTCGCGTAATTTTGCATCCAAGTTAGAAAGAGGTTCATCCATCAAAAATACAAGTGGTTTACGAGCAATTGCACGACCAATAGCTACACGTTGGCGTTGTCCTCCTGATAAATCACGGGGCTTACGGTAAAGGTAGTCATCAATACGTAAAATTTTTGCAACATCTTTAACACGACGATCGATAACATCTTTACGTTCGCGGGCGATTTTTAATCCGAATGAAATGTTGTTGTAAACATTCATATGTGGGTATAAAGCATAAGATTGAAACACCATTGCGATATTACGTTCATTAGGTAAAAGGTTGTTATATCTTTTGTTATTAAATAATAAATCACCTTTAGTAATTGAATTTAATCCAGCAATCATCCTTAATAAAGTTGTTTTTCCACATCCTGAAGGTCCTAAAAAGATGCAGAATGTTCCAGCTTTAATATCTAAGTTAATATTTTCAAGTGTATATTTTTCGTTTCCTTCATATTTTTTTGAAATATTAACTAATTTGATATCAGCACCATTGCTTGATTCATAAATTTCACCTACTTCAGAAACAAGTGTGTCAATATCGATAGTTTCAAAACCGCTTGTATCATCTAATTTATCTTCTGTTACAACAGAATTATTTGTGTCTTTTTTCTTTTTAAAAAACATATTATCCTTTCACGGCTCCATCTGAAAGACCACCGACAATGTATTTTTGTAAGTACATAAATAATGCAAATGCAGGGATAGAGGCAAGAATCGAACCAGCTGCATATGCTCCTGCATTAACATGTTTTGGTTCAGCTGATAAGAATTGGTCTAGTCCAACAGCTAAGGTTTTTTCTTTTGAATCAGCAAGTACGAATTTAGGTAAGATAACATCAGTAAATGGTGTTAAAAACGATCATAAAGCCACCATAATAAGTGCAGGACGAATAACAGGAACTAAAATTTTAAAGAATAATCCTCAGTTGCTGCATCCATCGATTTTACCTGAATCATCAAGTTCACTTGATACTGTATCTAAGTAGGACTTAAGCATAAAGGTATTTGCCGAAATGGCTCCACCTGAATAAATAATAACTAACATAAATATTGATGGTATCCCAATGCTATTACCTAAACGAACCAGTAAGAAAAGTGAAATAATAGCAGTTGTTGCCGGAATCAGTTGTAACATCATTATTATCATTAATGAATTTTTTGATCCAGCGAATTTAAATCTGGAATATGCATAACCATTTAATGCCACAGCAACAGTTGATATCACCATAGTTAAAACAGCAATTATGATGGTATTTTTATACCAAATCAAAAAGTCGCTACGAGGACTGGTAAATAAGTAAGAGAAGTTGTCTCAACCAAATTTAAATGGAACAACCGCAACAACACGTTCATTATTTACATTGAATGCTGAAATAATTAATGAAACTATTGGAAAGAGAATAATTATTGCTCAAAAGATTAAGAATAAGTAGTTAAAGAATAATCAGAATATTTCAAGTGCTGTTAAGGGTTTGGTGTCAGTTTCGTTAAAATTAATTCGTCTAGGAGTTAATTTTTTATACGGAACTTTTACTTTATCAAAGGTATGTTGATAAAATCTTTTGCGTTTTCATTTTTCGAACATTAATCTCTCCTTGACATAGTTTTAATAAACCCTCTTGCACCAATAGCAATTGAAATAAGAGCAGCAAAGGTTGTTAAGGCAGCAGCAAATGCTTGGTCACCTGGGATGTTGGTTGCTCCTTGTGCGATTTTGAAGACAAATGAAATAATAATATCAGTTGATGCTTCATTGAATGCAGATGCTTTAGCAAAGTTTGGCCCACCACCAGTGAAAATAGAAATTGTAGTGAAATTATTAAATGCTCCAACAAATTGACCAATTAGCATCGGTGCAATTGAAATAAGAAGAGATGGTAAGGTAAGATGTCAGAATAGTTGTCTTCCTTTTGCTCCATCAACAGCACCTGCTTCATAAATATCTTTTGGTATAGATTGTAAATTACCAGTTACAAGCATAAAGATAAATGCATAAGCAATTCATGTTTGCACCACGATTACCAATACACGAGCAGTACCGATTTCACCTAATCAGTTACGTGGCTCCTTTAGTAGTCCGATTGATAACATTATTTTGTTAATGTATCCAACTTCACCACCTTGAAATGATGATCTAAGAAATGATAAAGTAACGAATGCTGGAATAGCTCATGGTAAAATATAAATAAGTCTAAATATTTTTTTGAACTTAATGCGTTGGTTATTTGTTAAAATTGCAATTATAATACCAAGTGAAATAGGGATAAAGGTTGAAAATACTGTTCATATTGCTGTTCAATAAAATACACGTCCTAAACCACTAAAGATACCAGTGTTACGAAATACTCATCAATATCCTCAGTTTTTAAGCCCTACTCAGTTAACAGTTTGTGCCGGAGCATAGTGCTCAAAACCATAGTTAGTAAATGAAACAAGTACTGATGTAATAATAGGTGTAGCTACTACAAAAAGCATTAATACTCAACCTAAAATAGAGATTACTCAGGGATATCCACCTGTCGAAATTCATCGTTTGGTATGTGATCATTTACTTGGACGAGAACCATATTCTAAGTTTTTTGCTACCCGATAACTACTAAGCGATGATGTAGCAAAGTATATTATAACTATTACCATTAAAATAACACTTATAACACCACCAAATAAGTATATCCGAGCATCTGTTAAAATACCTTCTGCATGGTTAAATTTGCCTGCTCCTAAGTCGCTAAAACCAGGAATTCCACCCATTTTATCTCAGTAAGCACCAAATGAAAATGGAACAATTAGTGCTCATAAAAAGATGCTTCCTAAACTAAGTAAAATTCCTTTTATGTATTGTTTAAAGAACAATAATTCAGAAAGACCAGGGAAAATAAATCCAAGCACTAAAGCAAGTCATCTGAAATTTTTCATTGTTTCAATTGGTATTGATTTTTGTGCTTCATTAATTTTGCTATCATATATTTTTGAATTAACTCGCATTTCAGCGAATTCACGTCAAAACGAAGTTTTCAAAATTTCTTTGTTAGATAAAACTTTTGATTTTAATTTTGCTTCTGTAACAGCCTCTTTATAGTCGATTTTGTATTCAATTTTCTTGTTTTTGAAAGCTACCTTAGTAATTTCTTTTGTCTTAATTTTTGCTTTTAAAGCTGCGATATTTTCTTTATAAGTTTTTTTATAAAGTTTTTTAGATGAAGCAAAAACTTGTTTTTCTGCTTGATATTCAGTTATAGGTTTTTCTTGTTTATTAATATTTGGATTGACATCATTATCATTTAGTTTTTGGATAAGATTATCAATTACAGTCATTAGATTCTCAAAATCAGAAGAGTTTTGGTTTTGATTTGATAAATGCTTAAGATTATATAAAGAAACCTTTGATTTAATCCGTTCTTCGCAATATTTAATGCGAGTAAGTCGATAATCAATAAACTTTTCTCTTAATGCTTTTGATTCTACCTTGTGAAATTCACCTTCATATGTATATTTAACTTTTGCATCTGCAAGCAGATTTTTATATTGGGATTTTAACAATATTGAAAATTCATTTTGAACTCTTAAAACATTAATAAAATTTAAATATTCTTTTAAAGCGATATTAATAAAAGGATAATCATTGGTTGCTTGATAAGCATTAAGAATATTAAGAATTTTGTTATTTTTAACTTTTAAACCTTTTAGATCTAGGTTCTTTATGCTAAAATCAATTTTTGGTAAGTTATTAAAGTTTTTTGAAAGTAATGAATATAAGTCTTTATAATTTTGCAATCTTGCCCGTTCTTTAAAAAATGGTTTGATGGATTTATATCATTGCTTAATTTTTATAACTTCTAAATTTGATTTATCAACAATTTCTTTAACAATTGTTTTATTAGCAACTTCAGCTGATAAAATTTGTTCTTGTTGTTGCTTTATTTTTTCTAACGAAAGCAACTTTTGTTGTTTAGCTTGACTTTTTCGTTCTTGCAGTTTACTTGTGTATTCATATTCAATTTGTAGGATTTTTTGTCTGTTTTCAAGAATAATATTTTCTTTTTCTTTTGTATATAACTCTTTTTGTAAAGCATATGTAGATTCATATTGACGTTTCAATTCTTGACGACGAGCAAATAAACTTAATCTTTGTTTTTCTAAACCTTCATAGAAGTTTTTAAAGAAAGTTTTTGCTGAATCTCCTAATCTTTGGATATATGCAAGTTCGTTAGGTAGCAATAAATTATGTATTTTTTCGATATCAAATTCTGTATCTTTAATATTTTTTAGATAAAGTTTAAGAATAGAAAAGATAGTGTATTTTTTAAATGTTTGCACTTCTGAAAGACGAGTTGAAGTCTGTAGTTTTTTAATACTTTCAACTTTAATTTCTAAATCATCAGCAGATTTTGTTAATGAATAAACAAAATCTTTTGCATATGATTTAATGTCTTTTAGTTGTGCATTAATTTTTTTAAGTTCAAAATTTATCAAAGAAATCGAAGAGGTACAAAAAGATAATTTCTTAATAGAATCTTTAAGAACTATTATCTTGTTTTTATAAGCAACTTTGTGCGAATTTAATTCGCGTTTTAAGTTGTCTTGCAGTTTTGTTCTTGCTCGTAAGAACAAATCTTTGTCTATTTTTTGTTGGTTATTAATGCGATCTTGTGTTCTTAAGAAGACATTTTTAACCTGTTTTTTATAGGATTTAAGATTATCGGCACTCTGAGGTAATATTGAATCGAATGATTCACCGTATCAGTTGTACAGCTTTAATTTTTCCATAAATTACCTTGCCTTTCTTTTGTGTATTTTAACCCATTCATAATAATGAAGTTTTCTTTGAATATGATATTGCATACTGAATGTAAATAAAGCAATAACAGTTGAAAAAGAGAAAATAGATATAAATGCACCTGTTATTATTTGAAAGTTACTCATATAAGATGTTCCCCTAAAAAAAGGTAATCCTGTAAGTAAAATAAAAACAATAATTCAACACGTGAAAAAGATATATCCTGCTTTCAATTTGCTTCTTAAAAGTAGTAAATAAATCATAAAGAAAACTAAAACTAAGGTATTTGCAATATAAGCAACTAATGTTGCGATGGCATGATTTTTTGCAAATTCACTTAATTTATCTGCATCACTTCTTATTTCAATAGGCACCGATTCAGTATTAATTCCATATCCGAATGGAATTAATACCCATATAAGAAGCACTGCTGTAAGCAGTGCTAATAGTATTAGTAAAATATAAAACTGTTTTTTTTCGATATTTATTTTATATTTAGTATAACTGTACATTTAGCTTACTTATTATTTGAATACTACTCTAACTGGTAAGTTACCAGAATTTATTGCATTAAGTGTTTCAGTATAATCAGCTGATAATTTATCTTCCATTGCACTTAAAAACTTATCTTGTGTTTGAAGTTTATCACCTAATGATCTGTATCATTCTGCTGAACCAAAAGTTTTATCGTTTCAATTTGATCAAACAGTTTTTAGGTTTGGATTAGAGTTATCAAATCTGGTTGGTTGTACTTGTAGAATACCTAATCCTTGTTCTTGAAGTTTTTTGCTTGATGTTAGAACATTAAACACAAAGTTTACAGAAATTGATTTATTGTATTCATCAATGTTATTTTTAGTGGTAGCAATGGTAACATCAGATAATGTTCCATCTTTCTTTTGCATCTTAGATGACATAAAATCATCAGCAAAAGTTGAAATCTTAGCAAAGTTTTCAAATCCAGCTAAATAAAGTTTTACAATTTTACGGATTTGTTCATCAGAAACAGTTGTAGGAGCAGCAGTATTAGAGAAGAATTTTGCACGAGCAAATACTTGATCTTCAAATTCTTGGAGTTTATTGTCTTTCATCGCTTGTTGAATCTTTGCAATTAAAGCGACTTTTTGACCATTGTCATCTCCGTTAACCCCGAAAATAAATTGTTCAATTTTTCTTAAGTGGAATGTTCCGTTGTTACCATTTTCATCTGGTTTATCTTGAACCATATCAACAAAACCTAGATTTTCAAACTTATCTTTGTTTGTTAAGGTAGCAAATGCTCCCGCTTTCATCTTGTCTGCACCAAGCTGTCATGGTTGTGCAGGTGTGCTACCAACTAATTCATCGCTTCATTTAGTTGTGAATCCCATTAATCCAGCAAGTGTATTTCTGAGTGGCAATGCATTTACCAAAGAATTATTTAGTTCATCAACTTTTGCTTTTGTTTCAGCTGAACCATTGAATGTAATTTTCATCTTATCTTTTGAAACTTGGTTAGCATCTGCGATAGGATTGTTTTCATCAGCCTTTGATTCTCATAAACCTCATTTTCCGTAGCTTCCTTTTAATTCATTAAGTTCACTTAAAACGGTTGCTAGTTTACTATTAAGTTCATTAAAATCAGCATAACCTAAATTTTTTGAAAAATTTTGTATCTTAGTTTCTTCTGATGTATTATCTGATTTGATTCTATCTGACATTCTAGAAAATAGAGCTTCTGAATAAGGTATTTTAGAATCTTGTTTAAAGTATTGATAGTATGAATCGAAATTAAATGCTGCTTTTAAAACTTCTTCAAGTGCTTTCTTTCTTTCAGGTGATGATCCGTTGTTTCTTGAAGAAATACCATAACCTCAACCACCGGCTGCCTGAATGTATGGAGCTCCATCATCAACAGGAACTACATTGAAGAATGATAGTGCATTTGCTGCATCTCTTGAGTTTTGAACATCTCATGTCCCAATTAATGCATAGTCAAGTTTTTTATCTTTCATTGCACTAAAAATAGTTTGGTTAACAACACCCATATCGCTTCCGTACATTGCTTGTAAATCACCTTGACTTAATCCGTTTTTAGCTCAAACAGTTTCTTTGTATGCCTCTGGTGTCATTCCATAAGCTGCATGAATAATTGGATATAAAACATTAGCAACTTCTTTTAATCCATCTTTAAGTAATCCATGTCATTTATCACCTTTTACAAATCATGATGAAACTTGTCCTTCATTATTTTTGTATAAGTTCTTTTGGAAGAATGATTGAGATAATGAATCTCCACCTAATTCATCTTGTTGCACTTGTGTGTATGATTCTCATGCTTTTTTGATTCCACCATATAAAATACCATTACCATATCAAAAGTCTTGTAATCTTAAGACTAATTTACCTTTTTCAACTAGTTCTTTCAATGTATCTGTATCTTTATTTGTAAGTTCAGCTCTTGTGTCTGCTTCATCTTTGTTTGAAGCTAAAATAAGACCTTCTTTGTTATGACGAACTGCTAAAAATTTATGTGTAGGTTTCTGATTTTGTGTACCGTTAATAGTTCCGAATTTAACAATATCGGCTTTTTGGTCATTAGGTAGCGATACAACTTTGTTTAAATCATCTAGTACTTTTGGTGTATCGTTTACTTTGTCTCCAAAGAAAGTATCTAAGTCAGCTAAATAATTATTTTGTGCAAATTCTGTAACACGGTCTTGAGGTAAATAGAAAATATCAGGAACTGTTGGGTCGTTTAATCCTTGTGTACCAAGGTTTAATGCATCGAAAACACCTTTTTGAATAAATTCAAGTGTAAATCCATCTTTTGTGTGTGAATCAGAAGCATCAAAAAGTTTCTTAACTTCATTGTAAAAGTCCTTTTGTGCTCCATCCACAGCGATGTAAATTTTCTTTGAACCTTTTCCAGTGTCTTGTTGTGATGAACCACTTGTTCCACAAGAAACAGCAACTCCTGCTGCTCCAAGCGATAATAATCCACCTGTATAAACTAATGCTTTTTTTATTTTCATATTTCAATATTCCTTATCTATTGTTAAGTAATTACAGGATTATTCAAATGCAATTTCATTTTTTTGATATGCAATAAAAGAAAAAATAATACAAATTGGTGAGAGTAATAACAAACCACTTATACAAGCAACATAACCTATCCAGTGATTAAATTCTGTTTTTGACATTATATAAATTACATGAAGAGTTATTAAAGCAATCGCTAAATAATTTATTACTAATACAGCAAACATTATACGTACTCAATAATTTTGCAAGGCTTTGAAAAGTTCAATATTAAAAACATTAGGAGATTTACTGAGATTGATAATAATTTGGATAAAAATAATTTCTATAATAAGTACAACAACGTTTGCAAAGAGTAAAAATAAATATTCTAGGATTTTTGGAGTATATTTGCGTTCAAGAGGTAATTTACCTACTCAAAACCACCTAAAACGAGTTTTAAATGGTGGTTTTGAAAAATGTATATTTTTCTTCATAATCCTGATTAAATTATAATATAGCAATACAAAAAACACATAATAATTGTGAAAATATGATATTAATTCCTTTGATAACTTGATATGTCAAGATATTTGTTCCATAATTTACTTATTTATAGATAGATTATGACAAAACAATTTTATTTTTTTGTAAATAAATTGGTTTTTATTCAAGTGTTAGTTATTGTTTTTTAATCAAAAACACTCCGACTTTTATGTGTGAATTGCTTTTCAATGATTTTTCACTCATTTGAAAACTTTGATTGATTAAATCCTTATCAAATTTATATCCATCTTTTAGGTTAATCTCGAAACTACCTAAATTGTCACTATATACAACTAATAAATAACTTCCATCATGGTTATCTCTTAAGGTTAAATTATTAGGATAATTTGATGCATTTTTGATAATGTCTGATGGTTTCTTAATATATTTTATATCTTGATCTCTAAGTGATGGATATTGCTCGCGTAAATGGATTAATTTTGAAACTAATACATATGCACCGTTTTTATCAGAAACTAATGATTCAACATATCCTTCGCCTTTTGAATCCTGTGTTTGAATAATATCACTTCCTGATCTTTCATCCTTAAAATAAACTCTTTTGTGCAAATCTTTTCATCAATATGCTTCACGAATTTTATCATCACCTTTACTTTTATCTCCACCTTGCATTAATATTTCATTTCCGTCATATAAAATAGGTGTTCCACCACGAGAAAGCAAAGAAAATAATGCCGCTAAATAACCTGCTCTTTCTTTATCGTTAAGTTTATGTGGTGTTCCTAATGGTGTTTTTGTTACATTTTTTTTATAATTTGCTATTCAACGATCGATATCATGGTTATCTAAAAACGGTAATCAATAACTCATACCTTCATCGCTGTTAAGATAATTGATTAAGTTTTTTTCCTCATCAGAATTAATAAACGGATGTATTTGATATTTATAATGTTTTCCATCTAAGACACTACCAAGAGCTTTATAATTCGACCTTCCATACATTAAATATTTTGATGCATCATAAACACTTTTTCATCATTCTCCGAACATAAATATTTCTTTATCAGAACGAGAAACATTATCTTCTATTGCTTGCTTAATTTCTTTATCAGACACATCACGTCAATCAAAGAATAATTGTGATGTTCTTGATCCATCACTATCGGTAGGTTTATGTGAATTTTCACTTCCAAAATAATGGTAAAAAGCATCATAGCGAAAACCATCGACACCTTTTTTGATTCAGAATTTATGAATGTATTCTATTTCTTTTAAAACATCTGGATTAGTTAAATTTAAATCAGGCATCCCTTTTCAAAATTTTGCTGCATATCTTAGATTTGTATCAGGTTTTTGGTTTTGATGATAATTAATATTTTTAAAGATTATTCTTACATCTTTGTCTTCTCCATAATCTTTATCGTTTGTTGGTTTGTTGTCATAAAAATAATAATATTTTTGATATTTTTTATCTCCATCTAAAGCTTTTTGAAACCATGGATGCTCATAAGATGTATGGTTTAAAACCATATCTAAAACAACTTTAATTCCTTTTTCGTGCGCCTTAGTTATAAAATTATCAAAAACTTGCATTCCACCAAGTTCGGGAGCAACAGCAGTATAATCGATAACATCATATCCGTGATAAGATGAAGATGGATGAATTGGGGATAGATATAATGTGTCTATTCCTAGATTCACGAAGTAATCCAAATTATTAGTTAAGCCAATAAAATCACCAATTCCATCATCATTTCCATCGGCAAACGAATATACAGTTAACTGATACATTACATTCGATTTTACCTTAGCGATAAAAGGTGCTTGAATTTTTGCATTTTGATATTCATCTTGGTAGCTTACGTTATTCAAACTTTTTTGGTTCTCTGCGACAAATTCATCATTTCCTCACCCTTTTAATCTTTTAACAGTTGATACATCATCATTTTGTTGACTGCATGAAATAGCAGTTGCAATAAATGCAGATGATGTTAAAAATAAAAATTTTTTTATTCACCTTCTATGTCTCATATTTACTCCATTAGCATAAAAAATCTACTATAAAGTAGATTTTTACTCTATTTAGCAAGATTTAAGATATCTTTTCTTAATACTTCAACTTTATCTAAATTACCTTTAATTTTTTGTCAATTTGATATCAATTCATTAAGTTTTTCAGATGTAATTTTGTTGTTCTTTTCAAGGATATCAAGGTTTTTTAGGATTTGTTGCATTGATGATGATTCGAAATATGCATTATTAATTAATTTTAAAGAAGTTGCTTTATGAATTTCGTTTCTATAAAAATTTACAATGCTTTCTTGAAAACTTTTTAAAGTATTAGAAGCATTCTCATGTAGTTGTAATTTACCGATTTTATCAATGTAATCCAAACTTTTCTTCTTACTTCTTTCAATAAATCCATCGTTTAGTTCTTTTAATAAAGCATCAAGTTTAGCTATTTTTTGATCATTAGTAAGGTTTTTGTCATCATAAAAACCTTTTACTCTTGTGTCAAAACTTAATGCTCAATCAGTATCTTTTGGATTACTATTAATTATACTAATTTTAGTATCTAAAAACTGCTTATATGTTTGACGTAATTTGCTTACATCTTCTGGAAATGATTGTACATATTTTAAATTATGTGTCGGTATTGCTATAGCAGCTGAAACACCTGCAGCACCTAAGACGAATCATGAACCAATAAGCACATTTTTCATAATATTACTTTTCTTTTTGTCTGTCATTATATTCCTTATATTTAATAATTATATATTTTTACTTTATATATACTTATCTATCACATTATTAAATTTTTTCTTTGATATATCAAGTCATAAACAATTTCATAATTTTTCTAATTATCTGGTAATGTTTACACCATATAATACACAAAACACAATATTTAATTATCTTTTAGTTTAAAATATAAATAAGGTAAAATTATAATGAAAGGAAAAATGGATAATAATATTGTTTTGTTTGGTATGCATAATTCGCTTAAACTTGCTCAAAAAGTTTCAGAAATTATTAATATACCACTTTCTAATGTAGAACGAACTGTATATGCTGATGGTGAAGTTATGTTGGTTTCTACTCCAACTGTAAGAAATAAGGATGTTTATATAATCGCAAGCACATCAAGACCTGTAAATGATAATATTATGGAACTTTTGATGTTTGTTGATTCGTTGAAACGTGCTAGTGCTAAAACAATTAATGTATGCTTAAGTTACTATGGATATGCTCGTCAAGATCGCAAGGCCCGAGGAAGACAACCTATTACAGCCAAATTAGTTGCTGATTTGTTGCAAACAGCAGGTGTTTCTAGAGTAATTTGTGTGGATTTACATAATCCTTCAATTCAAGGTTTCTTTGATAAACCAGTTGATGATTTAAGGGGACAATATCCAATCGCAAAGGCATTAAAAGCAACAGGTGAAAAATTTACAGTTGTTTCTCCCGATCATGGTGGAACTGTGCGTGCACGTAGATTAGCTGAATTAATTTCAGAAAGTGTGCAAATATGCATCATTGATAAGCGCCGCACTGGTGTAAATCAAACAGAAGTAATGGGGATTTTAGGTAGTGTAAAAGATAAAAATGTTGTAATAATTGATGATATCATCGATACTGGTGGAACTATTTTAAAAGCAGTTGAAACTTTAAAAGCAAATGGTGCTAAAAAAGTTATAGTTGCTGCAACACACGGAATTTTTACCAAGGGTTTTGAAGTTTTTGAAAATCACCCTGATGTTTCTAAAGTAATTGTAACAGACAGTATAGATAATTATGAAATGTTAGACAAGTTCTCAAAATTGCAAATAGTTTCACTTGGTGAATTTTTAGGTAAAGTAATTAATGCATCATTAGTTGGGGAAAGTGTTTCAGAAATTTACCGCAGTTATGAAAAAGAAATATCAAGTTAATTAGCATCCATAACACACTTTTGTGTGTTTTTTTTATATTACAGTTTATCAGCAAAAATTTATATTTTATGATATTACAAATTTTATGCTGATAAAACAAATTATATGAATAATAATGTAAATAATTACTTAAAAACAAAATTATTTTAAAAAATTATTAAAAAATGTTAAAAATGCTCAAAACATATGATATATAGCACTCTTTAAAAACACAATAAATATATAAATATGAAAAATTATGGTAAAATTATATAGAATATTTATTCAAACCAACTTATAATAAAGAAAGGAAGTATGAAAAAACTAAAACTTAGTTTAAAAGCAAAAGTTTTACTTTCAGCCAGCATAATAACATTTACATCTGCTATAACTGTAGCAGCAATGTATGGATATGCAAATAACTCAGATGAGGTGCGAGGTTCATCGCTGCCTGTAAGTAAAGAAGAACTGAAAAACGATTTTTCTAAGTTATATAATGAAAATCATGAATTAACACCTGAAATCTTTATCACTGATCCGTCTAAAGAAAATGCAGTTGGATTTATTTCACCTGACTATAAATCATTTGGATTCAATGATAACAAAAGCAAACTTTATTCATTTGAAGACTTTTTTAATGAGTACTATAAAAGATACAATGAAAGTTTTATCTTAGCAGTTAAATATGGTTCATTTACATTTTATGATGAATATGTTTTAGCAGTAAAGCCAGATAAATTTATCGACTTTAGCAAGTGATTTATTAATAATGTTGCATGAGGACCAGATTTATTAACCTTGGATAGTTTTAGATTGGTACCAGGAGTAGAACAAAACGGAAATGCGATTACATTAGGATCACATTCTACTTTACATAAAGAAGTAAGCGAAATTAAATTCTTTCCTGATGCATTCTTTGGTTCGATGCCAGTTTACTCAGTAATAGGTGGAGCAGGAAACCGAACTGATTCACTTACATATGCAACATTTAAAGATCAACAAGATAAAGTTGCTATTGATAACTTTTTAGCAACCATTCCACTTGCTTCTGCGATAAAAAATTCTCGTTCAGCAAATAATCTACCATTTTTATCGCTTTATAATCCAAACAGATTATTAGGAGAAACCTTTAAAATCTTTATTCCAAAAACTACACGTTTAGAAGATACATTGATTTTACCAAAAGATCTCACAGCATATACATTTACATTAGAAACCAAAGATGTTAATTTACCAACATCTGATAGTTCAGGGCATTCAGATGCCCTGAAAATAACTTATGATTCATTAGTTGATGCAAAAGTTACAAAAGTAACATCATCTAAACCGAATAATAGTGATAATCGAATCTTGAGTATCGAATTTTCTTATAAGGATGCAGATGGTAAAGATGCAAAATTTGTCTACGCAGCAGTTGAAAACGAAATTGATCCATATTCTGAAATAAATTACAAAACATTTAAAGCTATTTTAGATCCAAAATTAAAACATTTTCTAGATTTCTTTGATGTTAAAGCATTTGAAGGACAAACACTTTGAATTTATGCTGATGAAAATGCTAATTTATCTGCATATGCATCAAAAGTCGAAGCGATGAATTCGATTGATTCATTGCGTGACTGAAGCAAAGTTCCCCAGGAAAGCAAAAATCGTTTACGTGAATTTAAAGTTAAATCAATTGATGTTAAAAATAAACGTCTTGAAATTACATTAGAAAACACTAATACAAATATTCCACTAATTATCACTTTTGATGCGATGCATATGAGTGATGCCGAAAATAAATTATTCGAACAATTTAAAGATGCAGTAGGGTACAAAGGTTCAATTAATCCAATTTCAATTAAATCAGGCCCAGAAGATATTAGCATCGTTGATAAAAATGGTAGACCTCTTAGAGGATTATCGACTCGTAAATATCAAATTTATAACGAAGTATATACCGGTTTAGTTGATAAAGTTCTTAAAAAGTTTCCACAATTAGCAAAAAAACTAAATGGACCACATATTCAAAGAACAATTAACGATCAAGGATTTTATGATTATAAATTAGTCGAAGGTGACTATTATGGATTACGCGATAGCGATCGTATAGGATTGCCGTTATTGCTTTCTGCTACAATAGATAATTACGAAGGGATATCAACTGACTTCTTAAAATATGTTGCAACCCATGAATATGGACACCATTATACACTTGACCAATCACAAGCACTTAATCAAGATAGTAATGCCGTTGTTGTTGGAGGGATTTCTACTCGTGGTGGTTTAACTGAGACATCTTATTATTCAGCAAAATCATTGCGCAATTATTTAAAAGCACGTACTAATTTAGATTTTGTTCGTGTTAACGCGTTAGGGCAACAAACTGAAGATACTGATACAACAGGACAATACATTCGCTTCTTATTTAAAGATAAAAACGGAAAATTTGTTCGTGAAACAGACAAGCAAATTTGAGGAAACCCAATTCCAAACAGTGATGTGTTCAGTGTTTTGGATGAAAAAGATCGTAGATTTTTACAAGACTTTAAAGGAATGCAAGAAGCTGCAAAATTACGTGGAGCAAGATTAGGTGATTTATTTATAGCTAATTCATTTGATGAAAATTCAGGTACATTAAATCCATTTATCGAGGGTGTAAACAAAACTTTTGAGAAAAAACAAATAGACGGAAAAGATGTTTATGTTTTTAAAGAAGTAGCAATCTCTGATATTGTTGAAAATATAAGAGATGGTTTAGGAAAATCACTTAAAGATGTGATTAAAATTGCTTCCCCAAATTCAATAACAATTTCAGTAGTTGAAACGCAAAAAGATGCAAATGGCGCTACTATAGCAACCAAAATTAATGTCTTTGATAAAGATGGAAAACCAGCAATTAATGTTCCATTAAATGAACCACTTGATGAAAAAAGTCTTGATTATATAAGTGAACAAACAAATATTATTAAGAGTACAATTGAGAGTTTATTAATTACCCGTTTTGCAGATTCAGGTTGAAACACCCGTGATACAGATTTTGGTGGTGTAATTGGTCCAATTCGTAAAACATTGCTTCAAGGAACCAATTTTACAGATAACGGATTTGTTGATTCTTTAAAATACCGTTCAGATGCAGTTGAATTAGATGCAGATTCAAACAGAATCGATCAAATTTACCAAAATAACACAAAACGACCAGGAACCCGTCGCGCATTAGAATATACAGCATTAACAGATAAAGGTGATTTATACACAAACCTCAGTGAAATAATTGATACATATGTAGGATTTATTTTAGAAAACCAAAATCGAGGTTCACAATTTCAAGATGGTTATTATTCTCAATTGTTAAATGTTTTTGCTTTTGTTAAGGATGGAAAAATTCAAAAAGGATATACATTCCCGTTAATACTAAACAATCATTTTTCAAATAAAGTACTTTATAATCCAGATGAAAATGGACAATCTGATTTATGACCATATGCTAGACAGTTTAACAGCGATAACAATGCTAGTGGTCGTCCACAAATGAACCCGGCTTACGGAATAATGTTTAGTGGTTTTGGTTTATATAACATTGATCGCGACAAAAAATTTGTTCCGTTTTTAGCTGGTATTGATGCAGATGGTAATGTTGTTTCAAAAGATACCTTCCAAAGCGTAATTCGTAATCCTAGAGGTTTTTCTGCTCTTGTTAAAAAAATAGCATTTGTTAACTTTAATAAAAATACTGTAAAAAACTATAATTTATACAACTCATTTAATAAAGAATTTTTAGCAACAGTTAAAAATGGAAATCAAAGCGAAACAACAGCAGCATTTGATAATTTCGAAAAATTTATTGAATTTACATCGATTGATTATTCTAAAGCATCATTAGAACCATTAACTGTTAAAGACGGTGCTCCCGTAATTAAATTTGATTGAGATGTTGATTACGTAAAAACTAAATTTGATTTTGATGCATTTAAAGCAGCAGTAGCAACTTCAGATGAATCAGCAGAAAATAAATCAAAAATTGCAGCAGCAAGCGATCAAGAACTTGCAAATGAATTAATGTTAAGATTTAGAAATTCAGATTATTTCTGAACAGTTACAGACTTTAATCCAGCAACTCAGTTAAAAGAAAATCAAGCAATTTTTTCATCTAAATACGGAATCGATATTTTAAGTAATACTTTTACAGACAGCTTTTACTTTGATAAAAAATTTATGGTTGATAATGAACTTATCACACCAACACAAGAACGTACATCATATGATGCACTAGAGTTGCAAAAAATATTCTCTGATTATATAACTGGCATTGTAGGTAAAGATTCTGCTGCTAAGATACTAGAATTTACTAATACACAAGACTTATATCAATTTGTAGGTAATATCATTACTTACTTAGGACAAGGTTATCGTGATAATGATCGCATTTGATACCTAAGAAGAGCGGTTTATACTGTATTTAACAATGGATATCCTTCTTCTGATATTCTTGAATATAATTCTACACGTGTTGAAAACTTGTTAAATGATAAATTTACTGACTATATATATTCAATTCCAGAAACTTTAACTCGTGATTATGTGCAAACTACATATGTCCCTGCCACAGCTGATTTTGGTAACTTGCCTACATACTTAACTAATGCAAACGAAGCATATACAGGACAAGATTATGTAATTGATGCAACTAAGTTAAAAATTTGAAATGAACATAAAAATAGTTATTCAAATATTATTAATGCAAGTTTTGATGCAGTTAGAGCAGAAGCATTTGATAAATTATTTAATCAAACCAAGGATATTTACTTTAAAAATTCATTAGATCGTCAAATCAAAGAATCATTAGCATCAGAAAACCAAATTGAAATACAAAAACTCGATAATCGAAATGCACAAATTGATAAGGAATTGAAAACTCAAATCACGGATGAGCAAAAGAAGCAATTAGAATCTGAAAAAGCAACTAGTATAGCATCTAAAAATCAATTACAAGAAGCTAACAAGAAACTTAATGAAGAAATTGCTAAATTATTTGAAGAGCAAGACAAGCAACTACAAGATACATACGAAAAAGTAATTGGTGTATATAAAGGTAAATTATCTGATGTTTCAGATTCAAACGGAAGAAACGAGGATAGATCCTCATCATATTTTGGAAAACTTATAACCAAAAGCAACGGTTACTTCCAAGATCGCTATCAAAAAGTCGCTATTGGAATGCAACTTTATGATGATAATGGAAAAGAAATTATGGATGATGACATCCGTCTAAAGGACTTTAAAAATCAACCAATTAAATCACGTCCGAGAGCTTTCTTTATTTCACAATTACGTAATTTTGGTATCGGAGAGAGAACTGTAGCTGGTATCTTTAGAAATAAACGTATTGATTCATTAGCATTATACGGATATGTTTCTAACGAAGATGCTAAAAAGATAAAACAACTTCGTTTTACAGATGTTGAAACAGGTGAGCAAAAATTCTTACCAATTAATATTAAAGGAACAAATAACGTCTTTTATCTCAAACAACAAGGTGATGCAAGTTCTAAAGTTAGAGTAGAAGATGAAGGATATACTTCATGAATATCTGATTTTGGAGTTATGGCTAAATACCGTAATACCTTATTATTACCAAAGCATCAATACTACATTCAATTTGTAGATGAAAATAATAAAGTTGTTTCCGATTTTACCTTAGGTGATGTAACTCAATTAGCAGAAAACGGAAAAACAGGTACACAAGCATCAGTAACTATAAGACATAATGAAGATTCAAAAACACAAGATAAAGGTAAAGCAATAATCAAGATTGATTACCAATTTAACATAACAGGATAGGAGCTAATTTGAAAAAAAGGTTATGATATTTATTTACCACAACCGCTGCACTTTCATCAGCATCCTTGCTAGCAATAGCGTGTAGCACCAGTGGAAATAACACAACAAATACAAAGAGTCTAAATGAAGTTCATAGTCAAAATTCAGTAATTGATTATGATCTTGGTTTAGCAACTGAACCAATTAATAACTTAAACTATATAAAATATAAATCAGTTGATAAAATATTACCTTCATTAGTCGACTCATTTCTTAAAAGTGGACCAAACAGTGATTTAAAATCTATTACTAAAACAAGTCCGTTAAATATGGTTATGGTAGATACCGATGGAACTGTTAAAACAACAGAAGATAAAAAAACTGAACCAAGTTCAAACTTTGATGATTTCTTCAAATTTAAAAATAAATTAGAAGAAAGTGATGGTTTTGGTAGAGTTCGTGGTAGTTGATACGGATTACATGACTTTGGTATTACTGGTGGTTTAGGACGTGCAACAATCGGTGATCCACAAAGAAATGCAAGTATTTATGCATTCCCTAACCCAAAAAACAGCAACAACTATATGGCAGTAACTGGATTTCTAAACAACGGATTAAATCGCTGAAGTAACGGAGATGTTTCAACAGCACAAGATTTACGCGATTATTTAGAATATATTTTGGATATTAATACCGGATCACAAAAACTAGATTCTGTATTAAAATACTCAATTCGCGGGGCCGAAAAATTTGTTGCTGCTCAAAAAGACTATGTTGATAAATTTGGTGTACCATATAAAAATCCATGAGGTCGTAGAAAATACATTAAATTAGCTGATGGTAGTTACATTCAAGATCCAAGTGATAAAGAGTGACAATCACAAGTTTCTAAAAATAATGTACCTGCTGATACAAAAGAAGTTGAAGCAATTAAAAAAGCTGCATTAGATTTTGGTTTTTATACAGGTCAGTTATATTTAGATTATAGTCTCGAACAAGTTAATGAAAGTATGGATTTAAATCCTAATTTCAAGATTGAAAAAGAATCACAAAGTTTTACATTCAGGGATCCGAAAGATAAAACTAAGACTTTTGTTCGCACATTAGTAAAAAATGTTTATGCAAATCCTTACCAAAATTTTAAATTTGATGAAGATGCAAGAAAAATTAAACCTACAATTGAGACATTAGCAAATAATTTAAATACTTTTACAATGATTTTTGATGAGAACAAGACACCAGGTTTATCATATATGCTATTTACTATTTTCTTCCACCTTTTCCCTGTAAATCGTAAGTATATTGAAACAGTTGCAGGTGGAATCGATGTCTTCGGATCACAAAAACAACACTTTTTAACAAATGGGCCATTTTTGATGAAACCTGAAAATGTTATTTTAGGTCCACAGGGATCATTATTGTTAGAAAAAAATCCAGATTATTTCGATGCAGAAAACACCATTTCAAACCGAATAAAAATTTATTTTTCAACTGACAGAAACACTAATGCAACATTCTTTGAAGATGGTTATATTTCACAAACTTATATTCCGGCTGAAAAAATAACACAATATTTTGCTAACCCTGAATACAAAAAATATCTAAATAAAAACACAGGTTATGGAACAATTGCTTTTGGATTTAACCTTGATAACGAAACAAACGCACAAAGTTATATACAAGATGAAGACCTTAGAAACGCAATTTTCTATGCAGTAAATCGTGAGAACCTGCTTAAAGTAGTTGGATGAGACTTTTCATTTCCAGTAAACACCTGAACAGCATATGGACAATATCGAACATATGATGGGAAAAATATCGAAACCTACTTTTCAGATATGAGTAGTGATGCAAAAGATGGAGTAAAATTCCCATTACAAAATTATGATTTTGTAACTCATCTTTCAAAAGGATATACTTTTGAGAAAACACATCGTTATGATCAAACATATGCACCAAAAACAGCACAATTTTATATTGAACGTTTTAAAGCAAGACACAAGGCATTAAAATCTGTAACATTAAAATTTTTAAACAACTCTAGTGATGAACAAAAGAAAGCAGGTGCATACTTAAAAGAAATATTAGGTAGAACTTTCGATGGTTTTGTAAACATTGATATTAAGAGTTTACCTGAAAACTCATTTGCTTCATTTATTGAAGAAGGAAAATACGACATTATCTATCAAAACTATGATAGATTAGGTGGAAATAGTGCTCAAGACTATGTTGCAGTATTCTTCAAACCCGATGAAATAGATAGTTTTAACCAAAAAAGTATTGCCTTTAAAACAAACCCAGTAGGTTCTTACACATATGCAGATTACATTCGCCAATTATATGTGCAAGCAACCAATTTAGATGTAGATAACTACATCGAAACAAAATTACAAACTCCGTTTTTAGCTTTAGTTAATGCATCACAAAGCGCAAAAGATGCATATGAAAAAGCTAAAAAAGGAGATAAGAATCATATAACAGCTTTTGAAGAAGCAGTTAAACCATTAATTGAAAAATTAAACAAAGACACATCAAGAATATTTAGTGACCGTTTAATTAAAAATTTAATTGAATATATGCTAATTCAAAATCCGAATATTAAAGCAGGACGTAAGAAAAAAATTCTTAATGAACTGTTATTAATGTTTGAGGGAATTGATAAATTAGCAGATGCTACACGTGCTACTGCAGATCGCTTACATATTCAGTGATCATTAGGAAAGATTGATACAAAAATAGATTTTTGACGTAAATTTATTGATTTATCTTTCATTCGTCCACAAGAAGATTCGCAAAGTTATACTGATAGAATAAATGCATTCTTTACCGGAAACTTTACAAATGCTGAGGCAAAATTAAAATGAACCCAAGAATATGTGTACATCTTCATCGGAGAACTTGAAAAAGTCATTCGTGATGCATCGATTGTTGTACCATTAATGGAAGTTGATACCAACTGAGAAATAACCAGAGTAGGTGGTGTAGATAGTCTTTATACATTTGCGCTGCAATATGCATATGATTTTACTAGACCACCAAAACCAGGATTACCAAGAGGGAGGGCAAAATAGATGAAATGATCTAAAACAAAAGAAAATAACAAAACTACTTATGTTGATGATAACTTTATAGTTTTTTCAAACAAAAGAACTAAAGATGCAACATTTGTTGAGAAATTATTTAACATTAATTCACCTTTATTAATTTCTTCTTGAAGATTTTTTAAGATTATTGCCGAATTCTTTATTATTGGATTAATTGTTATTACTATTACATTCTTTTTAATTAATGCCGTTCCTGGTTCAAATACTTTAACAGCTGGTTTAGATGATGCAGCAAAAAAAGCAATAGAAGCAAAATACGGTTTAGATCAGCCGTTAATTATAAGATACTGACACTATATAGTAAGACTCTTTCGCGGAGATTTTGGTATATCATTATCATTATTTCCTGCACAAGAAATAAATTCATTTATTTGAGAGCGCTTCTATAAATCATTTTTAGTAGGAATTTTTTCAGTATTATTAACTGTTGTAATAGGAATTTCTGTAGGAATATGAGTTGGTAAAAACCCAGGCGGAATAGTTGATAATG
This sequence comes from Mycoplasma sp. 6243, assembly GCF_051200785.1. NCBI lineage: Bacteria > Bacillati > Mycoplasmatota > Mollicutes > Mycoplasmatales > Mycoplasmataceae > Mycoplasma > Mycoplasma sp. 6243. The sequence continues at coordinate 862,033 of NZ_CP195154.1, forward strand.
TATCAACTGTGTTAGTAAGTATTTTTTCATCGGTTCCTTCGATTATTTTTGCTTTAATATTAGTATTTATCGGTCGTTTAATTAACTTACCATATATCTTCGCTCAACATAATTTCCTAACATATATCCTACCTGGATTAGCGCTTTCTCTTGGAAGTATCATTGTATATATCAAATATATTCGTACCGAATTAAATCGTGAGTTAAACTCAGTGCATGCTAAATTTGCATATTTAAAAGGATTATCAAAAAACCGTTTTGTATGAAAACATGCACTTAAACCTTCACTCTTCCCAATCGCAACATTCTTCCCTGCTGTTATTTTCGGTTCATTTATCGGAAGTATCTTCATTGAGCAAATCTTCTTTATTTCTGGTTCTGGTGCAACATTACTACAAGCAATTCAAACAAAAGACTATAATGTGATTTTATTCTTAATTATAATGTTTACTTTACTTACTATTTTATCTTATGCAACTCGTGATATCTTATATGAAGTTATAGATCCAAGAGTGCGTAGAAAGGGGGCATAATTGGCATTCAATGATAAAAAAGAATCTAAATTAGTGTCTTCTTTTAAAAAGTATTTAACTAAATTAAAGCAACGTCAACAACTTGGTCCAACAAATGAACTAACTAAGGATGCTGCTCCAAGTATGATATTGCAACCGTTTCAATATCAAGCATGAAAAATAGTAGGTAAAACTTTTGATTTCCATGCTGATGCACATATGGGTGCAGAAACGAAGGTATTTAAAGAATTTGTATATCGTTATTCAAAGAGTTTTGCAGGTGTATTTGGTTTTGTTTTATTAGTCGTGATTATTCTTTTATCATTTATTATCCCATTTACTACACAAGATCCAAACTTATCCAATGTTGATGCAAGGTTCTTAACATTTAACCAAACAGACGAGCAAACAGGAATTTATCATATTTTTGGAACCGATTCAATTGGTCGCGACATTTGGGCACGTTTATGACACGGATTGCGATACTCGATTGCATTAGCATTAGTTGTTACATTTATCGAAGTTATCATCGGGCTTACCATTGGGATTTTAATGGGTCAATATGAGCGTTTTGATCGTGTGATGACATTTATAATTAAGGTTATTTCAGTAGTTCCAACAATCATTATTTTGATTTTGATGACTATTGTTGTTAGTCCTAGTTTCTGAGTAATTGTATTTTCTTTATCATTTACATCATGAACAGGAATGGCTAACCAAATCCGTGCTCAAGTTAAGCGTGCAAAACACTTTGAGTGAGTTGCAGCTTCGAGAGTTTTAGGTACACCAGCATGAAAAATTATTAAAAATTATGTTCCTGTTATCTTGCCAATACTGATTACTCAGTTAGTATTTACAATTCCTGGGGTAGTGCTTTCAGAAACATCATTAGCTTTCATTGGTTTAGCAATTGATGACGTTCCAACCTTAGGTAACCTTATTTCAGAAGGTCAAAAGGTCTTTCCTACCTATTTAAGATATGTTTTTGTTCCATCAACAATGTTGATTTTAATTACAACTAGTGTGCAATTAATAGGAGCGAGCGTCCAAGATGCCTTGAGACGTCAAAGATAGAGGTTATTGTGAGAAAAGAACAAAATAGTAGATGATTTAGACGTTTTGATACAAAAACTAACAAAACTACTAATGATTTAAGTTTAAAAAACCAAAATCAAGAATCTTTAAATCAACAAACTAACATTGATACAAAAACCTATGAACAACAAGTTTCAAAAAAACAAAAGAAATTTTCTTTATTTTCCCGTTTCAAACGTTCTTATTTCAATTGAGATAATTTTTATAAAAATGTACAATACCGAACTTTTGAAGATGGAAGTAAATTAAAAATTGCTGCAGAAATAAAAGATATTAAACTTTCTTTTACTAACCCAGCTCGTCCAGGAGAAAAAAATATTGTGCTTCGTGGAACAAGCTTGCAAGTTTATGAAGGTAAAGTTCATGCAATTATCGGTGAATCAGGATCAGGAAAATCAGTAATAACATCACTTCTATATGGACTTACTGGTGATAATGCTGTTATCGATGGTGGAGAAATTCTTTTATACAACAATAATGTTGAAAAATTCTCATTTCGCGATTGAGAGCGCTCACATTATCGTGGTCGTGTAGTTTCTGCTGTATTCCAAAACCCAATGTCAACACTTAATCCTACAATGAAAGTAGGAACACAAATTATGGAAGGGATGCTGTTAAATAAGGTTGTTAAAACCCGTAAAGAAGCTTATGATCGTGCTGTAGAGTTTTTAAAACTAACTAAAATAAATGATCCTGAAGCAGTTATGAAGTTATATCCACATGAAATGTCTGGTGGTATGGTGCAACGGGTAGTTATTGCTGCAATAGTTGCATTAGAACCAAAAATTCTAGTTATGGATGAACCAACCACTGCCCTTGATCCAACTGTGCAAGCATTAGTTTTAGACGTTATTAAAGATTTACAAACTAAATTAAAGTTATCTATCGTATTTATTACCCATGATTTAGGTGTTGTTGCATCGATTTCAGATTACATTTCTATTATGTATGCAGGACAAATCATAGAAGAAGGAACAGCACATGAAATTTTACACTATCCACAGCATCCATATACATGGGGGTTAATCCTTAGCATGCCCGATGTTAACAAAGGAAGTCGTTTATCAACCATCCGTGGAAGTGTACCATCAAGTTTAAATAACATCAAAGGTGATGCTTTTGCGGTAAGAAATGATTATGCATTAGGGCGTGACTTTGAAATTGAACCAGATTTTTATTATGTTTCAGAGACTCACCGTGTTAAGTCTGCTTTATTAGATCCACAAGCTCCAAAATACCAACCACCTGAACTTATCCAAAGATTATGAAAGGAATTTTTAGCTGAAAATGAGTAACGAAAGAACATTATATAAAGTTAAAAGATTCTTATTTGGTGAAAAAGAAGTTTGACGAACTCAAACTAAAGGTGTAGCAGAAATGCTACGCCCAAAGCATGGTGAAAGTGAATTAGTAACTATGCGCAATGTTGATATCACTTATGGAAGTGGAATTAAAGCATTTAGAGCAGTCAGTGATTTAAATTTAAACATTTATAAAGGTGAAGTTTTAGGACTTGTTGGCGAATCAGGGAGTGGTAAAAGCACCATCGGTCGCGCTTTAGTGGGATTGGTTCCTTATAGCTTTGGTGAAATTAAACTACTTGATAAAACCTTACCGAGAAAACTTACTCGTGGGTTCAAAGTAGGTAAAAAACTTGCTGAATATAAAGCAATTGAAAACTTTTTAACCAACAAAGTTCAAATGATTTTTCAAGATCCGGCCAACTCGTTAAATCCACATGCTAATGTTGAAGCAATTGTTTCAGAAGGTTTAACTAATACCAAAAATGCAAAAGAAATTTTCTTGTATAACTATGATCAAGAAGCAAAAGTAAAATTATATAAAGAGTTTTCACAGCAAAACCACCCACAATTTTTTGGAAATTATGAAAAAGAATTAGATATTAAAATAGCAACCAATGAAGATATTTCATATCAAGCATTCTTTGTAGATTTATATAACCAAGTGATTAAATTAAATCAACCACATATAACTAAACTATTTGATGAACTTAGAGCAGAACGTGATAAATTAAGTAAACATACTGAAAAAGAATGTAAGCGTTTATTAGTTCGTGATATATTAAGATCTGTTGGTTTAGATGAATCAGTATTGCGTAGATATCCATTAGAATTTTCAGGTGGACAACAACAAAGAATTGGTATCTCTCGTGCTGTTGTACTGCGTCCGCAGCTATTGGTTGCAGATGAACCTATCTCAGCACTTGATGTGTCTATACAAGCGCAGGTGGTTAATATTTTCAATGAATTAAAAGAAAAGTATCAACTTACAATTTTATTCATAGCACATGATTTACGTATGGTAGAATATATCTCTGATCGAATTGCTGTTATGAATAAAGGAAGATTGTTAGAAGTAGGGAAAACCGAAGAAATTATGAATCATTCATTGCATCCATATACCAAAAGCTTGCTTGATGCAGTTCCTTCAATTGAAGGAAGCAAAGGAAGTTTGGTTGGATATGTTTATGATATCAATATGCATAAATATGATGAAAATAACCAACCTGAATGAATTAAAATAAACGATGATCATTTTGTGCTCGGAACTGCTCAAGAAGTTGCGGATTGACAAGCAGGAAAATATTAAAAACCTTGTTTTGCAAGGTTTTTTTGCTTTTATCGAAAACAAATAAATCATTTTATTTTCATAACTATATTACTTTTATGTCTATATACAAGGTGAAAAAGTTCAAATCACATAAAATATGCGATTTATTCCACAAATATGATAAATATTTAACAAAATATTACTTTATTTTAGTGAAAAACAGTAAAAAAAGTATAAAATTCATTTCGTGCTATCATTTGTAGCAATATTTAATAAAATAAAGAAAGGCTATTATGAAAGAATTTACAGCTAAAATAGTTGATCCGATTGGACTTCATGCACGTCCTACTTCAATTCTTGTAACTGTAGCTTCAAAATATAAATCTGATATTAAATTACAATCAGGTGGACGTGAAGCGAATTTAAAATCAATTATGAATATTATGTCTTTAGGTGTTAAATGTGGAGCAGAAGTAACTGTTAAAGTTATGGGCGAAGATGAACAAGAAGCATTTGATGCCATTCATGATGTATTTGTAAAGAACGAATTAATTTAATTAAAATGCTTTGCGTTTTAATTTTTTTTAACTTTTTTGTAAAAATATGCTAAAATATAAAAACAAAAAGCCCGAGTGGTGAAATTGGCAGACACGCTAGACTAAGGATCTAGTGGAGTAATCCGTGCAGGTTCAAGTCCTGTCTTGGGCACCAAAATTTATCAAATTAGTTATATTAAGAGCATACATACAAGGATTGAATTTTCTTTTCAATCTTTATATGTATGCTTTTTGCTTGTATTTAGCGACCAATAATCATTCTTTTTTTTGGATAAATGTGGTATTATATAAAAAAGTCATTATATATAAAATATATAATGAAGTGAAAGGAAGTATGAAAAAAAGAAAGTTTCTTATAACAAGTTCCACCCTTTTATTAGCAGCTACTACTATTGCAGTTGCATGTAAGGCACCAGGTTCTTCTGAAGAATTACCTCGTGGAGGCAAGGAATTTTATCAAAAACCAGTTCTTATACCTAATACTCAACTCCCACAACAACCTGTACAACCACCTAAGAGCACATTGTCAAATTTAAATATTTTAGATGATCAAAAATTTGACCATATTGATGAGGTAAAACGTAAAAAATCAGAACATTTTATTCCTGCTAATGAAGATATTCGTTATGTAGCGATTGGTGATTCGATTACTGAAGGATTTGATGGAACCTTGCCACAATCATATCCTGGTCAATTAGAAAGTGATGGAAGTATTTCGGGTGTTTCATATCCTGCATACTTAGCTCGTTTGTTAAATCAAAACCACCGTGTTAAAGCATTTAATAATTTTGCCGTATCTGGTTCTCGATTACTTGATTGAATCAAGTTACTTGGAATCCCTTATGATGATTCACTTGTTAAGGATGAAGATACATTAAGTATTTTTGGAAATGACTGACAAGCAAAAGCTCAACAAATAAAAGACAAGTTACAACATGCAAACTTGGTTACTTTTTCATTATCTGCTAATGATATCTTGTTTCTATTATTCCAAAACTTAGCAACTGATGATGTAACTAACTTAATAAAAAATTATTTAAAAGGTCAAGCAATTATTTCTGATGCAGTTGTTTTAATAAACAAGTTATTTAATAATGCGTTAAGAGAAACACAAAAAAGACTTACAACATTCGTAGCAAATTTAAAACAATTCGCTCCAAATGCTAATATAAACTTTATCGGTTATCCTACTCCGATGTTATCAATTGCCAATGTGATTAAGGAATATGTAGCAAAATTGTTTGGTGGAAGTTTAGATTTTTCACCACTTGATATCTTGGTAAATGTTTTAAACAAAGGAATTCGAGAGACTGCGATTATTAATAAAATTAACTTTATCCAACCTGTTAATAATGATTATTGAAATAAACATGCTTCCGAATTATCTACTATCTTTTTCGATATCCATCCAAATACTTTTGGATACAAAAAAATGGCAATGGATATATATTTAAAAATCACTAATCCATCACTAAATATTAATGATTATAAAGGGTATGATTTTTCACAAGAATATTTGGATTTTGATGCCAATAGTGCAACATACCAAATCCAACCTATTATTCCTAATTCACAACTTTTTGGACCAAACACTGCTTCATATTTAGATGTAGAAAATAATTATGAACAAGAAATTGATGACAAAAGAGATATATATAATTTTGGAAATCGCATTGCAGAACTAACTGAAACTTTTTCTTATCTAACTCGCGAAGCGTTTGATTTTTTAACTAATAACTCTATTTATAATGTTTTAGATCCAGAGCGTAAGTTAGCGAAGTTGTTTAATAAAAAAGTTGCTAGTGGTAAATTTGCTAAGGACTCATTAGTTGAATCTTTACTTCGTTCAAATACTTTACAAAGAATTTTATATAACTTGCAAACTCAACTACAAGAATATCAAGAACAAAATCAACTTACCTTAGATAATGTTTCTGCAGCATTTAAATACTCTATTTTAAATATAGATAACCTTGCTATAGTAATTTCTGCTGTTGCTTCAAGTGATATGGTTAAAGAGTATCAAACAGAGTTTGCTGATGCTTTAAAAACCATTTTAAATAATGCAATTAAGGTATTCGGACCAAATGTAAAATCTGCTGTAATGAATGCGATTTTAGCACCAATTAAAAAATATAATGTTAAAGAATCTGATATTTCATCAATACTTGATTCTGTTTTAAATTCTGAGCATCTTAAAGAACTAGTTTCAGCATTTGCAGATTCATATGCTTTACATCCAGATAACTTTACAGATGTTTCAAATTTATCTGATGTGTTTTCAAATATACTAAAAGATCCACAAATCAATACTCGCATTTCTAGTCATCTTAATGCCTTATTATTCGAGTTTTTAACTAGTCCTAAACTACAAGCAGTTGCTTCAGAATTTCTTTATAACTTTTTAAAAGAAAATAATTTAACAGCAAATATCACATCTGATGAAGTAAATGTTGTTATAAATGATTTAATTAAATTATTAAAACAACTTAATGATAACCAACAACTAATTGATAAATTTACCTCATATACATTGAATAGTTTTCCATATTACGGATACAACCGTATCGGTGATTTATTTTCAGTAGCATTAAGATCTTTAATTACAACAGAATTTATTGGATCGCAAAATGAACCAAAATTACTTAATTTTATTAAAATAATTTTAAATTCTGATTTATTGCAGCATCATAAAGCATTTATAAAACAAATTATCAGTAATGCCTTAGATTTAAATACATTAAAAGGGATTTCAAAATCTGTATCCAACCATTTTGCTAATAGTTCGGTTGCAAAATATATCCCAACTAAATCACTTGATAAGTTAATTAATTTAGTATTTAGTCAACCACAAATACTTGATATTTTAAAAGCAACCTTAGATGCGATTTTAAATAATACTGCTGAATATAATAAAGCGCAAAGTCTAAATGATTTAATTGCTAATGCAATGCAGCATTTACCAGTTGATAATCTTAAATCTCAACTAAGTGCAATTATTAATAATATTTTAACTAATAATGAATTACCACAAATCATTAATGATGTAATGTATACATCGCTTGCTACATTTGGGATAGATATTAAGAATTCAGATAATATCAAGTTTATAAGTGATTTTTCACAAAATATCATCCCATATATCCAAAAACAACAACTTATCAATCCGATTATTGATGCATTTATTGATAAACTTAAGGCAGTTAAAATATCGAATGAACCAATAAAAATTCTTGCTCAAATCCCGGATGCAATTTTTGCAATCATTAAAAACAAATACACTACTAACACAATTACTCAAATTAAGGATTTATTGAATCAAAAATGAATTAAAGATAATCCAAATGGTGTGTTAAATACCGCTGCTGTCGTTTTAAATTCATTACAAGAATCAGGTGTGCTTTTAGATGGTATAACATCATTATTAAGCAACTTGCTTGATAAACCACAAATAGCAAAATATGTTGATAAAAATGAAATTTTACAATTAACTTTAAATGTTATAAATCGTCCACAAACAATGAAGTTAGTAGTTGCGCTTTTAGAAAGTGTTTTAAAGAATCCTGATTTACTTGATAAACTAGCATCACCAAAAGAACTTGTTTCAATTCTTTTAAAAGAGCCAAAAGTTAAAGAAGTTATAAATAAAGAAATTAAAGAGATTCTCTTAGATGTAATTAATAATAATGACCTAACCAAAACAACTGCTAAGATAATTTATGAAGTTGCAAATGCAAATGGTTTTGGTCTTGATCAAAAGTTTTTACCTGTTTTTAATTCTGTTTATCCAAGTGCTTTAAGCGTGATTAAGTCATTAAATAAATTAAATCCTTTAATTGAAAAAGTTATTGAACTTGTTACAACAGCCGATGATGTAGATTCATTATTAGCAAAACTACCGCAATTAATATCATTATTTGACTTTAGCGATCTTGATTTATATAAACTTTTATTAAATACCCCTTTATTTACTACAAATAAAGAATTATTAAAAGAGTTGATTAATAAAGTTTTTGCTAAATTTAAAGATCAATATGCTTTAGCAGCACTTGAAAAAATGCTTCCAGAGAGTGTTTTAGGACTTAATAAGACAGAATCAAAGACTTTGTTTGATAAGATAATCAAAAACACTGCGTTTAACTCTATATTTACCAATTTTGCAGCATTTATCATAGATCACTCTCAAGAGTTTGTTAATGCAAATAGTTGAATAGACATAATTAATCTATTTTTAAAAGACACTAACTTTATAAGTTCAAACAAAGAATCGATTACCAACATCATTAATGAATATAAAACCGATGCTACATTGAAGAAGTTATTAGCAAACATTATTAGTGAAAAAATAGGTAATTTATGAATCTTTGCACATACTACTAATAAAAACCAACTTATTTCTGATTTATTAGACTATTTATTATCACAATTTGATAATTTAAAAGTTGTAGAACATTTATTTAAAGCATTGGATTTATATCAAAAATCAAGAAATACTAATCCTATAAAGATACTTAATTTATTTGCAAATGAAATAGCATCCGAGTTTAGTTCAAATGTGATTTCTCAAAAAGTTATTACCTTAATTAAAGGGTTGCCAGATAATTTCATTTCAAGTCATAAAAATGATTTAAAGCAAATCTTTGTTAATGTATATGACCATTTTAAAACAGATGAACATTTAGGTTCAAAAATTTTAAATTTACTTCCACAAGCAACATTAGCAGAAGTTAATAAATATGCATCAGAACAAATAAGTGATCAAATTATTTATTCATTTTTAAATAAAGAATCTACTAAAAATTTATTTAAAGGAATTGTTGATAATATTTTAGATAACATCCAAAATCTTAAATCAATAAACAGTATCAAAGATTTATTAAATCTTGTTGTTAAATCTATTAATGGAGAACAACTAAAAACTAGTTTAACAACTTGAATCGATGAAATTTTAAATGATGATAGCTTGGTATCAAATATTAATACCATTCTATCGAATGTTATAAAATTTAACTTTGTTGAAATTTATAATAATCCACAAACTCATCAGTTTTTAAATATTTTTATCAAAGAAGCATATTCATGAGCAAAAGAATTAGGAATTATTGACTTAGTTGCAATTAACTTAAAAACATTCTTTGATAATTCTGAATCAACTTTTGATCAAAGAGTAGCAACTTTAAAAACTTCATTAGCATCACAGTTGCAAACCAAAGTTATTGAAAACTTACATAATTTAGTTAAAAAACTTTATAACTCAGATGCAGTTAAAAAATATCCAGCATATACAGCAACGGTTGCTAACTATATCTTTAATAGTCTTGTTAACAACATTTTAATCTTTAAGGATATCATAAATAATGCATTAGTTTCAAATCAGATTATAGATGCATCGCAAAAATTAAGTGATGAACAATTAAATCAATTAAACCCATCACTTAAGGCTATTAATAACCTCGATAGTAATGTTTCAATTATTGATAAAATACTTGCTATACCAGTAGCAGAAATTAATAAAACAACTAATACAAATGAATTAATTAGTTTATTTACAAATAAATTATTATCAGCAATTGATTTAAATAATTATGCATTTGTCAAAGTATTGTTAAATTCAGAATTTGTGCAAAATCAGCACAATTGACTAAAACAAATTTTTAACAAATTATTAGATAAATATTGAACAGATGCTAATACACAAGCATTAGCAGAAAAAATCTCGGTTGATTCAGTAGAAACTACCCTAGGATTTACAAAGGGTGCTTTAAGAGATTTGATTAAAACTATACTTAAAGATTCAAAAACTAAAGAAATCATTAAATCACTTGGTGATAGTGCTATTGATCATATTTCATCATTAAAAGCAGCAGATTCATATAATCAGTTAGTTAAAGCAATTTTTAATATTACTGGATTAAAAGATTCTATTAAAGAAAAAGTAGTAGCTTTAATCAAAGAATTTGTTTCAAAAGCATCTGTTAAAGAAAAACTAAAATCACTTGTAATATCACTTTTAAATAAGGAAGTGTTGCAACCATATTTAAAAGGGGTAAATGATAAAAATAAACTCGCTGAAAACATCATCAAGATATACGATATAGTTGATAGTCAACTTGATATAAGTGAATTGACTTTTGAAGTAATTTATGCATCGTTGCAAAACAACGGATTAAACTTTAATTTTACAAGTATTGCTAATGCGATTTTAAATGGATTTAAAGCTCGTTTAAACAAGGATAATAAGCAAGAAGAAAATATTATTAAGTTATTAAAAGCAGTAATTAAATCTGGATTATTTACTGAAAATAAAACCGATATTATCACTATTATAACTAATATAATTACAAAATTAGGTGATGGAAGTTTTGTTGATGAATTGATAAATAATTTACCAACTGCTACAAAAACACAGATTCAAAACTTTATCGGATTAAGTCAACTTTCAGATGTTGCTAAAGCAATGTTGAAGAACATTCATTTTCACAATTTAATTAATGCAACATTTAGTAAATTAATTGAACATATTAACGAATTTGAAAATGTTACTTCATATAATGATTTATTTAAAAAATTATTAACAGTTATAGATATAAATTCTATAAAAGTTGATTTAAAAGCATTTATTGATGATTTATTACAAAATTCTGATATCAATAATTCGCTTTATGAACTCATTAAGAATTTACTTGTTCAAAATGGTGTAAATGTAACAGAAAATGAAGTATTTATTCGTGCTTTTGTAAGTAATATCAAAGATGTTGTGCATCACATTGGATTAATTGATCCTATTATCGAAAAAGTATTTGAAACTTTGCAACAAGCTGCTTCAAGTACTGATGATGTATTAGTAAAAATTGCTCAAATACCTAATCAAATATCACAAATTATTACTGAAAAAGTATTTAAAAATCCTAAGCAATATGTAGATTCACTACTTGCTACAAACGTTATTGCCACACATAAAGAATCCTTTATTAAGGTTGTTACACAACTGTTAATTCATTTAAAAAATAATGGATATTTTGATAAATTTATCAATTCTGCAATCGATTCGATTAATAACCAACAAATACTATCGATTATTTCAAAAGATGATATTAAACAACTTGCAAAAGTGGTATTAAACAATACATTATCAACTCAAGCAATACAGACATTTGTACCTGAATTGATTAAAAATACCGATTGAATAACATATTTAAACAACCCTTTTGCTTTAATTAAGAATTTACTACAAAATACCAATATAGCAAATTTTGTTAAAACAAGTTTTGCAAGTGGATTGCAAAATATATTAACCAACACAACGGTTTCAAATATATTAGCAAGTGTTTTAGATAAATGAATAAATCAATTAGGTTTAAATCTTGCTGGTATTAATAAGATTTCATTAATTCATAATTTAATTTCTTCAATAATTCCATTTTTACAAAAAATTAATGTATATCAACCCTTAATTAACTTATTAACTGATACATTTGCATCAACTGATTCATTTGCAGCATATGCAGCAAAATTAAAAGTTGAAATACCAAAATTGTTTGTATTTAATGATAATGTTTTAATTGTGGCATTACAAACATTCGAAAATATTAAAAATCATAAAAATACAGTAGTACAAATTGGTGTTGCTTTATATAACTCAATAAGTGAAAATGATGCATTTGTCGATCAAATGTTTGCTTATATTTTCAAGAACCCAAATTCATATACAAGCAATGGCATTGATGTAGAGTTACTTAAAAAAGTAATTAAAAGTTTGTTAAAAAATAATGAAATTAAATCAAGAATAGCAACTTTATTAGATAATGTTATAAGTAGATATGATGTTATTAAAAACTCACATAATCTTTCTGAATTAATTAAAAATATATTCAATAATGATGATTTTAAAAATTCATTAAAAACTATTGGTAAGAAATTAATATCTCTATTTTATAAAAATGATGATATCAAGAACTTTATTGCTAAATTTGCTATTCATAAACTTGAGCACTCAGACTTTGCCGCATTATTAACTAATGTATCACATAAAGAAGACTTAGTAAAAGCTTTATTAGGTGCAATTAAAGAAGTTAATCATTATGTTCCTGTTACAGATTTATTAATTGATTCATCAGTTGATGAGGTAGCAAGAAGCGGACTTAATTTTGATTTTAATAGTGTGTTAAATAAATTAATAGAAAGTTTCAAGTTATTTATTTCATCTCAGGATTATGAAGCAAAAATTATTGATTTACTTAACGATGTAGTTCGAGAAAATGGTGTTCAACAAAACAAAAATGATTTTATTATTTTAGTTGAAAATATAGTTAAATTAGCAATACAGAAAGTTGATTTTGGTGGATTTATTTGAAATTCTTTTGATGCAAAAACACAAGCATTTATTACAAATGGATTTTTATCACAAAGCGAATTTACTAATTTAATTAATTCTGCTTTAAAAGTAGATACATTAAAAACATTAATTACAAATATTGCTAAATACTACATAAATAATGTAAATACATTTGCTTATTCAAACACTTTTTTCGATGTGTTTAAAAAATATATTTCAGTAGCAGCAAATGAAAGTGAGTTTAAAAATTCAATTAAAAAACTTGCTTTAGATGGTCTATCATCAGCTGCAACTAAAACAGCAATTAAATCAGTGATTGAAAAAGCAGTATCATTTTTAAATGTTAAGAAATCAACTAATATTAATGACTTTATCGAAGCATTCGCAAATGATTTTGGCAATATGTTTAATCGAATTGGTGTATTTGATAACCTTGCTGATTCAATGGTACAAACCATTAAACAAGTTAATGATTTTAATGGATTTAAATCGAAATTTATTGCTAATGCACTACAAACGATAAAAGTTACTGATTTTCCATTTATTAAAAAAGTTATTAATGATCAAGTTATTACACAGCATAAAACCGGTGCTAAGGAGTTATTGGTAAATTTAGTATCAAACCTGTTAGATGATAAGACTAAAATAACTAAAGTAATTCACGATCTTAACCTTTCTAAGGTTTTAGTTGAAGACGGAGTTTTTAATGATCCAAGTGTAATTAATGACACAATTATTTTAGCTTTACAAAACAAAAATATCCGTGATATTATTAATATGGTCATAGGTGATTTTGTTGATCGTGGAAATGATTATCAAACTGCTGATGATTGATTTGGAGCAATAAACATCTTATTTAAATCACCTAATTCAAAAGACTTTAAATCTAAATTTACTGCATGAGTTAAGGAAACATTATCTAACCCTGATCCAAGAATTGCTAAAGGACTTGCACAAGTGATGATTGCCAAACTTCGTAATGTAGGATTTAATCTTACTGAAAACAAGCATCTAACTTTATACCAAAATGTGATAAGTAACCTTATGAAAGCATTAGTAAAACGTCCTGAATTACCTTTAATAGTTAATAACATATATGAAAACATTAAAAAAATACAATTAAGTAAAAATAAAGATAATTTTGCTTATATAAAACGTGCTTTTTTAGATGGTGCTTTATACATGATATTAACTAATGATCATAAAAACATTGATATAGGTAAAATGGGTAGTCAAGCTAATTTAATTGCATTTATCGCAAATTCGATTGGTGATGAAAATTATGTCCGTTTTTTAAATTCCTTATTTGAAACCAGTGATATACACAAAAGAGGTGGAATTTATCATTTTATTGATACATTGATACTTAAAAAGAAACCTGTAAGTAATTTGAATGCATCGAGTTCATCGAATAAACCAAGCTCACCAAATGCTAAAAAAGATGTGCCAGCACCATATGGAGTAGTATATGGTGGAATAACAGAGATATTCAGGAACGGAGATAAAGTTTCGGATTTACTAGGTTCAATTTTTGCACCTATATATCGTCAAATGATTGTAAAACTAAGCAAAAATCAATATAAAATAGGTAAAGACTTTTATAAAAATGATGAATTCAGACTATTATTTAGACTTTCAGCATTTATCTTATGATTTATCCATACGGGAGCAGGTGTAACAGGTGAACCTTTCTGAAATGTTGCAGGTTTAGATGTTGAAGGTTACTTTATGGGTGGTTTATGGTCAGGTTTTGAAAAAGCAATTAATGATCCTAGACATAAAGATATTTTTAATAAACTTACAACAGATAAAAAGGTTGCAATGGGAATGGCTAGAGGTGGTGGATTTAATAAAGAATTCGTGTTAGGAAATAGGTCATATACCACAAACATAAAAAATTATTGAAGTGATCAATTATTAGCCTATATTTACTATGATTCTCCTACCCAAAAAGATCGTCATACTGGTAAATTGATGCGACAAGTTTTAGAAGAAGCCATTGCTCGTGGTTCGTTAAAAAGATAAGAATACTATATAAAAATACTAGCTATGACTAGTATTTTTATATACTTATGAGAGTGGATAATGATGGCAAAAAGATTAATAACTATTTATGCTAATTTTTTCCTATGTTTATTTATAAGGTAATATGGATTAGTTTTTGATATTTTCCAATAAATAGCAATATTTGATAAAATAAAGTAATAAGGAAATATATTTATGGATTGAGCTTCTTTTATATTTATTATGGTAACTATTTTTAGTTTTATTTTTTCCGCTGCACCAAGTACTTGACTATGTATTGTAAGTTTTATAAGGCACAATATGACTAATTTTGTAACTAATAAAATTACTATACTGTCTAGATTAGAATCTGCAAAAAACACTAATATTTTATTTAAAGAAGGTGCAAAAATATTTCTTAAAAATAGTGAAACACAGCGAAAAATTGGTATTGGTATTGTAATATCATTAATTTTTGCTATATTAATATTAGAAATATCTTTACAAATTGCAATAAAATATAATATATTTGAAATGAAAGATTCTGAAATTATAAATTTAAATTATATAAGGATGATAGATATTATATATGTAATATATTTTATTGTTACTTTTAAGTTTTTGAAATTATATACCAAGGCACTCAGAAAATCTAAAGTAATAATAGAAAATTTAATAGAAAAATTTGAATTTCATCAAGAAGAGTACTTTTTAAATGGAATTACTGAAACCAACTATTTTAAAAATAAACCTATTTATCATATTGATTATGAAAGTGAGAAGAAGGTTTTGCTAAATTATGAATATTTAATAGGCTATTCAAGTAAAAAACATGAAATAATTGCTATGAATTATTTTTTTGCTTGAGGTTATCATTTTAAAGAAGTTCATAACGGGAACCTTATATATATAGATTTATATAAACAATTTTTATATTTAAAAAATGAATGAATAAATAAGAAAGGGTTATATAATTAATATCTAGTTGATTGTTTTTGGATTCTAAATATTTAAAATAATCGTTTTTATTAAAAAATAACTATTTTTTAATAAAATAGAAATATAAAATTGAGAATAAGAAAGGAAAATATGAAAAAATTACTATTTGATTTAGGTGATCCAATTTCTGGTTTGGGTGGTATTGCTGGTGTTCCAACACATAATGTTAAATTAGAAGTTCAAAATGAAGAAAAAAGAGTTGTATTAGATTTTATAAATGACGATTTGCTTACAAATGATTTATTCAAAGATAACAATAAAATTTTAGATAATCTTACCGAAAGCATTGTTTCTAAAAGTAAAACTGTAACAAAAGCAACAACAGAAATTACTTTTTCAAACTTTAAGCAAATATCTGAAAACTTTATAAATATATATAAACAAAGGAAGTTAATTACAAATCAACAAGCAAGTAGATTAAGTGATTATATTAATAATAAAGGATTCGTAGAATTTAAAAAGAAACTTAAAAAAGACTTGAATAATTTCAAATCGGATTTAAGAAGTAAATATGAAGACTATAAAAGAAGAAATAGATCAAGTCAAGAAATTCAGCAAATTGTTTTAGATGGAGAAAAAGGTTATCAAATAAATATTAACAACCAACAAGAAAATTCAAAAAAATTAACTATTCACTTTTTTGAATTAGAAAAGCAAGTAAAACAATTAAATTCGATTTATAAAGATATAAATGATAATCTTGTTTATTTAAATAGTACACTAAAAAAATTATTAGCAGCACAAGTAAGTATGTCAGTTGCTTCTGTAATAAGTACAATAATAGGTTTTTTTAGCTTGGGCTGAGGCTTCATCGGGACAGTAGTTTCAACGACTGCATCAATTGGTCTAAGTATTGCAATCTCAAATATAAGAACACAAAGAGATGTATATTTAAATAATATGAAGCAATTACAAAAGATATTTAAACCATCAAAACAAAATCTTGGTGAAAGTGTATATGATGGTTATGGATATGCACGTAATGTAATTGATGGATACGCACTTAACATATTTTCAGCAGCAAAGAATTATAAGGAAGGTCATTTTTTTAAATTCGCTATCGAAGGGAGCGCAAAACTTCTCAAATCACTTTTTATTCATATACCATCACTAGCCTTAGACGGACTCGATATATATACTAATGCTAACGAAATAAAACAAACAAACGATGTAGCAGTTAAAATAAATAATTTTTTATCTAGTATTGAATCAAAATTAATTGCTATCTCAAAAGAAATTGATGAGATTAAGAAAGTTGAATGAGTTGTTATAAAAGAGACACTACAAACTGATCTTTATAGTAACGGTGGAGTAGGAGGAAAAAATTTAGTTTTTAAAAACCTAAGCACTGGGCAAGTTCTGAATATAGATGAAATGCTGAAAAAATCTGACATACAACTATGATTATGAAATCTTAAGAAAGTTTATAACCCAAAAACCAAACAATTTTACATAAGAAAATTACCTAATCATACAAAAATAGATAATTTAGGGTAAAAATGCCATTAGAGTTTTATTTAGGAATTAATGGTGGTATGGCGGGTTTTATTCTCTTAATTTTGATGCCAACTTTTATTTTATTGTATATTATAAGATATCAATATCCTTGTTTTATTATAGAAGATGTTTATAAACGTGATATAAAAATAAAATCAAATGAATATCACATTACTTTTATTAATGGTTGAAATAAAATACAAAAATATATATATAAAATCTATAAAGAACTTTTATATATTGTTTCAATTACAAGTTTTCTCTTAATTGTGATTTTCATTTATTATATTACTAATATGGTGCTTTATCAAAAAGAAGGTGGATCTTCCGGTATTTGAATATTTCAATTTTTAAGTATGTTAGTTATTCCTTATAGTGCATTTATGTTTGTATTCTATGTTTATATTAAAGGTTTTTTATTTAGTAAAAAGTCACTTAGACATTTTGAACTGCGTGTTAAACAAGCAATAGTTATAGAAGACCAACCACTATTAGATGCATCAGTATATTTTAATAACGGATTGAAACCAAATAATTATATATATATCCCAAGATGATTTTTTGACGATAAAGTTCGCTTATTAAGAGTTTCTTATTTTAAGAAAACTTTTAAAACAGATGCACAGGATGTATATGCATTCTTTATTTATAAAATGCACGAATCATTTAGAAAAGAACATGTGGCATATTATCACGGACTATATTTTGACTATGTAAATTTTAATAATTAAGAAATTATTATGTATAAAGGTTTATAAAAAACAGATTCTCATTTTATATGATTCGTGAATTATTAAACAAAATTTTACTAATTACTATAGTATATAATTTTGTAAGGATTTAATAATGAACAATAACTTTGAATTATCTAATTTCGAAAAAACAAGACTGATAAATTTACAAACAGTAATGCAATTTAGTGATTTAACAATACAGAGTTTAGCAAAAAAATCGGAAAATCTCTCGTAACTGTTATTAAATATAAGAAAATTAGTACAAAAGGGAGAAGAAGTTTATTAAAAAATTTGTTCTTCATAAGAATAGAGATAACATTCATGCCTGAAAATACTCAAATGAAGAGATAAAGAAATTAGCAGAAGATTATAATAATAAAAAACTCCTCACTCAGCGACGGGAAGAGTTCAACAGATTCATATTTGAGTTTGTTTTTATATAATGAAAAAATAAACTCGAATATATCTTACTCTCAATTTCATAAAAGACTAATAAAATTAGGTGTTACATCTGCTTTTGCTTATAAAAGTAAGAAAAATTCTGCAAAAAATATGTAAAGTATGCAAAATTAACGAATAAGGAATATCTTTTTGATAATATGGTTTTTAAAAAACCTAAGAAAAAGAAGTAATTAGAACCGAACAAAGACGAAATTTCTCATTTGGTCAAAGGGTAGAAATAGATGGATGCTCACACAAATTCTTAAATAATAAAGAAATAACATTAATTGGTTCCATTGATGTAGCAACAGGTTTAATTTTGTCATTACATTTTGAGAAAAAAGCAGAATCATTAAATGGACATCAATCAAATATTGAAAAAATGATAAATAATTATGGAATTCCACAAATGATTATTACAGATAACAGAAAGAATTTTTATAATTCTGCTGAATCAAATGCTTCTACATATAATGCCGTAAGAGATTTAGGAATAGAATTTATAACCACTTCTGAATCAAACGGAAAACCACATATTGAACGTTTTTGAGATTTTGCACAAAAGAGAATTCCAAGTTGAATAAAAGACCACAATTATAAAACAATTGAAGAATTGAACCAAAATATAGGTGAATTAATGAATTATTTAAATATTACAAGAAAAAGTGTTATACAAAATCCACAAAGTAATTTCTTTAGACAACCACATAAAGAATACCTAGAAAATTACTTTGATTTAGAGATAAAAAGAAAAATTAATGCTGCTGCAGTAACTTATAATAATGTAAATTATGCACCCTATGAAAATGACAAAAGAATTAAAATTAATAGCAGCACAGATATAAAATTTGTCATAGGAACAGACGAAAAATTATATTTTAGAACCAAAAATAAAAGATATGAAGCAAAACCGATATCTACAAAAGATATGACTCATTATGAGAAAATAGCATTCTGAAAAACGCTTGTCATTAGGGGTAAAAGAAGTACAAATCATATCAAGACTTCTTTCGAGTGGTTTCTCCTTTAATAAATTACTTGATTTAAAAATTAGAAAAATTGCTTCATCTGATAAATATACAAATTGATGAAATAAAAATATTGCAACAAATACTCGATGAACTCGAAGATGCTCGTAAAAAACTCGATAACATCACAAATTTATAAAATCAAACAAACAAAATTTATGAATATTTTACCACAAGCAGTATCTGGGATTTTTCCTTACAGGAAAATCATTTAAAACATACACATACAAATGTTTTTAAGGGTTTCTCACTTTTACCACCTCTAACCCCGCCTACATAGCAAAATAGTATGGGAATTTTCTTTTTGAAAAAAAGAAACAAAAAACTTTATATCTGTGGCAGATACGCAAATATTTTATTTGCTACAAGTTCACTTTTTCAGATTTTGTTTTTTATATTTTTATATAAAGGTGTTTTATTATAAAAAGTAAACAGAAAAATCTTAAATTAGACTTTTTTATGGTATTAAAAAAACTGGTAAAAAGTGATTAATCCTGCTTTATGCTATATAATTTTTATACATTGTAACTATGTAAAGTTTTGAATAATATTTCAGAAAAACAGATTCTCATTTTATATGATTCGAATAAAATTGTATAATATATTAACTTATGAAAATTATTGCAAATAATAAGCAAGCGCATCGAGATTATGAAATTTTAGATAAATATGAAGCAGGCATTCAACTACAAGGATGAGAGGTTAAGTCAGCCCGTGCTAATTCTGTAAGTATTGATGTTGCTTATGGTTCAATTTATAAAAATGAAATATATTTAAGTGAAGCATTTTTTAAAGAATATATGCAAGTAAAATGTGAACCAACCCGAATCCGTAAGTTATTAATGCATAAAAGTGAAATTCGTAAGTTAAAACATATTTTGGATACTCAACAGGTTACACTTATTCCCTTAAAAATTTATTTTAACAAAGTATCAAAGATAAAAGTTGAAATTGCAGTTGCTAAAGGGTTGAAAAAGTATGACAAACGTGAAAGAATAGCCAAAAAAGAAGTTGAAAAAAGGTTACAAAAAACTTTAAAAACTTATTTGGGGGCATAATGGTTTCGACATATATAGGTAAATTTGTATCGCAGTAGTGTGGAAGACTATAATTTCTACTAGGCTTTTTTAAACGGAAAAGATAATAAAACAGAAACTCCAGAAGTTTCACCAGTGTTCTTTGCAACACAATCAAATTTTGCTTTCGCATAAGAATTAGCGAGCAAGTTGTTTTTAGTTTTCCTGGACTATTAAACAAGGTTTACAAGGATCGGGTTATTAGTTAGCATAAATAATCTTAAATAAGCTAAAATCAAGTTATTTATTTTGTTTGTTTTAAATAATTTGATTAATAAAACAAACTAAACTGTAGAAGTATGAATTATATTTATGTGTGGACACGGGTTCGATTCCCGTTGCTTCCACCATTTTTTTGTCCTTTTAAAAAAAAGCAGAGTATTTACCCTGCTGCGATTTTATTTTTCAGTGATGCAATTGCAATATTTATGAATCTATTTACAAAACTATTTGTTATCAATTCTAACTTATATATCAAAAAGAAAGGAACATATTTAATAAAAGGAAGTTTAGAAACCATTTCTCAAACAAATTCCGAAAGAGAGTTACTAATTTTTGATGTAATGATCCCTCTGTCATCGATTAAAATTAATAGTTTAATGAATTTTATAAAGTTTTTTGCATTTTCATTTCTATCAAAATAGTCATTTATAGCAATTTTCATTTTCTTAGTTATTGTGTTTCTTAAATTTTCATCTGTAATTCTTGCATCGTTTCAATCTTTTTTAGGTTTTGAAAAGTCAATTTTAATAACATTTGATTCGTAGTTTTTCTCGCTTGTTTTAAGTTTAATTTCTAGCGAATAATTTGGTTTGATATTTTGATTAATTTCTGTTATTTGCAAATCATCGGCAAGTTTGATATTGGCATTTTTAATGAAGAAGTTTTTTATTTCGCTTACAACTTCGTTATATTCATTGAGTTTATTGTTTTGAGCTGCTTTTTGATATGAAATTCTACCACTAATTCCGCCACCTGCATCATGAATCATATTTTTTAATGTGTCCTCAAATCAATTAATATCCACATAATAGTTATTAAAAAACTTTTGTAATTCTTTTTCAATTGATTTAAGTTCTTTATCATTGTTTGCATCTAATGTAAGCAATGTTTCTGATTTAGTATCTAGATTAAATTTTAAAGTGTTTGACTTAATTTTTGCTTGTAGCTTGATAAATTCTTGTCTTGTAAACTTCTTTGTGATACCGATTTTACTTGTTTTTATTATCACAAAATCATAATCATTTGCATCTAGTGCTTCTAACTTATTGATAAAGTTTGTATATTGATATGGAACAGTAAAAATATCATAATCATATGAAATATCCAGGTTTTTAGGTTCTTCTTTTTTGCTTTCTACCTTAGAACAACTTGTTGTAATGGCTATAACAGGTATAAATGATGAAATTGAATATTTTATAAGTCTTATTATTTTCATAGACTTATTTTACAAAAAAAAAAAAAAAAAACAAGTCGAAAGTTGGCAATTCAAGACAAATTACCTAAAAAACACGAAAATATTTTCATTATTATGCATTTTAATTAAAAAATGAAGAAACACTTATACACTTTTATTGCTTAACATATAATTTAAGTTAATATTTGTCTATAAATAGGTTGTATAAAATACAAAATTTTTGATAAAATTAAAACATAAAAGGAATTATATGAAAAAAGTAATTTTTCAATTAGGTGAACCCATTGCAGGACTAAGTGGTTTATCTGGAATAAATCAAAATAATGTTCAAATAGAAAGTAAGCTAACTAAAAACCTTACTTATACTGAAAAATATAATGAATTAGAAAAAGTTTCATATTTGTC
Source organism: Mycoplasma sp. 6243 (assembly GCF_051200785.1). Classification (NCBI taxonomy): domain Bacteria; kingdom Bacillati; phylum Mycoplasmatota; class Mollicutes; order Mycoplasmatales; family Mycoplasmataceae; genus Mycoplasma; species Mycoplasma sp. 6243. The sequence continues at coordinate 884,704 of NZ_CP195154.1, forward strand.
TAAATCTTTGTTTAAAAATAAAGATGTGTTACTTGATAATATAGTCGAAAATTTAATGTCAAAGAAAAAAGGCACAGTAAAAGCAGTCAATGAGATTTCCATAACTGATTTTAAGGAACTAGCAAGTAATTTTGTAAAAATATATAAAGAAAATAATGTAGTTACACCAGAACAACAAGAAAAAATCAACAATTTTATTTCAAATGATGGATATAAAAAATTTAAAAAAGAATTAAAGACATCATTGAATAATTTTAAATCTAATATCACTAATAATAAAGAACAAACAAAAGAATCTTTACGAGATGAAACAAAAATAAAAAGAGTTATTTTAGATACAAATAAAGGTTATGTTATTAATATTGATAATAATGAGGTAAACTCAAAAACACTTACAAAGCAGTTTTTTGAACTTGAAAAAGAGAAAGATAAAATTGTAAAAACATATAAAGATATAAATGATAATATACTTTGATATAACAAAAGACTAAAAATTATGTACGGTTTACAAGTAGGTACTGCTGTCGCTTCTGCTTTTAGTTTCTTTTTAGGGATATTTAGTTTGGGTTTAGGATTCATTGCGAGTGGTTTGTCTGCTACAACTTCTTTTATACTAAGTGCTATAATAGATAGTTTTGAAACACAAAGAGATGCTTATATAAAAAACAGAAAAGAATTAAAAGGATTTTTTAATTTACCTGAATCATCATTGCTGGATGGAGTTTTAGAAGGTTATTCATATGCTAAGAATGTAATTTCAGGATGAACATGAAATATTTATACTCTTGCTAAAAATTATAAAAGAATTTTTTTTAAATTTAGCAAAGTAAGTAAAGGTGTATTTGTGCAAAAAATGTTTGTTCATATTCCTTGATTTGAACTTGACATACTAGATGGAGTCTTATCTGGTTTAGAAATAAAAAATATAGATAATATGAATGCTCAGGTAAATGACTATCTAAGATCATTAGAGAATAAATTAAAAAACATCGCATCAAATTTAGATAATATTAAAACCGTAGAATGAGTAGTTGTAAAGGAAACACCACTAAATAAACCTTATAACCAAGGTGGTATAGGTGGAAGAAATTTAGTTTTCAAAAATCTTAAAACCAATGAAGTATTAACTTTAAATCAAATGTTAGATAAGCCAGATTGATTACTTCATTTATGAGGGTTGCAAAAAGTATATAACAAAAAATATAATTATTGTTATATAAGAAAATTACCTAATAAAACAAAAACTGATAATTTAGGATAATATGACAATAGAATATATTTTTATTTTTCTTATCATAAATATTTGTTTTGTGATTCTAGTACATATATTTTTTGTTGTTATTTATACAAAAAGATATCAAAACTTCTTTTTTATAACAAAAGATACATATATAAGGGATATAACTCAAAAAACTAATGAATACCACATAAATTTTATTAAAGGTTGATATAAGTTTCGTAAGTATCTATTGACCTACAATCGAAAAATATTATATTGGTTTATAATCATAATCTTTAGATTTGTTAGTTTACCACCACTTACTTTGTTATTTATTTTATTAGATCATTATTTAAATTCTAAAACATTCCCAGAAATGATATTACTTTTTGTATTTATATATATAGCCTTTTTGGTTATGGATATATTCACATTTAGATATTGTTTTAAGGGTTATTTTCTTGGTAAAAAAGTACTTAAATATTTTGATTATAAAGTAAAAAATACAAACATTTTAGATACTAAAAATATGCTAGATGTAAATATTTATTTTAATAGTGGGTTGCCGATAAATAACTATATACATTTACCAACAAATATTTTTGATTTTAAGGATAGGATAATGACAACTAAGGAATTTAAAAAGTTATTTAAAGCCGATGCATATGATATTTTTGCATTTTTTATCTTTGATATGCACAAATCTTTTAAAGAAGAACATAGTGATTATTTTTATGGTTTATATATGGATTATGTGAATTTTTTTAATCAGGAAGGTTAAATAATGATTGTATCCATTATTATACTAACGACTATAAATTTATTTTTCATAATATCTTTATTTTCATTTGTCTTATTGATTAAGTTGTTTGTTCAAGATAATTCATTTACTAATTTTCTTTTATATAAAACAGAAAAACTAATACATATTTCTGAAGCAAAGAAAACAAATATATTATTTAAAAAAGGTGCATTGTTATATATAAAAGAAAGTAAAAATAAGCTATATTCATATGGTATCTTCTTATTATTTATAACTTTTTCCTTATTTTTAAATGAATTATTAATAAATTTATCTGTTTATAAAATAATCAACTTTGATAACGACTTGATTAGCACCTTAAGTTATTTTCATATTTTTGATGCTGTATATCTTTTGATAATTATTCTTTTATTTTATTTTATAATACAGATGTACATTAAAAACAAAAAGATGAAAAATAACTTCAATGAATGACTAACATACTTTGAATATGATGAAAGCGAATTATATTTAAGTGGTGAAACAGAGTCTAAATCAGATGAAAACAAACCATTGTATCATCTTTTTGATAATAATAAGAAGTTTTTGATGAATATGTTATCTGTAAAGGCTTTTATAATAAACTCAAAATCTGCACTACCGATATTCTATTTTTTAATTTTTGGTTATCATTTTAAAGAGTTAAGCAATGGTAATGTAATTTATAAAGACTTATATCAAGCATTTTTATTTTACAAAGATCGAGAAAATATTTAAGAAAACAATAAAGACAAAAACAAAAGAAGGTAAAACCTTCTTTTGTTTAGTCAAATTTGATATGGTGCGAACGAATGGACTTGAACCATCGACCTCACGATTATCAGTCGTGTGCTCTAACCAGCTGAGCTACGCTCGCATAAGCAAGACTATTATATCATATTTATATAATAATCTAGCATTATTTGAAAATTAACGTTTAGAGAATTGTCTTGCACGACGTGCAGCACGTAATCCAGGTTTTTTACGCTCTTTAGCACGAGCATCTCTAGTAAGCATTCCTGCTTTTTTTAAGATAGCACGGTAATCAGCGCTTGCTTCTAATAAAGCACGAGCAATACCCAATCTTATTGCTCCGGCTTGACCACTTAATCCACCACCACATACATTAACATTAACATCAAATGTTCCGAATGTTTCAGTTAATACAAAAGGTTGATTAGCATCTTTTAAGTATATATCAGATGTTAAATATTCACGAGCATCACGTTTATTGATTAAAAATTTTCCTTTTCCTGGTGTTAATTTAACACGAGCAACAGATGATTTTCTTCTTCCTAAACCACGGTATTCTAATTTTTGGTTCATTATTTAACCTCTAATCTTTCTGGATTTTGTGCTTTTTGATTATGTTCTGGACCTGCATAAACAAATAAATTACGACGCTGTTTATTACCAAGTTTTGTATGAGGAATCATTCCACTAACTGCTTTTTCTACTAATGCAGTAGGTCTTTTTACTCTTAACTTTGCTGCTGTAATACTTTTTAAACCACCAGGATAACCTGAGTGTGAGTAGTAAATTTTTTGTTCATCTTTTTTAGCAGTCAAAATAACTTTAGCGGCATTTACAATAACAACATTATCACCCATATCAGCATTTGGTGTAAATGTAGGTTTATTTTTTCCTCTTAAAACAGAAGCAACAAATGCAGCAAGACGACCTAAAACTTGTCCTTCAGCATCGATTACATATCATTTTTTATTTGCTTGTTGTGTATTTACAATAGTTGTTTGTCTCATACATCCTCCTACGTTAATTGAAATTGACATATTTTTTAAAAATGCTAATATATTATACCAGAAAATTAATATAACACGAATTTAAGAAGTTTAAATTTTTGTGCTAAATTCGACTTGTATATATATGAATTAGTCAATTTCAAGCTGTGATAACATAAAAAGTGCAGCAGTTTCTGCTCTTAAAATTCTTTTTCCCAGTGAAACTATTTTGATGTTATTATCCATCGCTTTTGTTACTTCTTTATCACTAAAACCACCTTCAGGACCAACAAAAAATAAAGTATTTTCTGATATAGGTTGGTTTATTTTAATTTGAAAATCAACCTTTTCATGCGCTAAAATTTTATTATCAACTTGGTATGTAATCACTTGGTCAAAAGTTTGTAACGGTAATAATTCGGGAATTTTATTTCTGAATGATTGTTCTGCAGCATTTTTAATTATGCTCTTAAATCTAGGAATTCTCTTTTGAAATTTAGAATGGTTAATTAATTCCCTATTAGTAAATTCTGTTTGCATCGGTATTATAATATCAACACCTAATTCGGTAGCTTTTTGTAATGCTCATTCAAATCTTTCGTATTTAATAACAGATAAAGCTAAGATAACTTTATATTTGTGCTCATTAAAAAGATTTATTTCTCTTATTATTTTCGCTTTATTATGTTCTAAAACACACTCATAAAATTTTTCTTGATAAACACAGATGAAGTTTCTATCTTGTATTCTTATCACACTAAGATGTTTTAAAACATCTGCATCCAAAATGAAATAATTATCTTCTTTACAATTAACAAAAAATCTATTCATTGATAATTTTTAATCTCGCCATATGTTTGTTAATGTTATTTATAAAATTTGTATTAAAGATAGATGATAAAGCGTTTTTTGGTAAATTATTAAATTTATTAATTAGTTTCGAATCTACATAATTTATTTTTTCTGTTTCATGCTTTAGAAAAAAGTGTTTATTTACCTTAAAAGCAAAACTAGACGGATCGAAGAAAATAACACCTTTTTCATATTCTCTATCATGATTTGGACACAAAAGAAATCCATTATCACCCGATGTGGTTAAATTAAATGCATCATCGATACTTATGTTATTTTTTTGATACTCTGCTTGAATATCTGTATGACGATAAATATGTGCTGTTATAAGATTTTCATTAATATTATAATCACAAGCAAAACATTCACCTATATTAATGTAATTATTGTATTTTTTATAGATATTAGCTCTAAGGAATTTTTGATTTCTTAATAAAAATTGTTTTGTTTTATCTATATCGTAATTATATTTGTTAGTTTGCTCATTTACGGTTGTGTTATACTGGAAAGAAAAACCTAATGAAGTCACATACTTTTTTATGTTCATAGAAACAGAATCATCATTTAGCAATCAAAGATTTAAAGTTTTCTGTTCAAATTGGTGTGATAATTTTGAGATAATTTTACATGACAATAATGTATCTTGTCTATTAGCACCATCAAATTTGCCGTAAACATCAACAAAAATGTGATTTTTCATCATTTGATACTCAATAATTAACGGCTTATTAAGTTTATTTTTTAAACTAGATAATTGTTTCTGTTTTATAAACTGAATTAGCGAGAGATTTTTAGATAAGTTTTCTATTTTGTTTTTTATATTCTGATCTATAAAATCTAAAAATGAATCACTAATTTTAAAATCTATATATATTAGTTGTTCAAGATCGAGAATTACAGAATTTGGAATATCAAGTTTTTGATTTTTTAACTTTAAGAAATACCAATCTAAAGGATTTAAACAAAGGTAAATATTCTTTATTTGTGGATTGTTTTCGTATAATTTAATAATAGGTAGAGAATTTTGTTTAATAAAAGTGTTTCTGCTTTTTAATTTAAATTTTTTGTTTAGTTTTTGACTAAAATAAACAAGTGTGTTGGTATTTGTAATAAACAAACCTTGATATTGTTTCTTTTCAAAAATTCAGTTGATATTATTTAAGAAAACCTTGTTAATAAATTTATTATATACAAGTTCATCTAAAATGATTTTTTTTAAATCTTTTTGTGTTTTTTTATTATCTATATTTTTTAGTTGAATAAATAAAGAATCAAAATATTTATCAGAAATACAAATTTGTATTATATCTTTATGTATATTCTTTTCCATCTTTTTTGTAATCTACACCTTTCCATACCTGGATATCTTTATCGAATAGGTCGTTAGCAATTCACATACTAGCAAATGAAGGCCTTTGCAAATTCATAAGATCATAATTCAAATAATCCTTTGTAAAACACATTCTACGTTTTAAATGTACATATTGCACCCTTTTGAATTTTTGTAAAAAATCACAAAATTTTTCACTATTTAATGCTTGAATTCCAAAGATTAATGCTCAAGGTTTGTTAAATTCAAGAAGTCTTTTTAATAAATTATGCTTGTTTCGAAATGGGGGATTACTTACTATGATATCTCAATGTTTTTTAGGTTCATATTTATAAAAATCTTCACCAAGCAAAATGTGTGATGAAATAACTTTGTACCCATTTTTCTTGAAAACGGTTACAAAGTTTGAATTAGGTAAGTCAAATGGACATCAAATAACCTTATTTTTGGGTATTTTAGCATTATTAATAAAAAATTGTATATCTTCTTTGGTTGTATATCATTCATCATCATTAGCAAAGCGAAAAGCTTTTGTGATATCATTTTTGCTTTTATCTTTTGCAGATAAAATATATTCTTTTACAAAATTTATATTTTGCGAAATATCGCTACCGTTTTGTATGTTATTGAGCACTTTTTCTATTATTTTCATAAACTTTAATTATCCATCATAATTTCTTCGTATTCTTCAAGGTTACCACGGAATAAAAAACTTTCTGTTGGTGATTGAAGTTCTAAAATAACATCAGCACATTGATTTACAAAAGCACGATTATATGTAGTGAATATTGCACCCCCTTTAAAACTCTTAACGCCGTCTATTACTGAATCGATGCTTTCGGCATCAAGGTGATCAAGTGGTTGATCTAAAACAATAAAGTTTGATTCTAAAAGCATCATTCTTGAAAACATTAAACGTGCTTTTTCTCCTCCACTTGTAACAGAAACCTTTTTAAATACTGAATCATTACTAAATAACATGCGACCTAAAAAACCACGCATACGAGCATCGTCATTTTCTTTATTTTCTTTTTCTTTATTTAATAAAGGTCATTTTGAAATTCATTCTAAAATAGTTTCGTTGGTATCAAAATATTTACTGTTATCGTTAGGGAAATAACTTGGTGTGATAGTTTGGCCTCATTCTATTGTTCCGCTCGATGGCTTTCTTTCACCAATAATACATTCTAAAAGTCTGGTTTTAGCAATATCATCATCGCCGACAATAACCATTTTTTCTCCAGGACGCAAAGAGAATGATACGTTTTCAAACAAAACATCACCATTTTCATTTTTATAAGTGAGATTTTCAACATGTAGGATTTGTTTTCCGTGATCTCGATTCATTTCTCAACGAACATAAGGGTATTTCCGATTAGATGGTTTGATTTCATCTAAAGAAATTTTTTCCAACGCTTTCTTCCTACTTGTTGCTTGTCTTGATTTTGAAGCATTTGCACTAAAACGAGCAATAAATTCTTTAAGTTTTTCAATTTGCGCTTCTTTTTTAATATTACTTTGTTTCATCATTTCACGAGCTAATTGTGATGATTGTTTCCAAAACGAATAATTACCTGTATAAATCTTCGCTTCATTATAGTCTATATCAACAATATGAGTGCAAATTGCATCAAGAAAATCACTATCATGACTAACAACGATAACAACATTTTGATAATCAGTCAAAAAGTTTTCTAATCACTTAATCGAACGTAAATCAAGGTGGTTAGTTGGTTCATCCATTATCAAAATATCCGGATTTCCAAACAATGCTTTTGCCAATAACACTTTAATTTTTTGATTAGCTGTTAATTGTGACATCGGTACATGTCATTTTTCTTTTGGAATTAAAAGATTTGATAACAATTCTTGTGCATCATTTTCGGCTGTTCAACCCCCTAATTCACCATATTTATCTTCTAGTTCACCGGCTCTTGTGTAATCATCCATTGTTGCATCGGGATTTGCATAAATGGCATTTTTTTCTTCTAAAACTGCATATAAATCAGTATTTCCCATTATTACAACATCGGTTACATTATAATTATTATATGCATTGTGGTCTTGAGATAAAACAGAAATGCGTTTATTTTTTTCTTTTATAATTTGTCCTGCAGAAGCTTCTAGTTCACCAGAAATAATTTTTAAAAATGTTGATTTACCAGCACCATTTGCTCCAATTACCCCATATGTATTTCCTTCAGTAAATTTTAAATTAACATTTTCAAAAAGTTTTTTATCACTAAAAACCATACTTAAATTTTGAATCTCTAACATTTTTACCCCTTTGTTGCTAAATTTAAAAAAACCTTCAAAAGAAGGCTGTGACAATTAAGCATATTGCTCGATGTCGGCTCTTATTAATTTTATCTTAAATTTTCTTTTTTAATATAAAAAAACTAAAATAATGTTTTTGCATTATATTTTGATAAATATATAATTTAATAAATTTAAGCAAAACATTTGTTTTGCACTTGATAATTTGAATCTGATAATAAAAAAGTGAAAATAAATTATGAAAAAAATTATTAACTGTTATAATATCTTAGCAACTCGGGGGGATAGCAAAGCGGCCAAATGCGGGTGGCTGTAACCCACTTTCTTACGATTCGGGGGTTCGAATCCCTCTCCCCCCACCATGTTGCCCCATAGCCAAGCGGTAAGGCATCGGGTTTTGGTTCCGACATGCGTTAGTTCGAATCTAACTGGGGCAGCCATATCACCTTTAGGGGTGTTTTTTTATGACTAAACACACAATTTAAACATAGAGAAAGTGGTATAATAGCAAAATATGAATCGTGAATTAGAAAAAATTACACCATTAGAAGAAAATTTCGCTAAGTGATATACAGATGTAGTTAAAAACGGGAATTTAATCGCATACGGACCTTCAAAAGGTTCTATTATTTTCAAACCAAATTCATATGGTATTTGGGAAATTATTCAAAAAGAGTTAAATAAAATTTTTAGATTTAAAGGAATTAAAAATGTTTATTTACCATTATTAATACCTAAATCATTGTTTGATAGAGAAAAGGACCATGTTGAGGGATTTAATCCTGAATTAGCAACTGTGACATGTGTTGGGGATCGTGAATTAGATGAACCACTTGTTATTCGTCCAACATCTGAAGTTTTATTTGCAGATTTATTCAAAAAGAGCATAAATTCCTATAATGATTTACCAATAATTTATAATCAATGAGCCAATGTTGTGCGTTGGGAAAAAACCACTAACCCATTTTTACGTTCACGTGAGTTTTTATGACAAGAAGGACATACCTGTCACTCTGATCCCTTAGAAGCCCGAAAATTTACTCGTGAAATGATAAATACATATGCAAAATTTTTGAAAAATTTTCTTGCAATCCCTACAATAGTAGGTAAGAAAACACCAAGTGAAAAATTTGCAGGAGCTTGCTCGACATATACGCTAGAAGCGATGATGAAAGATGGAAAGGCTTTGCAAGCGGGAACAAGCCATTATCTAGCACAAAATTTTTCAAAACCATATGAAATAACATTCAAAAATAAAGAAAATACACTTGATTATGTTTATCAAACATCCTGAGGTGTTTCTACTCGTTTGTTAGGTGCCCTTATTATGACACACGGAGATAATCGCGGAATTATTATTCCTCCATTTGTTGCACCAATTCAAGTTGATATCTTGGAGTTATTTAATAAAAAATCTGAAAAAGTATCTGTTATAGGTAAATTCATATTTAATGAGTTATCTAAAAAATTTCGTGTAAATTTAGATAATTCTGATCGAAATCCTGGATTTAAAGCATCTAATAGCGAAATCCAAGGTGTTCCATTAAGAATTGAAATAGGACCACGTGATTTAGAAAACGATGAAGTGACTTTTGTTCGTCGTGATACTTTACAAAAATTTCAAGTTAAAATAACTGATATAAAAGCAACAGTGAAACAAACTTTAGCAGATATCCATAATAATTTATATCAAACTGCATTAAATCGCTTGAAAGAAAATGTCGTTTATGTAGATTCGTATCAAGAATTAAAACAACAAATTGAAGCAGGAAAATTTGTTTATGCTCCTTTTTGTTGCTTAGATGAAGCAGAAAGACGGATTAAACAAGAAACAGGCGCTACCACTAGATGTATACCGATTAAGTTGTTTAAAAAACCAGGGAATAGAAATCACTGCATTTTTGAAGATTGTAATAATATTACCAATCGCTATGTAATTTTTGCTAAAGCATATTAGCATACTAGGCTAAATTGTCTAGTATTTTTACATATTTATAAATGTTTTATAATTTGATGAAAGGAGTTTATGGCAAGAGTTGTTTTAGGAATGAGTGGTGGTGTTGATTCGTCAGTTTGTGCATATTTATTAAAACAACAAGGTTATGAAGTGGTAGGTTTATTTATGCGCAATTGAGATAGTGTAGTAAATAACGATTATCTAGGAAACAAAAATGTGAATAGTGATATTTGTCCACAGGAAAAAGATTATTTAGATGCTCAAAAAGTTGCATCAAAATTACAAATACCACTATATAGAGTTGATTTTGTGCAAGAGTATTGACAAAATGTTTTTGAAAACTTTATATCAGAATATCAAAAAGGGCGTACACCGAATCCTGATATTTTATGTAATAAATATATTAAATTTGACAAGTTTGCCAAATATGCTTTTAATGAGCTGAAAGCAGATTATATTGCAATGGGACATTATGCAAAGGTTGAAGAAGGACATTTATATCGTGCAAAAGATACCAATAAAGATCAAACATATTTTTTAGCACAATTAACCAGCGAGCAACTTAGTAAAGTTATAATGCCGCTTGCAAATCTAACCAAACCACAGATTCGTGAGCTTGCTCATAAACTTAATTTAGCAACTGCAGATAAAAAAGATTCAACAGGAATATGCTTTATCGGTGAACGTAATTTTGGTGAGTTTTTACAAAATTATATTCCTGCTTGTGATGGGGATATTGTTGATATTACAACTAATAAAATAATAGGAAGACATATAGGAAGTTTTTATTATACAATCGGACAACGCAAAGGACTTAATTTAGGTGGGATGGAGCAACCTTATTATGTTTGCGGAAGAGATGTAACAAAAAACATTATTTATGTAGCACCAAGCACTCAAATGCAGTGACTGCTTTCGGATGCTTTGATTGCTTCGAACTACACCTTTAATCATACAGAGTTTGATAAAAATAATTTGACTGCTAAATTTCGATATCGTCAAGAAGATATACCAATAAAACTTGAAATATTAAGTGATACACATATAAAAGTACATTATTCTCAAACATCTTCTGCAGTTACTCCGGGACAACATGTTGTAATTTATGATGGAGACAAGTGCATTGGTGGAGCAACAATTGATGAAATATTTTATAAAGATAAAAGGTTAGATTATTTATAAGGAGCATAATGAAATCAAAAGAAATAAGACAAAGATGGTTAGATTTTTTTGTATCTAAAAATCACTATATTGTTGAATCAAAAAGTTTGATTCCACAAAATGATCCATCATTACTTTGAATTAATTCGGGTGTAGCAACCTTAAAAGAATATTTTTCAGGAAAAAAAATTCCACAATCTCGACGTTTAACTAACTCACAAAAATCGATTCGAACTAATGACATAGAAAATGTCGGGGTAACAGCTCGACACCATACTTTTTTTGAAATGCTTGGAAATTTTTCGATAGGGGATTATTTTAAAAAAGAAGCTATTGAATTTGCGATAGAGTTTTTATTAAATGATTTAAAACTACCAAAAGAAAAGTTATATTTTACATATTATTATGAAGATTTAGAAACCAAGAATCTGTGATTAAGTTATGGAATTTCGGAAAAACACTTGATAGCAGGGACAAAAGATACAAATTTCTGAGAAGTAGGATCTGGACCTTGTGGACCTAATACTGAAATATTTTATGATCGTGGACAAAAATATGATAGTCGTGGCATCGAACTTTTAAAACAAGATATTGAAAATGACCGCTACATTGAAATATGAAATATTGTGTTTTCTACTTATAATTCAGATGGTGAAGGAAACTATATAGAACTTAAGCAAAAAAATATTGATACAGGTGCAGGTTTTGAAAGAATTGTTTCAATTTTACAAGATGCCCCTACAAACTATGATACTGACTTGTTTTTACCAATAATTTATGAAATAGAAAAATATACTAGTTTTAGATATGATATAAATAACTATTTTACCAAAGAACCTGAGCAAAATAAAATAAATAGTTATTTTAAAATAATTGCTGATCATATGCGTGCAGTTGTTAATGCTGTTGCCGATGGTGCTAAGATATCAAATGTAGGTCGTGGTTATATTTTACGTCGTTTAGTGCGTCGTAGCGCATATATAGCAATGCAATTAGGTATTTATAAACCTTTTTTATATAAATTAGTTGATGTTATAAAAAGCACTTTACCATATGAATATGATGCCAAAAAAGTAGCACAAATTATCTATGAAGAAGAAGAAAATTTCTTAAAAACAGTTGAGAACGGAAGATTATTATTAAAATCTGAGATAAAGTCAAATCAAAAAATTTTTTCAGGTGAAATAGCATTTAAGTTATTTGAAACATATGGATTTCCAATCGAATTAACAACTGAAATACTTGCACAAGATGGAATAAGTATTGAAATGGATTCATATCATCAAGCAAAAGAAAAACATAGTCAAATAAGCCGTGGTAAAAAACTTTCAGGAATGGATAAAGTTATTAACTCATTAACCTTAATTAAAAATAAAGAAGATGAATTTATAGGATATACTGATACAAAATCTAAAACCACTATTTTACATCTGCTAGATACAGAAAAAGAAATTGATACATCTGATAAAATAAGTTATGTTATTTTAAAGCAAACTCCATTTTATGCTACAGGTGGTGGGCAAAAACACGATCGAGGATATATGCTGCAAAATGATAATAAAATAATTATCATAGATGTCTTTAAAGATAAGTTCGGAAACCATATTCATAAGGTTGAAGGTAAAATTAATCGTTTCGATGAAATAGAATGCTATGTTGATGAAAAAATTCGTCGTGGTTTAGAGAGAAACCACTCCGGAACTCACTTGTTATTTTGTGCTCTAAGAAAAGTTTTAGGACCACAAATTAAACAACTTGGTAGCGATAACAATGAAGAGCGCTTAACATTTGATTTACCAGCAGATAAAAAACCTACAGAAGCTCAAATTAAAGAAATCGAAGACTTAATTCATTTATATATTAAACAAGATGCAAAACGTGATTATTTAATTATGTCAACTGAACAAGCCAAAGAAATCGGTGCAATAATGACTTTAGAAGAAGCTGAATATATGGACCCTAAAGCAGTCCGTATAGTCAAATTTGAAGGCATTACAGCCGATTTATGTGGTGGAACTCACTTATCACATACTGCTAATTTAGAAGATTTTAAAATTACTAATGTTGAAAAGAAAGCGGCTGGTGTATACCGGATTCGCGCTATTTCATCATTTGAAACAGTAAATGAATATTTAAATGAACAAAAGGATATGCTAATTATAGAATTAAATAAAAGTATTGAAAAAGTTGAAAAAATCAATCCAAATTATAAAAAAGATATTGAGATACCAAATAATTTACAACAAGCAATTGAATATTTAAATAATCAGATACAGCAAGTTCGTAATGATTATATAAAAGAAAGTAAAAAACAGACTGAATCATTTGTTTTTGACTATGATGCAGCGGAGTTTGTTGAAATTAACAATCATAAAGTTTATTTGAATACATCAGTTGATAAATCACAAATAAAAATAGTTGCCTCAACATTGCGAGAAAAATATCCAGATGCTTTAGTTGTTTTAACTTCTTCTGATATAGATCCAATGTTAGTTGTTGCATCAAAAAAATATAATTCAAACCTTATTGCACAGCAAATTATGCAGCAATTAAACGGTAGAGGTGGAGGAAATAACATCTTAGCTATGGGAAAAATTTCTGATAACAAAAACATTTTACAACTGCTATATAGTATTAAATGAGAAAACTCAGTTTAGATTTAGGTACAAAATCCTGTGGGTTTGCAATAACTGATGAAAGTGAGATTATTGCAAGTGGTTTAGAAAATTTTAAAATGGATGAAAATGATTTTCAAGCAGTTATAAATAAAATAAAAATGTATATAAATCAATACCAAATTGATGGTGTGATTTTAGGTTACCCACTTAAAATTAGTGGTCAAAAAAGCGAAAGAACCTTAATGGTAGAACAATTTGCAAAATTACTAGAAGAAAATTTTAATATTCCTTATTTATTTGTAAACGAGCAATATACAACTAAGAAAGCTCACGAAGCTTTAATTTCAGCAGGATATACAAGAGCAAAAAGAAAATTATATAAAGATAAAATAGCAGCAGTTTTAATTTTGCAAGAGTATTTAGATTATTATAAACAAAGAAAGGATATTAAATGGAATTATCGCAAGCAACAATAACTGGTTTATGAGTATCTGCTGTTGTGATTTTTGTGGTTGGTATAGGTATATATATCGGATTACAAATTTATGCAAGATATATCAGAAAAAAATATGTACAAAAATCACAAAAACAAGCACAAATTCAGATACAAACCTTACGGAATGATATTGGTACACTCCCTTACATTCTCAAGGATGAATTTAAATCTAAAGCCGATGATTTAGATATCGAAGGGTTAATTAATACATTTTATATAAATAAATATACTTCTTTGTTAGTTATATCTAAGAATGATTTATTCCCATTTGCTTGCTTGGTTGAAAAAGTCAAATTAGCAGGTTATTACGACTTAGATGAATTTGATTTTATAAAATATAATGAAGTTCGTAGAAAACTTCCAGATCAATTTATGCAACCAGTATTACCTTATAATAATGAAAATATTGATTTTGTGGCAATTTTTAACAGTGATAAGAACCTTAATACTTTGTATGAAAATCATTATCCAAATCTCAATGCAAAAGGTATGCTTGCAATAAACCTAAAGAAATATAAAAATTCAGAAATTTTAGAGTTAGATAAAAAACTTAAAAATAAAAATATTAAACATGAAGTATCATATATTACAAATCGATTCTTGTTTATTGTAAAAAGCGATATAATAACAGATAATTTAGGAGTATCAAATGGACAATAAAAACATTATTTACCTTTCACAAGAAAAATATGACGAGTATAAAACTGAATATGAAAATTTAGTCAACATTGAACGTAAGGCAGTGCAGGAAGCACTTAAAGAAGCACGTGCTCAAGGTGATTTATCTGAAAATGCTGAATATGATGCAGCAAGAGAACGTCAAGGAATTGTTGAAGGACGTATAAGCGAACTTGAAAATATTCTTGATAATGCACAAATTATCGAATCAAAACATGATAAATCTGATAACACAGTTGGAATAAACTCGTTGGTAACCTTTTTGGTGCTGGAAAAGAATGTGGAAAAATCAGTTACTATTACCGGATCACACGATACCAACCCGTTTGAAGATAAGGTATCAATGTCAAGTCCTTTAGCAGTTGCTATGATTGGTAGAAAACCAGGAGATATTATTGAAATTGAAGCTCCAAATAAATATTCAATAAAAATCATAAATGTAGAACATTTATAAAATTAAGCTGTATTTTACTACGGCTTTTTTTAATACAACACAAGGAGAACAAAATGAACAAACACCCACACATTAAAGAAATATTATATACACAAGAATTTTTGGATGCAGAAATTAAAAAGTGTGCAGAATGAATTAATCAAACTTACCAAACAAGTGATAACTTAGTTATTGTTGGCTTATTAAAGGGTTCTATACCGTTTTTAGCACAATTGATTAAAGATGTTGAAGTTGACCATTCGCTTGATTTTATTACAGCAAGTAGTTATGCAGGAGGCAGCCAATCCAAAGGTAGTGTAAAAATAATTATGGACTTAGCAGAAGATATTTTTGATAAAGATGTTTTAATTGTTGAAGATATTATTGACAGTGGAATTACTTTAGAAAAAATTCAAAACCTTTTATTATCACGTAAACCAAAATCACTAAGAATTTTGACTTTGTTAGATAAACCATTTCATCGAAAGAATGATTTGCAAGCAGATTTTTCAGCAATAAAAGTTCCGGATGAATTCTTGGTTGGTTTTGGTTTAGATTATAAAGAAAAACTAAGAAATCTACCATATATAGGGATATTTGATAAAAAATATTTATAGACATTAAAAAAAACGGAAAATTTCCGTATTTTTAATGTCCGTGTGAATGGATTGAAAGAATAATAACTGAAAAAACAACTCCTAAAAATAACATTAATAATGTAATAAATCATTTCTTCTTATTAAATATTTCATGATAGAATTCAGGAAAGAATTCAACTAATGATGTAAAAATAAAGATACCACCTATACCCGAATAAATTAGACTTTTAAGAGGATCACTTACAAAATCACCACCATAAATACCAATTAGGATAAAGGGTAAAAATAAACCTAACCCAGCAAACGATGTAAATAATGCTTTTCAAGGGGAAAATCCTGCATCCCGTAATCTAAGGTAGAAAATGGTTTCTTCGGGTATAAGATGTAAGATTAAGGAAATGAAGTATGCTACAGTAATATCGCTTGCTTTTGATACATCGGCTGCTACTTGTGAAAGGTTATAACCAATTAATAATCCTTCTGGGATGCGATGTGTGAGTAATAATAACAGAGCGATAAGCTTTAACTTTCCTTCAGTTTTTGCTAGTAGAGTATTTTCTACAAGTTGTAATTTATCTTCTCGGTTGCTTAAAAATTCTTCATGACTGTGGGTGTGGTCATGTTCGCTGTTGCTATGTTTATGTTCGTGGACAAAAACACTAAGTTTTTTTGACTTCATCAGTTGTTTGTTTAATTTTGAAGAAATAACAAATTTTAAAACAAAAGCAAATGTTAATCCGACTAAAATTCCTCCACCTACCATACCAATATTAGATAAATAATATACTGATGTACCTTCGCCAAATATTTCAGAATGATGCGAAGCAACTTCTAATGATTCACGCAAGAAACCAAAGGAAGCAAGTATTATAAAAAAACCAGTTGAAAAAGCATATAAGTATACTTTAGTTTTTTGAATTTGTTTTTTAAATATCGGTAGCACAAATGATAAGATAATAGGAACCATCAAAAGAACGATTAAAAAGATTAGACTTAATAAAAATTTCGATAAATAAGGGTTATTTATCCCGTTGTTAATACCTAAATAAAGATTATTTAATCACTGCATTATTTAATTTCTACATTATGAAATACATCTTGTACATCATCGTCATCTTTTAATTTTTCAGCAAAATCTAATAATTTTGCTTGTTTTTCCGCATCATAACTTACATACATATTTGGAATATATGTAACTTCACATTGGACAAAATTATCAATTTTAAACTCTGTTTCAAGAACGGATTTAAGCTCACTAAAGTTTTCAGGCTGGGTTAAGATGACAAATGTTTCATTATTACTTTGTACATCATCAGCACCATTTTCTAATGCGATAAGCATTAAATCATCTTCTGAAATATTTTGTTTGCTAAATTCGATAATACCTTTTTTATCAAATGAAAAAGGTATCTGTCCAGTTTTTCCTAAGGTTGCATTTTGCTTATTAAAATATGCTTGGATATTCGATTTAACACGATTTATATTATCAGATAAAGTTACAACAATAAAGGTAGCACCACCACTAATAGTAGCATTAAAAATTAATTCTGTATATGATGAACCATCTTTGTTCCCTGCTGCCTTAGCGATTGCTCTTTCGATATTGTCTTTTGGCATATTTTTTGCTTTTGCTTTTGAAATAGCAAGTTTTAAAGTAGGATTTTTATCTGGATCTGGTCCTAATTGAGCAGCAACAAAAATTTCTTTTGAAAGTTTTTGAAAAATTTTTCCTCTTGCTGCATCTTGGGCACCCTTACGGTGTGCAATATTAGCTGAGTGTGAATGTCCTGCCATAATGTCTCCTATTCTACTGGTTTTGGTTTAAAAACAGGTTGTCTTTTATGTTCTGTATTTTTATGTCTATATTCTATTTTGTTGATTATATCTTTTGTTAAGTGTTGTTTAATAATTTGTGGTTTATCAAGGTGATTTATATAAAAATCTAATTGACGATATGAAAAACCAAGTTCACCTTCATCTGTTTGTCCATCTCATAAACCGGCTGATGGCTTTTTATTTATAATACTATCTGGTACACCTAAAAGTTGAGCTAGATATGCAACTTCACCCTTTGTTAGTTGACAAATAGGTAATAAATCTGCTCCACCATCACCGTATTTAGTAAAGTAACCTATATATACTTCATCAGCATTATCAGTTCCTAAAACTAAATAATTATTTTCTTGTGCTATTGCATATAAAGTTGTCATTCTTAAACGTGGCTTAATATTAGCGATTGAAAGAGGGTTTGCTAGGTTTAATTCCTTGCTTATTGCCTTAAATGCAGCACCTAATTTAATAGTTTTAAACTTTGTGTTAAACCTTTGTTCAAGTGCTTGTATATCTGCTAAATCGGCTTGTAGCATTGATTGCACCGGTATTACAACCCCAATCGTATTATCTGTTACAGATTTCGCTAAAGCATATGTTAACGATGAGTCAATTCCTCCGCTAATTCCGACAACAAATCCTTTTGCATTTGCTTTTTGTAACATATCATTTAAAAAAGTTTTTAGAACATCTATATATTCATAAGCTTTTTGCTCATTAAAAGAATGTTCAAAACCATTATAATTGGTAATTTTACTCATACTTACCTTTCTACATAAGTTATATTATATAATAAAATTTGTTTTTCTATATAAAAATTACTATATAGTAATATAAAATTACTTTTAAGTCTATTATCTAGACTTAAAAGTAAAAAAAACCCATAATAGGGTTATTTTTAGTCTTCTACAACTGTTGCTGTGTCTTCGTCGGAATTTTTTGTTTCAGATTTTGTAGCATTTTGTTGTGCTGCATAGTTTGCAAAATCACGCATTACATTTTCTACTGATTCTAATTTTGTTTTTAATGCAGGAATATCTTTTTTATCAATTAATTCTTGTAATTCGTTAATAAGTTTTTCACTCTCTGCTTTTGCTTTTTCATCCATTTTATCACCTTGTTCGGCAGTTGCCTTTTTAATTTGGTCGATTAATGATTCAGCACGAACAATGGTTTCAACTTCTTCTTTGCGCTTTGCATCTGCTTCTTTGTTTGCTTCTGCTTCTTTAACCATTCTTTGAATTTCTTCTTCAGAAAGTTTTGTTGAATTTGTGATTGTAATTTTTGCATCTTTATTTGTTTTTAAATCTTTAGCAGTAACAGTTGTAATACCATTAACATCAATTGTAAAACTTACTTCAATTTGTGGTACTCCACGAGGTGCAGGTTCAATTCCACCAAGATTGAATTGACCTAAAGTCTTATTATCTGATGCCATTTGTCTTTCACCTTGCACAACACGGATTGTTACTTCGGTTTGATTATCAGCTGCTGTTGAGAAAACTTGTGATTTAGTTACAGGAATTGTGGTATTTCTGTTGATTAATGGAGTTGCAATACCTCCCATAGTTTCAATTCCTAAGGTTAATGGTGTAACATCTAATAATAAGATATCATCAATATCACCTGCTAATACAGCTCCTTGAATAGCGGCACCAATTGAAACGACTTCATCAGGGTTAATTGAGCGGTTAGGTTCTTTATTTAAGGTACGTTTTACCATATCTTGCACTGCAGGCATACGAGTTGATCCACCAACTAATAATACTTCATGCAAATCCTTAGCAGTAATTCCAGCTTCTTTTAAAGCATCTTCAATTGGTTTTCTAGTGCGATCTAATAAATGTGATGTCATTTCTTCGAATTCGCTACGCTTTAGGTTTAATTCAACATTAACAGGTCCATTTTCTGTCATTCCAAAGAAAGGAATTGCAATAGTAACTTGTCCTTGCTCAGAAAGATCAATTTTTGCTTTTTCAGCAGCCTCCTTAAGACGATTTAAACGAGTTTTATCAGTTCCAACTTCAAATTTATAAACATCTTTAATTTTCTTAGTTAATCAGTTTACAATTTCATGATCTCAATCATCTCCACCTAGGTGGTTATCACCTGAGGTAGATAATACATCAAATGTTCCATCTTCTACTTCAAGAACTGAAACATCAAATGTTCCTCCACCAAGATCATATACTAATACTTTCATTCCTTTATGATCTTTATCAAGACCGAATGCTAATGCAGCCGCTGTAGGTTCATTAATAATTCTTAATACATCTAATCCTGCTATTTTACCAGCAATTTTAGTTGCTTCACGTTGTGCATTGTCAAAGTATGCAGGAACAGTAATAACTGCTTTTTTAACTTTTGTTCCTAATTTTGCTTCAGCATATTCTTTCATATATGAAAGAATCATTGCTGAAATTTCTTCTGGTTTATAGTCTCTTCCATTTACATGAACTGTTTTATCAGTTCCCATAAGTCTTTTAATAGAGATAACTGTATTTGGGTTAGTTTCAACTTGACGTTTAGCATTATCCCCTACAATTTGCTCTCCGTTTTTAAACGATACTACAGATGGAGTAGTTCTTTTACCGTTAGGGTTTTCTAAAACTACTGATTTTTTTCCATCCATAATTGTAACTACTGAATTTGTAGTTCCTAAATCTATTCCTAAAATAATTTCTTTTGCCATGATTTTCTCCTTAATAGTTTTTTGTTTTTGTTTGTTATATAGATTAATTATAACATAATTTAGCAAACAAAGAATTTAATTGCTAATTTTTTTTGTCAGTATAACTGATGCAGGTTTAATTAAACGTGAGTTTAATTTTAAACCATATGCTGTAACTTTTTTTACTATATTATCAATATCGGAGTCGATAAAATCAACTACTGCTTGTGAACTTGGATCAAATTCAGTTTCAAGTTGTGGATTAATTATTTCAACACCATTACTTGAAAAAACATCTTCAAATTGTTTTAAAACAATATTAAATCCAATTGTGTAATTACGAGTTTCCTCAGATGTTGAACTACTTCCAAAGTTAACTGCCATTACAAGGTTGTTATAAGGTATAACAAAATCTTCAAAGAAAGATTGCAAAGCATAATTTTTAATATCATTTCGTTCGTTTTCGAGTTTTTGCTTTTGATTTTGGATTTCTTGTTGTAACATCTGATCTGCCTTTTTTGATAACTGCGATGCTTTTTCTTTAAACTCTGTTTGTAATTTAAGTATATCTAAATCTTTTTGAGCAATTTGTTGTCTTAAAAGGAAAACTTCTGCTCTTAGTTTTGCAAGTTCTTCTTTGACCCCACCTTCTTCAACTATGCTATCATCTGAAACAATATGGTTTGAATTTACATGTGTTATTACTAACCTAACTGTTTTTCCTGCAAATTTTGGATCATCGAACTTTTTAGAATAAGTAAATTCAACCTCTAAAACTTTCTTATATTTACGACCAATGATATATTTATCTAAATCTGGTAAATATTCATTATTTCCTAAGGTAATTGTAGTATTTTTATCATATTCTTTTTGATGGTGACCATCTAAATAAAGACGAAAATCACCTGTTATTTTATCTCCATGTTTATATTTTTTATTAAACATATTAACCTCTTTTCTTTAGTAAAATTTCTAAAACATTTAATGCTGTTCGCATTGCATCGTAATCAGATGCTTGAGCACCAATTACTGAAACCTCAGTGACATTGCTATTGTTTTCGATTCGCTTAGACATATATGTTCGTTCATCGTTAATTGATATTTTAAGTTTTTGATCATTTTCAACACTTTCTTCGATGCGATCTCAAACAGAATAGTTTTCGATTAATTCTAACATCTTATTTAATGTCTCTCTATTTATATCATCTCTTAAGATAATATTCGATTTACCAAAAACTTTATTTTGAGTAATGTGATTAATTTTTTCTGTAAAAACCTGAGTAATAAATGAATCGATTACCTTTTGATAATTCTTAATTTGTGATGCAAGCGGTTCAGCAAGTGATAAAACATGGTCTGCTAACTTATCTAATGGGATATCAATAAGGCGATCTTTAAATATCTTTATCGCAATTCGTAAGTCATTAATGCTAACATCTTTATCAAAAGTAATTATTTTTGAAAAAACTTCTCCATTTGAAATTACCATTACAATCGTGGCTCGATGTTGATCTAATGGAACCATTTCGATGCTTTTGAGCAGATGCTTTTGTGATAAATCAGTTGTAACTAATGTTAAATTAGTAATTTCTGAAATAATTTTTGCTGCTTGCTCAATAGTTGTGTCTATTTCATTTCTTTTTTTGTCTAAAATCTTTTCAAGTTTTCTTAACAACTTTTCTTCATATGTTTCTGATAAAAAGTTTGCATAATAGCTCAGTCCTTTTGATGTCGGGATGCGACCACTAGATAAATGCGGTTTTATCAAAAATTCCTTGTTTTCTAAATCATTCATTAAATACCGAATTTTAGCAGGTGAAAAAGTTATTTCATTAAATCTTTTAATAAGTTTTGCACTACTTACTGCCTCACCTGATTCAATATATAAAAGCACAGTGTACTTTAGAATTAACTCATGACCTTTGTTTATTTCCTCTTTAATCATAATAATATTCTAGCACAAAAATAAAAATTTAGCAAATAAATAATTAAATTGCTAAATTTTTACCCAAAATGCAATCTAAAAAGCTACACTATAAAAATTAGACTATTGTGTAGCTTTTTTGTATAACCACAAATATTTTCAATAATAAATTTACGATATTAATTTAACAAAAGCAAAAATAATTTTGAACTTACAAAGTCATTAATCCCAAAAGTTAAATTTTAAATTTAGTAACTTTTTTTATTTTTTATGCAAAGCTTAAAAATAAAACCTGCTTTGTAAACTGAGTTTGCAAAGTAGGGAGTTTTTTGTTTCTTTTTACAAAAGAAAGTTCCCCTACCTATTTTGCCATTAGGAGGGCAGAGAGGGTGGTGAAAGTGCAAAACAGATAAATGTATTGTATGTATATTTTACAAAGAGAAGCTTTGTTTTTGTTATTTCTAAATAAAATTATTACGGTTGTAAAAACCCCTTTTCTATCTAGTGAATAGAAAGGAGCCTCTCATTAATAATTTTACCCTGAAAACAAGAATTTGATTAGAATTTTTATTAAAAACAGAGAAAAAATCACTAACTGAAATTTCAACAGAAATGAAAATTTCACGTTCATCTATCAGCAGAGAAATAAAGAGAAATTCTCATTTATTTGGTTATGATGCTTATTATATGCAAGAAAAATGTGAGATAAGAAATCAATGAAAAAAGCATTGTATTTTAAAATCACACATGCATAAATATGATATATTTTCGCAAATTTTCCATAGCAAATTTAATAAAAGAAGTTTTGGAATCGATGTCACTTATCAGTATATTAAAAATACTCAAAAGTGCAAATACCAAACTTTAAGAACAGTATTCAACTGAATCGAAAGTGGTGTTTGAGTTATAAGCAGAAAAGACTGTTTACGCAGCAAATATAGAAAGAAACATCCAGATGACTACAAAAGTGGAGTAGAAAAATTAGTAGGAAAAAGATGGATTCGTCCTTTTTGATCTCGTCCAACTAGTATTGCAGAAAGAAGTGAATATGGACATTGAGAAGTCGATTTAATCATAGGAAGAAACCGTGCAAAACATAGTCATTTACTTATTTTCACAGAGAGAATTACAAGATATGGAATTATCATTCTTCTACCAGAAAAAATCCTTGAAAGATTAATCGATTACTTTGAGACACAATTAAAAAAATACAAATTAAATGTTAAATCAATTACACAAGATAATGGTTGAGAATTTAAGAGTCTTTTTTATTTAGCATACAGATTACAAATTTATATCTACAAGGCAGACCCATATGCATCGCAGCAAAAGGGTGGGATTGAAAATTTCAACGGACTGGTTCGTAGATATTTTCCAAAGGGCACAAACTTCAATAATGTCACAGAAGATCAATTACTTTTAGTCCAAAACGAAATAAATAAAATGCCTCGAAAACTTTTTAAATACCAAAGTTCAGATGAGTTATTTTATCATTACAATTATTTTTTAGATCCTTGAAAACCTATACCAGATGAAGAACCTTTATATGCTTACAGTTATTTAAAAAGACAATCAAATACATCGAAAAATAAATTTTTCAAGAAATATAAATAGAAAATTAAACTAGATAGAAAAAGGAATATCAGTAATTTTTGATTACTGATTTTGTTTTCTTTCTTTTTTTCTTTTGTGAAAAATATAAGTAAACAAAAGAAGACAAATATTGATTTTTAAGTCTTTATTCGTCTTCTTAATCATTGCATTTAGTGTAGCTTCTTTAATTGCAATTCAGCTAAAAATTTAGCAAATAAATAATTAAATTGCTAAATTTTTATTTTCTGATGTTTGGTAAATTATATCTTCATTAAATACCTTTTGATAGGTTGTTATGAAATTAGAATATAAGTCATCATAAATAATATTTCCTTTATTTATTTGATCAAAATGATATCCTCAGATGATAAAATAAAAAATATATAATCTTTCTTTTTCATTATGTATTTGTTCTTTATGATTATGTATATCTAAATTAACTTTTTTATTTATACTATGATAATCGAAATAAAATTTCTTTACTTGTATTAAATTCTCAAAAAAAGGCTTTGGTATAAAATAATTACAATAGGAAAAAGTAAAGCTATTTATCAAATTTTTTATTTGGTTTGTTTGTTTTTTAAATAATAAAGTGTAAAAAATAAGTAATAATAAAGGAATTATAATATCAACTGCCCCTGGAATGTAAGCATATGTAAGATAATTAATAGAGAATTTATAATTTGAATAATTTTCACTAAAATTAACTGCATTAGAAATTATTCTGTTTTTATCATAAATAATATTATAAAAAATAAAATTTAAAATAATAGCAAGTAGACAAAAGATTATATTCAACAATAAAATAAAATAAAACTTTTTCATTAACTTAATAAAAGAATTAGCACCTTTTTTAAAGATGACATTAGTTATGGTTTGATTAATTTTAATTAATTTATGCATTTTATAAATTGAAAAAGTAGATAATCTTTTTAAAAAGATAAAATAAAAAATGATATAAATATTAAAAATTACTAACAGTATATCTACAACAGAGTTAATTGCAAAAAATACAAAAATCATATTTTATACCTTATTTATTGAAATAATTAATATAGTTATAATACATACCTATATAATAACTTTGATGTTCTGTTTGTTTTGACAGATGCATATTGTAAATAAAAAAAGCAAGAATATAATATGTATTTTCCTTAAAAACTTTTCTTATTGTTTTAATATCTATTTTGTTATATATCATCAAAAAAGAATAAATATGCATATAATTTATCGGTAATAATCCGTTGTTTTTAAACTCATTTGGTAATCATTTTTCATAGTTTACTGTTATATTCTTCAATTTTGAATCAAAATGTTTTATTGCTTTCAATGAAAATTTAATATGTTTATATACAGTTAGAAAATATGGTGTATATGCTATAAAACTCATTATAACAGCAGGAAGAATATAATAAACTATTTGATTATCATAACCTGATAAAAAAGTCATATAATTCATTGATAATAAAAAAGAAATTTCAGATATGAATAAGAAGATTATTACAAATAATACAATAAAAGAAATAAAGTTGTATTGCTTTGCTTGAATTTTTATAATATTTCACCCGTTTATAAAGTGAATATGATAATTTTTATTGGATTCAATGTCTCTTTTATATGTATCTATTAAAATATAATAAAAAATATTTAATCTAAAGTAATATACAACAGAAAAAATAATTGGATTTATAAGGAAATACATAAAAACAGAAATAAGTAAAATTGCTAAAAATCACATATTTATCCTAGATTATCTAGTTTAGTCTTATTTGGTAATTTTCTTATATACCATATGTTTTTAGCAGGATTATATACTTTTTGAAGTCCTCATTCATACAGTTGTCATTCTGAAACACTAAGCATCTGATCAATAGTTTTAAATTCACCTGTTTTTAAATTCTTAAATAATAGATTTCTACCCCCTGTTCCACCATTTTCATAAGAATCTGTTTGAACAGTTTCTTTCATTACAACTCATTCAATTTTTCTAATATCATCTAAGTATTTGTTGATTTCATTTAATTTACTTGTAAGATTTAACAAAAACTTTTGAATTTCTTCTGTTTCTTTATTAAGTTTGTTTAATTCATCTATACTAACACCTAATGAAGCAAGATCAATTCCTGTAAAAGTAATGGATGGTATTGCTTTAACAAGTTTTGATGCAAAACTACCAACAGATTTTAATTTTTTATAATTCATTGCAATTCTAAATACATTACCAGTTATACCGTTAGTGACACCCCATATATAATTAAAAGCTGTGTATCAGTCATCAAGTGAGGTTGTGTTAGATTTTATGTTAAGCAATTTATTTATAAATTCTTTTTTTGATAATAAAGCTTCTTTTTGATTTTTAAGTGAGTCTATATAAAATGTTATTCCTAGAGATACCACAGAAGTGCCTACACTAACAAAAGCAAAAATAAACGGAAAGAAAAAAGATAATACTGATGATAACACAGAAGCAGCTGTCGTTGCTATTGATGCTATTGTTGCATTTTTTATTTTAGATTGTATTGAATTAATGTTATTTTCTATTATAGAATAAACTTCCTTAATATTTTCTGCTTCGGCTTCTAATTCATGAAATTTAATGTTTAGTTTTTTTGAATTAACTTCATTTTGGTCTATATTTATAGTATATCTCAAATCATTATTTATTAGAACTCTTTTTATGTTAGATTTTACTTTAACTTTTTTTATTTTCTTTGTAATATCATTAACAATAGAATTAACAGAAATTTCGAATTCTTCTATAAATTTTGAATATATTTGATGAATATTATAATCTATGATTTCTTTTTCTTGGTATGGAGCAATTTTTCCACTCTTTTTCAGATTTACAATATAATAGTCAAACATTTTCTTAAAATCTTGAAAAGAAATTAAATTTTTTAAACTTTTGTTCTTTTTTTCAGAATTTAAGAAACGAAAGAAATTGTCACCATTTAATTTGTTTGTAAACAACTTTTCATCAATTGTTTTCATTAAATATTCATAATCAATAAATGTATTAATTCCTGTATTTGATTGATTCATATTTTCAGGATTATGATTTATTTTATATTCGTATACTGGCATATTTGTAATACTGCTTAAACTAGCAATCGGATCACCTAAATTTAATAATATTTTCTTCATTTTAACTCCTTATATAAATTTTATGAAAATATTTAAGACAACCTATCAATCGACATTATAAAAATTCTTGTGTATTTTAATAAAATCTAAGTTATATCCTATAAAAAGGTAAGTAGTATATATAATAGCATCTTATCAGAAAAATTTAAAAATTTTTTTGAAAAACCCGCAAAATAAAGCGAACAAAAGTAATCTTTTGTTCTTTTGCTTTATATTTTGCAGGTTTTTCAATACCAAATCGAAGTTTAACCAATATTTCTAAATCCGTTTGTTGCTCTAAAACTTCTGTCAATATTTCAGTTATCAAAAATATGTGCTAAAAGCAGTGATAAACTTTCCGAACTAGGAAATGAAACCTTTCTTTTTAAAATCAATTTCATATTCGAGTTTAAGGATTCAATTGGATTTGTTGTATAAATAGATTTACGCTTTTCAGGTGGAAAACCAAAAAATGTTAATAAATTTTGCATTTGCAAAAGATATGAGACTTCTTTTTTGTAACCTTTTATGGTTCATTTTGATACAAAGTTTTCTAGTTCTTTTTGTGCTTCAGTTTTATTACTTCGTTTGGCAATTAACATAAAATCATTAGAAATTTCTTTACGATCTGAAACCCTTACTTTAGACACAATATTTCTTTGAATGTGTATAAGACATCTTTGAGTCTTAGATTTTGGAAAAATTTCATTTACAACATTTTCTAAACCAGGTAAGTAGTCAAAGACAAAAATTTCAACTTCTTCTCACCTTGTTCCTTAATTTTTAGTAATAATTCTCTAAAAATTCCTTTGTTTTCATTTGGACAAATTTCAAAGTTTAGCACTTGCTTATAGCCATTTTCGTCAATTCCCATAACGATATTTATAGACTTCTTTTGCATAACTTCCTCGTTTGATGGAAAAATAAGAAGAATCAAGAAAAATTGCTTGAAATTTCTTTGGTAGACTTTCTATTTTGGAATTCATCTACCTTTTCCTTTGTAGTAGTAAAGATATTAGAAATTGTTTGTCTTGACATTTTTATGTCTGTAGAATTCTCAATGAAATCAGTGATTTCTTTATAAGAACCACCTAGTTTGCAAAAAGACATTATCATCTGAGTAAGATCATCGCTTCTCCGACTATATCTGGTAAATAATTTACTTTTAATTCTTCCTGCTCTATCTCTTGGAACATTTAACAATGCTTTTCCAATAGGTGTATCTAGTGCTTCTTGTATAATAACCATTTCGTGTATTTTTCTTTTCATATTTAGAATTTTCAAATTCAAATTTTAAGTTCTCATCAAACTCTTCTTTTAAGATTGCATTCATTATATTAGTAATGATGTCTCTTGAAAATTCTGCTACGAATTTAAACCCATTTTCTTTTATTTCATTAATCTTTTCTGAAATTAACAAATTTTTTGATATAATATCTGTCATGTGTTCTCCTTTGTTTTATTTCACTTACAATTTTAAAGGAGTTTCACTCTTTTTTTAATATTTTTTTAAAAAATCTTTTTTTATGAAAATGACTCAGTTATGGATACACAACTTTTTTTAAGGTCCCTATCAATATGTATATATTTAAAAGTTTCTGAAAGAATTATTGTCAAATAATAGATGTCTTCTTATAATTTCAAAATTGTGCATATAACCCTTCTCAAATATAGTTTCCTTTATTGACTTCATCAAAATGATAACCTCAAATCATAAAATAATGAATATTTATAACATCTAATTTTGATTTTATAAATATTCTTAATGGATATATGTTTAAAACAACCATTCTACCTTTTAAATGATAAAAATCAAAAAAAGTTTCGTTTCTTTTGTTTAACTTTGGTGTTTTTTTAGGAAGAAAATAATCATCAAAGGTGAATTCAAATTTATCAATAAGTTTATAAATAATATTTGTGCGATTGATTCTAAGTTTAATAAATAGAATGCTACAAATAAAACAAAGTAAAAAGTGAGGTATATAGGTTATATTAATATATAAAAGTGCTTCTGCACTTACTGATAGCTTACTACTGTTATATTTAATTACAAGAAGCGCATTTATAGTAATCAAAATAATTAAGAAAAAACTTAAAAAAACAAAGAAAAGATGTGTGATTCTTTGTCATTTCAAAAAAGCTAATGCACCATATTTGAATGTGTAATGTGTTTTTGTATGCTTAATCTTTATTAAAATGTTAGTTTTCTTGATTATAAATTTAAAGTTTATAGTAAAGAATCTAAGAACAAAATAAGTATATAATGAAATATAAATGGTGGCTAATGCAAGAAAAATATTAATAATTGCTCATACAAACATTAGACATCATCCTTATTAAAATAATTTACATAGTTGTAGAAAAAACCTTGATAGTTATCTATGTACTCACTTTTTACTGATTTATCCATATCATAAATATAAAAAGCTAGAATGTAATATGTATCTTCTTTAAAAATCTTTTTAAGCTTTTTAATATTAATTATATTTCACATTGCTATAATATCATATATAACAATGTAATTAAGGGGTAATAATCCGTTATTTTTAAATTCATCATTTAACATATTGTCATAAGTTATCTTTGTTGATTTTATTATTGTATTGAAATATGACTTTGATTTTATAGATATATACATATTTCTAATGAATATAATATAAAAAATTGAAACAGATGCAATAGTTATTAAAAGTGCTGGTGGAATAAGTGAGTAAAATAAATTTATGAAATCTTCTTGCAAATAAGGAACTAACATAAAAGCTGCAATGATTGCTCCTGAGTGAAGTAAAAATGTAAATAAAAACAAAATAATATGAAGTATCACTAACTTATTTATTTTCTTATTCATTAAATATCAACCATGCACAAAATGAATATGGTATTTATTTGTGTGTAACATTTGATGTCTTTTGTATGTATCATTAAGGATATAAAAGAAAATTTGAAAACAATATTTATAAATAATAAGAATTAATACCATACTAAGTGGTAATATTGCAGGAAGTATTAGGAGAGAAAGAAATAATAAAAACATATTAACCTAAATTATCTAACTTTGTTTTATTTGGTAATTTTCTTATATATGTTACTTTTCGAGCAGGGTTATATACTTTTTTTAGTCCCCATTTATATAGTTGCAAGTCTGTTTGTTGTAACATTTCATTAATTGTAAGGATTTGACCAGTTTCAAGGTTTTTGAAGACTAAATTTCTTCCACCTTTTCCGCCATGATTATATGAATCGTTTTTAGGTGTCTCTTTTATTACAACTCATTCTACTTTTTTTATGTTATTTAATTCATTATATAGCGAATCTAATGTCTTCTTTAAATCACTTGTATAATTATTTATAATATCATTTTCTCTTTGTATTTGTGTTCTATCACCTAATGCAAGTATTATTGATAAGCCATCAATCCCTAATGATTCCAAAGAAGGTAAAGAAAATTCCAGTATATCCTTAATAGCATTTGAAATTTTACTTTTAAAATACATTACTAATTTAAAAATATTGTCTGTTATTTTTCATCCGTTAGATGCAAAGTCGTATGAGTCATAGAAATAAGATATTTTTGATTCTTCAACATTAGATCCATCATCAAGTGAAATTATCTTTTTTAATGCTGCATTTTTGTCTAAAAAATTCTGTTTTCTTGTCTTAAAATAAATTATAACCCCTGTTAGAACAATTAATGAAAAAGCAGAACCAGCACCTAAAACAGCACCAACAACTGGAATAAAAAACGCTACAATTCCTGATAATGTGGAAGTAACAACAAAGGAAAGATAAGCGGAATTTAATTTTAATAATATATCGTTAGTACTCTTGACTCCGTCATTTAAGAGTTTCAAAATAGGTTTTATTTGCTCTATTTTTTTCTCAACCTCAAAGAACCTAATAGCTATTTTTTTTGAATTTTCTATATCATCTTCAATATTTATTTTATATCCTTTTTCATCATCTAGTGATACCCTATTAATTTTTCTTATTCTTTTTTCTTTCTTAATATTTTCTTGTATCTGTAGTTTCAATTTATCGACAGAAAGTCTTAATTCACCAAGAAATTTATTATACATTTCATTAAATTTTTTTGGACCTTGGTTTGTAATTAAATTTGCATCGCTACTTGAAATAATTTTATCATCTATTAATCTTCTTACATATTTGTTTAATAGTTTGCTGAAATTTTTTTTACTTACCTTATTCATTAGTTCATTTAATGATATACTTGAATTAAGAAAGTCTGGAAGTGATTTTTCAAATAAATATAATTCACCAGCCATTTCAAGAATATGATTATTTTTTTCTTTTTTTAATTCATTATCATATCCCGTGCTTTCTAACCTTGCATCTATTATTTTGTGATAATTAGGAGGGATATTATAACTTTGAACCGGAATACCTATAACACCTGATAAACCTGTTATAGGATCACCTAATTTTATCAATGTTCTACTCATTTCATCTCCTTTTTGACTTGATATAATTTTACACAATTATTCTGATAAAACGAAAAATACAAAAGCATATAAAATATGCAAATTCCCTAAACATCAACAAAGTTTTTTTGTTCATCAAGTGAAATATCATAAATATTAAGTCTAGTGTTTTTAATATAATGATTTATTCTTTGACAGTGATGTGCAATTCTTTCAATGGTTCTCAATAAAATACCATAATCAAAATCTTTATCAAGTTGCTTTTGTCCATTTTGTGTTTTCAAACGTTCAACATTTACTTTAGTGAATTCATCCGATAAACTATTAATATTTGTGTATAGTTTATCAATAAAATTACTTCTTTCATCAGTTTGGTTTTCTAATTGTCTGATTGAATTTTTTAACAAAGTCTGCAAAGATTCTACTAATTGACTTATTTCAGTTATTATTTCGCTATCTAAGTCGAATTTTTGTGTTGATTTTGATATATAAGTTTTATTTAACTCTAAGATAACATCGTTTCCTAATCCCATTATTTTATCAACTGAACGACTTGAAAGAATTAATGATAAATGCAATTTAGCATCGTCACTATTCAAATTGCGACTGTTAAGTTGAACTAAATAGTTATATATTAATGTCCGTGTATTATCAATAACTTCCTCCAAGTGATGGTATTCTTTTAAGATTTTTTGATCTCCACTTTTTATATATTCTCAAAGCAATTTCATTCCTTTTTGAGAAATTTTACCTTGGGTATACAAGGCATTTTTAGCAGCCTTTAGTGCCAATGATGGGTTTTCATTAATCAGTTGAGCAGGTAGAATAATTTCAAATTCTTTGTCTATATTTTTATCTTTTATAATCTTATTTACAAATAATTCAAGATATTTAATTAACCAAAAGAAAATACCAACTAGGATAAAGTTAAAGAACAAGTGAGCCAAGGATAATTGCAAGGCCTTTTGTGTGGGTGCCATTAATAATATAAAGTCTGCATAATAAGTCAAAGGATATAAGAAAGGTAAGATAAGTAAGGCAATTGATAAATTAGTAAATCCTCATAAGATAGCAATTTTCTTAGAATTATTATTTTTAGATGTAAAAGAAACTATTAAACCGGTTATGGTTGTTCCTAAATTAGCCCCAAGAACTAAGGCGATAGCTGAATAAATTTGTAATGTATCTTGCTCTTTAAAGACAATTTGATATAAAGTAACAGTTGCACTAGAAGATTGTAAAATCCCAGTAAGAACAAATGAAAACAAGAAGGCAGATCATGGATTTGCTCCAGCAACAGATAGGGTTTTCTTAAAGAAATCTTGTTTTACAATTTCTTTTGCAGCAGATGACATTATTTTTAGTGATAAAAATACCATTCCTATTGCAATTGCTAGCAAAAAAATGTTTTGTCATCTATCTTTTTTAGTGAGTAATGAACCAAACACTCCGATAACCATAAATAAAATAAAGTATTCAGTAAATTTAAAACTTGATTGAAATGAAACGATTAAGGATGTTGTTGCAGTTCCGATATTTGCACCTAGCAAAAAGGCAATGGCTGCTCTTAAACTTATAAATCGTGCTGCTAAAAGTCCCATTATTAGTGCAATTGCACCATCTGAAGATTGGATAAAGGTTGTGAATAAAATCCCTACCAGCAAAGCAATATAGTTATTTTTAGTTATAAATTTTATCACCTTACGAAATTTTGAATCACCGATACTTTTTAATGATGTAGATAACTTTTTAGTTGCATAAATAAATAAAGCCAAGGATGCTAAAGCAAAGACGACTGCAAGCGAAATTGTATCAAATTTCATAACTGTCCTTTCAGATATCTTTTTGATATTATAATAAAATTTTATAATTTGAAAATTTAATACAAAGAAACTTTGAATAAGTTAAAATATTATTATGGATTCAAAAGAATATGTGCAAAAGTTGTGTTATCAAAAAGGTTGAGACTTTGAAAAACTTGATAAATATGTCAATTTAATAGAAGAAAAAAATAAAGTAATGAACTTAACGGGTTTTTCCGATGATCGTTTATGAAGTGAAGGGATCCTGGAATCCCTAGCATTTATGGACAAAATAATGAAAGTGTTTGATAAATGCAATGTATTAGATATCGGTGCAGGTGTAGGTTTTCCATCGGTTCCTTATTTTATTGCTAACTTAAATTCTAATTTTCAACTTGATATCTATGAACCACTAACAAAACGTTGTGATTTTTTAAATCTTGTTATTAAAGAATTAAATATCACTAATATTAAAGTTTATAAAAAACGAGTTGAGGAACAAAAACAAAAAAATATATATGATATTGTAACAGCCCGTGCTGTTGCAGATATCCAAACATTAATTTTAGTTGCCTTTCACCTTATCAGAGTTGGTGGAAAAATGATATTGATAAAGGGTAAAAATGTTTTAAAAGAAGTAGCAGATGCTGAACTTGCCTTTAAACAAGTTAAATACAAGTTGGATATTGAAAAGTTTTCTATGACACAAATAAACAAAGAAAATCATATTGTATATATTACAAAACTTAGAAGTACACCAAATTCTATTCCGTATGTTTGAAAAGATGTTATAAAACTTAGAAGGTAGTTATTTATATGTATAAAAAAGTAGTCAAAAATTTGACTACTTTTAAAATTTTTAATCCTGTTTTTCTGGAAATAAATAAGAAAAAAATTTTTCTCCCTATATTTTAGGAAGAAAAATTTTTATTATTAAAAATTACTTGTAATTTTTTCAAGCATATCATATGTTTTTCAGAGATTGAAATCACTAACTTCTCTATTTCTTTTTCTCAAATAATTTTTCTAGATTTTGTATCTATAATAAACAAGAGATGTTAATTCTGTTAAAACCTTTGTCATTTCAGCAAAAGTTATTTTGATTATTTTTATCAACATATAATGTAATAATTTCATTATAACAAGAGAGATAAAACAAATTACACTGTGTCCGATGATATGTTCATCTAATGATAAATATACAGGTCTAATTTGGATAACAGACTTCAAACTACGAAAATTTTCTTCTATTTTTCATTGTTCTGCATAAACTCTACAAATTTCTAGTGCATCTAAATCCATTATATTTGTTTCATATACATATATCCCATCTAATAATTCATCCTCTTTTACTTTTTCGGTGTTCAATCTATATAAGGATTTGCTAACTGCATCATAATATCTACCACCTTTTGATCCTATAATTCTTTTTTCATTTATAAATCCATCTTTATTTTGTAATTTAATAAAATTATTTATCAAAATTTCTCTGTCATATTTGTCCTTATCAGCCTCTTTCTTTGTTATATGTAATAACTCTTCTGAAAACATGACTTCTGTTTCGCTGCATTTCTGGGGTAACAATTTGTTCTTTTATTAAAAAGTCATCATTTATTTTTATAAAATCGCTCTTTTCTGCGATATAAGTTTTGAATTTTTTGAACCAACTTTTGCACGGTTTGAAATAAGGTAATAATAGTTATTTTGAACTAAAAATTCTATGTTTTTGTTTGTTCATGTTCCCCTATCATTTATAACATATAATGTTTTGATTCCATATATATCCTAACTTCCTTTATAAAATCAATTAATGTATTGCAATCTGCAGTATTTCCTGGAAAAACCTTCATATGAAATGGAATTCGGTATTATAACATGCTTATTGCGAGTACAATTTGATCCTCCTTAAACTTACCATCCTTTGAAAAACCTGACTGTCTTATTCCGTCTTTATCAAAACTTTCAAAATAAATAGTTGTAGAATCAAAATAAATTCTATTATCGGTATGGTTTGTGATTCTCTTTATATTTATATTTAAATTTTTAAATATAGCATCCTTATTTTGATAAACCTTCGTTAATACATCATAAAACGAATCTTTCTTTGTGGTAATGCTAAAAGTTGATTTATTAACTTCATTGAATGAACTCAAAATACTTGTTTGTCTTTCAATTCTTCTTGTTATTAAATATTCGAAAATCTTCAAATGGTTTTTACTTTTGATATTTTTCGGAAATGAATCAGATATATTTAAAGATTTAATAACGGACTTAATTATTTTTTCACCCATTACAATATTGTCACTTTCAATATTTTCTTTTCTACCTAAAAATTCATTTATTCTATTTTTAACATCCTCGATATTTGAATTTTGATTAAAACCTTCTATGACTTTTTTTATTAATTCGATAGCATCAGTGTCTTTCTTTTAATAATTTTTCGGTAGATCCGAGACTAAATAGTTTAGTTACATTTTTGTTATAACCATTAGAGTAAGCAACATATTTATAAATTGTCCCATTCTTACCGTGTTGATTAATTAATATTAATTTCTGTAATTTCATCAATATATTATATCATAATTACAAGTAAATACAAGTAAAAAAAAAGAGAATTTTTTTCTTTTTTTGTCTATAAATAGGGTAAAAAAGTTTGCTATGCAAAAAAAGTGCAATAAAAAATCCTGTATTTCCAGAAATACAGGTATAAAAAAGTAGTCAAAAATTTGACTACTTTTAAAATTTTTAATTTACAGTTTTCAATTTATATTATATAGAGTTTAAACAAAATATAAGAAAGAAATTAAATTATGTGAAAAATTATAACGAGATAACAAAGAATAATGAATGAGAAATTTTGTTAACGAAAACTGAATGAAAAGAGAGAACATAAATAAACTAAATATTTTTATGAATTATTGAGTAAAAATTTAAATGAAAATTTACGAATAAAATAATAGAATATAGATTTGATATTTAAATGAATATTTTGATTTTACTAAGTATTAAGTATTTTGATATCAATAATGAATCCTAAGCACATTTGACAATACACTTAGGAATTTTATTATACAACAAAAAATATTTATATATCATAATAAATAACAAAATAAGTAAATTTTTAGTGTTTTTTTGTTATTTTTTCCATTTTTTCTATAAAATCTAAATCTTCTTCTGAAAAATCAATGTTACTATCAATTCACTGCTTGCGTTTTGATGAATCTTCACCCATTAAAATTGAAACCCTTCTTTCAGCAAGTGAAGCATCTTCGATACTAATTTTAATTAATGTACGTGTTTGTGGATTCATTGTAGTTTCTCATAATTGATCAGCATTCATCTCACCGAGCCCTTTATATCTTTGTAGTTCGATAGCACCTTTTTGTTTTGTTAATATATCCCTTAAATCATTTTCATCTCAAGCATATAAAATGTTTTTTTTGCTTTTATTAGTAATTTTATATAACGGAGGAATTGCGATATAAACTTTACCTGCTTCAATTAAAGGTTTCATAAAACGGTAAAAAAAAGTAAGTAATAAAATTTGAATATGTGCCCCATCGGTGTCAGCATCCGTCATAATAACTATTTTATTGTAATTACATTTATTTAAATCAAAATCCTTAGCAAAACCAGCACCAATTGCATTGATAATAGTTGCTATTTCATTATTTTTAAGTAAATCAATAATACTTTTCTTTTCAGAATTTATAACCTTTCCGCGCAGAGGCAAAATCGCTTGATAACGACGATCACGACCACTTTTAGCAGATCCCCCTGCTGAATCGCCTTCGACAATAAATAATTCTCTTTCAGAAGCCTTTTTTGATGTCGCTGGAGTTAATTTGTCACTTATAATACTTTTTTCTTTTAGTGACTTCTTAGATTGTCTTGCTTCATCGCGACGCTTACGTTCTTCAAGTCGGATTTCATATGCACGTTTAATTTTTTCCAAAACTTTCTTAAATTGATTTTTATTATCTTCAATTCATTTTTGCAAGTATTTTGAAACAATTTCTTCACTAATATTCTTTGCTTCAGGTGTTCCTAATTTGTCTTTTGTTTGTCCAACAAATTCTAAAAGATGTTCAGGAATTTTGAGCGAAATAACACAAGTAAGGCCCTCCTTGATTTCTTCAGAATCAAAGATGTTTTTGCCTTTTAAAAAACCTTCTTTCAAGGCGTATTCATTAACTATTTTGTTAAAAGCATTACGTAATCCAATTTCGTGACTACCACCATCGCGAGTTTTAACATTATTAACGAAACTTAATAACAAATTCGAATAGGAATCAGTTCATTGAAAACCAAATTCAACTTCAATGTCTTTTTTGGTGTCTTTAAACGAAATCGCCTTAGTTAAAGGTGTTTTGGAATCATTTAGAAAATCAATAAATGCTTGAATACCATTATTATACTGATAAGTTTCATCAAAACCGATGTTTTCATCAACAACTCTAATTTCTAAATTAGAGATTAAAAAAGCACTTTCCTTTAAACGTTCAGAAATTGTATCTATATTTAATTTAGCACGTTTAAAGAAGTGATAATCGGGTCAAAATTCAACCGATGTCCCTGTCTCCTTGCTCTTTCCTACTTCATGGGTTCGCTCTTTAATATTATCACCTTCGAAAACAGTGCGATATAATTTACCATTTCTTGCTACAGTTGCTATTAATTGAGTTGACAAAGCATTGGTAACACTTGAACCAACACCGTGTAAACCACCTGATGTTTTATAAGCACTTGAATCGAATTTTCCACCAGCATGTAATTCAGTAAAAACAACTTCTACAGCACTGCGATCGTCATCTTTTATCTTATCTACAGGGATTCCTCGACCATTATCTGTAACTTTTACCGAACCATCTGTTCTTAAAAATACTGCTATTTTGTTTGCATAACCAGCCAAAGCTTCATCAATTGCATTATCTACAATTTCTCAGACAAGATGGTGTAAACCATTTACATCAGTTCCACCAATATACATTCCAGGACGCTTACGAACCGCTTGTAAACCTTTTAATTGTTGGATACTACTTGCATTATATTGCTCATTCATAATTTTAATTATATAATTATTTTCGCTACATTTAAAATTGAAAAGCAAAATAATGTTTGTTTTATAAATTTTTAAAATTGCTTTCAAATTTCGTTAAAATAATAAGAAATTTAAAAGCAATTTAGTTTTTTGAAATTATATTAATTAAAACAATATAATATTTAAAGGTATGATATATAGACAAAAATGTAAAATATCTTTACTATTTTAAGCACACATATTTAATAAAAAAAGGTATAATTAAAATGTTTTTTATAAAGGAGTAAATTTGTTGACTTTTAGTAATCTTTGATATAAACTATCTAAAGGCTGAAGAAAGTTTTGAGAGAATAAAAATTTAAGTAAAAAAATTATTTTTACGATTATAATGCTTACTGTTTTTGTTTTTGGAACCACTATTACAGCACCATTTATTCGTATTGCTGATCCAAGTCAACTTTCGAATAATGCTTTTTTAAACACTCTTAATTTAATTGGTGGTGGGGGTTTGCGTCAGTTTTCGATTTTTGCCTTAGGGATTAGCCCTTTTATTAATGCATCCTTGATAATGATGATTTTGCAATCAAAGTTTGTTCCACCAATTTACAAACTTTCACAAAGTGGGCCACAAGGAAGAAAGAAAATTAATGTTATTACCCGTTTTGTAACATTAGCAATTGCTTATCCGCAGGCAGTGTTTTTAACAAGAGCTCTTTCATCAGGGAGTCCATCATCTGTATTTATTTCAATTACAGGAACCCAGTATTTTAGTGAAAATGCATTAGTATATTTTATAATTCCGATGATTTTAGTTTCTGCTTCGTTATTAGCACTTTTTATTTCAGAACAAATTACCAACAAAGGAGTGGGTAACGGAACCAGTTTATTAATTTTTACTGGTATTGCAGCAAGGTTACCTCGTCAGTTTCATACAGCAATTTTATATTATATAGGTGATTTAGCTGAAAGTGGAATAATGAAAGGCATAATAAGCTTTATTAGTTATTTATTAGTTTATATTTTAACAATTGTAATAATTGCAATTGTATATGTTTCGGAAAGACATGTGCCGATTCAACAAGTCGGAGCAGGACGCTCAAAGAGTCGTAAGGAAATGGGTAAATTACCAATTAAAGCGAATCCGGGCGGGATAATGCCTATAATTTTTGCAATGTTAGTTTTATCATTTCCTACAATGATCGCTAATGTTTTACCACAACATAGTGCTGCCAAATTTTGAATAAACATAAATTTACAATTCACTCAACCGATTGGATTTACTTTGTTAATTGTAATAGTGTTAGTGTTTTCAGTGTTAATGGGAATTCAGCAATCAAAAGTTGATAAAATAGCAGAAGATTTTACTAAAAACTCTACATTTATTCCTGGGGTGCGTCCTGGTGAAGAAACGCAAGATTATTTAGTTGCTATAGTTTTTCGTTTAAGTGTATTTTCATCACTTTACTTAGTAATTCTAGGAAGTATGCAATTTATTGCAATTATGGCTCATATACTTCCTCAAGCAATTGCTTTTGGTGGAACAGGTTTAATGATTTTGGTATCAACTTCACTTGAAACACTCGGACAACTTAAAGCACGTCGTATGAGCAACAAATTATCTAAGGCAAAACGACTTACTCTTGAAAATTTTGAAAATTTAAATTCTGATAAATCAGACGATGATAAGAAGATGGGAACAGGATTATTATGATAGGAAAAATAGATACAAATATAATTTTAATGGGACAACCTGGAGCAGGTAAGGGAACTGTAGCAGGAGTTTTTGCTAAGAAAACCGAATGAATACATTTATCTACCGGAAATATTTTTCGTCAAGAAATCCATAATAAAACACAACTTGGTCAGAAAGTAGAATATTATGTAAACTCAGGTGGATATGTT
This sequence comes from Mycoplasma sp. 6243, assembly GCF_051200785.1. Lineage (NCBI taxonomy): Bacteria > Bacillati > Mycoplasmatota > Mollicutes > Mycoplasmatales > Mycoplasmataceae > Mycoplasma > Mycoplasma sp. 6243. The sequence goes on from NZ_CP195154.1 coordinate 925,169, forward strand.
CCTGATGAAATCACAAATGAAATAGTTAAAAATGCAATTTTGAAACTACGAACAGAAAATAAGTTTTTTATTTTAGACGGTTATCCACGTACTATTGCACAAGCAGAATTTCTAAAACAAATTCCTAATTTAAAATTCAAAGTTATATTATTAACTGCTTCTGAAAAAATAATAATGGAACGTTTATCTGGTAGACTTGCTTGCGAAATTTGTGGGACAGGTTATCATATAAAATTCAAAAGAAGTTTCGTTCCCGATTATTGCGATATTGATGGTGGAAGGCTTTATTCACGCGATGATGACAAGCCTGAAAAAATTAAAAACCGTCTTAAAATATACGATGAACAAACTAAACCATTATTAGAATATTATAAAAAAGCAGGTGAATTACTAACTTTTGCTTGTGAAGGCGATCCTGAAGAAGTTGCCAATGAAATTGCTTCTCATTTTAAAATAAGATGATAAAATTATGATACTTTTGAAAAAGTATCATTTTTTTGTTTTCAAAAGTACATCTGGAGGTAGTATTGATTCAAATTTTAAACGAAGAACAAATCAAAAAAATTACCAAAAGTTGTAAAATCTTGGCAGAAGTAAAACAAATTTTGTGAGATTTCATAAGACCAGGGGTTTCTTTAAAAGAAATTGATCAATTAGCTTTTAAAGAAATTACTAAAAGGGGTGCTAAACCAGCTTTTTTAGGTTTATATGGTTTTCCTGCAACAACATGCATCTCTGTAAATGAACAATTGATCCACGGAATCCCTAATAATTACATTATAAAAGATGGTGACTTAGTTAGTGTTGATATCGGTTGCATCTGACAGGGGTTTAATAGTGATAGTGCATTTACCAAAGCTATTGGTAATGTATCTGCATCTGACCAAAAACTTATTGATGTTGCAAAAGGAGCCTTTGAAGCAGGATTAAAAGCAATTAAAAGAGGCGCTCGAATTGGTGACATCAGTGCTGCAATAGGTAGGTATATCAAAAAAAACGGATTATATACACCTGTTGAGTTTTGTGGTCATGGTATTGGAAGTCAACTCCATCAAGATCCAAATGTTAATAATACAGGACATAAAGGAAGTGGTCCTTTATTAAAAAACGGTATGGTTCTTTGTATTGAACCAATGATAATTCAAACTCCACATATTAAAATTTTATCAGATGGTTGAACTGTTATTAGCGCTAATAAAACAAATACAGCCCATTATGAACATACCGTTTTAATAAAGGATTTTCAAGGTGTCGTTCTAACGAAAGGAATATAATTTGGCAAAAGACGCAATTAAATTTAAAGCAGTCGTTAAAGAAGCTCATACAACAGACTTATATACAGTTGAATTAAGCGATAACGGTGCCCTAATTAAAGCTCATATTTCAGGTAAAATGCGTGTAAATCATATTCGTATTTTACCTGGTGATACAGTTGATGTAGAAATGAGTCCTTATGATTTGACACAAGGACGCATTGTCTATCGTCATAAATAAAAGGAGAAACTATGAAAGTTAGAGCAAGTGTAAAGAGTATTTGCAAAGATTGTAAGATCATTAAACGTAAAGGTGTAAACCGTGTGATTTGTATTCATCCAAAACACAAACAAAGACAAGGTTAATAAGAAAGGAAAGTTAAATGGCTAGAATTTTAAATGTTGAAATTCCAAATGATAAGCGTGTAGTTGTTTCATTAACTTACATTTATGGAATTGGAAGAACCTTAGCAAAAGAAATTTGTAAAACTGCAAAAGTAAGTGAAGATGCTCGTGTTAAAAATCTAAGTGAAGAAGAATTATCAAGAATTCGTGAAGCTGCAAAAGTATATACCACCGAAGGTGATTTACGCAGAGAAGTAACTTTAAACATTAAACGTTTAATGGAAATTAAATGCTACCGTGGGATCAGACACCGTAAAGGATTACCAGTTCGTGGTCAATCAACCCAAAAGAATGCTCGTACCCGTAAAGGTCCAAGAAAAACTGTAGCAGGAAAGAAAGGTAAATAATGGCTCGTAAATCAAAAAAGAAAAATATTGTTAGTGGAATAGCACATATTCACTCAACAAATCAAAACACTATTGTTACTTTCACAGATGAAAAAGGTGATGTAATTGCTTGATCATCAGCAGGAGCAATTGGTTATAAAGGAACCAAGAAAAAAACTCCATATGCTGCAGGTTTAGCAGCACAAGCAGCCGCGGAAGCTGCAAAAGAACACGGAATGAAGACAGTCAAGGTTGAATTAAAAGGACTAGGAGCAGGTAAAGATGCTGCTAGAAAACAAATCGAAGTCGCTGGAATTACAGTTACTGAAATTAAAGATGTTACACCTGTTCCGCATAATGGTACTAGACCTCCAAAACGTATTTTAAAACGTGAACGTGCAAAAAAATAATTAATACCATAGTATTTAAAGGAGTCTCGATATGGAAAAGATGAAACAATTATCTTATAGAAAAAAACCAGTATTTAGAGAAACAGACGATAATGAAACCACATTCACCTTACAAGGACTCGAAAGAGGTTATTCAAACACATTAGGAGTTGCATTAAGACGTGTATTGCTTTCATCTACTACTTCGCTTGCACCGTTTTGTGTTCGCATCGAAGGGGTAGAGCATGAATTTTCTACAATTAAAGAAGTTGTAGAAGATGTTCCAAGTTTGATTATGAATTTGCGTAAGGTTAAATTCACTTATGATCCTAATATTGTTTCAGATAATGAAATTGTTAAGGTTAAATTGGTAGCAGATGAATCAGGTGTATTAACAGCAGGAAAAATGCAGATTTCAAACCCTGGTGTTCGTGTAATTGATCCATCAGTACACATTGCAGAAGTAGTGAATCCAAATGCATTAAAATTAGAAATGTTTTTACGTGCAGGACGTGGATTTGTTTCATTTGAGGAGAATAAAGTTCTTTTACTAAATCCACAAATCAAAGTTTCGTTAGATACAGATATTAAAAAGGCTGAATATATCGCAGTTGATTCTGATTTTTCTCCAATTGAAAAAGTATGATATACACAAAGAGAACTAAACTCATCATCACCCAAGATTGAAGAAGAACTTGAATTAAATATTAAGACAAACGGAACGGTTTCAGCAAAACAAGCGATTAAATCTGCATCAGAAATTTTAATCGGTTTATTCGCTGTTATCGGTAATGTTGATAGTATGGAAGATGTAAAAATCTTTGAAGAACCAAAACAAGTTGAAGAAGAAAAACCTGATGATGATATTGATATTTCACAACTTGGTTTAAGTGTTCGTTCATATAATGCACTTAAAAAAGCTAATAAACGCAAACTTAGTGAATTTGCTGCAATGAAACTTGAAGACCTTGAAAACATTAAAAACTTAGGTAAAAAATCTATTGAAGAAATCGTCAAAAAACTCGCTGAGCAAGGTATTATTTTAAAAGAAGGAGTTGAATAATATGGCAAATCCAAAACAAATCTATTCACGTGATACAAAATGAAGAACTGGTGTAATGCGTTCATTAGTTAGTGAGTTGATAGCTCATGGACATCTAACAACAACCTTAACCCGTGCAAAAGAAGTTCGCAGACATGCTGAACGTATGATTCAAAAAGCAAAAACCCCTACCTTAGCAAACAGACGTGCAGTAGCTTCATATGTTCGCGACATTAAAGTTGAAGGTAACAAAAATGTTCTTAAACATTTATTTGACACAGTAGCACCTAAATATGCACAAAGAAACGGTGGATACACAAGAATTATTAAATTACCAAAACGATTGGGTGATAATACACGAATGGCCTTAATTGAATTAGTTTAATTTCCTTACTTATTTTAGAGCTTTAAAAATTTATTGCAAACAGCCCACTTAGGGTTGTTTTTTTGTATAAAAATATCCACATATAAAGTAGGACAAAAAGATTAACAATTAATTCTGTTAATTTTTTTGTTTTATTAATAGGATTAACCAACACCCCTAGGGGTGTCCGCGCCTAAAAATATTAAAGAAAGGAAAGCAATGTCAAGGCGTTTTAAGAAGGAAGAATTTGATAAAATTTTTGAAATTTATTCAAGTGAAGGAACCGAAAAAGCTTTATATTTTATGAAAGAAATCGAGTCAAAATTAATCTTTATTAAATCAACAAGTTTAAGAAATAGATTGAAAAAAATTGTTTCATATTATAATTTAAATATGGAAAATCAATTATTAACCAAAAAGTGGTTCATAAAGAAAACCAGGTTCTGGAAGACCGAAGAAAGACAAGAAAATCTAAGGTTCCAAATTTTGAAAAAATTTACCAGACAAGATCTAATAATTATCGCGACTCGATACTATGAAATCGCAGAAAAAATGGATAAGAATCAAAAGAAAAATGAGTCTCATGAATTAGAAGACTTATCACAAACTAAGACAGCAGAAATATTAGATGCAACTAGACAAACTATCTCAAAATGAAAAACAAATTCAATAAGCAAAAAGGAAGAAAAATACGAGCAATACAGAGAAATAATCCTGAAAGTTTTTTACGAAAACAAGCAAGTTTATGGTCGTGTAAAAATGTCTATTGTATTAAGAGAAAAATACGGAATATACATAAATTACAGGACTTTAGGAAGAATAATGAAATATTTAAATATAAAATCTTTTGTTCGTAATAAGAAAAAAGTTCGTGAAAAGAAGAATACAAATTTTCAAAAAGAAGATCTAGTTAAAAGAGATTTTAATGATAAAGATTCTAGAGGAATCATCGCTACTGATGTAACATATATCCCTGCTCCTGCTGACCTAAAACCTTTCCAAAACCATATATTCTTATCTGCAATTATTGAACATAAAACTAAAAGAATTTTAGGATATTCAATATCCACCAAAAATGATTTAAAACTTGTTATCGATAACTTTAAAAACATTAAAGATTTTAATCGTGATTCTTTTATAATCCATTCGGATCATGGATATCAATATACTTCAAAATACTATATTGATATGATAGAAAGAAAGAATGGAAAAGTATCATTTTCAAGAGTTGGTAATTCTTTGGATAATAGAGAAATCGAGTATTGATTTTCTTGCTTAAAATCAGAATGACTAAAAAAGGTTGATTATTCAAAAATTACTTTCGATGAATTAAAAAAACTAATACACCAATACATAATTTGATATAATACAAAACGAATTCAATCTGTTTTAGATTGAAAATCACCTCAGCAATATGCCGAGATGATACAATGTTAATTTTCTGTTAATTTTTATGTCCTTGTTTAATAAGCGGATATTTTTATCAAATTTTAATGCGCTTTTCAGGTGATAAATACATTTGATCACCTTCTTTTATATCGTAGATTTTCAAAAATAATTCGTTATTAGATAAAACTTTATTTGCACGTACTTTGGTTGGAGTATGTACATCTGAATCAAGTAGTCTTTTTGCTCTACCTTCTTTATAAATTGCTCTTCAAACAGTAGCTCAGTTTTCAAAGAAAGCATGTGCATCAAAATCAGGATATTTTTGAGCTGCTTTTAAAGCACAATCAAATCCACCTAGATCTGCGATATTTTCAGAAACTGTTAATTTTCCATTCACTTTGCCATATTCTGTCTCTGTTCCATCATATAGATCAATAACTGCTTGAGTGCGCTTTTTAAATTCATTTAAATCATTTGCTGTTCATCAGTTGTTTAACTTACCGTTTTCGTCAAATTGTGCTCCGTTGTTATCAAAACCATGTGAAATTTCATGTGCGATAACAACCCCGATTCCACCGAAATTAGCCGACTTAGACTGATTTACATCATAAAAAGGAGATGCTAATATCGCAGCAGGAAAAACAATTTGATTTCGCATCGGATTATAGTAAGCATTAATTGTAGCGGGTGTCATACCCCAAAGTTTTTTATCTTCTGATTTATGATATAAGGATAATTGATATTCACTGATATGTTTGTTAAATTCCTTAATGTTTTCAAAAATATTAGAACCATCTTGATATGTTTTTACCTTAAATTTAGCATAATATGGACGAATTTTTTCTGGATAACCTACCATTGGTTCAAATTTTTCAAGTTTTAAGATTGCTTTTTGAATTGTTTCTTTTGATAGTCAACTGTTATGTAATAAACTATCTTTGTATACATCAATCATAGATGCAATCATATTTTCCACATCTGCTTTAGCTTTTGATCCAAAATATTTATCAGCATAGAACATTCCGAGTGGCATTCCAAAGAACTTACTGGTTAAATCATATGCAAAATCATTTAATTCTCTTACTTTTGCCACTGAATTTACTGCATTAGCATACTCGGTTGCTTTAATTCTTATTTCTTCTGATAAATAAGTTGTAGTTGCTAGCATATTTTTAATAAACATTGAATCACGGAATTTTTCAAAGTTTACTTCATTAAAAATTTCATCAAACTTAGCAAAAAGTCTTAGATTTGGAATTGATGCTTCTGATACTTTTTGTCCAATAATTAAGTCTAAGAGTCTTAAAAAGTCATATTTTTTAGAAAACAAACTTAGTTCTTCTCTGGTTTTCAGATTATATAAGGATACATAATCAGCTTGTTCGACTGATGAAAGAATGTAGTCTTTATAAATATCATCAAAAGCAATCGCATTTTCAATCATTATATTTACTTTTTGCTGAGCAAAACCGTAATCTAAAAGTAAATCATTTACCATATTTTTTCATGCATTAAGTAATTTTTCTTTTTCTTTTGGTTGCTCATAAGTTTCCTTAGATGGTAAGATTACTGAAACTGAATCAAGTCATAAAATTCTTTTATCATTATCTGTAAAATCTTCATAAATTTGTAATTCTAATGGTAAGAAATTGTAATTTAATCACACATCACGATTTGCATTGAAAATATCATTAAAAGAGTTAAATTGATATATTCTATCTAAAAAATTACGAACAGGTTGTCAGCCTAATTCATTTCTTTTTTTTGAATTAATAATGAGTTGATAAAATTTTACTAAATCAGACATCATCGGATGATCTTTTGGCAATTCTTGTTTACCTAATGATCATAGGGAAATTAAGTTCTTAAGTAATTTTTCTAAATTTAACTCTAACTCAACAAAAGATCCGATTGATGAACGATCTTCTGGTATTTTAGCAGTTTTTAATCATTCTGCATTAACATATTCATAAAAATCATCTTTTTTATTCATATTTCTCCTATTTTTTTGTTTATATATTAGTTTTTAAAATTGATAAGAAGGCTTCTTGTGGAACTTCGATGCTACCAAGTTTTTTCATACGTTTTTTACCTTCCTTTTGCTTTTTAAGTAACTTTTGTCTTCGAGTTACATCTCCACCATATAACTTAGCAGTAACATCTTTTCGATAAGCCTTAATAGTTTCGCGAGCGATAATTTTTCCACCGATTGTTGCTTGCACAGGGACTTCAAAGTTTTGTCTAGGAATAGCATCCTTTAGTTTAACACATAATTGTCGAGCTTGTTCATAAGCACGATCACGATGACATATAATTGAAAAAGCATCAACTTTATCCCCGTTAAGTAAAATATCTACTTTTACTAAATCACTTTCACGATATCCTAATCATTCATATTCAAATGAAGCATAGCCCTTGGTAGTTGATTTAAGACGGTCAAAGAAATCAAAAATAGTTTCAGCCAATGGTAGTTCATAAATTACATTAGAACGCTTAGAATCTATCATTTCAAGCGACTTATATATCCCACGCTTGTTTTGACATAATTCCATTACATTACCGATATAGTCGTTAGGGATAAAAATTTGTGCTTGCACATAAGGTTCTTCGATTTTTTCAATAAATGTTCGATCAGGGAGTAAGGTAGGATTGGCGATCATTTCTATTTCACCTTTGGTGGCGGTAACTTTATATTCTACACTTGGAGAAGTTGCAATGATACCAACTTTATATTCACGATCTAATCGTTCTTGTAGGATTTCCATATGTAAAAGTCCTAAAAAACCAACACGAAATCCAAATCCTAATGCTTTGGATGTTTCTTGTTCTCAACTTATTGATGAATCGCTTAAAGAAATTTTTTCTAAGCTCTCTTTAAGTAGTGAATAATCTCGTGTATCAACTGGATAAAATCCAGTAAAAACAACAGGTTTCATTTTTTTATAACCAGGTAAAGCATTTTGAGTTGGTTCTTCTAAATATGTAATGGTATCACCGACATTAACTTCCTTAGCATCTCTGATGGCTGCAGAAACTCAACCTACTTCACCTGCTTGTAACACCTCTTTTTTAGTTTCATAAGGATTTCTGACCCCTAATTCGATTACATGATAGCGATTGTTCTCATCGTTTCGAGACATAAATTTAAATTTATCACCTGCTTTTAAGATCCCTTCAAAAATCCGAACTAACATTACAACACCACGGTATGGATCAAAATAACTATCGAAAATTAAAGCTTTTAATGGTTTATCATCATCAGCATCTTTTGCGGACGGGATATATTTTATAATTGCTTCAAGTAACTTATCTACCCCTAATCCTGTTTTTGCTGATACTAATACAGCATTCTCGGTTGGTATCCCGATAACATCTTCAATTTCTTTTTTAACACCTTCCACATCTGCAGATGACAAATCAATTTTATTAATTACCGGAATTATTTCAAGGTTGTTTTCTAGAGCAAGATATACATTTGCAAGAGTTTGTGCCTCAATGCCTTGTGTTGCATCAACTAGTAACAAAGCACCTTCAGAAGCTGCCAAGGAACGTGAAACTTCATAAGTAAAATCAACATGACCAGGGGTATCAATAAGATGAAAAATATAATCTTTATATTTAATTTGCACTGCATTAAGTTTTATAGTAATTCCACGCTCTTTTTCTAAATCCATTGAATCAAGAAATTGCTCTTTTAATTCTCTTGTTGCAACAGTGTTAGTTATTTCAAGAATGCGATCAGCGAGGGTACTTTTACCATGATCAATATGTGCGATGATTGAAAAATTTTTAATTTTTGATTTGTCTATTTTCATATTATTAAATTATATTAAATTCTTTCTTTATGCGTATTAAATTTTGTATAATGTATCATTTGCGTTGCATTATAAATTTGTTTTGTTACTTTTTTATATTTAAATTATAATGCAAAAAAGTAATTTTTATTTATTTGTTATTAGTATGTATTTATAAGTCTTCTACTAAAAATAAAGTAGATATAATGATATGGAAATAAGTTGTAAGTAAACATAAAATCCATATCTAAGATAACAAAACACAAGAAAATTTCTTGTGTTTTGTTATTATTTTATGAAATTGTTAATATTAATCTTCGTCTTTAGATTGAATATTTCTACGTTTAATAATTTCATCAGCAATGTTTTTTGGTGCTTTTTCATAGTGATCAAATTGCATTTGATATGTACCACGTCCACTAGTCATTGATCTAAGTTCGGTTGAATAACCAAACATTTCAGCAAGCGGAACCATTGCTTTAACAACAACTGCACCATCGCTTCTTTGTTCTTGATCATTCACCAGTCCTCTACGACGTGATAAATCACCGATAACATCTCCCATATGATCTGATGGAACAACAACCGCAACATCCATAATAGGTTCTAATAAAACAGTCCCAATCATATCTTTTGCTTTTGTTAAGGCTTTAGAAGCTGCTATTTTGTATGCTAATTCAGATGAATCGACATCATGGTATGAACCATCAAATAATGTTGCTCTAATGTCAATCATTTGATATCCTGCTAAAATTCCTGCAGCCATTTTTTCTTCAAGTCCTTTTTGAATTGATTTAATGTATTCTTTAGGGATTTTTCCACCAACAATTTTATCAACAAATTCAAAACCACCATCAGGATTTGGTTCAAATTTTAATCAAACATGACCATATTGTCCTTTACCACCTGATTGTTTAATATGTTTTCCTTCGACATCTGCTGTTTTTGTGATTGTTTCACGGTAAGAAACTTGTGGAGCACCAACCTTTGCTTGAACTCCGAATTCACGTTTTAAACGATCTACAATAATATCAAGGTGCAATTCACCCATACCAGCGATAATTGTTTGACCTGTTTCATCATCGGTATATGTTCTAAAGGTTGGATCTTCAGCAGCTAATTTTTGTAATCCGATTGAAAGTTTTTCGGTAGCTGCTTTTGATTCAGGTTCGAGAGCTTGAGAAATAACAGGTTCAGGGAATACCATTTTTTCTAAGATGATTTTCGCACCTTTTTCATTAACTAAGGTGTCCCCAGTTGTAGTATATTTTAAACCTACAGCTGCAGCAATATCTCCGGCACGACATTCATCAATTTCGACACGACTGTTGGCATGCATTTGCAATACACGTCCGATTCTTTCTTTTTCTCCCTTAGTAGAGTTATATACATAACTTCCTTTTGTTAAAACTCCACGGTATACACGGAAGAAAGTTAATGAACCAACAAAAGGATCGTTCATAACTTTAAAAGCTAATGCGGCAAATTCACCATCATCGGTTGCTTCAACACTAACTTCATGCTCGTTATCATGTGCTTTGATTGCTGGAATATCAACAGGTGATGGTAGATAATCAACAACAGCATCAATCATCTTTTTTACACCTTTATTTTTGAATGATGTTCCACACACTACTGGGAAGAATTCAGAAGATAATGTCGCTTTACGAATCGCTTCTTTGAAAGCAGGTATTTCAACTTCATGTCCTTCTAAAACACTCATCATTAGTTCATCATCAAAAGCAGCAACTGCTTCTAATAATTCTTGACGTTTAATTTCAATGATGTCTTTAAGATCTTCTGGTATTGCTGTTGCAAATTCTTCTTCTTGTGGTTCGCCATTATATGTATATGCTTCACGGGTTACAAGGTCGATAATTCCTTTGAATTCTGATTCAGCACCAATTGGTCACTGAATAGCAACAGCGTTTCCACCTAAACGTTGTTTAACAGAAGCAACTGAAGCAGCAAAATCAGCACCAGCTTTATCCATTTTGTTTACATAAACTATTCTAGGAACTTTGTAGTTTGTTGCTTGTCTTCATACTGTTTCAGTTTGTGGTTCAACACCAGATTGTGCATCTAAGACAGCGACTGCACCATCTAAAACACGCAATGAACGTTCAACTTCAACGGTGAAGTCAACGTGTCCAGGGGTATCAATAATATTGATTCTTTTACCTTTTCAAAAAGCTGTTGTAGCAGCAGATGTGATGGTAATTCCTCTTTCTTTTTCTTGATCCATTCAGTCCATTTGAGAACCACCATCATGGGTTTCCCCGATTTTATGGATTTTACCTGTATGGAATAAAATTCTTTCGGTTGTTGTAGTTTTTCCTGCATCAATGTGGGCCATAATACCGATATTACGGTAGTCTTTTAAATCATAATCTCTTGCCATATTATTTTATAACTCTGATTATCATCTAAAGTGTGCAAAAGCTCTGTTGGCTTCTGCCATTTTGTGGGTGTCTTCGCGTTTTTTAATTGCTCCACCAGTTTTATTTGATGCATCAATGATTTCGTTTGCTAAACGAACATCCATAGTTTTTTCGTTTCTTAATCTAGCATATTGAACAAGTCATCTTAATGCTAATGTTTGTTTTCTGCGAGTAGGAACTTCGGTAGGTACTTGGTAGTTAGTTCCACCGATTCTTCTTGTTCTAATTTCAAGTTGTGGTGTAATATTTTCAACAGCAGCTAAAAATACTTCCATTGGCTCTTTGTTAGTTTTACTTTTGATTAATTCAAAAGCTGAATATAAAATATCTTGTGCGATAGATTTCTTTCCGTCAAGCATAATTTGGTTAATTAATTTTGTAACAACTACTGAATTAAAAACTGGATCTGCAAGTACTTCACGGATAGGTGCACTTTTCTTTCTTGACATTTGTCCTCCTTATGTTTAAAATTAATTATTATGCTTATTTCTTTTCTTTTTTAGTTCCGTATAAACTACGACCTTGATTACGTTTTGAAACACCAGCAGCATCTTGTGTTCCACGAACAATATGGTATCTTACTCCAGGTAAGTCCTTAACACGACCACCACGTATTAATACCACTGAGTGCTCTTGTAAGTTGTGTCCTTCTCCTGGAATGTACGCTGTAACTTCCATTGTATTTGATAACTTAACACGAGCATATTTACGTAATGCTGAATTAGGTTTTTTAGGTGTCATTGTTGCGACACGAGTACATACACCACGCTTAAATGGAGAAGCCATTTTTTTTGATTTTTTAATTAATGAGTTGTAGCTTTGGTTTAAAGCAGGCGCATTTTGCTTTTTAACCTTTGAACTACGACCATTTGTAACTAACTGATTAGTTGTTGGCATTTTATCCTTTCTAAATTAATATTAACAATAATGATATAAAAATTGCTTTTTAATTATACACTAACAACTGCTCCGTGTGTATCATATTTACAGTTTTTTATTACTATATACAAGGGATAAAAATTTACAAAATATAAATTTTATTATTTTTATACTACAAAATTACTCAAATTCAGATTTTATTATATAAAGCATTATGCATAAAAGGTTGATATATCCCAATTTTAAATGATTTATCAAATTAAGGATTTGATTTGTTGTATTTTTTGTAGTCTTCAAACAAAGAAAGCACAGATTTTCCGTTATATAATAATGATAATAATCGATAATACTCTTGTTTCAATTTATCATTTTTATTATAAACCAATGCAGATGTAAAATCAAAGGTTTCAGATGAAATTATTGTGTTTTCTAGATGGAAAATTCTTATAGATTCTTTTTGAGGTTGTTGATATTTTCAAATGTTTTGATTCTTCAAGAAAGAATCATAAATTTTTTCCTCAGTATTTTTTGAATTGGCATCGTAAGTGAAAATATAAAATAACATCTTATTTTTTATGTTTTTTTCTAAATATCTAGAAATATCTATAAATAAGGTACTTTGTGGTTTATTGACTTCAAATAAAGGTTTCTTAGCATACCTTTGCTGAATATATTTATTAAAACTGATTGGTTTATTTTGTTTAACAAATTTAAAACTAATAAAAATAGAACCACTAGTTAATTTCTCTTTTTGAATTTTTATATAGTAATCATTTTGTTTTAAATCATCATTTATTTGAAAACGCAAAATTTTACGAAAAGGAAAATATGTATTAATCGGGTCCAAATAATTTATTATTTCCTGCGATTTATTTGTCTTCAGATCAAAAATTTCAGGATTTAGTATTCTCGGAGAAAAATTGTTTTCAAAATTTCATTTTGTATCCAAATAATTGTCATCATAAAAAGATTTTTGTAATGCAGAATCTACATTATTTTGATTTTTTGTATCATATGAAAGAAGAAATGGATTGTTATAATCAAAGATAGTTGAATAAATATTTGAGAGTTCTTTGATGTAAATATCAGGAATTTTATTCTTATTTGGATTATCGCTGTGTTCAACGGAAATTATATGATTTAATTCATTTTGTATATTATAACTATAACTTCGATTATAAAATGTCTGGATGTTTTTATCACCGATATAGTGATCTGTATCGGAAAGTTTTATTAACGATGTATCATTTTGTATTTCTATAATTTGATTAAGAAAACTTAGATATTGATTATAGTATTCTTTATTGTTGTCATAGTTTGATAATGAATTTAAAAAAGAATTTATATGTTTTTTAAATTCATCATTTAAATTCTTATGTTCACTAATTTTTCTAACTAAGTTTTGTCCATCTTGGTTTAAGTAATGTATTGACTTATTTATAAGTTCTTTTGATAAATCAAATTTTAATTCATTTTTTATTCCACAAGACGTTAATGTAATAGAAGAAACTGAAAATAACAAAAAAAGAGAAAGATATTTATTTTTTTTCATAATTAATAAAATTAACCTTTAATTATGTTCATAATAAGACAAAATTTCTAAATTCTCTTTTATGTGTTCAAAGTATCCGTCAATTAAAATCATAAGATTTTTATTTAATTCTTGTTCGTATATATTATTCTTCTTATTTTGCTGATAATTAGCATCGTTTTTCTGTTTTTTATCATAAAAAGCATTAGTATATTCTAACATATAGTGTTTTAGTTCGATAAGGTAAATATATAAAGTATATTCAGGATTAAAAAGAAATTTATAATTACCAAAATATATTCTATCGATGTTTGAATAGTCTGTTCTTAATCATTTCATTCAACGTTTTTTATATATTATTTCATTTTTATCATTTTTTAAAACAGAATTAAGATAACCTGTAAGTTCATAAACCTTGTTTATATCATCGAATTTTCTATTATCTCATGTTATTGTTTTTTTCTTATCATTTTCAAAAATATATGTTTTTAAAATAACTCATGGATTGTAATTATCATATTCTTTTTTTATTGTATTTGAATATTGTTTTTCGATATAATCTGAAAAAAAACTTTTATATGAAGAGACAAATGTATGATTGAGATTTTGAAAATTAGGCAAGCTATCTCTTTTTGCTTCTGGGTCTTTTCATGGATACTCATCTATTTGTTTTTTGAGGAGATTGAAATCTAGTTTTTCTATTTTATTTTCATTGTATATCTTAAACATTTTGAAAAATTTTGGTATTCCAAACCCAGTTTTGTTTTTTTGTCTATTTATTCTTCAAATTTCACTTGGGAAAATTTTAGATCTATAATTAAGTGCAACATCTAAGTTACCTAATTTTGCTGTATTTGTTGATGCATAATTTGATGAACTTATCAGAAGTAATTTTGTTTCATTCAATGATAATTCTCTTTGTAATTTATGCTGTAATAATGAAATTAAACCAGTAATCATTGGTGCTGATTTACTTGTACCATTAAAATTCATTGCATAATTAATTTTCTCTTTTAAATATTCAGGTAATCTTTTGTTTATAGAGTTAATTTCCTCGCTTGAATAATGATTTTTATTATCTTTATTAATCTTTGTTTCATCTTCGACTAAACTTGATCCATATGCAGAAATTAAAGGCAAATATGGAGATTTAGAATTACCAAACGATGTAAAATTGGATGGTTTATTGTCATATGATACAGATCCTACATTAATTATATTTTCTTTGTTCTTTATGCTCTCTCATTTTAAGAGTCCACTAAAAATATTGCGAGAACTTATTAACTGGTTTCCGAACTCTCAATTATTAAAATCATCATAGGTATTGCTATGATAAATATAGTTATTCTTTTCGACTTTATTTTTCAAAAAGTCATATAATAAATAAATACCTTTTATGTCTTTTGAATTAGGATATAACTTAAAACTACTATAATGTTTTTTATAAATATTTTTTGCTACAATTTTAAATTTTTTAAAGACATTATTTCAATTAATGTCTATTAAATGATTATCTTTATCATTGATAAAGAAATTGTTTTTATCGAAATATGAATCCAGATTTTCTCATGCATCAACTGTTTCATCACTTGAATTTCCTGCAGAGAAGATAACTTTTCAATCAAATATTAGTGCTTGTTCATTAATAGCATTTAATAAATTATCTCAGTTCTTTGTAATAGAGTGATTAAATTTCTCATTTGTATCAAAATAAAAATTAATTATCGCACTTGATAAAGCATAAAAATTTTGTTCATCTTCTTCTGTTGTATAATTATCTTCAAAACTTTGAACATCATTTATGAATAATTTTTTTATATTATCTGAAAAATTCAAAAAGTAACCATCTAATGGTGTATCTAATTGACCAATGCTTATATTAAAAATTTTAACACCATACCTATCATACATTCTTTTTAGAATATTATCATATGCCTTTTGTTTCCAAACTTCATCTCCTTTTGTTCCTACATCAAAATATTTCCTATCTGGTATATCAAAATTATTTGAAAAATAAATATCTGCATTTTTATTGATTCCAAAATCAGTACCAATAGTAGAAACAACATTTCATGCATGATTTGAATATTGATAATTATCAATATCAAATTTTTTAATTTTGAAATCAGGATTTTTTGAGAAAAGTAAATTTTGATCGACATTTCCTAACTCGATAATTCCTACTTTATCAAATTCATTTGTAAAATAGCTATTACCTCTTTCATAGCGTAAACCGAGTTTATTGTAATATGGTACATACATATTAATCAATTTATTATAGTCATTTACATTTAAATTAATATAAGAATTATTATTAATGTAAATTGATTCGTTATATTTTTGAGCTGATGTATTAGCAGAAACAGTTATTATTGTTATGCTTACAAGACTGAAAGACCAAAGAAATTTCTTTATATTTTTTTTCATATTAATTCCCTTCTGAATATCCTTTAATTTCTATATTTTTATTACTTGTCCATGGTTTATTATTTGGGTTATTATTTGTTTCTTTTTTTCATAAAGTTTTTGAATCGGCATATCATTTATAATAAATATTAAAATTATCCTTTTTATCATATAATCTCATATCAAAACTATCTGATGTAGCAAGTAAATTCTCTATATTGTTATTTATTGTGTAATTTCTTCAAAAATTATTTTCTATAAAGAATTTATATTCATTTTTCTTCATATTCTGTGTGTATAAATCATAAGAGTTAACAAAAAATATATTTTTTTTATTAGTTTTGTTTTCTATTTCATCTGTAATATCTATAACAAAAGATGATGATTTTGAGTTGTAACTAATATTTTCAGATTTTTTAGTGTGATTTTGCAAGAAAAAATCAACAAAATCATTTAAAAATCATTTTTTATCTATTTTATCTACATTTATGACTATTATGTTAGTGTCATTGTTAATAGGATAAGATTTGAAAGAAAGAAACAATTCACTATTTTCTAAATTATCATTAATATCAAATGATAAAATATGTCTTTCTTTTTTAGTATGATTTGTTTTATATTTAATGATGTTTTTTACTTCATTATAGTTAACTTTATATACATTAACATTTTTTATTTTATTTATTATGTTTCTTGAAAAAGCATAATTATTATTTATGTTTGTTAAATCTGTACTGTCAGTTAAAAAAAGATTAGTGCCAGTATCATTTTTAGCAGGATAAACCAAATTATTTTTCTTAATAAAAACATCTAGAGCCGGAAAATTACTTTTGTCATATTTTAGATATCGCTGATAGTAGATTCAGTCAATATCGGGCGTATCTTCAAAGTCATATTTATCTAAACCATATGTCCTTGAAATCTCTAACAAAGGTGGATATTCATTATTGTATAAATCATCATTGTGAATATAGTTTGTTATTGGTTTTTCTAAATAGTCAATACTATAAAGTTGATAAGAATTTAATGAATTGCTTAAAAAGTTTTTAGTTATTAAGTTTCTTATGCTATCTTGATATTCTTTATTTGATTCATCATTTAAAAAGTGATATGAATTATTAACAAAATTATAGATTTCTTTGTTAATTTCAAGTTTTGGGATACCTTTTATATTAATTTTGATATTTTTACTTTGTAAATAATTCATATTGTTTATATCTATCATCTGATTATTTTCATTATCATATTTCATTAACAAATATACAAATGAAAGATAATTAAAATAAAGATGGTCACGTTTATAAAGCTTCAATTGATAATATTTATTTTGTTTTTGATTAAAACTATTTTTATGATATTCATTCATTTTATTGATATAATCCATAAGTAAAAATGAATATTTATTGTTATAAATTTCATCGGAAAATAATAAATCGACAAGGGTGTAAAATTTGCTATCATTATCTAATTCCATAGCTTTCTTTGTAGAATTTATTAAAAGTTTCCTTAAAATATCTTTTTTTATATTGTATGAAATATTTAATTTTTCATTATGTATGTTTTGACTTAGTTTTGCTTCATTATTTTGATTATGCGAGCAAGAAATTAAAGTTAACAAAGTTGGTAAAAAAAGTAAAATAAACAAATTTTTTATTTTTTTAATGCTATATTTTATCATAATTAAATTATATAAATTTTATTCAAAACGACTAGTTATTTACTAAAATAAAAAATAAATAATAAAAATATATGTAACTATTTACATAAAACAAATTATTTCTTATAAATAGTATCCTGCTTCGGAAATTATGTGTTTGAGTTGATTAAGCAACAATATATTTTCTGTTTGTGATACTAATTTGACATATTTTTCTGGTTGATAATATAAGTATCAATATAAAAGTAATTGTTCTTGGTTTTTTGTATCATTAAGATTATGATTCGAGCAAATAAAACCACCTTCAAGGATGCTAAAATCAACAAGGTTCTTCCTTTGATGACATATTCTACATTTATTAAAACTAGGTTTTACACCAAAATATACACTACTTTGTGCATAAAAAACACATAAATATTTTTTTAAATTGTCTTTTTTAAATTTATCCATATTTAGAATGTAAAAATTAAAAATATGATTTGGTATTTTCAAGTTTTTAAAGAGTTTGATAAGTTTTAGCAGAAAGATGTTTGTATCAGGACTAGTAATACTAAAAATATGCAATAAATTTACTCTTTTTAATCTTCCTATTCTACCTTTTAATCTTGCGGAAAAATATTCAATTTCAACCAATGAACCAATTTGTAAGTTGCTACGATTTTTAGATAACTGTTTATTTAACCCTTGTGCGAAAAGAATTAAAACACCTTTATCGTTAAAAAAAGTCACATAAAATTCATTTTCTGATTTTTCGATAATTTCTAATACAATTGCCTTTGCGACTAAAAGTGCCATTCTGCTCCTTAATTTCTTAAAAAATATTAATAATATTATAAAATATAATCAATAATTTTTAAGATATATTTGCATATTATATCGAAAGTAGGCATAATGGAATTGTTAAAAATCAAAGAGATGTTTTTAAAGATTGCTGAATCAATACCTGGAATTAAGGAAATAAATCCACTTTCTGATGATGATATAGTTACAGATACAACAGAACTAATAGATCGTGTTAATATTATTCAAACACCGAAAGGATATAGTTTTTTTATCGCAGTTTCTTTAATAGCAGATGTTTTTGCAAAAGTCATCATCGCAGAATTTCATCAAAGGTTAGCGTTTGAAATGGAAAAAAATAAATTAAAATTTAACAAGTTAACAATATTCATTGAAGGGATTAAATAATGTCAAAAATTTTGCTGGATAGTAAAACTTTTTTACAAGGGATGCTTTCGGGTTCAAATGCATTAGTTAATGCTAAGAATCGCATTGATGCTTTAAATGTTTTTCCAGTCCCAGATGGAGATACAGGAACTAATATGTCATCGACAATTTCTGCAGCAATAGCTAAATTAGATGAATCTTATTTTAATTTACCTATTTCTGAAGTTACTAAGCAACTTGCCTTAAATATGATGTATGAAGCTCGTGGTAATTCTGGAGTGATTTTATCACAGGTTTTTAAAGGATTTTCGCTTGCTTGTGCTGGTTTAGCATCCTTAGATTTAAAACAGTTATTAATTGCCTTTCAAGAAGCAACAAACCGTGCTTATAAATCGGTTTTTAATCCCGCTGAAGGGACAATGCTCACTGTTATCAGAGAAACATCAGAAAATTTAAATCAAGAATTTTTGAAAGCAACGGAAGTGAGCTTGCTTGATTTTTGAACTAAGGTTTTAGATTTTTCGCGAAAGAGTTGTGATGAAACACCAAATAAATTAAAAACTTTGCGCGAAGTAGGAGTTACTGATAGTGGTGGAGAAGGTTTATATATCATTTTTAAAGGTTTTTTTGAATATTTAAAAGGAAACCCAGTTGAAAAAAGTGAAAACGGAGATGATATATCGGTTTTGGTTTCAGATAGTGAAATATATTCAGGTGAATTTGGTTACTGCACTGAGGTTTTAGTTAATTTAAATAATCCACATACTTTTGATAAAAATATTTTTTCAAAACAAATAGAAGAAATAGCAAACTCACTAGTAATAGTTAACGATGATAAATTGTTAAAGGTGCATGGTCATACAGTTAAACCTGGAGAATTTTTAACTCTAGCACAAAAATACGGTGAATTTATTAAAATAAAATCTGAAAATATGACTTTGCAAGCAAACAATTCCAAATCAATTTATGCAAAAACATCTGATGAAATGGCTGAATGTGGGCTTGTATCATGTAATTTAGGTAGTGGGATAATCAAAAGAATGCAGGAATTAGGAACTGATTTTGTAGTTGAATCTGGACAAACCCAAAATCCATCTGCTCAAGATTTAATTAATGCTGTTGCTAAAGTAAATGCAAAAAATGTTTTTATTTTACCTAACAATTCTAATGTTATTTTAGTAGCACAACAAGCAGCGCAAGTTATCACAGATAAAAATATTATTGTCATTCCGACAAAGTCCCAAATTCAAGGTTTAACAGCAGTTTTAAATTTTAATTCAGAATTTAGTGCAAAGGAAAATGAAGAATTAATGTTAGATAGTTTATCTGATGTGCAAACTGGTGAAATAACTAAATCAGTTCGTAAAGCAAAGATAAATAATCTTGTGATAAAAAAAGGTGATTATTTCGCCATTCATGATGGAAAAATAATTGCTTCTGAACGAGATTTAACAATAACTTTTAAAAAGTTAATTACTAAGATGGTAAAAAAACAATCTCAAATGATAACATTATATTACGGAGATGATGTTGATACAGCAACACTTTTAGAATTAAGTAATTACCTTGAAGCAAATTATAATTTACAAATAGAAGTAGTTGAAGGTAATCAACCTAATTATCAATTCTTAATAGGAGTTGAATAATGAAAATAGTTTTAGATGCAAATGGATTAGATTTAGGTGTTAATGTTGCTTATAATGCAGCAGCAAAATTTGTTAATGATTATCAAGATGTACAAATTATTTTAGTTGGTAACTTTGATAAATCTATAAACAAACACCCGAATATCCAAATAATTTATAATCCAAATAAACCAAGCGATCCAAGAAATATCCGAGCAAGTTTAAAAGAAAATAATTCGATGAATGCAGCAATTAATATTATTAATGAAAATAAAGCTGATGGAGTGATTACGGGGGGTGATTCAGGAAGTTATATTGCAGCACTGACTTTTAAACTAAAACGTATTGATAATGTTTCTCGGCCTGCTTTTATGCCGATTATTACTTGTTTGAATGATGAAAAACTTTTATTATTAGATGTAGGAGCTAACCTTGAAGTAAAATCCGAATATTTATATGAGTGAGCAAAATTAGCATCAGCATTTCATACAACAATGTTTAATAAGCAAAATCCAACTGTTTCACTGCTAAATGTCGGGGTTGAAGAATACAAAGGATTGCAAGTTGTTAGAGAAGCACAAAGTTTAATAGAATCGGATCAAAAACTTAACTATATCGGTTTTTCTGAAACACGAAACTTGCTTGCAGGAAACATAAATGTAGGATTAATTGATGGATACGGTGGAAATTTAGTCATTAAAAGTTATGAAGGTGCTGTTATAAGTTTCAAACAAGCAATTAAGCAGCAAGTTAAACAAAGTTTTTTTGCTAAACTAGGTGCATTATTATTAAAACCTAGTTTTAAAAAAATAGCACAAAAACTTGACTTTCGTAATGTAGCAAATGCATGAGTTTTAGGTATTAATGCCCTTGCATTGAAAATCCATGGTGCAGCAGATGAATTATCCATTTATATAGCACTAAAACAAATGCATAATGCAATTTCTAAGGATTTATTGAATAAACTAAAGGTAGCATTAAATGTTTAAACAACAACATCTCATTGATTTTTTGATTAATATCGGAATACAACCAAACCATATAGAATTTTATCAACTAGCAACTACTCATAAATCATATAACACACACGATAAAACTAAGTTAGAAAATTATGAAAGGCTTGAATATCTAGGGGATTCGCTGTTGTCGTTTATGATAGCAATTTATGCATATAAAAAGTTTCCCAATAAATCTCAAGGTGAACTTTCGCGCTGGAGAGCATCAGCGGTGCAAACCGAAACCTTAGGAGCAGTTTCTAAAAACATTGGACTTTTAAAATTTTTAAAAACTGGAAATGGTCAAATGCATACAGATGTTTTAGATTCACCAAAAGTACAAGCTGATATTTTTGAAGCTTTTCTAGGAGCAATTTATTTAGATCAAGGGATGTCAAAGGCTTGATGATTTGTGCAAAAACACCTACTAGCAAGCAATATAAGTGTAGATGGACATCATATATTTCAAAGTAACAAGGATCCTAAAACACAACTTCAAGAATATTTTCAAAGCATTAGTAAAAATAATATTCATTATATTTTTGAAGAAAAAGATAAGCTTTTTATAGCTAAAGCCGTTCATGAAGATATGATTTACGGAATAGGAAGTGGTGCTTCTAAAAAAGAAGCTACTACAAATGCAGCAAGAGCAGCCTTAAATAAAATGAAAATGAAAGGAAATGATGAAATTAATTAAAATAGAAGCATTAGGATTTAAATCTTTTGCAGATCCGATTGTATTACACTTTGATGGTGGAGTTGCAGGTATTGTAGGACCCAATGGTTCTGGTAAAAGTAATATTAACGATGCAATCCGCTGAGTTTTAGGGGAACAAAGTTCAAAAGAATTACGTGGTGATTCAATGGAAGACATTATTTTTTCTGGTTCAAAAACTGTGCAACCGATGCAAAAAGCACAAGTAACATTGACTTTTGATAACAAGGATCGCCTTAGTTCGGTTGATTCAGATGTTATTTCAATTACTCGTGTTTTAGAGCGTGGTAAAGGGATAAATGAATACTATATAAATAACCAAAAATGCCGTCACAAAGATATTAAAGCAATTGCTATGGAAACAGGAATAGGAAAAAGTTCGTTAGCGATTATTTCGCAAGGAACCGTTTCGGATATAGCGCACTCATCTGATGAAGATCGCAGATTAATTTTTGAAGAAGCAGCAGGGGTTTCTAAATATAAATTCCGTAAAGCAGAAGCAGAAAAAAAACTCGAACGAGCCCAAGAAACCTTAGGAAAGGTTGATGTATCAATTAAAGAATTAGAAAAACAACTTGCTCCACTACGCATTCATGCTGAAAAAGCACTAAAATACAAAAAGATGGCCGAAGAGTTGAAAAGTGTTGAAATAGGCTATTTAGCACACGAAATAAAAAAACATAGTGAATTAGTTAAAACATTAACTGAAGATCTTTCAGGTGTTGATGAAACTGATAAACAATATAACAGTCAACTTGAAGAATTAGATATCCAAATTAAAAATAAACGCGAAGAAGTTATTGAAATAAACCGTAAGTTATCAAGTGATTCGGGTAAAAAACAAGGTTTATCAGACCGCATTAATAATATCGAAAAAGCCATTTCTGCAGACCGGGCTCGTCGTGAAATGATTGCCAGTGGACAAGGAAATTTCGATGAAAAAGAGCGTATTTCAGCGATTTTAAGTGAATTACGTACTTTGCAAGAAAAATATCGTTATTTAAGTGAATCGTTATCTGAAATGGAAACTAAA
The DNA here is from genome assembly GCF_051200785.1 of Mycoplasma sp. 6243. Lineage (NCBI taxonomy): Bacteria > Bacillati > Mycoplasmatota > Mollicutes > Mycoplasmatales > Mycoplasmataceae > Mycoplasma > Mycoplasma sp. 6243. The sequence continues at coordinate 948,580 of NZ_CP195154.1, forward strand.
CGAAATCATGCAACTGAAAATATTACTACATTAGAAAGTAAAATTAACGATGGTAATATAAAAGTCAAGGATTTAGAGAACAAATATACTAAATTAATTTCAAAACTTGAAATTCTTGAAGAAAAGAAAAATAATTTTACTAACTTATACAAAGGAACAAAAACAGTTTTAGAAAATAAAACATTACTTAAAGGATTTATAGGACTAGTAGCAGATTTAATTAAGATTCCTAACGAATTTCTACCTGCCCTAGAAGCAATTTTGAAAAATGCTGCACAGCATATAGTAGTTGATCATTCTGATACAGCTGTTAAAGCAATTAATTTCCTTAAAAAAAATAACGGAGGTCGTGCAACATTTATTCCTCTTGCTTCAATTAAAGGTAAATTTATCCGAGATGATTATTTATTAGTGGTTCGTAATCACCCTGGTTTTGTAGGTGTGGCTAAGGATTTGGTAGAAATTGATAATAAATATCAAGTGCTAAATGAATTTTTATTAGGTAATGTATTAGTTGTTTCGGATATTAAGTCAGCAAATGAAATATCAACAATTATTGAAAAAAAATATATGGTAGTTACCACAGATGGTGACATCGTGCGTGTTGGTGGAGTTATGGTTGGTGGAACTGTTGAAGCCAGTGAAGATATTTTAGGTCTTGATCAAAAAATTAAGGAACTTAAAGACTTGATTCCAGGAATTAAAAATGTTATCGCACAAACAACAAAAACTATTTTAGAAGATAACGAAAGTTTACAACAACAAAAAACTTATCAAGCTTCTTATAACTCACAATATCTTAATTTATCATACCAAGTTAAAGATACTTTCGGTAAAATTGAACATTATAAATTACAAACACAAATTTCATCTGCTAATAACGAGCAAATCAGCGAATTAGATGTTTCTGAACAAACTATTGCGCAACTACAACAGCAATTGCAACTACTTGAATTTGATATCAGTTCAAATACACAAATAAAAGAAGCACTTGATGCAAAAATACTAAGTTGAGAAGAAGAATACAAAAGAATTTCGAAATTACAAAAGACTCTTAATGAATCATTTCGTGAAAAAACTGCTGCATTTGAAAAATCTAAAAACTTACTCGAAAAACATAAAGAACGTCTTAGTTCACATTATGCATTAACTTTAGAATATGCAATTGAGAATTATCCATTAAATATGTCACCAGTTGCTGCCGAAGAATTAGTAAAGGAACTGCGTTATGAAATTCAAGAACTTGGAAATGTTAATTTAGAAGCCATTGAACAACTACAAGAAGTTGAATCACGTTATGAATTTAATACCAAAAACCGTGATGAAGTAACCGAAGCAATACGTTTATGTGATGAAGCGATTTCAGAAATGAATAAAAAAATTGTTGCTCGTTTAACTAACATAGTAGATGATGTTAACATTGAGATGCATAAAGTATTTTCATCAATGTTTGGTGGAGGAAGTGCGGAAGTTAAATTTATTGATCCGAAAAACATTCTCGAAAGCGGAATTAGTATTTTTGCTCAGCCACCAGGCAAATCTGTTAAAAATCTTAAATTATTTTCAGGTGGAGAAAAATCATTAATTGCAATTTCATTATTATTTGCAATTTTAAAAGCTCGTCCATTACCCCTTTGTATCTTGGATGAAGTAGAAGCGGCTTTAGATGAAGCAAATGTGGTTAGATATGCTGAATACTTACAAGAACTTAAAAAACAAACCCAGTTTTTAGTTATCACACACCGTCCAGGAACAATGTCACGAGTAGATGCTTTATTTGGTGCAACAATGCAAAAACGCGGAGTTACTAGCTTTTTCAGTGTTAAATTAGAAGATGCTAAGAAACTAGCAACCCAAGATGAAAATACACCAAGTGTATAATATATAAAAATCTTTCTTTTTCTTAGATTTTATTTAAGAAAAATAAGGAAAAATTACAACAAAAGCAACATATTTTATTGCAAAATTTTTAATTATTTCATATTTTCTTATCAAAATATGAAATAAAAGCAATTTACCACAAAAACGGATAAACAAAATTATTTTTATCCGTTTTTTTTTTTTTTTTGGAAAATTTAATAAACTTATAATATGAAAATGAAAAAGAAAATAAAGACATTACTAGCAGTAGCTGGTTCTTTGGGACTATTTGCTGCTATTAGTGCTACAGGTGCAAGTGATTCATCAGCAAAATCTGCTGCTGAAACCCCTGCAAGCACCCCAACAAACAATCCAGTAGTTGCATTGCCTGACTACAAAATTTATCCAGGTGTGCAACAAATCAATTATGGAGGAAATAATACATATTCATTAACTGATACAGTAAACATCGTTTATGATGATAGTGTATCAGAAGCTACAATTAAAAGATTTGAAAATCTTTTAAAATCAAAACATATTTCTAATATTACTCGTAGCAAAAATTTATTATTTGGTAAAACCAATATCTTAATTGGTATTAAAGGTGATTCGGATAATACTGTTGATAACTTATTAAATACAGTTGGTATTAGTTCAAGTGAGTTAAAAGATAGTTCTTCAGATAATGCTGCAGATTTATTTAGTCACAATGATGCATATTATTTAAGATCATCAAATAACTTTATTACTTTGTATGCTAAGGATGCTGATGCGGCATTTTATGGTGCCACTACTTTGTGACATATCTTTAAACAAATTGATGGAAGCCAACTTCGCAATTTCACCATTAAAGACTGAGCTGATCGTGAAATACGTGGGCTGTCACTAAGAAATACTTCATCAATTAGCACCCTTGCATCCAAATTAGATTTAATTAACTATGCTGGTTACTTAAAATACAACAGATATTACTACCAACCACAAACTGATTTAAAAACCACCACATTATGATCATCGTTATATACCCAAGATGAATTAAAAGATATTAAAACATTGATTAAAGCAACTTCAGATAATGGAATGAAATTTGTATATTTTATCAATCCATTTGTAGGCTCTGATAAAATCACAACTGCAAATATGAATGATAAATTACCTCTTTTAAAAACTAAAATACAACAACTTTTAGATGTTGGTGTTAAAGATATAGTTATTGCAACACCACTTAGCAATGAACCATTTGCAGATGCAGTTTCTACTACTGGTACTTTATCTTCATCTGATTACACTACTATTGGAAATAAACAAAAAGCATTTTTAGATGATTTAGTTAAATGATGAAATGAACAAAGTAAAAGATATGATAATTTAGATACAAAGATTGGATATCTTGATTATCGAAACCGTTCAAATCCAAAAAATGGAAGTACATCCCTTAAAAGTTACTATGATCAATTCAATTCAAATGTACAATTATATATAGATTCTGGAACTGATTGACCAGATATTAATGGTTCAAACAACTTTACTGCAGGAAACAAAAAAATAATTTATATTCAAAACTGACATAAGGGTGAAGGTAGTTTAGATTATCTGATGTTAGGAATTAACCAATTCTGGTTAAAAACCTTACAAGATATTAGTGATAATAATAATCCTGACAAAAGCAATTATAAGTTTGCTAAAATTGATGGAATTGCAATTGATCCAAACCAAATGGAAGGACCTTCAAAGGTAACTTTATTCGATTTTGCAGATTATGCATGAAAACGTTGAGTAAATAACAAATTAACTGATTCAGATTCGTTAAGAATTGAACAAAGAACCCATCTTAATGCTTTAAATTTCGCAGTAGACCAAAGTTATAATGATCCACAATTAACAGATGCTTTATACAACATTTCAACCCACTTTTATAAATTATATTGAGACTTTAATCGAACCTGATTATCTAATGGAAATTTCGATTATAACTTCAAAGGATTCCCAGTTGAATCAACTGATATAAACTCTGCACCTAACTTTTATTTAGGTGGAATCGGTGATTCAATTCGTAGGGGAATCGATTCGGTTTCAAGAAGTGATATCAATGGATTAAGAGCAAAATTATCAAAACTAGTAGATGATATTAATTATGTATTTTTAGCGGCTGGTAAAAGTCAACTTGTTTTACAAACAAAACCATGATTGCAATCTTTATATGATTTGGCTAATGCGGGTATCATCGCTCTAGATGCTACAATTGCTTACAAAAATTCTGACTTTGTAGTATTTGGTAAATTAACCCAAGAAGCAAAAGTTGTCTACAATCGCTCACAAACATATAAAGCTATGATTAAGGGTGTTTTAAAAGCAATCCAAATAAGTGATTCAGATTTAAATAACTTTGTAAGTAATTTAACTAATTTTTTAACTAATTTACATAATAATGTTTTAGCAACTGTGGATAATTCATCATTAGGTGCAGTGCAAAAAACATTCTTTACTAACCTAAGTCGCGATGGTAGAGCTGACTGAGATCCAAGTCATTTAGAAGCAGATAACAGCGATTCAACATTTACATTTGATATTAGTTCCGATGGAAAATACAAAAGAATGAAAAAGGGTGATTATTTCGGATACCAATTCAGTCGTCCAATAACCTTACATGATGTATATGTAAAGATGTGATATGAAAAATGACGTTTATTATCTAAATTAAAATTACAATATCAAACATCTGATAAACCAAATCAATGACAAGACTTACAAGATAATAAAGGTGAAAAAAATATAGATATAACTAATTTAACAGTTTCTTCTAATAATCCACAGTCAGTTGCAGGTTCCGTAAGTGATCCAACTGCAACATGAGGAACAACCGAATTAGGTGAAAGCGGGATTGCAAATGTAACAGCAATTAGAATAGTTAATAATCAAGAAGATTCCACTAGCGATAATATGCTTTCACTAGTAAGTTTTATTGTTAATAAAGATGAGACAGTTAATTATGCACAAGATTTAAATCCATCAATTTCATCAACTGATTCTAATTCAAAAATTTCCCTTGTACAAGCATCGGCAAATGTTACTGATAAAAATTCATCATTTGCAACAAATGGATTAGTGCTTCAAGTTGCAAACAAAACTGATTTATTATTTGATAATTCAAATGGTACAGCAAACGGAATTTATTTACAAACTCCATCAGGTGGTTGACAAGCAAATCAAAGCATTGGATTTAAACTTCCTAAAAAAATGAGTATTACCCAACTATATTTATTCCAAACCTATCAAAATGCAGGTGACAGAATGAATGATTTTGCAGTTGAGTATCTAGATGGTGAACCAAGCACTGGTGAGTGAAAACAATTTGGATTCGGCCACTTAAATGGTTCTGCAATTCAAACAGTGTATGGAAATGCTACATTCCAATACTTTAGATTAGTAGTTAAAGGAACACACGATACAGGAAGTCGTTGAACTATCGGTAATATCCAACTTGAATCATTAAGTAATGAAGCTGATTTAAAGTTATTTCCGACAACTGATTCAAATCTTGTTTTAGATTCAGCGATTACTAATAACAAATTATCTAACTTAACCGATTCAAACGATGCCACCTTTGCATCATTTAAACATAATACAACAGGTTCATCGTCTCAAACTACAATACAAGATAATGATGATTTTGTAATTAATTTCAACCGTCCAGCAAAAGTAGCAGAAGTAAAGATAAAACAAGATCCACAAGCAAAAGTATCTGATATTAAAATCCAAGGGCTTGTTAATAATAAAGCATTTGATATCCCATCTGATAGATATTCTACCACTAAGGATGCACAAACTGGGGAAGTAACTATTTCAATTAATGATCATCCAACAACAACTTCTGGTTCTAGTGATCAAACTACTGCAAATTACAAAGAAGAATGAACAGGATTAAAAGTTATTGCTGAACATGTAGTTGCTACAGAACCAACAGCAGTTGCTGTTTCACAACAAGCAACTGATAGTGAACCATCAAGTCAGTCTCAACCACAACCAACACCAACAAACACATTAACACACTGAAACATTAAATCAGTCGATATTATCGAAAGACGTGTTAATATTTCTAAATATTTATTAAATCATAATGGTTCTTTATCAACAGGTTTCGATGGAAAAGAATTTGATTTATATAATAAAGAAGGAACACATAACACTCCTGTTACTGTTGATTTAAAACCAAATGATTCAGTAGGTATAGACTTTAATTCTGTTTATAAATTGACCAGTCTTTCTAGAAGATTTAGTGTTGCTGCTCAAACAAGCGATAAAACTGTTGTTTCATCCGAAGGAAGTAGTTCTGGTAGAAAACAAAATTCACCATTACCTGCTCCAGCTGTTTCACCAACTTCTCAACCAAAACAAGCAGCAGATGAACAAGGTTCATCAACTGATAATGCTAATCAACTAAAAGATATTAAAGTTCAATATTCACTAGATGGTTTCCACTGAACTGATGTAGCAATTAATGCAGACAATACTGATGTATTTGTTGCTAAAAATGCAAGATTTGTTCGTGTAATAAATACAGGTAGCAGTAATGTTAATTTATCATTTACTAATTTAAAAGCAAAAGTTACACCTGTGGTATATACAGTTAATGATGATGATCGTTTTGATACCACTGGATTAACACCAAAAGATTCAAAAGTGGCTGTGCCTGCAGTTGGAATTGATGATGCTCATAGTCCAGAAAAAATGATTGATCGTGATGCAACAACTTTCTATCAACCAAAGAACCCTAATTCACAAATTCTTTATCGAAACGAAAAAGGTTACTTTGATAATCTTGATTTAAGAATTATCACTGATACCAGTTATCCAGATGTTAGCGTATCTGCACAATATTTTGATACAAAAGATAACACATTAAAATATAGAAAACTAGGTGAATTATCTCGTAGTGATACATCATTTACCATTCCTCGTGATATATATGTTACTGGTATTCAAATTACATGAGGAAAAACTGTTCCTAAAATCACTGAGTTATTCGGATTCCATAATAAACAACTTAATGCAACCGATAAAACTCAATTAAGTGCTTTAATCGCAAAAGACCCTGATTACATAAGTCAATGAAGCAAAGAAGATCAAGACAGATACAATGAACTTAAAGCACAAGCAAAGCAAATTGTAAACAAAGACTTCCTTGCTACCCAAGAACTAGTTGATACAGTATACTTTAGTATGCAAAATGTTATTAAATATGCAAAAGTTACTTTAACACCAGATCAAGTTGCTAGTGCTTCAGCGAATGTAATCAGCAATGCTGATAACCAATATACTGATCAATCATATGAACAATACCAAGATGCAGTGACAGCACTGCAAAATGCAGTTGCAGATCCTAATAGTCTTACTGAACCATCATATAATCAATTATTAGCAAATGTAAAGACAGCACAAGATTCATTGAAACCATCAGTATTTGCTCGTGATTTAGTAAAAAGAGATTTTGATACATTTGAAGATATCAAAGCACAATTAACCCACTACAACCCACAAGCATATGCTAAGTTAGCAGATTTTGTTGAAGCAAATAAAGATAAAGTTAATTCGCCTGATACCAAGGTTACTGACTTAATAGCAATTAACAAAAAGTTTCGTGCATTAATGGATTCGGTTAAATCACAATTATCAGAACGTGGTGCTAAATATCAAGACTTTGTTAAAGAAGCAGACAAATTAACTGATATAGCATTAGGATACCATCAAAGTTATCCATCATTATATAATCAACTTAATAAAATAATTTCTGATCAAAGAAATATTGCTTCTAATCCAAATGCAGATTCAGCAACTATCGATGCTGCTAAAGCTACAATCGATGCAGCTATAGCACAAGTTCAAGCAAATATTGATAAACAAAATGCTGCAGTTGCACAGTTACAAAAATCTAAAGTATCAAATGAAAATGGTGTGTATACTATCGATTCATATAGCACATATACATCAAAATACAATGCATTAGCTAATTTATATAAACAACGTGCTTTCACAAATGATGTTACTGATAAACAAATTACAGATGCACAAAAACAACTTGATGACGCAACAAATGCATTAGCATTAACAAATTCTGATGTAGCAAAAGCAGAAGTAAAAAGTATGCTTGATAATTTATCAAGCATACCAGGTGTTGATCAAAGTCTTTTAAATGATTTGAAAACAAAAGCAAATAAAGCAAATATTTCAGATGATGAATTAAGATCATTATTATCTGATTTAAGAAGTGCAATTGTTGATCAGGATGAAAAATCATTAAATACTCTTAAACAACAAGCAAAAGATGCATTAGCAAATATCACTGATGCTGGTGTAAAAGCAGATTTAACTAAACAATTATCTGATGTTCAAAGTGTCTTGGATGCTCAAAGGTTAATGCAAGCAATCACCGATGCACAAAATGCACAAATTGCTTTAGATGCACATATTGCTAAAACAAAAGAAAAACTAACTTCACAAGCACAAGTTATTACTGATGCTGCTACTAAAGAAGCATTTCTTAAAAAAGTTAATGATGCAAATTCATTAGGTGTATTAAATGCATTAAGTAATGAATTAATATTAGATTTAGCACCAGTAGAAACTACCCCAGATGCTGCGACAAAAGCAAAAATTGATGAACTTAAAAAGTTAGCTGAATTTTTACCAACCCAAGAACAAAATGATTTTCTAACTCGTTTAAATTCATACGGAATAAAAGGGGTATCATTAAACCTTGATGCAATTGAAAATTCATTATTAGCTAATAATCCAAAATTAAAAGAAAAACTTGATGCACAAAGCAAACTAGATGCATATAACCAAACAGTTGATAAATTGAATAAATACATTTCATTGCTTCCACCAAAACTAGCAGCTGATTATCAAGAAAGATTAAATCCAGTTACTGATAAAGTCAAAGCATATGAAAACCTTTATAATTCATTTGTTCCAGAAGAAAAAGCAAACTTAGATGCGTTAATTGAGCAACTTAAAACTAGAAGAGATGTTTTATTAGAACTTTCTCAATCATTACCACAAAGCAATCAAGCAGATATTATTTCATCATTAAAAGACATCAATGTATATGGTATGGATGATCAAGCAAATGCTAAGTTGGACGAAATTTATCAAAAAATGGTTACAATTCGTCCAAGTCTAACTGATACATATACAAAACTACAAGCACAAAATCAAACAAAGAAAAAGATAGATAAATTAACAGATGATTTAGTAACAATCTTTGATTTAAATCCATTAAAAGATTCACCAGTGTTTGTAAATTACCAACAACTTGCAAAACTATATGCAAATGATGCGGATAAACTTGCTGGATTAAAAGATGAAATCTTAACTAAATTCTCTGATATTAAAACAGGATTCGAAGATAGACAAGTAAGAAAAGCAAGAGCTAAATTTAATGATATGGTTTCAGGTTTAAATGACCAATTAAAATTAGCAGCAAAAGCACAAGAAGAGTTACTTGATCCAAAATTCAAACAATTAACAGACCTTAAAAAAGCAGTATTAGGTTCAAATGCACAACAATATATGGATGCAGTCGATGCAGATGCACAAAAACCAAGATTATTAGATTTAATTAAGAGTCTTGATCAAAGCAATCAACAAGATTTGATAAATAAGGTTAATGCAGCAGCTACAACTAAACAACTTGATGCTCTTAAGAAAGAAATATTTACTTTAAAACCTGAACTTAAAGATGTTGATGCAAAAGCAAGTTTTGATACTCTCAAGGATCAACTTGTAAAAATGATTGCTACCTTAGCACCTGATTTACAATTTAATTACTATAAACAACTTAATGAATTTAAAGATCCAAGTCGATTAGCAGATTTAAAAGCATTTAAAGACAAGTTGTTATTTGATAATGTTGATTTAGCAGTTACACAAGATAGCAAATTAATTTATGATGCAATTAGCAAATACCTGCAAAAAAATGACAGTCCAACTAATAAAGAAAACTTGGATAAATTAAATAAAATTTATTCAAATACTAACCCACAAGTTGATTATGTAAATAATTTATATAACGAACTTAGCCAAAACTCTCTTGTTAAAGCAAAAATAGCTCAAGAGCAAAAAGCTCAATCATACACCGATGCTTTAAATAACATCAATGATTTAATCAACATCCTTCCTGCCGATAAACAGGCAGATCTTAGAGCAATGCTTACTGATAGTAAATTACTAAAAGCAAAACAAACTGTAGCATTGAACAATTTAGAAAATAAATTAAAAGAAATGCCAGCAGTGCAAAAGTTATTAGAAGATCAAAGTTATCAAGCAAATCGTGCTGATTTAATGTATATTATTTCATTTATTGATGCATCTAAGCAAGCTGAGTATATATCACAAATGGATGCATTAGGACCAAATGCTACCCAACAACAATTTGAAAGTCTTAAAGCAAAAATATATTCTGAAATTTCAGGACTACAAAAACAAGTTTCAGATAGTGATCAAGCAGCAAAAGCAGCGGCTGATGCTAAGAGTTTTGCTGAATTTAAGATTGCTCTCGATGCGCAAATTAGAAGCCTACCTAAGGCAAAACAAAGCAGTTATTTAGATGCTTTAGCAACATTAAATGCTAAATCAGATGCACAACTTACTGATTACCAAGCACTTAAAGGCAAATTATTAAACGAAAATCCTGATTTAAAAACTTCTGTAGACCAACAACAAGTTAAAGACCAATATCAAGCAACCTTGAATAAACTTATATCATGAGTAAATGCGTTAAAAGGTGATGATAAAATTGCAGCTAAATCTGAATTAGATAATCTTGATAACGATGCAAAATTATTAGTTTACACTGATGTTAAAGCAGATGTATTGAAAGTAGATCCTCAAGCCGAAACTAAGCTTTCCGAGCAAAAAGCACAAGAACAACAACTTGATAAGATTAAAAAACAAGAACAAACATTAGCAACCTGATTATCTGATCCAAGTATTTCAGATGTGCAAAGAAGTAAATATCAAGCCCAACTCGCTAAGGTATCAAGTAAAGATTACAATGTATTAGAATCAGATTTAAATGATGAATTAGATAATAGTAGTGTTGCTCTTGGGAAAATGACAGAAGCATTGAATAATGCTGTTAGTCAAGCACAAGAAGAAATTAACAAACTTCCTGATACAAATAACAAAAAAGCAGACTACCAAAACAGACTTGATATATTAAAAACAGGTTCATATAGCTTAGAAAAAGTTGCTAACCTTGAAACACTTAAAAAGGAAGTTGAAACTGAAGTTTCTAGACAGCAAAATGTAAAACCAGAGCAGTCAAAACCTCAACCTAAGAGCAATGGTGGAGTAATTGCAGGAGTTGTTATCGCTGTGTTAGCATCATTAGCAGCAATTTTAGGATTAATCTTCCATCTTAAACGTCGCAAGAACAAAAAATAAACATAAAAATCGCTTATAAAAGCGATTTTTTTATTAAAATATCAAAAATTATTAGTAATTAATAAATATTATGATAAGATAAATTAAGTATCGCAAATTTTATCTAAATTACATTATCAAAAAAAATATTTTGAAATATAAAATATTGTGATATGATTAATAACGAAGCATTTAGATGATTTAAAGTTCTTTGAAAACTAGATATAAAACATGACAGTCAATTTTTTCGAGAGTTTGATCCTGGCTCAGGATGAACGCTGGCTGTGTGCCTAATACATGCATGTCGTGCGAAGTTATTTATAACTTAGCGGCGAATGGGTGAGTAACACGTACTTAACGTACCTTTTAGATTAGGATAACGATGAGAAATTATCGCTAATACTGGATACCTTTAACTTTTGCATAAAAGTTAAATTAAAGGAGCATTTGCTCCACTAAGAGATCGGGGTGCGGAGCATTAGTTAGTTGGTAGGGTAAAGGCCTACCAAGACGATGATGTTTAGCGGGGTTGAGAGACTGATCCGCCACACTGGGACTGAGATACGGCCCAGACTCCTACGGGAGGCAGCAGTAGGGAATTTTCCACAATGGACGAAAGTCTGATGGAGCAACACAGCGTGCAGGATGACAGCCTTCGGGTTGTAAACTGCTGTTATAAGGGAAGAAAAAGTATTAAAGGAAATGTTAATACCTTGACGGTACCTTGTCAGAAAGCAACGGCTAACTATGTGCCAGCAGCCGCGGTAATACATAGGTTGCAAGCGTTATCCGAAATTATTGGGCGTAAAGCGTCTGTAGGTTGTATGTTAAGTCTGGCGTCAAAATTTGGGGCTCAACCCCAAATCGCGTTGGATACTGGCATGCTAGAATTGTATAGAGGTTAGCGGAATTCCTAGTGAAGCGGTGAAATGCGTAGATATTAGGAAGAACACCAACTTGGCGAAGGCAGCTAACTGGGTACATATTGACACTGAGAGACGAAAGCGTGGGGAGCAAACAGGATTAGATACCCTGGTAGTCCACGCTGTAAACGATGATGATTAGTTGATAGATACTATCGACGCAGCCTAACGCATTAAATCATCCGCCTGAGTAGTATGCTCGCAAGAGTGAAACTTAAAGGAATTGACGGGGATCCGCACAAGCAGTGGAGCATGTGGTTTAATTTGAAGATACGCGTAGAACCTTACCCACTCTTGACATCTTCTGCAAAACTATAGAGATATAGTGGAGGCTAACAGAATGACAGATGGTGCATGGTTGTCGTCAGCCTCGTGTCGTGAGATGTTCGGTTAAGTCCTGCAACGAGCGCAACCCTTATTCTTAGTTAATTATCTAAGAAGACTGCCCGAGTAATTGGGAGGAAGGTGGGGACGACGTCAAATCATCATGCCTCTTACGAGTGGGGCAACACACGTGCTACAATGGATAGTACAAAGAGAAGCAAAATAGTGATGTGAAGCAAATCTCAAAAAACTATTCTCAGTTCGGATTGTAGTCTGCAACTCGACTACATGAAGTCGGAATTGCTAGTAATCGTAGATCAGCTACGCTACGGTGAATACGTTCTCGGGTCTTGTACACACCGCCCGTCACACCATGGGAGCTGGTAATGCCCGAAGTCGGTTTAGTTAACTACGGAGACAACCGCCTAAGGCAGGGCCGGTGACTGGGGTGAAGTCGTAACAAGGTATCCCTACGAGAACGTGGGGATGGATTACCTCCTTTCTACGGAGTACATTGTTATTTATATAACAAATATTAACGACTATTTTATTTATGTTATGTGCTTTTGTTAATAGTCCAAAAGTTATATCTAGTTTTGAGAGAACTTTTCTCTCTTTTGTTCTTTGAAAACTGAATAGTAAAGATAAATTAATATGACAACGACATCAAAAAAAATGAGTCAATTTGTTTGATGATACCGAGTAATTATTTATAAAATAATTTATTAAAATGTCTTTGAATACATCAAATCAATAGGTTATATTGTCAACTTTTAAATAAGAAAGAGTGAGTTGTGGATGCTTGTGGGTCTGGAAGTCGAAGAAGGACGTGATTACCTGCGATAGTCCTCGTAGAGCCTGGATATAGTCTGCGACACGGGGATTTCCGAATGGGGAAACCTAATTAGAATAATATCTAATTGCATTGAAATGAATCTATAGTTTCAACTGACGAGACACGTTGTGAACTGAAACATCTTAGTAGCAACAGGAACAGAAAATAAACAATGATTCCATAAGTAGCATGAGCGAAATTGGAAGAGTCTCAAACCAACTTATGTTGGGGTTGTAGGACTATCTACACGAAGTTACAAATTGCACTGATAGCAAAAGAAGTTGGGAAGCTTCAGCATAGAGGGTGATACTCCCGTATGTAAAATTATTGCAACTTCTGATAGTATCCTGAGTAGGGCGAGGCACGTGAAACCTTGTCTGAATCCACCGGGACCATCCGGTAAGGCTAAATACTAACCAGACACCGATAGCGAACTAGTACCGTGAGGGAAAGGTGAAAAGAACCCCGGGAGGGGAGTGAAATAGAATCTGAAACAACTTACTTACAATTAGTCAAAGGCCGTTAATGGCTGATGGCGTACATCTTGCAGTATGGACCGGCGAGTTATATTAACATGCAAGGTTAAGCAGAAAAAAGCGGAGCCGTAGAGAAATCGAGTCTGAATAGGGCGTTTAGTATGTTGATATATACCCGAAACCATGTGATCTATTCATGAGCAGGTTGAAGTTTGGGTAACACCAAATGGAAGACCGAACCGTAGTACGCTGAAAAGTGCCCGGATGACTTGTGAATAGTGGAGAAATTCCAATCGAACTTGGAGATAGCTGGTTCTCCTCGAAATAGCTTTAGGGCTAGCGTGTGATGTTAAGAATTGGTGGTAGAGCACTGAATATGGAATGGCCGCGCCTAGTGGTACTGACTATAATCAAACTCCGAATACCATTTTGTATTATCATGCAGTCGGAACCGGGGTGCTAACGTCCCGGCTCGCGAGGGTAACAACCCAGATCGTCGGCTAAGGTCCCAAAATTGTGTTAAGTCAGAAAGGTTGTGAGATTTCATAAACAACTAGGAGGTTGGCTTAGAAGCAGCCACCCTTTAAAGAGTGCGTAATAGCTCACTAGTCAAGAGATCTTGCGCCAATAATTTAACGGGAGTAAAACACAATACCGAAGCCACGGGTACATTATGTACGTTAGAGGAGCGTTCTTAAGACAGTGAAGTTACACCGTAAGGAGTAATGGAGACTTAAGAAGTGAGAATGCCGGTATGAGTAACGATTTGTGGTGAGAATCCACAACGCCTATTGGGAAAGGTTTCCTGGGGAAGGTTCGTCCACCCAGGGTTAGTCAGGGCCTAAGGAAAGGCAGAAATGCGTATCCGATGGATAACAGGTTAATATTCCTGTACCACCTTAATATGTGATGGAGTGACGGAGAAGGATAGCACTACCTATAAATGGATTTTTTAGGGGTAAATAACAACTGGGGAAGATTAGTTAAATGCGTCTTCTAAAAGAAATTGCAACCGGAAGTTATGATGCATAGATTCTTTGAATCAAATTGTGTGATTTCATACTTCCTAGAAAAGCTTCTAAACTTTAAATATTTTGGTGCCTGTACCGAGAACGGACACACGTTCCCAAGATGAGTATTCTAAGGCGAGCGAGAAAACCAATGTTAAGGAACTCTGCAAATTAACCCCGTAAGTTCGCAAGAAGGGGTACCAGCTTGTAAAAGTTGGTCACAGTAAATTGTGAGGGGCAACTGTTTATCAAAAACACAGCTCTCTGCTAAACCGTAAGGTGATGTATAGGGGGTGAAGCCTGCCCAGTGCCCGAAGGTTAAGTGGATGCGTTAGCTTTATGCGAAGCGTTGAAATGAAGCCCGGGTGAACGGCGGCCGTAACTATAACGGTCCTAAGGTAGCGAAATTCCTTGTCGGCTAAATACTGACCTGCACGAAAGGCGCAATGATCTCTCAACTGTCTCAACATTGGACTCGGTGAAATTATGGTCCCAGTGAAAACGCTGGGTACCCGCATCAAGACGAAAAGACCCCATGGAGCTTTACTACAACTTCGTATTGGAACTTGGCCTAACATGTGTAGGATAGGTGGGAGACATTGATACTGAAACGCTAGTTTCAGAGGAGTCACCGTTGAAATACCACCCTTGGTATGTTGAGTTTCTAACCTACCACCGTGATCCGGTGGGGAGACAGTGCGTGGTGGGTAGTTTGACTGGGGCGGTCGCCTCCTAAAAGGTAACGGAGGCGTTCAAAGGTACACTCAATACGGTCAGAAACCGTATGTAGAGCGCAAAGGTAGAAGTGTGCTTAACTGCGAGACTTACAAGTCGAGCAGGTGCGAAAGCAGGACTTAGTGATCCGGCTGTACATCATGGAATGGCAGTCGCTCAACGGATAAAAGTTACCCTGGGGATAACAGGCTTATCTTGCCCAAGAGATCACATCGACGGCAAGGTTTGGCACCTCGATGTCGGCTCATCGCATCCTGGAGCTGGAGTCGGTTCCAAGGGTTTGGCTGTTCGCCAATTAAAGCGGTACGCGAGCTGGGTTCAGAACGTCGTGAGACAGTTCGGTCCCTATCTGATGTGGGCGTTGGAATATTGATGAGAGCTGCTCTTAGTACGAGAGGACCGGAGTGGACGTACCACTGGTGTTCCAGTTGTTCCGCCAGGAGCATAGCTGGGTAGCTAAGTATGGAAGGGATAACCGCTGAAAGCATCTAAGTGGGAAGCCTCCTCAAAGATAAGTATTCCCTTGAAATTCCTTGTAGACTACGAGGTTGATAGGATGGAAGTGTAAGTGTAGTAATACATTCAGCTGACCATTACTAATAAATTGATAGGTTTAAAAGTAAATGTATTCAAGACATTTTAATGAATTATAATTACTATTCAGTTTTCAAAGGACTATGCCTAAGGGGCATTTTTTAATTGAAAACACAAAAAAGAATAAAGAAATTTAATTAACATAAAAATATTTTAATATAGCAAGAATGATAAAATAAAAATCTAAAATTTTATGTTTTTATTTTTACAAAATTATGCTAAAATATATAAGCAATAAATAAGAAAAGTTTTTTTGATATATATAGTTTTATTGTATAATACTATAGCCAATACACGGAGAAGTAGCTCAGTTTGGTAGAGCACTACATTTGGGCTGTAGTGGTCGCAGGTTCAAATCCTGTCTTCTTCACCATTTCGGGGGGTTAGCTCATTTGGCTAGAGCGCCTGCCTTGCACGCAGGAGGTGGTGGGTTCGAATCCCATACTCTCCACCATTTATGGCACTATAGCTCAGTTGGTTAGAGCATCCGGTTCATACCCGGAAGGTCAAGAGTTCGACTCTCTTTGGTGCTACCAAAAAATCTATAAATTCGGAAATGGACCTATAGCTCAACGGTTAGAGCAACCGGCTCATAACCGGTTGGTTACAGGTTCGAATCCTGTTGGGTCCACCAATATGGGTGATTACCCAAGTCCGGTTGAAGGGAGCAGTCTTGAAAACTGCCAGGGGCTTTACGGCCCGCGGGGGTTCGAATCCCTCATCACCCGCCACCATAACTTAACATAATATGAATTTATAGAACATATCGCGGAATGGAGCAGTTTGGTAGCTCGTCGGGCTCATAACCCGAAGGTCACAGGTTCGAGTCCTGTTTCCGCAACCAATGGTTCAGTGGTAAAGTGGTTAATACGCCTCCCTGTCACGGAGGAGAACGCGGGTTCGATCCCCGTCTGGACCGCCATTGGCTCTGTAGCTCAGTTGGTAGAGCAACAGATTGAAGCTCTGTGTGTCGCTGGTTCGATTCCTGCCGGAGCCACCATCAAAAATTGCTATATTTTATAAACTGCAGTAAATTAGTTTATAAAATATAGCAATTTTTATTTTTTTGCTAAAATATATAGATATAAAAAAGGAGAAAAATATGGACTATAAAAAGACATTAAATATGCCAAAAACTGATTATGAAATGAGAGCTAATTTATTAGTTAAAGAACCAAAATATCGTCAGTTTTGGGAAAGTTCTAAAATTTACCAAAAAGTATTATCAAAAAATAAAAATAACCCAAAGTATATCTTGCACGATGGTCCACCATACGCTAATGGAGGTATTCATGTTGGTCATGCATTAAACAGAGTTTTAAAGGATATTATTGTTAGATATAAATCTTTATCAGGGTTTTATTCACCATTTGTATTTGGTTGAGATACACATGGTTTACCAATAGAACATAAAATGCTTACTGAGAGCAAATTAAATAAGGATGAACTTAATCCTGTAATTTTACGTAAAAAAGCAGCTCAATATGCTTTACAACAAGTTGATAACCAACGAAACCAACTTAAATCTTTACAATTATTTACTGATTTTTCAAAATCATATATAACCTTAGATAAACAATATGAGGTTATGCAGCTAAAGGTTTTTAAAAAGATGGTAATGGATGGATTGGTATATAAAGGATTAAAGCCTGTATTTTGATCACCTAGTTCCCAAAGTGCTTTAGCCGAATCTGAGGTAGAATACCAAGATGTAATTTCACCATCAATATATGTTGCTTTTGAAGTTGTAGCAAGTAATTTTGAAAATGTTAAAACTGGTGATAATTTAGTGATTTGGACTACAACTCCATGAACATTATTGGCTAATGCAGCGGTAGCGATTGGATTAGATATTGAATATGCCCGTGTAAAAAATAATGGAAGTTTTTATATCATTGCAACTGATTTATTAACTGTTGTTGCATCAAAATGTGGTTGAGATACATATGATATTGTTTCAGTTTTTAAAGGTTCACAAATTTTAAATTATAATATTGAATATTTAACACCAATTTTGAAGTTTCATGCTCCATTAGTGATTGGGCATCATGTTAGTGTTGAATCAGGATCAGGTTTAGTTCATATTGCTCCGATGTTTGGTGAAGATGACTTTTTAATTGGACAAAAAAATAAGTTACAGATGATTATGCATATTTGTGATAAAGGTTATATTGAAAATACCAATACTGATTTTGATGGGATGTTTTATCAGGATGCAAATAAGAAAATATCAGAATTTTTAGCAAACAAATTATTACACTTTGAAAGATTTAAGCACTCATACCCACATGATTGAAGAACTCATAAACCAATTATCTTTCGCGGGACACCACAATGATTTGTTTCAATTGACAAAATTAGAGAGCAAATTTTAGATCAAATTGAAAATAATGTTACTACTTATCCAGCATGACCAAAAAAACGTTTATATTCAATGATCCAAAATCGTTCTGATTGAACTATTTCACGTCAAAGAAGTTGAGGAGTTCCACTAATTATCTTTTATGATAAGGATGGAAAACCAGTTTTTGATTCAGAATTATTTGATCATGTTATAGATTTAGTAGCAAAATACGGAACTGATATTTGATGAGAAAAATCAACTGAAGAATTATTACCTTTAAAATATCAAAATCAAGGTTTTACTAAGGAAAAAGACATTATGGATGTTTGATTTGATTCAGGTGTTTCGAGTGTTGCTGCTGTAATTGAACCGAATTTACAATCACCATATGATTTATATTTAGAAGGAACTGATCAATATCGTGGTTGATTCAACTCATCAATTATTAATTCAGTTGCATATAAAGGATTAACACCTTATAAAAATCTTATATCACATGGTTTCGTTGTAGATGCTAAGGGAAATAAGATGTCTAAGTCAAAAGGTAATTCAATTGAACCTTCTGATATTATCAATAAACGTGGTGCAGAGATTTTAAGATTATGAGTTGCAAATTCAGAATATCAAGGTGACATTTCAATAAGTGAAGATATTTTAAATCAAAATACCGAAATATACCGTAAATTAAGAAATACCATTAAATTCTTGCTTGGTAACTTAAATAATTTTGAATATTCTAAAGACGTTAAAAGAACCGGAATCCATAAGTTTATTTATCAACAACTTCAAGAATTAAAATACAATGTAATTAAAGCATATGACGAATATAAGTTTTTAATGGTTGTAAAACTGCTTTCAAACTATGTTGTTGAGCTTTCTAGCTTCTATTTGTCTGTTACCAAAGATATTTTGTATGTTCGTTCATTAAACGATCCACAACGACTTATGACACTTGCAAATATGTATGAGATAGTCGAATTTCTTATAATAGCGCTTGCTCCAATTTTACCTACCACATCCGAAGAAGCATATGAGTTCTTTAATAAAAAAGATAAATATGAATCAGTATTTTTAGAAAATTTACCAAAACTTTCTGAAATAACATATGATGCATCATTGATCATTTCATATAAAGAATTTTTTGAACTACGTGATAAAGTTAATGTGCTAATTGAAAATGCGATTAAAGCTAATTTAGTGAAGCGATCAAATGAATTAGAATTATTTTTACCTAAAACATCTGATTTAATAGCTAAACTTGATTTAAAAACATTATTAATGGTAGGAAAAATAACACAGGGAAATGAATTAAAAGTTGAAAAATTTGATTCATTAAAATGCTTAAGATGTTGAAATCATTTTGATAAAGAAAATGTTAAAAATGATTTATGTAATCAATGTGAGCAAATTGTAAGAGAGTTTCATGAATAAAAAAATAAAAATATTAAAAAACTACTTATCTGTAAATAAAAAACGTATTTTAATAACATATATATTTATTTTTGCTTCACTAATAGTTTTTTTATTTATAGATCAAATGACAAAGAATCTATTATTTAATCACGGTTCAATAAAAACTTTGGATCAAAATTTTGAAGTATCTTATAATGGTCAAAGATTTCCTGCTGAATCTATATTAAATAGTTACACAGTTTCGCCACTACTTGGGATACGAAGCATCTGACACGGGGGTATTACCTTTGCTAAAACCCGTAATACAACTTTAATTCAAACCATTTCAATCATTTTGTTTATTTTTATTTTAACATATGGATTGTTTTTAGATAAACATAATAAAATACGTGCAATATTTGTAGGAATAATATTGGCGGGTGATTTAGGTAATATGTTAGATCGTTTTATTTTTAGTGGTTATGTTAAAGACATCTTCTTTATACCTTTTTTAAATAGAGATGGCACATTTAATTTTGCTGATTCATTAATTTTCACCGGAATTGCTTTATTGCTTATCGGTAGTTTGATACCAGAGAACAAAATTAGAGACCTTAAAAGACATAGGGATTTAATAATTCACTAAAACAAGCATATTTGCTTGTTTTAGTTTGCAAAGCATTAAAAAATCGGGATATAAACCCGACTTTTAAATTGTTTATTTAATAATCTTTGTTACTGAACCAGCACCAACTGTACGTCCACCTTCACGGATAGAGAATTTGGTTCCTGCTTCAACAGCGATAGGAGCGATTAATTTAACTTTTAAGTTAACGTTTTCTCCTGGCATAACCATTTCACGTTTTGCATCAAATTCAACTCCACCAGTAACATCAGTGGTACGGAAGTAGAATTGTGGTTTATAGTTTTTAAAGAATGGTGTGTGACGTCCACCTTCTTCTTTTTTTAGAACATAAATAGCTGCTTCAAATTCTGTGTGAGGGATAATTGAACCTGGTTTTGCTAAAACTTGTCCACGTTCAACATCTTCACGGTTTACTCCACGAAGTAATAATCCAGCATTATCTCCAGCTTGTGCTTCTTTAAGGTTTTTACGGAACATTTCAATTCCTGTAACAACTGTTTTCTTAGTAGGTTTTAAACCAACGATTTCAACTTCTTCGTTTAATTTAAGTGTTCCACGCTCTACACGTCCTGTAGCAACTGTTCCACGTCCTGTAATTGTGAATACATCTTCAACAGCCATTAAGAAAGGTTTTTCAAAGTCTTTAATAGGTGTTTCAATGTATGTATCAACCGCATCCATTAATTCCATAATTTTTGGTTCTCATTTTGCATCACCTGATAATGCTAATGATGCAGAACCACGGATAACAGGAGCATTATCTCCATCAAATCCATATTCTGTAAGAAGTGAACGAACTTCAAGTTCAACAAGGTCGATCATTTCTGCACCTTCATCACCTTCTAGCATATCACATTTATTTAAGAATACAACGATGCGAGGTACACCAACTTGTTTTGATAAAAGAATGTGTTCACGAGTTTGAGGCATTGGTCCATCGGTTGCAGCAACAACTAAGATAGCACCATCCATTTGAGCTGCTCCGGTAATCATATTTTTAACGTAGTCAGCGTGTCCAGGACAGTCTACGTGAGCATAGTGACGTTTTTCAGTTTGATATTCAATGTGTGCTGTGTTAATTGTAATTCCACGAGCTCTTTCTTCTGGAGCAGCATCGATTGAAGCATAATCACGAGCTTCTGAAAGTCCTTTTTTAGATAAAACTGTAGCAATAGCAGCAGTCAAAGTTGTTTTACCGTGATCAACGTGTCCAATGGTTCCAACGTTAACGTGTTCTTTACTACGATCAAATTCTAATTTTGCCATATTAATATTCCTTTCATATTGTTTATGATTTAAATTAATTTAGTTTGTCTTAGCGCTAAAACCAACCATAGCCTAGTCTTTCATCTAGGTCCTGTCCATAAGCACCAATAATTTTAGCAAATTCTTTTATATAATTTAGAAATTGCTTTTTGTATTAATATATTTTACCATATTTTTTATATTCATTAATCATTAAGATTATGCTTTTAAGGCTTTATTCTATGATTTTATTTACTAAATGATTGATTTATATAAAATAAATTGGCTATATATGTTTTAAATGTGTTTTATTTGAAAATAATGTATAATTTAGTAATGTCAACAAAAGATGAAAAACTCAAACAACTAAAATTAATGACAAATTCATGAATAAAGTCATTTACTGACCTTCCGAATGATGTTAAAGAAGTATTAGCATCTTATATTACTTCATGAAATAATAGTAAAGATATAACAATAGAAAAACCTAAATATTGTCATAGATGTGGATACTGTAAAGATACACAAGCACGGTTCAACAAACAACATGCTTATCGTTATGAATGTTTAGATTGTAAGAAAACTTTTAGTAATTGCACTGGAACAGTTTTTGAAAGATTTAAGAAAAACACATCAAGTTTAAATATCAAATGTTTCTTGAGTGTCATTTTAAAGAAATTAACACTTAAAGAAACTGCAGCGATTTGTGGAATTAATTTAAAAACAGACTTTTTGTTTGAAGACATAAATTTATTAGATTTTATTAAATCTAAGCAAAAAGAATCAGATGTCAGTAGTGGAATAATCGAACTTGACGAAATATATTTTCTTGATGTAAAAAAGGTGAGACACAAGAACGGAATAGGTAGAGCAGCAAGAAAACGTGGAAAATCTTTATACTATAACTCAAAAAGAGGTATAAATAGTGATTTAGATTGTGTTTCTACTATGGTTGATAGAAATGGGGAATCGCAATTTCTTATTTAGGAAAAGGTAAAACCTTCTGCAGAAAAACTATATTTTGCTTTTAAATACAAAGTTAAAAATCCTGAATCTGCAAAATTTATAACTGATGGGGAAACATCATATAAACCTTTTATAAATAAGATAGGTGCATCTCATTATATTGTTGGTGCTTCTAAGAAAAAATCTTTTGTTTATAAAGAAAATTCAGATAAAACAAAAAGTGTAAGGGAAAAATTACATATACAAAATGTTAATAATTTTCATCGCAAGATTAAAGAATTAATTGAAAATGTATATAACGGAGTTTCAAGTAAAAATTTAGATAAGTATATAAATTGGGTAAAGTGAACAAGAATAAACAAAGGAAATCATTATTCAATGATGATAGACTTTAAATAAATTTTTAACAAGCAGGTAAAAATAAGACAAAAAGATTTTTTGGATTCTTAAAATATAACAAAAAATAAGAATTTAAATTAAATAATAAGTTGTTTTTTAGTTTTTTAACAAAAACATTTAAAATTATTTAAAAACACACATTTAAAACATAAATAGCCAATAAATTATTATAAAAATCAATAAGTTTTCCTTATTGAAAGTTTTATAATAATTTTGCTGCTTTTGCATCTAAAATTATAGTTACATCATTATGTGTTTGTAAGAAACTAGCAGGAACATCCGAGCAAACAGGACCATTTATTGTTTTTGTAATTGCTTCTGCTTTTGAATCTCCATCTGCTAATAAAATAATTGTTTTTGCTTTTAATATAGTTCCGATACCCATTGATATAGCTGTTTTTGGAACTAACTTTATATTGTCAAAATACTTTTTATTAGCATTTATAGTACTTTCAGTCAAAATTACTTCACGAGTTGTATCATTGATTTTTGAACCTGGTTCATTAAATGCAATATGTCCATTGATACCGATTCCTAGTATCATTAAATCTATACCACCTTTTTCTGCTATTAACTTTTCATATTTTTTAGCATTTAAACCAATATTTCCTATTCCGTTTGGCAGATTAATATTTGATTTATCTACATCAATATAATTAAAAAGTGTATTGAACATAAAATAATGGTATGAGCAAGGGTTTTTTATATCAATTCCAACATATTCATCAAGGTTAAATGTTGTAACATCTTTAAAAGAAATCTCTTTATTTTGATATTTTTGAATCAATAATTGATATGTTTTTATAGGAGAGTTACCAGTTGGAAAGCAAATGTTTAAATTAGGTCTTGATTTAATAGCATCTGCTATTAAATCTGCTGCATATTTAGCTTGTAAATCTGAATTTTCTTTAATTATAACTTTCATATTTTCCTTAGTTTACCTTTTTTCCATCAATATAAACACTTTTAATATTTCAATTATAATCCATTAATACTATATCTGCTAGATAACCTATCCTAATTTTGCCTAACTTTTTATTTAATCCTAAGTATTTAGCAGCATTATATGATGTCATTTTTACTACATCACAAGAATTTACATTGATACTCAATAAGTTTTTAAAAGCATCGTGTATACTGATACCTGAACCTGCAATAGTATTACTGTCTTTTAAAGTTATTTTTAATCCATCTTTTATAACAGGGATATCACCTGAAATATTTTCTCCATCTTTATAATAAGCAGGTTTAATTGCATCTGAAACAGCAATAATTTTATCAAAACCTTTATTTTTGATAGTGAATCAAATAGACTGCTTACAAATATGAAATAAATCGAAAATCATTTCTACATAAGTGTTTTCGTTCATTAATGCAGCCTGAAGCAAACCTGGGTTTCTTGAGTCGATTCCTGACATTGCATTTCATAAGTGACATACAGATTTGCAACCATTATCAAAGAAGATTGATGCAGTTTCAAAATCAGTTGCTGAATGTCCGATAGACCCTATTATATTGTGTTTTTGCATCTGTTTAAATACTTCTATATCTACCACATCAGGATCGAATGATATTTTTCTTAGTGTGTTTTGTGATGCATTAATAAGTTGTTCGATATCTGAAACAGTTGGTTTTTTAAGATACTCAAATTTATGTGCTCCTTTTTTAGCATTTGCAATAAAAGGACCTTCTAAATGCAAACCTAAATTTCTTGAAACATATTTAGCATTTTTACTCACATCGTCTAAAACATCTAAAATATTTTGTCACTGATTTGTCATCAATGTAGGCATAAAAGCAGTTGTTCCATGTTGAGCAAGTTTTTTTGAAATAGCAGAAACCGCATCGCTTCCTTCCATAACATCGTAATTATAAAAACCGTGTATATGTGTATCGATAAATCCAGGAACTGCTATATATTTTGCTTGATTTTGATTTGGTATAATTTTTTGTATTTTATGATCTTTTATATATATATCAGCACAATCAATGATGTTGTTATAATTTATAATTTTAACATTTTTTATTTTCATTATCCAATTACTTCCCTTAAATTATTATGTGATTTTTTTAATAGCTTAATCGCATTTATTTTATCAACTTTATTTAAATGCATTACAGCAGCAACTTTAATATTTTGATCTGCTTCTGAATATAACTTTTGTGCATCTAATGCAGATATATGTGTTATTTGTTTTAAAATATCAATGCTACGCTTAACTAATTTTTCGTTTTTAGGAATTAAGTCAATCATTAAATCATCATATACTTTACCTAGTTTTATAGCAGTAATTGATGAGATAGTGTTTAAGATAAGTTTTTGCAAAGTCGCTGCTTTTAAACGAGTAGAACCAGAAATAACTTCTTTACCTACATCACCAACTATAACATCATCTGAAACAGATTCACAGTCTCCATTTTTTTGATTTGCTATCAAGGTAGTTTTTGCATTAGTAGTTTTTGCATAAACAAAAAAACCTTTTATATATTTAGTATTTCCCGATGCAGACAAACCGATGATTAAATCTTTATTATTAATATTTTCTTTTTTTGCATCACAGTAACCTAAGTTATAATCATCTTCATAGCCTTCTAATGACGCTAAGATTGCTGCATCTCCACCAGCCATCGAGTATTTGAATCAATTTAACTCTCCAAATGTAGGTAAAATATCTAAAGCATCTAATAAAGCGATTCTTCCACTACTACCAGCACCTACATAAAATATTCTACCGTTTTTTTTGATGACTTTAACACATTGCTTAGCAAGTTGAATAATATCTTTTTTCAAATTATTATATGCTTTGATTACATCTTTATTTGATTCAGCAAAAATATTTACAAGTTGCTTATAATTTAATGTATCTAAATGTTTGTTCATAACAACCTCGCAATTATTTTATTATGGAAGTCTATTTGATATGTTAAATAAAAAATTTTTTTATTTTTTATATTAAACATCATTAATAAAACAAAAAATATGAAAAATTTTTTCATCTTAGCATTTGTATATGAAAATGATTTTATAATATTTTAGAGTGTAAATCACTCAGTGAGGTTATATGGATAAATTTTTAAAAAAACTCAAAGACTTGCACTGGTCGCAATGAGTTTATATTATTTTATGAACTTTATTTATTGTCTTCTTAATCATACTTATCGGATTATTTGGAGGTTTCACAGAAAACAGTCACGGGTTTTCAAAAGAAAAACTAGGTGCTCATTATGATGCATATGTTGCTGCTTTCAAAAAATTTCGATCAGATGTGATAGGTGCAATGGGATTCTTATTCTTTCTTAGCTTTTTTGGAGCAATTATCGCTACAATTGCTTCACATGGATTCTTTTTGAAGAAGAAAAAACTTCTTTTAGCTAAAGCAGGAGGTAAATAATGACTACAACTGCTAAAAAAACATTTTCAGGTGGGTTAGCTAAAGGATGAATGACAAAACTCTCACGTATAGGATCAGCATTGATGTTTCCGATTGCGGTGCTACCGGTTGCTGCGATCTTGTTAAGAATCGGAGCAGAATTACCAGGTGATTCTCCGTTTGGTAAGTTTGTGCAATCATTATTATTAAAAAGTGGTGATGCAGTATTTTCAAACTTATACATTATATTTGCAGTAGGTGTAGCATTTGCTTTCACAAAAGACAAACGGGGTGAAGCAGCATTTGCTGGATTTATTGGAATAATGATATTAACCTTTTTAATGGTTGCTTTAACCGATGTGTATTATGGAACTTTGTTTGTACATAAAGGTTATGTAGATACTGATACAGGTGTTATTAAGGATTTTGTAGCATCTTCGCCAAAAGATACAAAATCAGGAACAGGATTTAAAGAATTTACTAGAACTTATCAAGTAGTTTCTACCGGTTTTCATACAATTTTTGGAAAGAAAACAGATGATGTTCTTGCTAAAAATGTACTTAATGGTATTGTAGTAGGTGCTTTAACTGCATTTGTATATAATCACTCAAACAATGTTGCATTGCCAAAAGTATTAGGATTCTTTAGTGGAAAAAGATTAGTTCCAGCAGTTGCTATTATTGCATCAACATTATTTACAATTGTTTGAGCAGTTATTTTCCCTTGAATCGGTTATGTGATTTTTGCTATTTCAGAAGCGATGTCAAAAGCCGTAACATCAAAACAAGGTGAATCATTTAATTTATCAGCACAAGCGCGCTTTACAAGAGCGGGAATAATGGGTGTATATGGATTTTTAAACAGACTTTTAATTCCATTCGGATTACATCATATTCCAAATAACATCTTCTGATTCCAATTAGGTGAATGACCAAAAGAAGGTAATCCATCACAAACTGTTAATGGTGATATTCTAATTTTCTTACAAGGACAAGCAAAAGGCAACCCAGGCGGTATCTTCCAAGCAGGTTTCTTCCCAATGATGATGTTCGGATTGCCTGCTTTAGTTGGTGCATTTGTTTATTCAGCAGAAACCAAAGAACAAAAGATTAAAGTTGCTTCATTATATGGTTCAGCAGCAATTGTAAGCTTTTTAACAGGTATTACAGAACCAATTGAATTTGCTTTCTTATATGTTTCTCCACTTTTATACTTATCACATGCAATCTTAACAGGTATCTTTGCATTTATAACAAGAGCATTTGGAATACAATTAGGATTTGGATTTTCAGCTGGATTATTAGACTACATTACTTCAATACCTAAGTCATTAAGAATAATCAATGAATCAGGTTATACAGGCGCAGCAAGAGTATTTGCTAACCCAGGATGAATTTTCCCGATAGGATTTGTAACTGCTGCTGCTTACTTTGGTGTAGGGGTTGGATTTATCAAAGGATTTAACTTATCAACACCTGGTCGTGGTGAAGGTATCATACGTTCAGAAGAAGAAATAAAAGAAGTTGTCTCACCAGAAGCAAATGATGGTAGCTTTTCAACAAAAGCAAGAAATATTGTTAAAGCTTTTGGTGGCTGAGATAATATAACAACTTTTGAAAACTGTTCAACACGACTTCGTTATGAAGTTAAAGATGGAAGTAAAGTATCTGAAGAAGATTTGAAAAAAGCAGGTGTATTTGGTTTAGTAAAAGTTTCTGAAAAATCATTTCAAGCAATAGTGGGAGTCGAAGCAGAAAGTATTAATAACCAGATTACATCAAATAAAGGAGCAGAATTATAATAATTTTGATGACACAGATGTGTCATCTTTTTATATTAAATAGTTTTATAATAAGATTAATTAAAATAAAGAAGTGGAATAAAGAAAAAATATTGCAAAATAAAGAAACATAAAAAGCATAAAATAAACATGGACACTTTTGTGGTACTAAAAATGTGTTTTGTTAAAAATTGAATTCTCTCCAACATTGTTGTGGAGTTTTCCAATTTAAAACTGATTGGAATCTAATTTTATTATAAAAATTTATATATTCATCAATTAATTGATAAATTTCGTTAAATGTTAATTTATTTAAGTTGTATAAATTTAAGCATTCTGATTTTATAACAGAAAAGAAATATTCTGATTCTCTGTTGTCTAGTGAATTTCCTATTCGTGACATTGAAATTTGAGCATTTAATTTTTGTGTTAACTTTATATATTCTTTTGAAGAATATTGATATCCGTGATCGGAATGAAGTATTCATTTATCTTTAAAATGAATTTTTGAAATATGCTCAATAACAAGTTTTGTGTCATTTGTTTCTGAAAGGTTTCAAGACACAACAGCCTTTGTTTTGTGATGTATTGCAACTGATAAATATAAATGATTTGATTCTGAATCTTTTGGAGCAGTAATATATGAAACATCTATAGAAACAATGTTATTCTTTTCACCGTTATAATCTCTTTGCACAAGATCGATAAATTTTACATTTATATCCTTTTTTCTTTTTTTCTTTTCTTTTGTCTAACGAGACATTTTAAAGAAAATTTGTTCATTATTCTCCCTATTTTCCTGTAATTTAGGTTTATTTTATATTTTTTGTAGATGTAAATCGATAATCTTACACGACCATATAAACCTTTATTTTCTTTGAAAGATTTAATAACAAGTTCTTCATCAGAAGTATTTTTAAACTTCTGGTTTTGGTAAATTAATTTGTTTGGGACGCTTAAAAAAGTTGTGTATTCATAACTGAGTTATCTTCACAAAAAAGATTTTTTAAAAAATATTAAAAAAGAGTGAAACTCCTTTAAAATTGTATGTGAAATAAAACAAAGGAGAACACATGACAGATATTATATCAAAAAATTTGTTAATTTCAGAAAAGATTAATGAAATAAAAGAAAATGGGTTTAAATTCGTAGCAGAATTTTCAAGAGATATCATTACTAATATAATGAATGCAATCTTAAAAGAAGAGTTTGATGAGAACTTAAAATTTGAATTTGAAAATTCTAAATATGAAAAGAAAAATACACGAAATGGTTATTATACAAGAACGACTAGATACACCTATTGGAAAAAAGCATTGCTAAATGTTCCAAGAGATAGAGCAGGAAGAATTAAAAGTAAATTATTTACCAGATATAGTCGAAGAAGTGATGATCTTACTCAGATGATAATGTCCTTTTGCAAACTAGGTGGTTCTTATAAAGAAATCACTGATTTCATTGAGAATTCTACAGACATAAAAATGTCAAGACAAACAATTTCTAATATCTTTACTACTACAAAGGAAAAGGTAGATGAATTCCAAAATAGAAAACTACCAAAGAAATTTCAAGCAATTTTTCTTGATTCTACTTACTTTTCCATCAAACGAGGAAGTTATGCAAAGGAAGTTTATAAATATCGTTATGGGAATTGACGAAAAAATGGTTATAAGCAAGTGCTAAACTTTGAAATTTGTCCAAATGAAAACAAAGGAATTTTTAGAGAATTATTACTAAAAATCAAGGAACAAGGTGTAGAAGAAGTTGAAATTTTTGTCTTTGACGGTTTACCTGGTTTAGAAAATGTTGTAAATGAAATTTTTCCAAAATCTAAGACTCAAAGATGTCTTGTACACATTCAAAGAAATATTGTGTCTAAAGTAAGGGTTTCTGATCGTAAAGAAATTTCTAATGATTTTATGTTGATTGCAAAACGAAGTAATATAATTGAAGCACAAAAAGAACTAGAAAACTTTGTATCAAAATGAACTATAAAAGGTTACAAAAAGAAGTCTCATATCTTTTGCAAATGCAAAAATTTATTAACATTTTTTGATTTTCCACCTGAAAAGCGTAAATCTATTTATACAACAAATCCAATCAGATCCTTAAACTCGAGATATGAAATTGATTTTAAAAAAAGAAAAGTTTCATTTCCTAATACGGAAAGTTTATCACTGCTTTTAGCACATATTTTTGATAACTGAAATATTGACAGAAGTTTTAGAGCAACAAACGGATTTAGAAAATATTGGTTAAACTTCGATTTGGTATTGAAAAACCTGCAAAATATAAAGCAAAAGAACAAAAGATTACTTTTGTTCGCTTTATTTTGCGGGTTTTTCAAAAAAAAATTTTTAAATTTTTCTGATAAGATGCTATTATATATACTACTTACCTTTTTATAGGATATAACTTAGATTTTATTAAAATACACAAGAATTTTTATAATGTCATTTTGCATTTTTAAAAAATGAATATTTCACATCCTCTACTAATGCAAGTAATATTTGAAACATTTGTAAAGGAGAAAATCTCTCATCAGCTATTGGATATAAATCTTTATAATTAAATCCCTTTTTATTAATAATCAATTCTAAGATTTCCTTTTGGTCATCATCAAATTTTGATAATGTCTCAGGTTTAAAATAGTATTCTAATTTTTCTTGTTCTTTTTGCATACATATTCCTCTATCATTTTTTTGAAGCCTCAGAATAGACATCATTTAATTTTGATTCAATAATTTTATGTGATTTACTTAAAGAATCATAAATATTTTGAAGCATTTTAATCCGTTCGATATTTTCAATATCCTTTCTTGTTGCTCTTATTTCTTGTAGTGGATATTTTGGTCTAATATAGAAAAGATTGTCAATATTATCATCTTTTTTCAATGCTAGATATATCTGAAACATCTGTATTGCTGAATACCTTACATCTGCGGCGATTTTTAAATGATCCTTATTAAGATTTCTGGTATTAATGATTAATTCTAAAACTTCTTTTTGACCTTCATCAAATTTTGATAATGTCTCAGGTTTAAAGTAGTATTCTAATTTTTCTTTTTCCATAATTTAATTTTACAAAATACATTAAAGTGGGAAATTCAGGAGGGTGTTTTTTGGATTTATTACCAATTAATAAAAGAATTGGTATAGATTTAGACCCAAAAAGAAGTGATGTTATAAAAAGTAATTACTTAAAATATCAACTTCCTAATAAACCATTTATAGTTATTGGTAATCCCCCGTTTGGACATCATGGAGTTTTGGCTCTAGAGTTTATAAATTATTCCAAGGATGCAGATTTTGTTTGCTTCATATTACCAATGTTTTTTGATAGCAAAGGAAAAGGTAGTGTACGATATCGTGTAAAAGGTTTAAATTTAATCTATAGTGAACAGTTACCTAAGAATTCTTTTTATACTTCTGATAACTCTGATGTAGATGTTAAGTGTGTATTTCAAATATGATCGAAAAATCATATAAATGATAAATTAAATACTTTTAATTGGTATTCATTAGGTAAAAAGAACCCTTTTAGTAAGTATTTAGATATATATATAGTATCTACTGCTAAAAATCGCGAATGTGGTAAGCGCTGGATTTTTGAAGAGAAAGCTGATTTTTATCTTGCATCGACATTTTTTAAGAGAAATTCAGTTGTATATGACTTTAATGATGTTAAATATGGTAGTGGGGTAGCAATTAAGATAAAAACATCTGATGCAAAAATAGCAGATAATCTTAAAAACATTTTAATCAATGCAGACTGAAATAAATATAGTTCGCTTGCTACAAATTCATGTAGACATATTGGTAAAAGCCATATTTATGATTTACTGTTAGATAATGGCTTTGAAATGGAGTTTTAATGGATATAAATAATTTATTACTAAAAATTATTGAAGATAAATATCATCGATTAGGTTTGGATAAAAAGAATACAGAAAATATTTTTTGAAAGATTATTGAGTTCGAAGGAAATGCAATTGGTAGCATTGGTGAAGAGTTTGTTAAACAAATTCTTAAAAAACTTAATATAGATTTTGATGCATCAAAAAATGAAAAAGCATTCATAATGAATATGATATTGTAATTGAAAAACCAAGAAAAATCTTGCTGGAAATTAAATCGGCAAGATTAGGTAGTAAAAATCAGACCTTTCAATTCAGTGTATTAAATCCGAATTATAATTATGATTATTTAATATGCATCGGG
The DNA here is from genome assembly GCF_051200785.1 of Mycoplasma sp. 6243. Taxonomy (NCBI): domain Bacteria; kingdom Bacillati; phylum Mycoplasmatota; class Mollicutes; order Mycoplasmatales; family Mycoplasmataceae; genus Mycoplasma; species Mycoplasma sp. 6243. The sequence continues at coordinate 981,125 of NZ_CP195154.1, forward strand.
TTTTCTTTAACCAATGCTTATTATCGTATTATCCCAAAGACTAGTTTTAAATACATCCATCAAAAAGAACAACGTGATCACTGAATAAATATCGATGGTAAATTAAAAAAATTAGTAGAAATGAATCCTGATAATAAGGTTAATTACAAATTAACCTTATCTATTTCAAAGATGAAAGATATTTCGAATTTTAGTAATGAACTTGTATCAATTTTATAAAAACATCTAGAAACTAGATGTTTAATTTTCATTGTCTAAAATGATATCTTCTGCTTTCTGCATCATTTCTTTTAAAAGATTTAAAACATCCTTGTACGAACTAGCATCACCTACTTTAAAACTCTTAGTATAATCAAATGAACCTGAATTTATTTCAGTATTAATTACAGGAAGCAATTTATAGGTATTTATCATCAATTTGTTTACTTTTTGTAATAACTGAGAATCCTGATTTAAAATAATTTTATCAACAGCTTTTTCAATTTCAAACTGAGTTTTTGTTTTTACTGATTTATTTTTAACTTCTTGTCATTGATTGATATAAAGTTTTGTAAATGAAGTAGCTAGAGTTTGCTTATTTTCGCTGCTGCAAGATGCAACAATTGCTACAGGAGTAATTGATGCAACCAGTCCACTAGTAACAAAAAAATTTGCTTTAAATTTCACTTTTTTTCCTTTTTTAAATTATACCATCTTCTATGGTATGTTGTAATAGTAAAGATTTGTATATCATATGAATATGGTAAAATAAATCAAGGAGGAAATATGAATGAAATACAAAAATTAAAAGAAATGCAAGCAAGCTTACAAGTGTTTTATCAAAAAATTAATAACATCCACTGAAACATTAAAGGATTAGAATTCTTTGAAATTCATGCACAAAGTGATAAATTAAAAGATGATGTTTTAAATTTTGTAGATGAGATTGCTGAAAAAGTTGTTATGAAAGGTGAAGTCGCTTTAGGAAGTTATACAGAAGTGCTAGAAGCTTCTAAAATCACTGAATTAACTTCACAAATCTTTGATTATAAACAAGTTCTTAAAGTGCTTGTGAATGATTTAAAAATACTTTTACAACTTGCTGAAAGTTTTGAATGAAGTGCTAGAGTTCAACCTATTTTTGATGAAGTGCTATTATCATTAGATAAATGATTATGACAATTTGATGCGATGTCAAAATAGTATAAAAAATCCGGGGAACCGGATTTTATTATGCTTATTATAAGTTAGCAAAGTAAATAACTGTTCTAACAAGTTGTGATACATATGACATTTCATTGTCATATCATGAGAAGAGTTTATATAAGTTACCTTCTGGCGATTCTTTGATTGAAGTTAATTTTGAATCAAATACTGATCCATGTGTTTCTTTAATAATATCAGAAGAAACAATTTCATCGGTTTCATATCTGAAACTTTCTGATTCTGCTGCTTTCATTGCTGCATTAATTTCTTCAACTGTAGGTTGTTTTTCTAATAAAACAGTTAAGTCTACTAATGAACCTGTAATTAATGGTACACGAATTGCTGAACCGTCTAATTTCCCTGCTGCTTCTTTAACTACTAAACCAATTGCTTTTGCTGCTCCTGTTGAAGTAGGAACCATATTTGCTGCTGCTGCACGAGCTCTACGTAAGTCTCTATGTGGAGCATCTTGAAGTCTTTGATCTCCTGTGTATGCATGGATAGTTGTCATAAATCCAGATTTAATACCAAAGTTATCGACTAAAACTTTAACCATAGGTGCTAATGAGTTTGTTGTACATGATGCTGCAGAGATAAGTGTATCATCACTTGTTAATTCATTGTGGTTTACATTAAATACAATAGTTTTAACATCTTTTTCTGATGGTGCAGAAACAACAACTTTTTTAGCACCTGCTTTTAAGTGTTTTGAAGCACCATCTCTTTTAGTAAAGAATCCAGTTGATTCAATAACTACATCAATTCCAAGTTCACCTCATGGAAGGTTTTCTGGATCTTTTTCTGCGAATACTTTAATTTCTTTCCCATCGATAACGATAGCACCATCTTTAGCTACTACTTCAACACCTAATTTACCAAATGCTGTATCGTATTTTAATAAGTGTGCTAGGGTTTTTGAATCTGTAAGATCGTTAACTGCAACAACTTCTAAGTTTGAATTTTGTTCTAATAATCTACGGAAAAATAATCTACCAATTCTTCCGAATCCGTTAATTGCTACTTTTTTCATATTTTACCTTTCTGTTAATTAAAATGTATATCTTGCATATTATAAACTTTTTTTAAAATAAAAAATATAAATATATAGATATGATGGATTGATGAGGATGGTGGGAAATAGTTGTTATTGTTGCCATTTTATTATATTTAGATAATTTAGATAACTTGTTAAATTTTCTTACAAATATTTTTATAGAAGTGAATTGAATTTCAAAGATTTAGATTACGATTTTGTCTTATATTCTTTATTTAAATAATTTTGTGTGTATGAAAGTAAAATAATTACGACAACAAGTAATATGATTATTCATAAATTTGTAAAATATATTGGTGTTTCTTTAGGTACATCGAAACTATTGATACTTCAATTTGGGTAACTTTCTCGGTGTCAATATGAAAAGGCACGAATATTCATTAGTAGATTTAAATTAAACGGAGATAATACTGATACAAAAAGAATCATTAATACCACTAATAAAAAGAAAGATTTAAGTTTTTTTGTTAATTCAAATTTATTTATTATTGTAATTTTAACAAATAAAAATATGCTAATAAGAAATGCAGTTATAATAAAAACATAATTTAATACATTAAATGAATATTTCACCACATACACATTATATAAATAAGGAAAAGAAAGAAAAGTATCAATTAATAAATTAATAATTAAAATTACTAAATACAATGTTACAAAAAATAATGCAGATATATTTAAGGATTTAATGACTTTTAAATTAGATGTTTCTTTCTTGTCATTTGAAATTATATTAGAAACCAATGCACTTTCTATCTTAGGTTGTTGTAAAACTTTTTCCTCTTTTATAATTTCTTGTGTTTGTGCTTTCACTTTTGCTGGTTTTAATTTAACCATTGATATAGCTAATAAAACTGTAATAGCAACTTGAATAACTAATCCGATAATTGATATACCTGGTAATCAAGACACAGGTTGTGCAATAAGAATCAAAGCAAAATTTGATATAGCAAAAGCTCTTGTTTTTGCTATTGTTTCATCTTTTTTAGCATCTTGCAATGTAATTGCAAAAATTGATATCAACATTGCTATAACTGATAAATATATAAAGATGTTCATAATTGTAAATACTTCATATGGTATGCTGCTTGTAAAGACATATTCAGGGTTATATGAAACTCTACCATATGCATTTACTGGGGTAAAAATTAAAATAGTTGTTATTAATCAAAATAACATGGCTATTTATGTTTTAAATGTGTGTTTTTAAATAATTTTAAATGTTTTTGTTAAAAAACTAAAAAACAACTTATTATTTAATTTAAATTCTTATTTTTTGTTATATTTTAAGAATCCAAAAAATCTTTTTGTCTTATTTTTACCTGCTTGTTAAAAATTTATTTAAAGTTTATCATCATTGAATAATGATTTCCTTTGTTTATTCTTGTTCACTTTACCCAATTTATATACTTATCTAAATTTTTACTTGAAACTCCGTTATATACATTTTCAATTAATTCTTTAATCTTGCGATGAAAATTATTAACATTTTGTATATGTAATTTTTCCCTTACACTTTTTGTTTTATCTGAATTTTCTTTATAAACAAAAGATTTTTTCTTAGAAACATCAACAATATAATGAGATGCACCTATCTTATTTATAAAAGGTTTATATGATGTTTCCCCATCAGTTATAAATTTTGCAGATTCAGGATTTTTAACTTTGTATTTAAAAGCAAAATATAGTTTTTCTGCAGAAGGTTTACCTTTTCCTAAATAAGAAATTGCGATTCCCCATTTCTATCAACCATAGTAGAAACACAATCTAAATCACTATTTATACCTCTTTTTGAGTTATAGTATAAAGATTTTCCACGTTTTCTTGCTGCTCTACCTATTCCGTTCTTGTGTCTACCTTTTTTACATCAAGAAAATATATTTCGTCAAGTTCGATTATTCCACTACTGACATCTGATTCTTTTTGCTTAGATTTAATAAAATCTAATAATTTATGTCTTCAAACAAAAGTCTGTTTTTAAATTAATTCCACAAATCGCTGCAGTTTCTTTAAGTGTTAATTTCTTTAAATGACACTCAAGAAACATTTGATATTTAAACTTGATGTGTTTTTCTTAGTCTTTCAAAAACTGTTCCAGTGCAATTACTAAAAGTTTTCTTACAATCTAAACATCTCATAACGAGGCGATGTTGTTTGTTGAACCGTGCTTGTGTATCTTTACAGATCCACATCTATGACAATATTTAGGTTTTTCTATTGTTATATCTTTACTATTATTTCATGAAGTAATATAAGATGCTAATACTTCTTTAACATCATTCGGAAGGTCAGTAAATGACTTTATTCATGAATTTATTATTAATTTTAGTTGTTTGAGTTTTTCATCTTTTGTTGACATTACTAAATTATACATTATTTTCAAATAAAACACATTTAAAACATATATAGCTAATAACATAGTTACTGAACTTAACACCAAAGTTGATAAGTTCATTTTAAACAGGGTTAATTTTCTTGACATAGGCCCTTTCTTTCGACATTATAAAAATTCTTGTGTATTTTAATAAAATCTAAGTTATATCCTATAAAAAGGTAAGTAGTATATATAATAGCATCTTATCAGAAAAATTTAAAAATTTTTTTGAAAAACCCGCAAAATAAAGCGAACAAAAGTAATCTTTTGTTCTTTTGCTTTATATTTTGCAGGTTTTTCAATACCAAATCGAAGTTTAACCAATATTTCTAAATCCGTTTGTTGCTCTAAAACTTCTGTCAATATTTCAGTTATCAAAAATATGTGCTAAAAAGCAGTGATAAACTTTCCGTACTAGGAAATGAAACTTTTTCTTTTTAAAATCAATTTCATATTCGAGTTTAAGGATCTGATTGGATTTTTGTATAAATAGATTTACGCTTTTCAGGTGGAAAATCAAAAATGTTAATAAATTTTGCATTTGCAAAAGATATGAGACTTCTTTTTGTAACCTTTTATAGTTCATTTTGATACAAAGTTTTCTAGTTCTTTTTGTGCTTCAAATTATATTACTTCGTTTTGCAATCAACATAAAATCATTAGAAATTTCTTTACGATCAGAAACCCTTACTTTAGACACAATATTTCTTTGAATGTATACAAGACATCTTTGAGTCTTAGATTTTGGAAAAATTTCATTTACAACATTTTCTAAACCAGGTAAACCGTCAAAGACAAAAATTTCAACTTCTTCTACACCTTGTTCCTTGATTTTTAGTAATAATTCTCTAAAAATTCCTTTGTTTTCATTTGGACAAATTTCAAAGTTTAGCACTTGCTTATAACCATTTTCGTCAATTCCCATAACGATATTTATAACTTCCTTTGCATAACTTCCTCGTTTGATGGAAAAGTAAGTAGAATCAAGAAAAATTGCTTGAAATTTCTTTGGTAGCTTTCTATTTTGGAATTCATCTACCTTTTCCTTTGTAGTAGTAAAGATATTAGAAATTGTTTGTCTTGACATTTTTATGTCTGTAGAATTCTCAATGAAATCAGTGATTTCTTTATAAGAACCACCTAGTTTGCAAAAGGACATTATCATCTGAGTAAGATCATCACTTCTTCGACTATATCTGGTAAATAATTTACTTTTAATTCTTCCTGCTCTATCTCTTGGAACATTTAGCAATGCTTTTTTCCAATAGGTGTATCTAGTGCTTCTTGTATAATAACCATTTCGTGTATTTTTCTTTTCATATTTAGAATTTTCAAATTCAAATTTTAAGTTCTCATCAAACTCTTCTTTTAAGATTGCATTCATTATATTAGTAATGATATCTCTTGAAAATTCTGCTACGAATTTAAACCCATTTTCTTTTATTTCATTAATCTTTTCTGAAATTAACAAATTTTTTGATATAATATCTGTCATGTGTTCTCCTTTGTTTTATTTCACATACAATTTTAAAGGAGTTTCACTCTTTTTTAATATTTTTTAAAAAATTTTTTTTGTGAAGATAACTCAGTTATGAATACACAACTTTTTTTAAGGTCCCTTTCTTTCCTAATGATAGAACAAAAAAAAAAAAAAACAGAAAGCCAAAAATGTGAGCAATTTTCTGTTTATTTGTGAAGTAAAATTTGTATATTTTCATATTCTAATGAAAAAGAGATAAAAATACATTATGCAGCTTGATTATTATGCTGTGTATTATTCACAACATCTCGTTCATTTAAATCAGCAGGTCATTCTAAAAGTGTGTCTAAAACTATCGGAATACCTTTTGGATCTTTTGATTCATTAAGTTTTTTATTTAATGAATAAATATCACTGTGACCTTTGAAATAAATAGGATTCTTAGGATCTGTTGATACATAAGCAATAATTAAACTAAAGTGCTTATTGTTTTCTTTAGTCTTTTGTTTTTGGTATGCTTCTACATATTCTTTATAAGCATTTTTGATGTATTCTGTTTTTGCTGGAGCATTTGTTGTGCTGTTATTTTGATTTAATGCTTTTACTTCAATATGTATTTCGTGATTGTTGTATTTAATGATAAAATCAACAAAAGATGTTCTTAGTTCCTGATCTGCGATGTATTCAAAACCAATTCCTTTAAAAGGAATGTTTTTAGTAAACATAATTTCTACATTATTTTTATCATCAGATTTTGCTTTAGAGTGTTTATTATCTCAAGCATTTAACTTCTCGATAAAAATTTTCTCAGGTACTGAATCATAAACAAGTTCTAATTTATTTGAATCCTTTTGATTTGGATCAAGTTTTTCTTTTTTATATGCATAATTATTATTAAAAATCTCTTGGGTTCGCTCTTCTTGTAAGATTTGGATGCGCTCTTCTAATGTTGATTTGTCATCAACAGCAAAAACTAAGTTATTTTGTTCATTTTTTTGTTTCTTTAAACTTTTATTTAAATTAACAAAAACTGGTAATTTAATTTGAATAAATAGATATCACAGCATTGTGTGATTGATTTGCTGATTAAGTTTATTTTCAGTAAAGAAATTATTGATGTGTTTTTTTATGTTTTCATTTAAGTAGTCTTTATGTTTTTTAAGTTCTTTTAGGTTAAAAATTTTAATTTCAATTAAATTTTTAACCTTATATGTAACAAAGTGCCCATCACCATAATCTCTTTTTTCAGCTACAATAAATTTATTTTGTTTAAATTCATTTAGTATATTTTGATATTCTTTTGTAAAATCATCAACTAAAAACTTATTTATCTCATCGATAGCTTGTTTTTGATATTCATTTTCATCAACTTCATTTCATTTAACAAAGTTTTCTATATGCCCAGAGATAAAGGTTTTGTTTTTATATTTATCCTTAAGAACAAGTTTTTGGTATTGTTGATCTTTAATGTCTACATTACTATAAATATAGTATTCTAATGCAGCACTGTTTGCTGGTAAGTTGTCAACAGGAACTGGATTTCTTTTAATTCTTCCTAATGTTTGTGTATTTAGTGTCCCTGAATACACATTACGCAGTTGCACTAACATACAAGCTCTAGGAATATTCCATCCTGTTGCGGGTCCAATTTTGAAAATGATAACATCAACTGGTGAATTATTTCTAGAGATATCAAAAAGTGTATCACCACCTGCTAATCTAATATTAGAATCTATTACAGTAGAACAATCAGATTTAGTGTTATCAAAATATTTAACTCATTTTAAGTTATTTTCTTCTAATACTTTGATAATCATATCGATGTTTTGGTTAAATTTTGCACTTTTTTCTTTGTCTTTGCTATCGTTATTAACTTGAATTAGCATTGCTGCATTGATTCCGATGAGGTGAGGTTGATTGATGTTATCATTGTATTTTTGTTTGATTTCTTTAAACTTTTCACATGCTTTTCTTAAAATGATTTCATCATCTAAAACATCTAAACTACCAATACCGACATTATAGTTCTTTTTAGTTTTTAAAAGTTGTATATTATCATTTTGCAAACTTTGATGCTTAAGTTCTACTAAGTTTTCACCACTTTTAGGTGAAGCGCTCATTTTTACCACAAATGCAGCAGCTGATTGCATTTTTGCTTCATAATTCTTTTCTTCTTCAGATTCACGGATTTTAATATCCGCATCACCTCCGTGGTGTGCTTCATCGCGGATGTAGATAAGTTTGTATTTATTGTTTCTAATTTGATCTAAAAACTTATCTACTGCTCCGTAGATGGTATAAAGACTTTTGGCTGTAAATGATGAACTACCAGCAATAAAAACATTGTTTTCTTCAGCAAAAAACTCAAATGTTTGTTCGGTCTTTTTAGTTTTTGCTTTAGCAGAAGGGGATTCAAGTCGTTTGATCACCAAGTCTTTGTTTTTGATGTATTGTTTGTAATTATTAAAACTCTTTTCAAGTTGTTGAGGTAAACAAGCAGTTGAGAGAGTATTTATATAAAATACTAATTTTTCTTCAGGGTTATCTTTTGATCATTCAACAAGATGATCGATAAAATTTAAAATCATAAAAGTTTTACCAGAACCTGTTGGTGCTTTAAAAATTTGATAATCAACTGTATTGCTTTCTAAACTTGAAATAACATAAGAAGTTAGTTCGCTAACAACTTCTGTTTGTGAATTAGTTAGTTCCATTATTCTCCTTTAATTTTCTTTGGTTTTTGTAATTTGTTGATATTCTTCTTCATTTAAAGGGATAATTTATTATCTTGTATTAACAAATATTCAGTTAACTTACCATTTTTTCTAAATTAGAATATTCATATGCTAATCAAAACATTTCACTATCGATTCCGTTAGTTAATAATTCTTTATCTAAAATATTTTTTAGTTCGGTTGTTTTGTATGCTTTAATCATTTTTGACTCCTTGTATTGTTTATGCTTTATCTTTCTTGTGGATTTAAAGAAAGTAAATTATTTAATAAATTCTTTATATGATTTTGATTATTTATATCTAAATTAGGTATACCAAAATCTTTTAGTAATTGTATAAGTTTTTTAATTATGTTATCTGTCTCATCTTTAGTATCAGGTGAAACATCTATATATTCAATGTCGTAGACATTTAAATTCGTTTTATAAGGTTTGTTTTTGTTGATTCATTCAAAAGTTTGATTATCTGTAGAATTACCTTTGTTTATTCTATACAAACGTTCATAATTAACACTTTTTGCTATTTCATTTTGATTATTAGTTACAAGTGTATATGTTCTATTACCACCATCTTCTCTGTTTAAATCTAAAACAGCATGACCTGTGGTTCCGGAACCAGCAAAGAAGTCTAGAATGCGAGCATTTTGATTTGGATGAATATTAGTCAAGTATTTTATAAGTTTGCTTGGTTTTGGATAATTAAATTCAATACCGATATCTTTAACTTCGTTATTACTGAAAATATTAGTTCCTGTTTTATCTTTTTCAAGTAATTTAGGGATAACATAGGTTGAATGTTGCTCGTAATAACGTATAGCTAAACTTTTCTTTTGTTTAACCATAAAAGTAGTTCCACATGCAACACGTTTATCGAGTTCATTTTGACTCCATTTTGATTTTCCTATCAATGTAAATTTGTTAGTATTATAATAATTTGAAACAAAGATATCATTAATAAGTTCGAAATTATTGTATTTGCCTTTTTTAATAATTCCATCTTTTAAATCTTTAAAATTGACTAAAATAACAGGGAATTCATTACTTTTTACTGGAACATCTTTTGAGTAAAGAGCGCTATCGGATTCGTTTGGATTTGAAGTTTTTTCATTAAACAAAAAACGATATATATTTTTTACATAACTAAGAACATATTCTGCGTTTTTTCTTATCTTTCCACTATTTGAACCTGTTTTAGCAAAAATGAAATTTTCTACAAAATTCTCTTCTCCAAATATCTCATCCATCAAAACTTTTAAATATGCCTGCTCATTATCATCGATTGAAACAAAAATTACTCCATCATCTTTGAGAAGTTTTTTAGCTAATTTCAATCTTTCATTCATCATATTTAATCACCCGTTTCGGGTGTATTTATCACGGTAAATAAATCTTTTTGCAGCGACATTTTCTTTATCATTTGCTAATTTATTACCATCATTTAAAGAACTTTCAGTGTTATAAGGAGGATCGATATAAATTACATCGTAATTATATGTAAGTCCCGCTTCTCTCTCAATTACTATTAAATTCTTTAAAGCATCATAGTTTTCGCCAATGATCAAACAATTATCTGTTGATTTAGAATCTTTAAATTTAAAAGATAATTTTTCGTTCTTTTTAAGCAAAGCAATGCTTTGGTTGTTGCTCTCGGGAGCAACATCGAAACGAAACCCGATTTTTATTCTTTGAGCGATAAATTGAAAAATGTATTCTAATTCATTATCATTAAATCTTTTGATTATCTGCGCTGCCCATCTTTTTTGATCAGTGTTTAATTCCTTAGAAGAAATTCTATCTATTTCCTTTAAATATTTTTCTTGCAACTGTGTTAAAGTTTCATCAGATGTATTTATTTCTTTGTTCATAATTCTCCTTATAAAATATATGTAAATATTTTACTACATATTGATTGGTAATTGTTTAATAAATAACATTTCTATTACTTTCTATTTTTACCTTTACAAATATTACAACTAATAACACTGTTATTACAACATGAATTGCTAAGGAAAAAGTGCTTATCACAGGAACTCAAGCAAAGGGTAAGGCTAGTATTATTAAAGAAAATATACTCATACAAAGTCTTAAAATTGATTTACTTATCATTTGCTTTTTAAATAACTTCATTGATATTACAAGCATTATAATAATCATTATTGTTATACTGATATATATTAATGATGCAAGAATTTCTGGTAAACTAAAAATCATAATAGCATAGAAATTTGAAGAAATCAGCAAAGATGAAAAATTAAACTCTATTGATCCGTTATATGGTACAAAATTTCATGATAATGTGAAATAAGATGTAAATGCTCACAATACCATACATACTAAGCTTAAAACAAATGATGCAATTGCTAAATTAAATAATAATTTTTTTTGTCTCATATATTCCTAACTTTACATATTATAAATGAATATATGTAAATATAATAACACTAGGATTAAATCCTAGTGTTATATTTAAATGGTATTATTGGAAATTTTATTAATCTTTCTTTTGAATGAATTTATCAAAATTAACACTATTCTTGGAATATGAATTATTACTATCAAATGATGTGTTATAACTTTGGTCAAATGATGTGTTATTAGCATAGCTGGAAAATCTGTTGTCTGTATAACTATATTGTTGGAATTTTGTATTTATTGAACCTTCATTATTCTTCAATCTTGCAATAGATATCGCTAATAAAACAGTAATAACAATTTGGATAATTAATCCAATTAACGATACAACAGGTATTCACGAAACAAGCTGAGCACCAAGAATTAAAGCAAAATTTGAAATAGCAAAGTTTTTAGTTCTTGCTATGGCTTCATCCTTTTCGCTTTCTTGTAAGGTTATTGCAAAAATAGATATCAACAAACTAATAATTGTTAAATATACAAATAAATTTAATATCGTAAATATAGTATATGTTATAGATGAACCAAGTAAAGTAATCCAATTAAATCCAAATCAACCATAGTTTATAATTAATAATAACACTGATGCAGTTGTTATAATCCAAAATAGCATTGTAATTGAGGTTAATATTAAGGTAGCAAGGTTTAATCTAAATAATAATCTTGTTTTTTCTGTCATTTTTCCTTCTTGTTTGATTTTTAATTTAACTTTATATATGATAAAGCAAAAAAAAAAAAAAAAAACAGAAACCACAAAAAACTTGGGGATTTTTGTTTATTTATGGAATATGAATTTAATATTTTCACATTATTAAGAATATATAAAAAATCGTTTATACAGAGATGTATAAACGAAACCAAATTTCTATTTTTTATCTTGGATAGCAGTAACTCCAGGAAGTTCAAGTCCTTGCAATAATTCTAAACTTGCTCCACCACCAGTTGATACATGTGAGAATTTATCTGACATTCCAAGTTTTTCAACAGCAGCTACTGAATCACCACCACCTACAACTGAGTAGCAATCTTTTAGTTCTGCTATTGCTTTACATACGGTAAATGTCCCATTACGGAAGTTTTCAAATTCAGCAACACCAACAGGGCCGTTTCATACAACAGTCTTCGCTCCCTGAAGAGTTTGTTTAACTAATTCTAAAGATTTAGGACCGATATCTAATCCCATATATCCATCTTTGATTCCCCCAGCATGGAATTCTGGTGTAACATCTTTAAATTCCTTCGCAACTGCATGATCAACAGGTAAAACAATTTTATCTTTGTATTTAACTAAGAAATCCTTAGCAAGAGCAACAAAATCGTTTTCTACTAATGATTCACCAATTGCATAACCAGTAGCCTTTAAAAATGTATATGCCATACCACCAGCAATAACCATTTTGTCAACTCTTTGAATTAAGTTTTCAAGAACTTGGATTTTATCTGATACTTTAGCACCACCTATAATAGCAACAAATGGATGTTCTGGATTGTTCAATACTTTTTTAAGGGATGTTACTTCTTTTTCCATTAAATATCCTAAAGCAGATTCGCTGATATTTTTAGATATCCCAACATTTGATGCATGCGATCTATGTGCAGTTCCGAATGCATCATTAATGAATACATCTCCTAATGATGCTCAGTATTTACCAAGATCTGGATTGTTTTTGCTTTCTGCTTTATCATTTAAATCTTCAAAACGGGTGTTTTCAACCATCAAAACATCACCTGGTTTCATTTGATTAATAGCTTTTTCTAATACTTCACCTTTGGTATAAGGGACAAAGATAACACCTTTGTTTAATAAACGAGATAATTCAGCAGATACTGGTCTAAGTGATTTTTCTCTTAATTCATCTTTTGACTTAATTCTTCCGAGATGAGAGAATAATATGGTTTTACCACCATCGCTGATAATTTTTTGAATAGTAGGTAGTGCTGCTGTAATTCTTTTAGTAGAATAAATAATACTGTCTTTTAATGGAACATTAAAATCCACTCTAACTAAGACTTTTTTGTCTTTTAAAACAACATCATTGATTGTTTTTTTCATATATACTCCTATATCTAAGTTATTATTTATTTAATTATAATAAAATTCTGTTGTAATTGAATCTATCATATAGATTAAGAAAGTTTTTCTTACTTACTGTTATTTTTCTTAAAAGAAACTTTGCGCTCAGTTTTATTATGAATTCTTAAAAAGTTATCATAATGAGCATATATAACAAATAATAATGCAACAAAATAAATAATATAAACTATAAAGAATAAAGAATCACTAGTAGCATTTAAGGTTCCTAAAATACCAGTTGAAATTCAAGGGATTAGTGCAAAAAAGCCTGTAATGCTTGCAGATAATACACTACCTAATGAAACATATTTTCATATATAAATTACTAAAAAATATAATATTACAAATATAGGTAGTAAAATAATGTTTATTGATGTTGCTAAACCTAAAATTGTAGCAACCCCTTTTCCACCACGAAAACCAAAGAAAATAGGTCAAATATGACCGATTACTGTTCCTAAACCAGCGAACGAAGGAAAGATGTATAAAGTTTCTATTATATAACTTACATCTGCAAAATTACTTTGATGACCTAATCTAAAAGTGATATCATGATTTATAGCATAGGTTATCCCATATGCAATTGCAACAATTGCTAAGGTTTTTAATCCATCGATTCATAAAATAATTTGAGCTGCTTTTTTACCCAAAACCCTTTTTGCATTTGTTGAACCTGCATTACCCGAGTGATAATCGCGAACATCGACTTTATAGAATTTTTTACCGATAATAATTGTTGTATTTAATGAACCAACAAGATAACCTAAAATAAAAAAGACTATATTTGTTAAGATACTTAAAAATGCTACCATTATTCCCTTTCATAGCAATATAAATATTTTCAAATAATTATAAATAATTATATAATATAAAAATGAAAGAAAAAAAACAATTTCAGATAAATATAGTGCAACTTCCAGATCCTATTTTGCGTAAAAAATCACATAATGTTCCGATCCCATTAACAGATGAGGATATTAAACTTGCCGAATCAATGATTTATCATATCGATGATAGCCAAAGTCCGGATACTAAATTCCGTCCTGGAGTAGGTGTAGCAGCAGTACAATATGGGATATTAAAAAATGTTTTTTATGTACATGTAAAAGATGGTGAAGAAAAAACAGTATTTAAGGATGTGTTGTTTAATCCTAAGGCACTGGTAAAAAGTGATAAAAAAATTGCTATAGAATCAGGTGAAGGTTGCTTAAGTGTTGATGAAAGTATTCCAAATCAAGATGGATTAGTACATCGGAGCAACAAAGTTGTTGTAGAAGCATATAGTTATTTTCAACGAAAGCAATTAAGATATGAAGTATCAGGTTATTTAGCAATTGTTTTTCAACACGAACTAGATCATCTTAATGGGATGCTATTTATTGATCGAATTGATAAGAAACAACCACACAAAAAGAAGAATAAAGCAATATATATTTAAAGGATAAGATGCTGCAAACAAATTTAATTTTACATTTTCAAGAACAAAATAATGCAAAAGAACAAATCCCTGATTTTTTAAGAAAAATATCAGATGCATTAAAATCAGTCGATGGTAGTGTATGAATCCCAGTTATGGTTGCTGCTCTAATTATTATTTCATTTGGTTTTGGTTTTTTATATAACTGAAAATATATTCCTGTTAAAATAACTGCGATTATTTTATCGATAATTGCTTCTATAGTTAGTGTAACTGTTGCTACAAAAAAAATAGATGATTCAGATATTCGCAGATTTATTCCACTGCTTGCTACTCTTGTTGCATTGATAACATATTGAGTTGTAAGGTTCTTAGGAGTTGTTATTATCTTCTTTATTCATATTTTTTATTCACGTAAAAAATATAAAGTAATTAAACAAGAAAAACCAAAAAAACATTTTTTAATTCGTTTTTTAGCAGGTGGATTAGGAAATATGATAGTTGGGATACCAGGAACCTTATTATTTGCTAATGTGCTTTCTTTATCTACTCCTGAAAATTCATCAGTATCTAAAGCATCGAGATTTTCCGTTTCTTTGATGACCGGTGGAAAAGGAGAAAGTTACGGTGGTTTAGTTCCAAAAATTATTAATATCTTAGACCTTGCATCAGAATTTAGCAGCCAAGGAGATATTCAAAAAATCTTAGAAAAAGCACCAAATCAAATTACACCAAAAGATCAAGAGAAAATTAAAGAAGTTGCAAATAAATTAGTTCCAATTATAAATGATGAAAGACTTAGAAAAACATTTTTGAATAAGGCTAGAGAAAATAATTCACTTGATTTTCTAACCAAAAATTTTGATAAAAAGTTAACTGATGATATCATAAAAGCAGTTAAGACTAAACAGGTTGAATATAATATAGCAAATGATCAAAAGAAAAAAGAAATTGCTACAAACTATATAACAAACGAAGAGAATTTAAAAAATATTTATGAACAATATGTTTCACCTAATTTAGATAAAGCGGCCCAGACACAACTAGCATTTGCTCAAAAGATAATTGATAAAATAAATTCGGATGCCAAAAAAGATTTAAATGCATTTATCTCAAGTGCATATGAAAAAGTTGATCCAAATAGTAGCAATAAATTTGATGTTAGAAAAACAGTAGATGCACTAACTAACTTTATCGCAACATATGATTTTTCTAAAAATAAAGGTTAATTATGTTTAAACCTAAAAATAATTCCGATGAATTAGTTGCTAAAACTGTACAACTTCAAATGGATTCGAAAAGTGAAATTAAAGAAGAAGTTAAATATCGTGATCCAAAAGGTTTGCTAAATCCAGCAACTCAGAAAATCATAAAAAAAGAAATTTTTATTCGTAGAATTAGTGCAATTTTTTGAGGTGTTATTTGGGGTTTATCTGTCTTGGCAATTATTTTGGTTGTTGTTTTGAAATCTTTAGATGATCCTTATTCCGGGATTGCTTTATATGTAGTATTTTCATTTTTATTTTTATTATCAGCTTTTTTAACTATAAAAGGATTGATAAGGATTTCGGGTTGAAAAAAGACTGAAAATAGTTTTCGACAATCATATGCAAAAGGTGACGCAGCTTCAAGCAGCATGTTTGTTGAAACATTTAAAAATTTATCTTTAAAAGCCTTACGCATAAAGTGAATTTATTTCTTTTTTACAACTTATTTTGTCTTATTTAATTTAATTATCTTTGGTTTATGGTCAGCAAAAACATTAGAAATAGGCACACCACCTTCACAAGCATCAGGAATTCATACTAATTTTTATCTTGCTATAAACTTCCAAGAACCTTTGGATAAAGCTTTTGGAAATGTAAAAACTATGTTAATTATTGACTTGGTTGTGCAACTAGGATTAACAGGTTTATTAATAGCAGTACTTTTATATGATAAAAAACGCATTCAAGATATTGATTTGCAACTTGGAAGCGATGATGCAACAGCAAAATTAAAAGAATTAATTCAAAATCGCAAGAAATCTGAAAATAAAGCATGATTAATTTTGTATATTATCATTTTTATCTTAGTTGTTTTAATTCCGCTTGCTTGAATGTTATACTTAGTATATCGCAAGATGATTAGGAGAAAAAAATAATGAATTTATTAGTTTTTATTGAAGATAATTTTAATGATATTGAACTTGTGATTCCGTTATCAATTTGAAAAAAGTCCAATATGTTTGATAAAATAACTTTTTATCACAAGTTTTTAACTCAGGCAAGCGGACAATTTGGTTTTACTAAAATTGAAAATATAGACAAAACCATAGATTTAGATGAATATGATTTTGTTTTTATTCCAGGTGGACGTGGAGCACAAGCTCTTAGAGAAAACAAGGATGCATTAGATAAAATACAAGAATGAATTAATAAAGATAAAAATATGGCGGCTATTTGTGATGCACCTAATGTTTTAGCAGAACATCAAATAATTAAAAAGAAAGATTTCACTGGATACCCATCGCAATGAAGTCGGGAATTTCGAAAAGGCATCAATTATCAGGATGAAAGTATCGTAATTGATAAAAATATTATTACAGGTAAATCTGCATTTGCTGCTGAAAAACTTGCATATAAAGTGTTGCAGGTGCTGTTTGGAGACGATGTAGCAATTAATACATACCAACAAATTTCAGGTAACAGTGATACAGAAAAAATATTAGAAATTTTAAACACACATTAGTGTGTTTTATTATATAATAGCACTATGAATCCATTAGAAATATCAATTCATACATTTAGTTGAATTGCAGCCGTAGTGGTTGCATCACTAGGTGTCCCGCAACTAATTAACCAAATCAAAACCCGTAAAACCGGAAATGTAAACTTCTTTTCATTTTGAGTCTTTCAGATTGGAATTTTACTTTGATTGATATGATCATCGCTTGGAAATGAAAAATTATTAAGCACTTTTGTAGCTAATACAGTCGGGGTATTTTTATACGGAACTATGATTATCTTACTTTATAAATATAAAGATGAGTTTGATAGTCGTATAAAATATTTTGGAATGGGTGCAATAGTAATTACTTGAATTATTGCTCTTATCTTTATTGCCCTAAAAATAATAAATTCATTTAAAACTCCTGTTTATTTATGAGATCCAAAAACCGAATCAGTTATGGGATTTATTTTCCCTGCTTTTACAACCTTAGCATTTATCCCACAGATGATTTTCTCAATTAAAACAAATTCATGAGAAGGAGTTTCACCGTATATGTTTTTAGTTTATGAATTAAATAATACTGTATGAATTATTTTCTGAGCTTTAAACATCTCTAATCCAGCAACTGCTATGCATAAATATGCATTTGTTGGGGGTATTGTGTGACAAATTATTTCATTTATTTTATTTGGTATTCAATTTATCTTTAGTTTTATGGATTATCAAAGAAGAAAAAAGCTAGCAGAATAAAAACAAGGAAGTACCTTGTTTTTATTCTGCTAAAAATGAAGTAATAAATTCACCAATTGTTGCACTGTTATGGTCATTAATGATGTGTGCTGCAACATCTTTCAAATCTGCTGTAGCATTACCCATAGCTATTCCTAAAGAAGCATGTTTCGTCATATCAATATCATTTCCACTATCACCAAAGGTGACAAGGTTTTTAGTTGTAAGATTTAGTAAATTAAGCAAATATTCTAATCCGATTAACTTGGAGGTGTTAATCGGATTTACATCTGTATATATTGAGTTGGTAAGATATATATTGCATTCAAAATCTTTAAGCAATTTCTTAGTCAAATCCGTAATCTCCTTAGCGCTTTTAAGTGGATTACGCAGTGCTATTTGTACAATTTGGACATCTTTATTTTCAATAACTTCTTGCATTTTTTCGATGCTGATTTGATTTATGATGTTCATATCCATTATATTTGCATCTGTAATTCAGTGAGGTTTTTGATTATTAGGTAATGCGGTAGCATTGTAATTATGTGTATCAACAGTTATGATAAGTTGATGCTTGCTAGCAATATCTCTCATTATATAAAAGATATCTTTATCTAAACTATTTAAAATATAGGCTTTTTGATTTTTTATATCATATACAGCAGTTCCGTTAGAACAAACTAAATAATCAATATGATCAACTGCTTTTGAATCTAAAAGAGGTAATGTCTTAGTGATTCCGCGCCCTGTAGCAATTACATTTATGTGACCGTGTTCTTTTGATTTTTTAAGTGCCTTGATTGTATCAATGTGTGCTTTATTATTGCTTTGTAGTAAGGTTCCATCTAAATCAAAAGCAAATACATAAGGTTTTTTAACTCTGTTTTTCAATCTTTTCTACTCCACTCATATAAGGGATTAAAACTTTTGGAACCGAAACACTCCCATCAGGATTTTGGTATTGTTCTAAAATAGCAGCAATAAGACGGTCTACAGCGACACCAGAACCATTGATTGTATGAGCATAATTTGTTTTACCATCATTATCTTTATAACGAATCATCGCACGTCGAGCTTGAAAATCACCAAAATAACTTATGCTAGATACTTCTCTAAATCTTTGTTCTGATGGCAGTCAAAGTTCTAAATCAATTGTGGTTTTTGCTGAAAAACCTAAATCACCAGTGCATAAGCGAACTTTTTGATAAGGAATTTCGAGTTTTTCTAGTACATCTGCTGCATCTAAAACGGTTTGATTATATTCATTTCAAGCAGATTCAGCATTAACGACTTTAACTAATTCAATTTTCTTAAATTGATGTTGTCTTATGATTCCTTTGGTGTCCTTTCCAGAACTACCTGCTTCAGATCGAAAACATTCAGTATATGCTGTCGCCTTAAAAGGTTTGTCAAGATTAATTATTTCATTATTATAAATATTAGTTAATGTAACTTCAGCAGTAGGGATTAGATATTCGTTAACACCCTCAATTTTGTATAAATCTTCTTGGAATTTTGGTAACTGTCCTGTTCCATATAACGCAGTTTCTTTAACAATCACTGGTGTGTTAAACTCTGTATATCCTTTGGATAAGTGTAAATCAAGCATAAAATTAATTAATGCACGAACTAACTTTGCTCCTTGATTTTTATAAATAACATATCTTGAACCAGATAACTTAACTGCTCTTTCAATATCGATGATATCTAAATTTTTCGCAATTTCATAGTGTGGCAACACATCTGAAACAAGTCCTCTACCAAGGTTTTCAAATTTCTCAATAACTACATTATCATTTTCATCTCTACCTATAGGGACATCATTCGTAGGTAAATTAGGGATTTGTAGCAGCATATTTGTAATTTTTGCGATAAGTTCATTACTTTGTTCGTCTAATAAACTTTGGTGTTGTTTAATTTTTTGAATCTCTTTTTTAATTTGAGCAAGTTTCTCGGGGTTGTTTTTATATAAACCAAATTCCTTAGAAATTGCTGCTAATTTACTTTTAGCACTTTGTGCTTCATACATAATATGCCCGCGTTTTTTTGCTAAAGTTAAAAAAGCATCTAAAAAATGCATATCAAATCTACGATTTTTTAGGTGTTTTTTAACTTCATTTTCATTACTAATTATATATTTTATATCTAACATAAAACCTCATACATTCTTGTAAATTATACACTGTTAATTGATTTTAATAATATGATAAATACCATTTTTACTGCTATATTATAGTTGTTTTTGTTATTTAATAAGCTACTTTGATAAAAAAAAATTTGTTATATAATTTATACACGCTTATTATATATTTATAAAGGAGGACGAATGAGCAAACGTACATATCAACCAAATAAACGTAAACATGCCAAAGTTCATGGTTTTAGAGCTAGAATGAAAACAGCAAATGGAAGAAAAGTTTTAGCAGCAAGAAGAGCTAAAGGTAGAAAAAGATTAACAGTTTCAGATAAATAATAATTTGTATGAAAAAACAATATCGACTAAGAAAAAACTGAGATTTTCAAAGAATAATTGACAATAATAAATATGTCTCTAATAAATATTTAGTTATCTATTATGCAGAAAGTTCTTCATTTCATGCAGGTATTACAGTACCAAAGAAATTTGAAAATGCAGTCGGTCGTAATTATAATAAAAGACAACTTAAAGCAATTATTCATGAAATTAAGATTTATGATTTAAATTATGATTTTGTGTTAATTGTTCGCAAAGATTTTATTGCAAATGATTATGCAACTAAAAAGCAGTCAATTGCTAAACTCTTTGAGAAATTTAGGAAAAATGAAAAAAATAAATCATTTTAATTATTTCAACCAAGAAGGTAAGGAACAACAAAAAAAACAAGATACACTAAAGAAAGTTTGAAAATGAATTAAGATTGTTTTATATACTTTGTTATTTGGTTTAACAGTAACAGGTTGCGTGCAATCATTCGTTCTTAAAAATTCATCGAGTGTAGGAAATAGTATTGAATTTTACTCAAGCAAGGATGAAGTTTCCCCACGTGTAAATACTTTTGTTGTAAAAGACACAAAAGAACAAAAGATAAACATCAAAGATAATGACAACAAAGATGTTACAAAAGATGGAAAAATACAAACCGTTCCTTATGAACTTGCAACTCTTTCTATAAATCCTGATATAAACACTCTAGTAAACAATCCAGATATTCTTGAAAAACTAAAAAAACAAACATCTGATTCTTGATCAAAAGATGATACATACACTGTTAAAGAACCGCAAAAGGATGGAAGTATTAAAGAAGCACAGAAAGAATATCCTAAACCTGAATATGGAGAAATAAAAAAATATTATACAACTTTTGCTATCGCTGATCCGAAAGTGATAAAAAACTTAGGATATGATTATGATGATAAAAATAAAAACGTTGTTGCAAATCCTGATAAAAATAATATTAGTTTAATAGCAAAAAACGGAAGATTCTTATTTCAAGCAAGTAACTCAACTAGATATAAATATACTAATGATATTACTAATATATACCTATTGACTTTTGCATCAAAAAAAGATGAGCAACTTGTTCAGGTAATTACACATCCAGAAACAAAGGATTCTAAAAAACAAATACCTACTGTTGAAAATGGAAATTATATTTTAGTAGGGTTATCAGGTTTACAATCCGTTCCAAAATATACAGGTTTACTAACAGAAAATACTATTAATTTAGCATTTGCTCGTGATGTTCTCCAAACCTTATACAATTTTTCTTTTGGTCCAAACAGTACATTTATCGCAAATTTTAATAAATATGCTGTTTTACCAGAAAACAAACAAAAAGACAAGGATGTTTTGAAAGATTACCAGTCATTTAGTGATTATTTAGAATTCTTAGCAAAAAAATTACAAGGACAAAGTAATCCAAGAATACCAATTTCACAAGCAGAAAAATTCTATATTGATGTTTATCAAGCAACAATGACTCAATATCTTACACAATTAGGTTTTTTACATGCTGATGATTTTAAAAGTTTTAATAAAGATACAGGGAAAAGTACTGTTTTTACAGAACCTACTGCAGCTACTAAGTATAACCCTGAGCAAAATATTTTATATGATTTAGGACAACGTCAGAATAAAGATAATAAATCAGAAAAAAGAAGAGATATTGATATACCTTTTAAAGGTGATTATCCAAGTCAAGCAATAACTAATTGAGGTGAAGCTTGAGCATATGGTCCATTTTACGGATTTATAGTATATCCACTTTCTGCAATTACACAAGGAATAAGCAAAGGTATTCCTGATTTAAAAGGTTGAGGATCTATCATTGTTATCATTTTAGCTTTAATTATTACTCGTTTAACTATGTTTGGTATCACCTTTAGATCTAAAATGATGCAAAGTGTTCAAGATAGTCTTCGTCCTAAAAAAGCAGCAATTGAAGCAAAATATGTTGGTTTTGAAAAAAACAAAGCAATGAAAATGAAGAAAAACCAAGAAATTCAAGCATTATATTCTAAATATAATATAAGTCCACTTGACCAATTTGGTAGCATCTTATTAACTATACCGGTTTTCCTTGCGATGTGGCGTGTAATTCAAGCAATTCCACAAATAAAACAAACTACTTGATTAGGATTAAATTTTGCTTCTGTTTCATGAACTAAGATTTTAAGTGGAGAATTCATATATTCTTGAATTCTGATTCTAACAATTGCTATTCAAGTGTTATCACAGTTGCTTCCAAAACTATTGAATCGCAAGGGTGTTAAGCAAAGAAATACCATAGCAGAAGCACAAGCATTAAAGAAATCAGAACGTACCCAAAAGATTATGGTGATTGTATTTGCTGTAATTACAGTCCTATTTTCGGTAGGTGTGCAAGTCTACTGATTATTTGGTGGATTATGACAAATTGGAGAAGTTCTTCTTCTCCATCGTTTAAAAAAGACAACTTGATATAAACAAAAATATGAAAGTCGTCTTAAAAAATCATAGGCTATATATGTTTTAAATGTGTTTTATTTGAAAATAATGTATAATTTAGTAATGTCAACAAAAGATGAAAAACTCAAACAACTAAAATTAATTACAAATTCATGAATAAAGTCATTTACTGACGCTTCCGAATGATGTTAAAGAAGTATTAGCATCTTATATTACTTCATGAAATAATAGTAAAGATATAACAATAGAAAAACCTAAATATTGTCATAGATAGTGGATACTGTAAAGATACACAAGCACGGTTCAACAAACAACATCGCCTCGTTATAGATGTTTAGATTGTAAGAAAACTTTTAGTAATTGCACTGGAACAGTTTTTGAAAGACTAAGAAAAACACATCAAGTTTAAATATCAAATGTTTCTTGAGTGTCATTTAAAGAAATTAACACTTAAAGAAACTGCAGCGATTTGTGGAATTAATTTAAAAACAAACTTTTGTTTGAAGACATAAATTATTAGATTTTATTAAATCTAAGCAAAAAGAATCAGATGTCAGTAGTGGAATAATCGAGACTTGACGAAATATATTTTCTTGATGTAAAAAAGGTAGACACAAGAACGGAATAGGTAGAGCAGCAAGAAAACGTGGAAAATCTTTATACTATAACTCAAAAAGAGGTATAAATAGTGATTTAGATTGTGTTTCTACTATGGTTGATAGAAATGGGGAATCGCAATTTCTTATTTAGGAAAAGGTAAAACCTTCTGCAGAAAAACTATATTTTGCTTTTAAATACAAAGTTAAAAATCCTGAATCTGCAAAATTTATAACTGATGGGGAAACATCATATAAACCTTTTATAAATAAGATAGGTGCATCTCATTATATTGTTGGTGCTTCTAAGAAAAAATCTTTTGTTTATAAAGAAAATTCAGATAAAACAAAAAGTGTAAGGGAAAAATTACATATACAAAATGTTAATAATTTTCATCGCAAGATTAAAGAATTAATTGAAAATGTATATAACGGAGTTTCAAGTAAAAATTTAGATAAGTATATAAATTGGGTAAAGTGAACAAGAATAAACAAAGGAAATCATTATTCAATGATGATAGCTTTAAATAAATTTTTAACAAGCAGGTAAAAATAAGACAAAAAGATTTTTTGGATTCTTAAAATATAACAAAAAATAAGAATTTAAATTAAATAATAAGTTGTTTTTTAGTTTTTTAACAAAAACATTTAAAATTATTTAAAAACACACATTTAAAACATAAATAGCCAAATCATAAATTAAACACCAGAAATATCTGGTGTTTTTAATTAACAAGAAAATCAGTTAATAATATAGGTTCTTTTTTGTTAAAGAGAATATCAATAATACTTTGAAATAATTTGGTTTCAATTTGCTTTTCTTTAAGCATCTTAGCAAGTATTTTAGCAGTTTGATATCCTTCGATGGTTTTTGAATTATTTTCAAGTGCTTTGCTGATACCAAATTCGGAAATTTGATTACCGAACATATAATTACGACTCTTAGAAGAATTACAGGTTAAGAAAACATCACCAATACCAGCAAAATCAAATCCCATTTTAACATCATCATTTCCTGAGATAACCTTATATATATCTAATATTTCATTCACCCCGATTGTTATAATCGCAGCAACAGTATTGTTGCTATTAGTGTGGTTTGATAAAATTCCCAAACCGATAGCTAAAACATTTTTCAAAGCACTGAATAACTCGCTTCCAAGGACGTTTTTTTGATGACGAAGTTGAAAATACCGATTATTAAAATAACTCATAATTTCTTGACAATAATCACTGTTAGTTCCTAAGATGTTAATAATAGTTACTTCCTTTTGAAATACTTCAATAGCAAACGAAGGTCCTACTAAAGAAACTAAGTTCTTAAGATTTCTCTTAAAACGATGTTGGATAAAGTCACTAAAAAACATTTCTGAAACACTTTCAATTCCTTTTGACAGATTAACAATATTTACTTTACGGTTTTTTAAACTATGATGCATTTGTTTTAAAATCCCTTTTAAAGTGTTAGCCGGAACTGCTAAAACAATATTTTCACTGTTTAATACTACTTCATCAAAATCAAGTGTCGCTTTAATCTTATCTGGTGCATAAAAAGGTAAAGATCAAAAATATTTTTGATTATATCCGTTATTAATATCATCCACTTCAACTTTATCAATACCATACATAATTACATTATGTCCATTTTCTGAAAGCACATTTGCTAAAGCACTACCCCAAGCACCAGTCCCGATAAAACCAAATTTGTATAATTTCTTCATATGCTTATTATACAAGTTTTGCAATAATTTCAAGATATAAAAAAATGGCTCTGAAATATTATTCAAAACTTTACATAGTTACAATGTATAAAAATTATATAGCATAAAGCAGGATTAATCACTTTTTACCAGTTTTTTTAATACCATAAAAAGTCTAATTTAAGATTTTTCTGTTTTACTTTTTATAATAAAACACCTTTATATAAAAATATAAAAAACAAAATCTGAAAAAGTGAACTTGTAGCAAATAAAATATTTGCGTAACTGCCACAGATATAAAGTTTTTTGTTTCTTTTTTTCAAAAAGAAAATTCCCCACTATTTTGCTATGTAGGCGGGGTTAGGGGTGGTAAAAGTGAGAAACCCTTAAAAACATTTGTATGTGTATGTTTTAAACGATTTTCCTGTAAAGGAAAATCCTAGAACTGCTTTGGTAAAATATTCATAAATTTTGTTTGTTTGATTTTATAAATTTGTGATGTTATCGAGTTTTTTACGAGCATCTTCTGAGTTCATCTAGTATTTGTTGCAATATTTTTATTTCATCAGCCTGTATATTTATCAGATGAAGCAATTTTTCTAATTTTTAAATCAAGTAATTTATTAAAGGAGAAACCACTCGAAAGAAGTCTTGATATGATTTGTACTTCTTTTACCCCTAATGGCGAGCGTTTTTCAGAATGCTATTTTCTCATAATGAGTCATATCTTTTGTAGATATCGGTTTTGCTTCATATCTTTTATTTTTGGTTCTAAAATATAATTTTTCGTCTGTTCCTATGACAAATTTTATATCTGTGCTGCTATTAATTTTAATTCTTTTGTCATTTTCATAGGGTGCATAATTTACATTATTATAAGTTACTGCAGCAGCATTAATTTTTCTTTTTATCTCTAAATCAAAGTAATTTTCTAGGTATTCTTTATGTGGTTGTCTAAAGAAATTACTTTGTGGATTTTGTATAACACTTTTTCTTGTAATATTTAAATAATTCATTAATTCACCTATATTTTGGTTCAATTCTTCAATTGTTTTATAATTGTGGTCTTTTATTCAACTTGGAATTCTCTTTTGTGCAAAAATCTCAAAAACGTTCAATATGTGGTTTTCCGTTTGATTCAGAAGTGGTTATAAATTCTATTCCTAAATCTCTTACGGCATTATATGTAGAAGCATTTGATTCAGCAGAATTATAAAAATTCTTTCTGTTATCTGTAATAATCATTTGTGGAATTCCATAATTATTTATCATTTTTTCAATATTTGATTGATGTCCATTTAATGATTCTGCTTTTTTCTCAAAATGTAATGACAAAATTAAACCTGTTGCTACATCAATGGAACCAATTAATGTTATTTCTTTATTATTTAAGAATTTGTGTGAGCATCCATCTATTTCTACCCTTTGACCAAATGAGAAATTTCGTCTTTGTTCGGTTCTAATTACTTCTTTTTCTTAGGTTTTTTAAAAACCATATTATCAAAAAGATATTCCTTATTCGTTAATTTTGCATACTTTACATATTTTTTTGCAGAATTTTTGCTACTTTTATAAGCAAAAGCAGATGTAACACCTAATTTTATTAGTCTTTTATGAAATTGAGAGTAAGATATATTCTGAGTTTATTTTTTCATTATATAAAAACAAACTCAAATATGAATCTGTTGAACTCTTCCCGTCGCTAAGTGAGGAGTTTTTTATTATTATAATCTTCTGCTAATTTCTTTATCTCTTCATTTGAGTATTTTCAGGCATGAATGTTATCTCTATTCTTATGAAGAACAAATTTTTTAATAAACTTCTTCTCCCTTTTATATAATTTTCTTATATTTAATAACAGTTACGAGAGATTTTCCGATTTTTTTGCTAAACTCTGTATTGTTAAATCACTAAATTGCATTACTGTTTGTAAATTTATCAGTCTTGTTTTTCTGAAATTAGATAATTCAAAGTTATTGTTCATTATTAAATCCTTACAAAATTATATACTATAGTAATTAGTAAAATTTTGTTTAATAATTCACGTAATTTCAAGATATAAAAAAATGGCAGGAGTAGCAGGATTCGAACCCACAACACACGGGGTTGAAGCCCGTTGTTCTACCGTTGAACTATACTCCTAATATTTTTTATTATACCATAAATAAGCAAAATATAAATTAGTTATTTTAGATTTTTCTATCTATATTTATTCAAATTGATATAATAAAACAAAGAAATTTGAATCTTTATAAAAGAGGTTGTTATATGTCGTTTTCAAATAAAGATAAGAGTAAACATGGTCATAATGCTCAGAAGAGCATAATTGATTTGTTAAATTTTTGTAAAAATAATAATTATATAAAGAGTTTTCGTGTAAATTATAGAATCGGTAAAGAAGGCTATATTAATAACGAACAGTTTTATGCACCGTTTATTATAAAATTTCTTGATGACAAAGAATGGATAATATTTTCTACAACATCAATGAGAAGTGATAGAATAAAGGGTCAACAATGAGATGCATTTAATATAAAAGAAATAAATAAACAAGTTGAAAAAGCATTTTTAATATATTCAGACGATGTAGATGAGAAAGAAAGTTTTCTCTTTGCTCGACAAAACAACAAATATATTCTCAAAGAAGAAGTGACAGCTATTAACGAAATATTGAATCAAAGCAATCTTTATAAACAGATAGAACAAAAAGCATTATTTGATTATAATGATGGTTTTAAAAAGAATATGCAAGGATTAACATTTGAAAAAATTATTTCATTAATATTAAGTAATTCAGATAATTTAAAGAAATATAAAGAAAAAGATAAAACAATTACAGGACTAAATTATCCATATTTTTATAAGATTATTAGCAAGATAGATATCAAACCAGAAGAAATCAAATTTATAGATGCAACATCTAACGAATCTGAAATAGGTAAATTACCATCTGGTGGAAAACCTAAAACTGACATTATTCTGAAGATAAACAAATTAAATAATGAGTCTATAATTTTAACTATAAACTGCAAAAGAACTAGTGCAAAAAATGTTACTGTACATGAATATAAAGCAGAATCGTTCGTGAGTGTGCTAAGTCCACAAAATAAAGAGTTAAAGAATCTATTACAGATATTTCAAGAAAATCCAACATTGTCTAGCTTTGGCGAAGATAATAAAAGAAGATTAACATCAATATTAAAACCATTGAAAGAAAAATTAGCAAAATGAGTAATAGGTGGGGTTTGTGGTAATGGGTTTCTAAATAAACAATGATCAAGTCATATTTTAACTTTTGATAATAATACATCTATGATTTATTTTTATACAATCGATGAATATATAGATTTACTAGATAAACACAATATTTGTGGACATTTTGGCACACATTTTTTATGAACATATCCATCTAAGAAGAAAGGTAAAGCAATACAATTAAAATGTAAAATTATTTCAGAAATATAAATTACCTTTTTATAACTTTCTTCATTGCATCAGCAACTGCTTTAATCATTGGAATTGCTACAGAATTACCAAATTGTCTATACATTTGTGTCCTTGATACAGGGACAATAAAATTATCAGGAAACCCCATTAATCTCTTTAATTCTAATTCGCTATACATTCTAAGACCAGTTTTTCCATCTTTTATAAATGTATTTGTAAGCCTTTGGATTTTATGATAACTTGCACATAATGTATTAACTTGGATATTGCTATCAAAGTCTACTATCTGCGGTTTTCCATCATCTACTTTAAATAAATAATTTTTCTGTAGGTGTTCTGTGACTGAATAACCATTCGGGCTTCTCTCAAGAATATCACTAATCGGTATTCTAACTTCTTTGTCTCCTTCTGGAATCTCAAAATTATTAACATTTAAATCTTTTCTAAAACCTACAATAATTATTCTCTCACGTCTTTGTGGTAAACCAAAATTTTGTGCATCAAGTATCTTATAAAAAGTCTTGTATTCAAGATCGTTTAAACTTTGCAAAATTATCTTAAAGGTTCTACCTTTATCATTTGTTAATAATCCTTTGACATTTTCAAGTAAAAACATCTTAGGTTTTGAGTGTTTTAAAATTCTAAGAATATCAAAAAATAATGTTCCTTGACTTTGATGTGTAAAACCTTGTCTTTTTCCGATGTGACTAAAAGGTTGACAAGGAAAACCTGCTAAAAGAATATCGTGATTTGGAATATTTTTTTCGTTTATTTTTCTAATATCACCAAATGGAATTTCATTATAGTTAGCAAAATATGTCTTAGCAGCAAATTTATCTCACTCGCAACTAAATACGCATTTGGTATCATCATCTTCAAATGCTTTTCTGATGCCACCTATTCCAGCAAACAAATCGATAAATGTAAGTGTTTTATCTATAGATTTCATATCTTCCTTTGATATTTGGAATATTATTATAACTTAATTTTTAAACAAACTAATGAAATGAATCGAATCAAAAAAACTAACAAATGTTAGTCTTTTGATTCGACATTATAAAAATTCTTGTGTATTTTAATAAAATCTAAGTTATATCCTATAAAAAGGTAAGTAGTATATATAATAGCATCTTATCAGAAAAATTTAAAAATTTTTTTGAAAAACCCGCAAAATAAAGCGAACAAAAGTAATCTTTTGTTCTTTTGCTTTATATTTTGCAGGTTTTTCAATACCAAATCGAAGTTTAACCAATATTTCTAAATCCGTTTGTTGCTCTAAAACTTCTGTCAATATTTCAGTTATCAAAAATATGTGCTAAAAGCAGTGATAAACTTTCCGTATTAGGAAATGAAACTTTTCTTTTTAAAATCAATTTCATATCTCGAGTTTAAGGATCTGATTGGATTTGTTGTATAAATAGATTTACGCTTTTCAGGTGGAAAATCAAAAAATGTTAATAAATTTTGCATTTGCAAAAGATATGAGACTTCTTTTTTGTAACCTTTTATAGTTCATTTTGATACAAAGTTTTCTAGTTCTTTTTGTGCTTCAAATTATATTACTTCGTTTTGCAATCAACATAAAATCATTAGAAATTTCTTTACGATCAGAAACCCTTACTTTAGACACAATATTTCTTTGAATGTATACAAGACATCTTTGAGTCTTAGATTTTGGAAAAATTTCATTTACAACATTTTCTAAACCAGGTAAACCGTCAAAGACAAAAATTTCAACTTCTTCTACACCTTGTTCCTTGATTTTTAGTAATAATTCTCTAAAAATTCCTTTGTTTTCATTTGGACAAATTTCAAAGTTTAGCACTTGCTTATAACCATTTTCGTCAATTCCCATAACGATATTTATAGACTTCCTTTGCATAACTTCCTCGTTTGATGGAAAAGTAAGTAGAATCAAGAAAAATTGCTTGAAATTTCTTTGGTAGACTTTCTATTTTGGAATTCATCTACCTTTTCCTTTGTAGTAGTAAAGATATTAGAAATTGTTTGTCTTGACATTTTTATGTCTGTAGAATTCTCAATGAAATCAGTGATTTCTTTATAAGAACCACCTAGTTTGCAAAAGGACATTATCATCTGAGTAAGATCATCACTTCTTCGACTATATCTGGTAAATAATTTACTTTTAATTCTTCCTGCTCTATCTCTTGGAACATTTAGCAATGCTTTTCCAATAGGTGTATCTAGTGCTTCTTGTATAATAACCATTTCGTGTATTTTTCTTTTCATATTTAGAATTTTCAAATTCAAATTTTAAGTTCTCATCAAACTCTTCTTTTAAGATTGCATTCATTATATTAGTAATGATATCTCTTGAAAATTCTGCTACGAATTTAAACCCATTTTCTTTTATTTCATTAATCTTTTCTGAAATTAACAAATTTTTTGATATAATATCTGTCATGTGTTCTCCTTTGTTTTATTTCACTTACAATTTTAAAGGAGTTTCACTCTTTTTTAATATTTTTTAAAAAATTTTTTTTGTGAAGATAACTCAGTTATGAATACACAACTTTTTTTAAGGTCCCTTTGATTCGATAGATAAATTATTAGCAGACATTTCTTTTAATTTCTTTGCAGTCCTATTTTTAAAATACAAGGTATTTGAAAGCAATAAAATGTTTGATATAATCATAATTATAGCAGCTAATCAAGGGAATAAAATTCCACTAATAGCAACTGGTATAGCCAATAAATTAAAGAAGAAAGCTCATAAGAAGTTAAATTTAATAACTTTTAAAGTTTTCTTCGCTAAATAGATTGCTTGATAAACAGCTTGCAGTTCATTAGTCATTAAAGATATATCAGCAGCAGAGTTCACTAGATCAGAACCAGATGCAAAAGCAATTCCTAATGACGCTGTTTTTATCGCAAGAATATCATTTAAACCATCACCTACAAAGATTGTTTCACCTTTTTTCTTAAATTCTTCAATTAATTCTAATTTTTGTTCTGGTTCTAATTGTCCATAAAAAGTATGAATTCCTAAATCAGATGCAAATTTTTTAACAACTTCTTGGTTATCACCAGAAGCTATAACAACATGCAAACCTAATTCGTGGAATTTAGCAATCATATCTTTTGCATCAGCTTTTAAAGTATCACCAAGAACAAAAATCATAACAATTTTAGAATCTTCTGCTAATGCAACATATGAAAAAGGTTCAAAATTTTCGATGTTTACTAAATCGTTAAAGTTCTTTTCTAACATCTTTTTGTATGAACCAAGTTCATATTGTTTTCCGTTGCTATTTGCTACGATACCATAACCTGGAATTTCTTGTTCATTGGTTATTTCAACTGCATTAAAACTTTGATAGTTAGCAATAACTTGCGAAAGTGGGTGATGTGATTTAGAAGCTAATGATTGAGCAATGTTTTGATAACTTTGATCACCTAAAATTTTTTGGATAGTTGGTTTTCCTTGTGTCAAGGTTCCAGTTTTATCAAAAATAATATATTTTGCATTCTTGAGTTTTTCATAAACATCTGCCGAAGCAAAAAGGATTTTATTCTTGCTTGCCAAACCACTTGCTGCATAGATAGCTGCTGGAGCGGCAATCCCAAATGCACACGGACAAGCAATAACTACAACTGTAACACCAATTTTGATTCCGTAATATATACCCGAATTATTTGCTCCATCAACTTTTGCTAAATAACTAGGGAAATTATTAATAGAGTAAAGTGTTGCTGTTCAAATGATAAAACTAATTAGTGCAATTGATAAAATAGCAGGGATAAAATATCTAACAATCCGATCCGCAAGACGCTGAATCTTTGAAGATGAATCTACAATGTTTTCAAGTTTATCAATAATCTTTGTTAAGGTTGATTCACCCATAGTTTTTTGAACTTGTAATTTTAATGATGTAGTAATATTATTAGCACCTGAAACAACATAATCACCAGGTTCAACTGTTTTTGGAAGTGGTTCCCCGTTGATAAACGCCATATCTAATTCAGATGTATTTTCTAAAACAACTGCATCAACTGGAATATTTTGTCCTTTAGGAACAATAATTTGATCACCAATTTTTAAAGAACGAGTGCTTACTTTTTTAGTACTTCCATCAGGTTGCACAAGTAAAGCAAAACGATTTTGTAGTTGTAATAATTCTTTAATCCCAATACTAGACTTGCGTTTTAATTTATCTTCTAAATAATGACCAATTCCTATAAAGGTCAATAATGCACTCGGTACATCTCAAAAGTACATTTCTAAGACATTATAACCTTTTCTTGGTGTAGCAAGTGTAATAATGGTTAAAATAAGTGAATAAAAGTATGATAAATGAACCCCGATGGCTATTAACAAGTCCATTCCAACATCACCTTTAAACAAACGGTAATAGTTTGTAAAATACTTTATAGATACTACAAAAACTAAGAATGTTGCTAAAATACCTAAAACTAAATAAACTCAGGTTTGTTTAGCCTGCACAATTAAATCATGACCTACACCTTGGGAGATACCAATAATATGTAAAATAATTATTATTAAGAAAGGAATGAATATAACTGCTTGGACTCATAGATTTGTTTTAGGCAACCATAATCAATTTAAAAATTTTTTAATTTGGTTCAGCATCGTATCCTGCTTGTTTTGCTAATTTAACAATTAACTCATCTGGATATTTTTCTTCATCAGCATCGATTTTAATCATTTTTTCCATAATATTAACAGAATATTTAATTTCTGGGTATTCTTTGAATACTTTATCAATATGTGACTTACATGACGCACATGAAACATTAATTGTAAAATAACGTGTCATAAAAACTCCTTAATATAATATTGAAGTAGTTAGATTTAATAACTAACTACGATAAGAATTATAATATTAAAAAAAAGTTTTCAAGCAAAAAATTAAATTTTCGCAATTTTTTTAAGGAAATATATTCTTTTTGCTTTTTCAAAAGAGATAAAAATATTCTCTATGTCTTAAAATTCATATATAAAAATACAAAATAAGCAATTTTAAACCTTTACTTATTTTGTATTTTGGATGTTATTAAATTTGTGATATCGCTAACAAATTTAATATTCAATATCTCCTCATCTGAAATAGAAATACCAAATTCATCTTCAGCATCAATGATAAGTTCGGCTAAATCTAACGAATCAATTTCCAATGATTTGATTTCATCGTTTTCATTAACTTTCTTTTTTGATAAACGTTTTAAATTTTCTAATATTTTTGTTTTGATTTCATTCATATTCATATTATATTACATTATCCTTTGATGATACTGTGTATTTTTTCTTTTGTAGGTTCATTTACTAAATATGTTCCGGCAACACAGGCATCTGCACCAGATTTAAATGATTTAGGTCCAGTTATGTTATTTATTCCGCCATCAACTTGGATAAGAAAATCTAAACAGTCTTTTTGACGATATAGTTTTAATTTTATAATTTTATCCAAAGAAGTTTCAATGAACTTTTGTCCGCCTTTTCCTGGCTCAACTGACATAATTAAAACAAGTGCTAAACGATCTATATATGGAAGCAAAACATCCACAGGTGTGCTCGGTTTTATAGCCAAACCAATT
The DNA here is from genome assembly GCF_051200785.1 of Mycoplasma sp. 6243. Classification (NCBI taxonomy): domain Bacteria; kingdom Bacillati; phylum Mycoplasmatota; class Mollicutes; order Mycoplasmatales; family Mycoplasmataceae; genus Mycoplasma; species Mycoplasma sp. 6243. The sequence goes on from NZ_CP195154.1 coordinate 1,015,542, forward strand.
TTTATTTCATGAAAATTTCTTTCTAAAAAATCCTCAAATTTATCTAAATCATCTATTATACTTTCATAATGAAAAGTAATGATATCAACGAAGTTTTTTACTTTTTCAACATAATCATAGGGATTTTCAACCATTAAATGAACATCCTTAAGATGTTTTTTACCATTCTTAGCAATATTTTCAATTTCATCAATCTCTATAGCGGTATTTTCAACAAATTTTCCATCCATTACATCGTAATGGATTCATTTAATTCCTGCATCTACAAGTTTATTAACTAATTCAAGTCTGTTTTTAGCATCAACATTTAATAAACTTGGTGTGACATATTTATTCATTATTTCCCCTCATTTAATTGTGATAACAATTTTAAGTAATTTTTATATCTAAATTCTGGTAGTACCCCATCACGAAGTTTTTGTTTTATTGCACAATCATTTATTGCTTCATTTTGATGTAAACAACTGCGAAATTTACATAATTTTGATCAGTTATAAAAACATTTATAACTGTGAGCAAGTTGAATTTGTGTTAGATTTAAATCCAATGAAGAAAAACCTGGAGTATCAATCAATCAGCCTTTTTTTATTTTGATTATGCTTACAGTTCTAGTTGTGTGTTTACCTCTACCTAATGCCTTGGAAATTTCCTGGGTTTGATAATTAAAATTTCCGATATTATTTAATGTAGTAGTTTTACCAACTCCACTTTGACCCATAAATAAATTATACTTATTTGCTGTAATTTCTTCGATTTTGTTTAAATAATTTGGACTATTGTTGTTTATTAAAATAACATGATAACCTAGGTTTTGATATTTATTTGCTCATTTTCTAGCATTTTCTTCATCTAAATCAATTTTACTAATACATAAAACTGGTTCAATTTGTTTTTCTTCAATAATCGCCATATATTTATCAACCAAAAAACTTGAAAATTTAGGTTGTTTTATCGACATAAAAATAAAAATTTGATCAACATTAGCAACCTTAGGACGAATAAAAAAGTTTTGACGATCTAAAATTTCAACAATCTGATTATTTTCCATTATTACATTATCACCGACAACAGGAGTTTTTTGTAAAAACCGCAACTTACCTGCAGCAGGAACTTTTATAACTTGTTGCTTGTTTACAAGTTTATAAATACCTGAAACTGCTTCAAAAATTTTATAGATTTGTTTCATAATTAAATAAAGTTATTTACCTTAAAAACAACAGCAAAAATAACTAGCACAACTATTAAAAATAATATACTAGTACCTAAAAAAAGCGGAGATCTAACAACTTCTGCAACTGTTTTTCTGGGTTTCATTGTTTTTGGTGAAATAAGTTGTTCGATTTTATTTTCATTCCTTGTAGACTTAATTATCGCCTTTTTAAACTCATTCATTGTCTTGTATCTGCCTTTTGGATCTTTTGCTGTTGATTTAGTGATAATATTTACAATTGAATTTGGGACATCATGCTTAAAGCGACGTATATCAGGGAAAGCATCTTTTTGATGCATCATTATTGTATTTACAGCATTCTCGCCACGAAATGGTAGTTGTCCAGTAAGCATTTGAAAGTATAAAACACCAAGAGCATATATGTCAACTGCAGGAGTAATGTTTTTACTACCATTTGATAACTCAGGTGCTGCATAATAAGGTGAACAAATTAACGAATGCGCTTTTGTCAAATTTTGTGTTTCGTTGGTAACTGATATACCAAAATCCAATATTTTTAGATGGTGTGAAGAAGAAATGATGATATTTTCTGGTTTGATATCGCGATGGATAATATTATGTGCATGTAATTCTTCAATTGTTTCAGCAAGTTGTTTCATATAATTATTAGCTCTCTTGATAACAAAAACATGTGAATCTTTAAGAAGTTTTGCTAATGTTTCACCTTCCATATATTCCATTACATAATATTGCTCGGTATCATTATATTCATAATCATAAATTTTTGGAATATTTTTATGCTTTATCTTTTGAAGTAAGTTAATTTCGTTTCAAAAGCGTTTTTTATTAGTATCATTATCGTCAACTTTACGGTATTTGAGTGCATATTTATTAATATCGGAAGTTTTTTTAGAATGAACTAAAAAAACCGTACCCATACCACCTTCACCGATAATTTTATCTATTATATAACTGCGATGTACCTTAGAATTTTGTGGAATTTCGAATTTATTTTTCATTATCTAACTCCAATAAAGCAATAGTCATATTATCATTTGATGAATTTAAAATTGCCTGATCTAATATAGCATTTGCTATATTCGATATACTATCATCCTTTGATAAACAAGCTTCCAAATCAATATGTTCAACAAACTCATGGATCCCATCAGATGTGAGCATTATTTTATTGATCAAATCATATTCATTATCTTTAATTTCTGTTATATCAATTGTAGTAGGAATATTAGGCCCTATTGCACTTGTTAAATAACGAGCATATTTCTCGTTCTTATTATTATGGTAGTCATATCCATTTTCTTTTCATTGTGATGCAAGGTTTTGATCTATTGTTACTTTTATAAGTTTTTTGGTATTCAAATAAAAATAGCATCGAGAATCACCTACATTAAAAATAAAAATTTTTCTATGTTCAGGAATTCCGATGCAGCCTACTAAAGTGGTACCCATATTTTCCATTTCTTTGTTTTTTGCAGCAATCTTTTTCATTTCTTTTTTAGCAGTTGCAATAGAGTATTCAATAAATTTTTTAGTTTGAATCGATGATGTATAAACAAAGTTTCTACCAAAATTAGAACTTAAATAGTTAATAACTATATTAGATGCTACATCACCATACTTATGACCACCCATACCATCAGAAAGTAATGCGAAAAAATAGTTATCTTTTGCAAATATTTTTGCACAATCTTCATTATTTTCTCTAACCGTACCCTTATCACTTATATATATAAATTTAATCAAGCATAAGCTCCCTATGTAAAATTGATCGAATTTCTTCTGCTGCCCTTTCAGGAATGTCGTTTATTACTTTGTATCTAAAGATGTGTGATTCTGCAAGTTCGAGTTCTGATTTTGCAAGGCGTTCCTTTAAAGTCTGTGAATTTTCAGTTCCACGACCTAAAATTCTTTTTCTTAAATCACTAATAGATGGTGGGGATACAAAGATGGTAATTAAGTTATATTTTTTTGCTAATTCACCTGAAGAAAATTTAGATATTATTTGCTTTGCACCCGTAGTTTCTATCTCTAGGAAAGGAACTTTATTTTTTTTGTGTATTTTATCAAGTTCAGAATATAAAGTTCCATAATAGTTGTTTAAATGATATGAAAATTCAACAAATTTACGACTTCGTATGTGATTACGAAATGTTTCAACATCCAAAAAATAATAGTGTATTCCATTTAGTTCACCATTACGTGGCATCCGCGTAGTAGCCGAACAAGAAAGTGAAAGATTAAGTTCATCAAAATCAAATAACAATCGCTCAATTGTTCCTTTTCCTACTCCGCTTGGCCCTGAAAAAATAATAATTGATTGTTTTTGTTGCTGCTTCATATCCATATTGTGTTATATTATAGCACTTTTGAGCAATTTTTACTGTAAATAAGATTATAAAATACCAAATTTTAAAAAAATCGAAAATGTAAATATATGAGTTTAAATATAGTAAAATATCCAAATACAAAAGGGGAAAATGTTTTATAAATTTTTTAAAGAATCAGGTGTTTATTCAAATCGTGAAATTAGAGCTTTAGGGAAGAAATTAGGTGTCAAGAAAATAGGACATAGTGGAATTTTAGATCAATTAGCAAGTGGCTTAATGATTGTTGCTACTGATTCAGATACTAAACTTTTAGATTATATTTCTAACAAAAATAAAGCATATATTGCTAAAGCAAAATTTGGTTATAGTTCTGATACATTAGATTCAAATGGTGATATCCAAAAAGAGAATGTAAAACAAGTTAATTTAGATAACTTACAGCAAGCAGTTTATATAATATGTACACAAGAATTTCAAATTCCACCTAAATATAGTGCAAAAAGAATCCAAGGACGCAGAGCATACGACTTAGCAAGACAAGGTATAGATATTGAATTGAAGCCTCATAAAATTAAAGTAATTGATTATAAAATACTTGACTTTGATTATGAAAATCAAGAATACACAATTTATTTTTTGGTTTCAAATGGTACATATATTCGGGTTTTATTAGAAGATATAGCAAAACAACTTAATAATAGCAGCATAATGACAGAGTTAAAACGAATTAAAGTAGGTAATATAGATATTGATGATTTGAAACCAACAGAGCATCAGAAAATATCCATATTTGATTTATTTGATTTTAATATACTTAAATATACAGAAAATGAGTATAAATATTTAATTAATGGTAGAGAGTTTGAATGTGATTATGATGATGGGATTTTAATGTGATCTGATGCACAAAACCAAATTGTATCAGTAGGACTAGTAAGAAACAAAATATTTTTTCCTAAAAAAGTATTTTTAGAAAGGCTGAAATGAAAAATTTAAAGGATATAATAAAAATAGCAGTTTTCGATGTAGATGGAACAATTTTACCTAATGGAAATACAAAATTTTCAAAAAACATCAAAACAATGTTTAAAAAACTTAAAGAAAATAATATTATAAGTGTTTTAGCAACTGCTCGTGAGTTTGCTACAATTGGAGATTTTTTTGAACAACTAAAATATGTTGATTATTTTATTGGTGCGAATGGTGCATTTATTTGAGATGTAAAAAAACAAGAATTTTTATACAAAAGTACCCTTAAAAAAGTAGATGTAGTTAAGTTATACGATGCATTCGGAACACAAATAAAAGGATTTTTAATTACTGATTTTGATAAAGTTTATAAGTCTCCACAAACTCCAACTGATTCATGATTTATTCGTCCTTTTCAAGAAAATTATTTAAACTATGAAGAAGCATTATTAAGTAATAGTGATTTATATGTTATAACTATCAACACAGATAAACCATATGAATTATCGCAGAAAATGGAACAATTTATTAAAGATGCAAAAATGGAAGTTGAAATTTCATCAAGGTGATCAAGAGGTTTTTTTATCAATCCAATTGATATAACCAAAAGCACAACATTAAAAAAATTAACTAAGCATTTAGGTTATTCAATGGATAATGTTATTGCTTTTGGTGATAGTGCAAATGATTTTGAGATGCTTCGGGATGTGTATTATGGTGTAGCAATGGAACGAGCAAGTGATAAAATTAAAACTGTAGCTTCAGATATAGCAGCAGACTGTGAATTTGATGGGGCTTATTTAAAACTTAAAGAATTACATTTAATCTAATGGACAAACTTATTATTTATACACTAGATGATTTTAAAGCTGAAGATGGTGATAGTTTTATTATCGGTTCCTTTCAAAGTTTTCACCTAGGACACTATCAGTTATATAAGCAAATAGCAAATAATCCAGGTAGAAAAATTATTGTGACTTTTAGTTGTAACGATATTTATAAATATCGCAACGAAAAACTTTATCAAAATGATAACGATCGATATTTAATGATGTCAAAAATGAATGTTGATGCGATTATTGTGCTTCATTTTAATGATGTAAGACACTTAAGTGGACCAGAATTCCTACATAAATTAGCATCTGATAAAAAAGTTAATATTGCAATTGGTCAAGACTTTAAATTTGGTTATCAAGCACAGTGAAAAGCAGACGATATAGCAAATATTTTACCTAATGCAAATGTTTGTGTTGTTGAAATATATAAAATTAAAAATGTAAAAATAAGCACAAAACTTTTAAGAGAAGGTTTAGCATACGGTAAGTTTCGTTTTCTTAATATGGTTTCTCCGTTTGGTTATCTTGTTTCAGGTGAATTAAATAACAAAGGTTTTCATTATCCGGAAAATGTTATTGTGATTCCAGCAGGTTTGTATATTGCGATTTTATATGCAAATGGTTTTGGTTTTCATATTATTATGCACAAAACAAAAGATAATTGAATATTTTTAAAATTAGTTGAAAAACAAAGTATGTATTCAATTGAAAGAATAGTTGGTAATGTTGTCCTAGAAATAATTTCAGAACTAAGATTTATAGTTTCAAATGATGAAGACCAGATTACCGAAGAAGACTATGTTAATGCGAAAAACATTTTTTTAAAATCATAGGATATGTTATAATAAATAAGCAATTTTATTGCGAACATAAATTTTACTCTGGGTTATAAAGAAGTTTTAGCTCGGATAAAACATAATATAAAGGAGTTTATTATGGTTTCTAAAGCAAGAAAAGCTGAATTAATCAAAAAATTTGGTAAGAATGCTAAAGACACAGGAAATGCATCTGTGCAAATAGCAATTTTAACCGAGGATATTGAATCACTTAAACCACACTTTTTAAAAAACCCTAAAGACAACCATTCAAGAAGAGGATTCTTAGCAAAAATTTCACAACGTAAAGTATTATTAAAACACCTAAAAGAAAATGATTTTAATGAATACAAAAAAATAACTGAAGCATTAAAAATACGTAAATAATTTGATTGAAAGGTTATTATGTCAAGAAGATGTCAAATTTCTGGTGTAGGTCCAATGGCAGGAAATACACGTTCACATGCTATGAATGCTTCAAAAAGAAAATTCAATGTTAACTTACAAAAAGTAAGAGTAACAATTGGTGGTCAAAAAATGCAACTACGGGTAAGTGCAAAAACCTTAAAAACCTTGAAGAACAAAGGTTTAGTATAACAAAAATCATTTAAGTCTGTTTTATGGACTTAAATGATTTATTTTAACTGATTAAAAACACGAGTATCCTTGAAATTTTCATATATTTTCGAAATACTGCTGTTAGTTCAAACAAAAATTCTTACTGTTACTGGATATTTAAATGTAATTGATTTTTTTGAGCGATCAAAATTTATGATTTTAATATCTTTTAATGCAGGAACTACAAATAAAGAGTTATCATTACTTGAAAAGATAAAGTCACTGGGTTTTAGTTGGTCAATTGGGGTATTTATTGCTTCTGTTTTGATGTCGATTTTGTAGTTTTCTGTTGCAATAGAAGAAATCAATTTATCTAATTGCAATTTGAACATATTTCTAATTTTACTGTTATTAGAATCTGATGAAATATAAACATTATCAACATTAAAATAACCGATAAAATCACTAAATTCATTACGTTTGTTGTTAATTAGTTTTAAATTATCATCATCTTCTTTAAAACTTATATATTTATTAAATCAAAAACCATCTGTTTGGTTTGCATGATATTTAATTAAGTCTTCATAACTTAAAAAGTTATCAATTGTTCTTACGATAGTGTTTTGTGAAATTGTATATTCTTGTTTTTGTGTTGTTACAACATTATTTATATAAGTATTTTGTGTATATGAAATTTTATTACCTGGATGAAGCAATAAATCGATATCTTTATAAACTGCATCAGCACCCGGATCTGATTTATAATATATATTATAATCGTTTGCGTATTTTGCTACAACAGTTATTAAATCATTAAAATCGCTTTTGCTTCCACGACCTAAAACTAATAAGGGTTTCTTTTTATTTTTATAAATATCACTTTCAATTATATCTCTAGTTTTTTGTCAATTATTTCCAATAATATTAGTAAAATAAGTTATTAAGTATTTATTATCAGAACTTTTTGTTTTAGTAAGCAAATTATTCAAAGTTTCATTATCATCATTAAAATAAGCAAAATTATTTTTTAGATAATTTTCATTAAATCTGCTAGCTATTTCAGATGTGCTTCAATAATAATTAATATGATTAAAGTTTATTGATAAAAGATACTGATTATATGAATTTAAGAATTTTCCTTTATACAAATTTCAAACCTTGTTTGTTGAATCAAAATATTCACTGCGAAATTTTGGATCAAAACCTTTATATAAAATACTAAAACCAATTGATGTATCTTGATTTAATCCGTTAATTTGCACATTTTTGTAAGTCGATAAATTAGCATAATCAACAGAACGTTCAAAATTATTAGAATTAGTTCAAATGTTGATTCTTTTGTATGGATTTGAATTAATTATATGTTCAACTTGTGATAAAACTGCTTCATCTTCACCTTTTTTAATCTTAATTACTTTAGAATTTTTATTTTTTACATCAACTCTTTGGCTGTTATAAAAATCCTCTAATAATTTAGCGTCCGTTCTACTTTGAACAAGCGAATTATTAGGTAAAACAAAAAAATAATTTTCACTCTTAGATAGCATTGATAGTCGAATTAAATCATAATACACATCTGTTCCACGGGTTGTGAAATAAATATTAATATCTGCTCGATTCTGCTTATTAAGCAAATCAAGTTTTGAATTTGTGTCGATATCAAAATTAACAAAATTTTGCTTTTGATTTTTTGAATCATTTAATTTGTCGGTGCTTTTGTTTGCAAAAATACCTATATCACTAAATAAAACTACCCCAATCACAGTTGCAGCAGCAGCAATAAGCGATGAATGAATCAACATATATTTTTTTAATTTTTTCATAATTTACCTAAATAGTTTTATTTTGTTATTAATATTTTATAATTTTTAAATGAAAAAGAAAACTAAAAAGTGAATCGAATTAATGGTACCGATTACAAGTTGGATATTAATTATAATGATGACTATTTTAATTTTAGGATTATTACTATCAATTTTTATCCTTAGTAAACTATCACATGAACTAACTAATGAATTGAATATTAATTTTTACATCTTTCAAACAAACATTATTGAATATTTGATAATTATTTTAATTTTGATTATATCTTATGTAATGAGAGCGATACTTCTAACAAAGTTAATGTATAAGGTAAAATTCAATAACAAGGTAAAAAGAGCAATATTCATCTTTGTTCCATTAATTTATGATGACATCTTATTAGATTCATATCGATTAAGCTGTAATCTCAATGATTATAATAAATACATAAATTGCAAATATTCGTTAAGATTAATGCGATTGACATTTTCGATGATTACTTTTTATATAATTTATCTTATTGTTTTTATCTCTTTGATGTTTTTATTAAAATATTTACAAAATGAATTTTATGAAAAATTCATAGATATTCTCCTTTATTGTTTCTTTGTAATCTTCTTTTTTATTTCTTTTTCGTTTAATGTTTGATACTTTAAAAGTTTTATAAAACTAAAAGATATGAATATTGATTATAAAGGATTTGAATTAATAAAGTTAAAAAATTTAGAGTTAATATATTCAGAAAATATAAAATAAAATTTTTATTTTTTATTTTTTATCATATAATAGTTAAGCATTCAAAAAATAAAATAATTTTGTTTATTTTTGTTTGCAATATAATAATTATTGCTTATATTTTACTATAAGTAAAAGTTCTTTGAAAACTAGATATAAAACATGACAGTCAATTTTTTCGAGAGTTTGATCCTGGCTCAGGATGAACGCTGGCTGTGTGCCTAATACATGCATGTCGTGCGAAGTTATTTATAACTTAGCGGCGAATGGGTGAGTAACACGTACTTAACGTACCTTTTAGATTAGGATAACGATGAGAAATTATCGCTAATACTGGATACCTTTAACTTTTGCATAAAAGTTAAATTAAAGGAGCATTTGCTCCACTAAGAGATCGGGGTGCGGAGCATTAGTTAGTTGGTAGGGTAAAGGCCTACCAAGACGATGATGTTTAGCGGGGTTGAGAGACTGATCCGCCACACTGGGACTGAGATACGGCCCAGACTCCTACGGGAGGCAGCAGTAGGGAATTTTCCACAATGGACGAAAGTCTGATGGAGCAACACAGCGTGCAGGATGACAGCCTTCGGGTTGTAAACTGCTGTTATAAGGGAAGAAAAAGTATTAAAGGAAATGTTAATACCTTGACGGTACCTTGTCAGAAAGCAACGGCTAACTATGTGCCAGCAGCCGCGGTAATACATAGGTTGCAAGCGTTATCCGAAATTATTGGGCGTAAAGCGTCTGTAGGTTGTATGTTAAGTCTGGCGTCAAAATTTGGGGCTCAACCCCAAATCGCGTTGGATACTGGCATGCTAGAATTGTATAGAGGTTAGCGGAATTCCTAGTGAAGCGGTGAAATGCGTAGATATTAGGAAGAACACCAACTTGGCGAAGGCAGCTAACTGGGTACATATTGACACTGAGAGACGAAAGCGTGGGGAGCAAACAGGATTAGATACCCTGGTAGTCCACGCTGTAAACGATGATGATTAGTTGATAGATACTATCGACGCAGCCTAACGCATTAAATCATCCGCCTGAGTAGTATGCTCGCAAGAGTGAAACTTAAAGGAATTGACGGGGATCCGCACAAGCAGTGGAGCATGTGGTTTAATTTGAAGATACGCGTAGAACCTTACCCACTCTTGACATCTTCTGCAAAACTATAGAGATATAGTGGAGGCTAACAGAATGACAGATGGTGCATGGTTGTCGTCAGCCTCGTGTCGTGAGATGTTCGGTTAAGTCCTGCAACGAGCGCAACCCTTATTCTTAGTTAATTATCTAAGAAGACTGCCCGAGTAATTGGGAGGAAGGTGGGGACGACGTCAAATCATCATGCCTCTTACGAGTGGGGCAACACACGTGCTACAATGGATAGTACAAAGAGAAGCAAAATAGTGATGTGAAGCAAATCTCAAAAAACTATTCTCAGTTCGGATTGTAGTCTGCAACTCGACTACATGAAGTCGGAATTGCTAGTAATCGTAGATCAGCTACGCTACGGTGAATACGTTCTCGGGTCTTGTACACACCGCCCGTCACACCATGGGAGCTGGTAATGCCCGAAGTCGGTTTAGTTAACTACGGAGACAACCGCCTAAGGCAGGGCCGGTGACTGGGGTGAAGTCGTAACAAGGTATCCCTACGAGAACGTGGGGATGGATTACCTCCTTTCTACGGAGTACATTGTTATTTATATAACAAATATTAACGACTATTTTATTTATGTTATGTGCTTTTGTTAATAGTCCAAAAGTTATATCTAGTTTTGAGAGAACTTTTCTCTCTTTTGTTCTTTGAAAACTGAATAGTAAAGATAAATTAATATGACAACGACATCAAAAAAAATGAGTCAATTTGTTTGATGATACCGAGTAATTATTTATAAAATAATTTATTAAAATGTCTTTGAATACATCAAATCAATAGGTTATATTGTCAACTTTTAAATAAGAAAGAGTGAGTTGTGGATGCTTGTGGGTCTGGAAGTCGAAGAAGGACGTGATTACCTGCGATAGTCCTCGTAGAGCCTGGATATAGTCTGCGACACGGGGATTTCCGAATGGGGAAACCTAATTAGAATAATATCTAATTGCATTGAAATGAATCTATAGTTTCAACTGACGAGACACGTTGTGAACTGAAACATCTTAGTAGCAACAGGAACAGAAAATAAACAATGATTCCATAAGTAGCATGAGCGAAATTGGAAGAGTCTCAAACCAACTTATGTTGGGGTTGTAGGACTATCTACACGAAGTTACAAATTGCACTGATAGCAAAAGAAGTTGGGAAGCTTCAGCATAGAGGGTGATACTCCCGTATGTAAAATTATTGCAACTTCTGATAGTATCCTGAGTAGGGCGAGGCACGTGAAACCTTGTCTGAATCCACCGGGACCATCCGGTAAGGCTAAATACTAACCAGACACCGATAGCGAACTAGTACCGTGAGGGAAAGGTGAAAAGAACCCCGGGAGGGGAGTGAAATAGAATCTGAAACAACTTACTTACAATTAGTCAAAGGCCGTTAATGGCTGATGGCGTACATCTTGCAGTATGGACCGGCGAGTTATATTAACATGCAAGGTTAAGCAGAAAAAAGCGGAGCCGTAGAGAAATCGAGTCTGAATAGGGCGTTTAGTATGTTGATATATACCCGAAACCATGTGATCTATTCATGAGCAGGTTGAAGTTTGGGTAACACCAAATGGAAGACCGAACCGTAGTACGCTGAAAAGTGCCCGGATGACTTGTGAATAGTGGAGAAATTCCAATCGAACTTGGAGATAGCTGGTTCTCCTCGAAATAGCTTTAGGGCTAGCGTGTGATGTTAAGAATTGGTGGTAGAGCACTGAATATGGAATGGCCGCGCCTAGTGGTACTGACTATAATCAAACTCCGAATACCATTTTGTATTATCATGCAGTCGGAACCGGGGTGCTAACGTCCCGGCTCGCGAGGGTAACAACCCAGATCGTCGGCTAAGGTCCCAAAATTGTGTTAAGTCAGAAAGGTTGTGAGATTTCATAAACAACTAGGAGGTTGGCTTAGAAGCAGCCACCCTTTAAAGAGTGCGTAATAGCTCACTAGTCAAGAGATCTTGCGCCAATAATTTAACGGGAGTAAAACACAATACCGAAGCCACGGGTACATTATGTACGTTAGAGGAGCGTTCTTAAGACAGTGAAGTTACACCGTAAGGAGTAATGGAGACTTAAGAAGTGAGAATGCCGGTATGAGTAACGATTTGTGGTGAGAATCCACAACGCCTATTGGGAAAGGTTTCCTGGGGAAGGTTCGTCCACCCAGGGTTAGTCAGGGCCTAAGGAAAGGCAGAAATGCGTATCCGATGGATAACAGGTTAATATTCCTGTACCACCTTAATATGTGATGGAGTGACGGAGAAGGATAGCACTACCTATAAATGGATTTTTTAGGGGTAAATAACAACTGGGGAAGATTAGTTAAATGCGTCTTCTAAAAGAAATTGCAACCGGAAGTTATGATGCATAGATTCTTTGAATCAAATTGTGTGATTTCATACTTCCTAGAAAAGCTTCTAAACTTTAAATATTTTGGTGCCTGTACCGAGAACGGACACACGTTCCCAAGATGAGTATTCTAAGGCGAGCGAGAAAACCAATGTTAAGGAACTCTGCAAATTAACCCCGTAAGTTCGCAAGAAGGGGTACCAGCTTGTAAAAGTTGGTCACAGTAAATTGTGAGGGGCAACTGTTTATCAAAAACACAGCTCTCTGCTAAACCGTAAGGTGATGTATAGGGGGTGAAGCCTGCCCAGTGCCCGAAGGTTAAGTGGATGCGTTAGCTTTATGCGAAGCGTTGAAATGAAGCCCGGGTGAACGGCGGCCGTAACTATAACGGTCCTAAGGTAGCGAAATTCCTTGTCGGCTAAATACTGACCTGCACGAAAGGCGCAATGATCTCTCAACTGTCTCAACATTGGACTCGGTGAAATTATGGTCCCAGTGAAAACGCTGGGTACCCGCATCAAGACGAAAAGACCCCATGGAGCTTTACTACAACTTCGTATTGGAACTTGGCCTAACATGTGTAGGATAGGTGGGAGACATTGATACTGAAACGCTAGTTTCAGAGGAGTCACCGTTGAAATACCACCCTTGGTATGTTGAGTTTCTAACCTACCACCGTGATCCGGTGGGGAGACAGTGCGTGGTGGGTAGTTTGACTGGGGCGGTCGCCTCCTAAAAGGTAACGGAGGCGTTCAAAGGTACACTCAATACGGTCAGAAACCGTATGTAGAGCGCAAAGGTAGAAGTGTGCTTAACTGCGAGACTTACAAGTCGAGCAGGTGCGAAAGCAGGACTTAGTGATCCGGCTGTACATCATGGAATGGCAGTCGCTCAACGGATAAAAGTTACCCTGGGGATAACAGGCTTATCTTGCCCAAGAGATCACATCGACGGCAAGGTTTGGCACCTCGATGTCGGCTCATCGCATCCTGGAGCTGGAGTCGGTTCCAAGGGTTTGGCTGTTCGCCAATTAAAGCGGTACGCGAGCTGGGTTCAGAACGTCGTGAGACAGTTCGGTCCCTATCTGATGTGGGCGTTGGAATATTGATGAGAGCTGCTCTTAGTACGAGAGGACCGGAGTGGACGTACCACTGGTGTTCCAGTTGTTCCGCCAGGAGCATAGCTGGGTAGCTAAGTATGGAAGGGATAACCGCTGAAAGCATCTAAGTGGGAAGCCTCCTCAAAGATAAGTATTCCCTTGAAATTCCTTGTAGACTACGAGGTTGATAGGATGGAAGTGTAAGTGTAGTAATACATTCAGCTGACCATTACTAATAAATTGATAGGTTTAAAAGTAAATGTATTCAAGACATTTTAATGAATTATAATTACTATTCAGTTTTCAAAGGACTATGCCTAAGGGGCATTTTTTTATTCAATTTACGAATATTTCTACAAAAATATGCTTTTATGTTAAAATAATGATAGATATTATATTTAGAACATTATAAATATATTGTTTTAATAATAAAAACTAAAAGGAATTGATAATGAAAAGATTTAGTAAATTAAAGATGTTATGATGAGCTTTACCTACGACTGCATTAGTTTTAGCATCTACAGTGATTTTTTCAGTTAAAGAAAAAGGAAAATCTGATATTAAATGATTTGAAAATTATCATAATAATAAATTTCAAGTGAGGAATTTTAGAATAAAGACAAGTTCTTCTGATCCGACTATAATTAATTCACTTAAAAATTTCGAGTTGAAAATTATTTTAAAACATGAATTAGACAAAAATAGCGAAAATGATTTGGAGGATTTGTTAAAAAACAAGAACCAAGATTTCATTGAAAAAATCAAAAAATCAAATCTAATTTTTAAAGATGTTAAAACTTCTTCGTTAGCACCGTTTGTTTGATTTTATTTTGAAAACGAAGAACAACGAAAAAATTTTGTTGAAAAAATACAAAAACTTGATTCAATATTAGGAATTGTTCTTTTTGATCAAAGTGTTGTACAACTAAGCAATAGTAATCAATATGATCCATATTATAAACTTTATAGAAAAATAAATAATAATAATGATTTGTTTATGGATTTTATTAAACAAAAAGAGCAAGAAAATCATAGAAGTTATATACCCACATCTAAAATTGGAATTTTAGAAGTTGGTGGAAAATTTGATGAAACTATGGATAATGACTTTTTAAACAGAGGTTATGAGATTCTAATAACAAATAAAAATCTTGAATTAAACCATCATTCTCAAGAGGTTCCATTGATTGCAGCTGGTAGTCAGGGATTCGACAGATACGCTAAAATGTATTTTAGTAGTTTTAAAACTGATAAAGAATGAGAAGGTGCCCTTGAATGGTTTGTTAAAAATGGTGTAAAAGTTATAAATCATAGTTATGGATCGATTTATGATTTATTAGGTAGCGAATATAATGAAAATAACTTACTTTTGGATAGTATTTCAAGAAAATATGGAATTATAAATGTATTTGCATCCGGTAATGATAATGATAACCGTGACAAAGGAAATGAATGAATAAATTCAAAATCATTATCAATTAACAATATTGTAGTCGGAGCATTAGAATATGATTCATATCGTGGAATATCATCTGATAATATTGCCCGATATTCAAATTATCTATTATTTGATAAATATAAAAACTTAGTAAAACCTAATGTTGTTGCACCAGGTTATTTATATAAAAGAAAAATATTGGGTTATGGTGATATTCAATATAATAAAATCGGTACAAGTTATGCAGCACCAATTATTTCAGGGTTGATATCTACATTGTTAAGAGAGAAAAGTTTAATTAATAATGATAATTATAGAATTCAAGCAATTAAAGCAATTTTAGCTGTGGCATCTTGAATACCGAATAATAATGATATAGCTTATAAAAGTAATGGGTACTCACTAAAATATGGAGCTGGTATTCCTAATTTTGAAAAGATGCTTAAAGCGTTTGATAATCTAACAATTGCTAATATTGATAAAAAAACAAACGGAACTGTGTTAGCAACAAAAGAATTTTATGCTTATAAAGGACAAAACATAAGAGTAGCTAGTTCGTGATTATTCAATGCTGGATTGCTTAAAAATAAAGAAAATAAACCAAGTTCGAATTTTAGTTGATATCTATATTTAATTCCGTTTTTTGCAATCGGAACAGGAATTGCAGATTTAGTGTGAAGTGGTACACATAAAAACGACAGCCAACTTAAATTACATGAAACCCTAAAAAGACAAGAACAAAAATTATATTCTGATTATGATTTAATTTTAGAATATAAAGATAAAAATGGGAATTGAAAGCAAATTAAAAAAATAATTACAGAAGATTCAACAGATGAACTTATAATCCATAATGCAAATATATCAGGTTTATATCGAGCAAGGGTAGTAAAATATAAAGATTCATTATTTGAAAATTCTATTGATGATAATATTGCAATGACATATTTGGTATCTTGATAAATGAAAAGAACATTTAAAACTATATTAGCATCTTCTGTTTTATCAACTTCTTTAATAGTTTTGTCATGCTCTAGTAACAAAGTTTCTATAAATTACGACGATGAAAATATTGATTATCGTTTAAGATTTGCTGAATTACTTGATCTTTACCAAACCCAAACTAATATAAAAAGAAATCCATATGATTTTTTATGTTAAAATGAGAATCTGGTGAAAATAATGGTGGGTATGGTGTTGAAACCTTATTAAAGAATAATTTTACAATATTTACAAGTTCCAATCAAGTTCGGAATGATTATTTAAGTAGGTTTTCACTAGATTTTTATAAGAAAATATACAATATGTTTTTAAGGTTAAATGAAAAAGAGAGGGATTTTAATATCAATGATTATTGAAAAATTAATCCTAATAATATGACACAAGAGCAAATAAATAAGTATAATGAACAAAAATTCGAAGAACAATATTTATATAATCAAAAAATAGATGAATTTTTTAAGACAAAAAACTTGGTTCTTTCTACATCTTGACATGCTCGCTATCGTATTGACTATTCCCAAATAGATTACTTGATATATAATCCTAGAAGTAATCCTGATGAAATCTCGTTTATTAAAGTACATACTGGACAATTGCAACCTGCGAGGTATTACCAACCTGCAAGTGGAGGTGCATCATTTATGGATTCTGCTGTAATAAATAAAAATATTAAAATTAATCCGATTGTAAATGATCACTTAACTAAGCAAGAAGTTATAGATCTCTTTGAATTTCTTGAAAAAAAATATGAGGTAAAATAAATGAAGCATCATAAGTGATTGATATTATTTGTTTCTGTATCAATGATTGCACCTATTTTAATTGCTTGCTCAAATGTTGAAACAAAAAAACCGACGGAAAATAAAGCAGAGATTAATGCCACAAATGAATTTAATAATTTACTCGAGTGATATCAAAAGCAAAATAAAATAGTATCTAACCAAGATCGCTTTGGTAAGCATTGAAGTTATCTTTGAAACAAAGATAAGATACCTTTATTTAAGCAGCCATACCTTATTATTGAGACACTAGATGACCTAAAGGAAAAAATACTTAATAAATTTGATCGTAAATTATTTGTGGAACTATATAATAGTAAAAAATATAGTTTAGATTTCGATATTCGAAAATTAGATGAAAAAGATATTCTTGAACTTAATTTACAAAAATTTTCTAATATTTTTTTAAATAACCAAAACCTTGAAACTTTCTTTAAAGAAAATAACTTACTTATAGCTCAATATTGACTCGATCCAAACGATAAAAACAAATACAATCAAAAATATCTTATACCAGATCCTACACACCAATCAGATACTCATTTAATATTTGATGTAGTTAGTCCAAATGACTTATATTATGTTGAAGATTTTTGGTTATATCAAAGTTCACCACAATATGAAAAAGACTTTTTATACAAAGATGTAAAATTAACTGTAATTACTTTTAATAAAGGAAAAAAGATTTTTATAGATGAAAATTTAACAAAAACTCAAACTAAAAATATTTACAAAACACTTTTAACAAAATATGGTGATCGAGTATAAAATATACACAACAATATTAATATTGTTGTGTTTTAATAACAAAACACATAAATTTAAAAGCAAAAAATATTAAAATTAGCTTATTTTTATACACTAAAAAACCTAATTTTATAATATAATTTAAGATATGAATAAATTGAAAATAGGTGTTGATATAACACATATTTCCAGGTTTGTAAACAAAAGTAATTCTTTTATTGATAGGTTGCTTTCTGCAGATGAATTAGTTAAATTTGATAAACTTAAACAAAAACAAAAGCAATTATTTTTAGCACGAAGTTGAGCAATAAAGGAAGCTATTTTCAAAGCAGATAATCAATATTATAAATTTAAAGAAATTGATATAAAAAAAATAAATAATAGATGAATCTTTAAAGATTTTATTATTACAATTTCGCATGAAAAAGATATATTGATTGCTTTTGTAATTAATATGGGGGAATAAATGAAATTTACAATAGATACTAGAATTAAGTTTCTTGCTACATGTTTAGCATGATTGCGTCGTTGATTGAAACTTGGTTCAATGCTGCGTAAGTATAAAAAAACACCTGAATTAGTTTCTCGTGAACAACGCTATAAGTTTATTCTAAAAATTGCTAAGAAATTAATTAAAATTTATAATATTGATTTAGCTATTGAAGGCATTGAAAATATTCCAAATAATGGTGGAATTATTTTAACTCCTAACCATAAATCATATATTGATGCCTTAGTTTTGATTGCTGCATTAGAACAAACAAATCAAGAATTTATTGATAAGCCTCGTGTCCCTACATTTATTGGTAAAGAAGGATTGAAAAAAAGTAAAACTATTTATAAATCAATGCAACTACTTGATTCATTTTTTATAGATAACAAAAATATCCGCGATAGTCTTCGTACATTAGATGAATTTACTGATTTTGTCAAAAATCAAAAAACTTTTGGAATTGTCTTTCCGGAAGGAACCCGCATTAAAGAAGAGAAATTAGGTGATTTTAAATCAGGTATCTATAAAATGGCCAATAATACATATATGGATGTGATTCCTGTTGCTATCTCAAATACATTAGATGCTTTTAGTCTCAAACGTCATGGCAGAATCAAAGTTACAGTTTCATTTTTAACTACTTTAAAAGCCAAAACTAATATTACTAAGGAACCAGCAATAATTGCAACTAAAGCAAAAGATATGATTGCTGCAAAGTTAGGATATACTGATGAAATTAAAAAATAAAAATCTTAACTATTCTTATGAGCATAATTTCAAATTAGCTGATTTTGATGGACCACTTGATTTGTTGTTAGAGTTAATTAAAGCGAAGAAAATAAGCATCATGGAAGTTAATTTAATCGAATTAGCAACTCAATATATTCAAATCATTAATCATTTAAAAGAAGCAGAAATTGATATTGCTGGCGATTATTTAGTAATGGCTACAACCTTAATTAACCTAAAAGCAAAGATGATCCTACAAGGTCCAGACGAAGTCGATGAAGAAATAGAACAAGAAAAGAAATTGTTTATTCAAGACTTAGTTGAATATGAGCAGTTTCGTCAGGTTCGTGAAGCTTTAAAAACATTTCAAAGTCAGCGCGCTGATATTTATATTAAAAAAGCAAGTAATATTGATGAATACATTCAAGACAGTGATTCAGCAAAACTTGATGGACATTCAAATCCGATAAAATTAATTAATGTTCTGCGTAAGATGTTTGAAAGAGTTTATGCACAGCATTTGAGACAAACCAAACTTGAAAAGTTTAATTTAACACCATCCGATCAATTTCCGTTTATTAAGAATTTATTAAGACAACACCAAACCTTAACTTTTGAAATGGTATTTAATCAACCATCCTTAAATCACTTTGTTATTACCTTAATTGCAGTTTTAGATTTAGCAAGACAACAGTATTTACTAATCAAACAAGATAATCAATTTGATGTAATTTCAATAACCAGAGGAGAAAAATTCAATGAAGAATAAAATATTAGAGGCACTTTTATATATTCAAGGTGATGATGGACTTACTTTAGAACAAGTTAAAGAAATATTTAACTTAAATACCTTACACGAAGCAAAAAAAGTAATGGCAGATTTTCATAAGGATTTCAACTCTGAAGATCGTGGTTTAAAAGTTGTAGTATTCAATGAAATATATAAATTAGCTACCCGTGAAAGTGTTAAAGAATATATAACTAAGATGGTATCAGTTGTGCGTCCACATCGTTTATCAAATGCTGCTATTGAAGTAGCAGGAATTGTAGCTTATAAACAACCAATAACCCGCAGTCAAATTAACAAAGTGCGAGGAACCGGTTCTGATCAGGTAATTAATACTTTATTAGTTAATGGTGTGATTGAAGAGGTTGGTATTTCGCCTACTCCTGGTAGACCAATATTATATGGGATAACAAATAAATTCTATGATCACTTTAAAATTTCTACCTTACGGGATTTACCAAAACTAGATGATTTTAATTATGTTGATGGTGTTGAAAATGAGGTAAATGATTTTGATTTATTTACCAGCCAAAGAGAAAATAAATAACCTATCATTTAGATAGGTTATTTTTTAAACAAGGACATAAAAATTAACAGAAAATTAACATTGTATCATCTCAGCATATTGCTGAGGTGATTTTCAATCTAAAACAGATTGAATTCGTTTTGTATTATATCAAATTATGTATTGGTGTATTAGTTTTTTTAATTCATCGAAAGTAATTTTTGAATAATCTACCTTTTTTAGTCATTCAGATTTTAAGCATGAAAATCAATACTCTATTTCTCTATTATCCAAAGAATTACCAACTCTTGAAAATGAAACTTTTCCATTCTTTCTTTCTATCATATCAATATAGTATTTTGAAGTATATTGATATCCATGATCCGAATGGATTATAAAAGAATCACGATTAAAATCTTTAATGTTTTTAAAGTTATCGATAACAAGTTTTAAATCATTTTTGGTGGATATTGAATATCCTAAAATTCTTTTAGTTTTATGTTCAATAATTGCAGATAAGAATATATGGTTTTGGAAAGGTTTTAGGTCGGCAGGAGCAGGGATATATGTTACATCAGTAGCGATGATTCCTCCAGAATCTTTATCATTAAAATCTCTTTTAACTAGATCTTCTTTTTGAAAATTTGTATTCTTCTTTTCACGAACTTTTTTCTTATTACGAACAAAAGATTTTATATTTAAATATTTCATTATTCTTCCTAAAGTCCTGTAATTTATGTATATTCCGTATTTTTCTCTTAATACTATAGACATTTTTACACGACCATAAACTTGCTTGTTTTCGTAAAAAACTTTCAGGATTATTTCTCTGTACTGCTCGTATTTTTCTTCCTTTTTGCTTATTGAATTTGTTTTTCATTTTGAGATAGTTTGTCTAGTTGCATCTAATATTTCTGCTGTCTTAGTTTGTGATAAGTCTTCTAATTCATGAGACTCATTTTTCTTTTGATTCTTATCCATTTTTTCTGCGATTTCATAGTATCGAGTCGCGATAATTATTAGATCTTGTCTGGTAAATTTTTCAAAATTTGGAACCTTAGATTTCTTGTCTTTCTTCGGTCTTCCAGAACCTGGTTTTCTTTGTGAACCACTTTTGGTTAATAATTGATTTTCCATATTTCAGACCTACTTTATTTTTCATTTCACAAAAAAAAAAAAAAAAACTATAATAATATTTATGAAAAATCAAGCAGATATTGATGTTAATCTTAAGAAATGAAAACAAAAATTATTGGATTTATCGAACAGAAATAATGCAATAACTTTTAAAGTTGATCCACTAGGTGAAAGCACAAATTTTAAAACTAAAAATAAACAACAAATTCAAATTGTTATTCCATCCTTGCAAGAGATTTTATCCATTTTTGAAGACACAGAAAATAAAGTGTTCAAAATAAAAACAATTGATGAATCTTCACAAACACAAAATAACACTAAGTCGAATATTTTTTATACAAATTCTGAAACCGAAGAAATTGAGCTAAGGTTAAAAAAAATTAAGATAAAAGTCGATACATTTAAAGAAGAATATTCTATTGATATTCTTTATTTTACTATTGGGTTATTAAAATGATATGAAGATTCAAACTCTGATGTATTTCATTATTCACCACTTTTATTTATTCCGATTACATTAAAAAGACAAGAAAACATCTGAAAGATTGAATTTACAGACACAAGTAATGTAATAATAAATGAATCACTTTTTTTAAAATTGAAAGAAGATTTTGGTATCTTTGTGGAGTGAAATCGTGATGAGAATTTAGATTTATATACCCAATACCAAGAACTTAGCTCTAAAATATTGAATTCATATCCGAACGATACAAGATGAAAAATTATTGATTATTGCTATATTTCGACATTTGATTTCACTAAGATTGCTATATATGAAGATATCCAAAATAATAGTCAAAAAATTACTGAAAGTAATTTTTACCAAGGATTTCAAGGTAAAGGAGATTTAAGTAATTATGATATTAGTTCCATTAATTCTGATAATATTAATTCACATATTGATGTTAATACAGAATATCGTGGACTAGATGCTGATTCATCTCAAGAAGTAGCGATTCAAAATGCTATTAAAGGTAAATCATTTGTTTTACAAGGACCTCCTGGGACAGGAAAATCACAAACAATTACTAACATTATTACTGAGTTAATTGCAAGAAATAAAAAAGTACTATTTGTAGCAGAAAAAAATACAGCATTGCAAGTTGTATTTAATAATCTTAAAAAAATAGGTTTAGAAAAATATACAGTTGCAATTCACGATGGTGATCTTGATAAAAGGAAAATACTTAATGATATAATAACATCGATAGAAAATTCAAAATTTTATGAATTAGATAGCGAAAAAACTGATGCATTATTAGTAAAACATAATAATAGCAAAGACATTTTAGATGCATATGGTGAAATACTCATTAAAAAAAGAAAACCACAAAACTTAAATTTATATGAATATATTTCTGAATATTATAAGTTAGAAAACTATCCTGATATAGAATTTTATACAGGAAATTTCTCAGAATTGTCACTTTATGAACATGAGAATATTCTTGAAAAAATAGATAGTTTTTATAAAGCATATAAAGAATTAAATTTTGATATGCAAGCATCGGTATGAAATGGTTTAAATATAAATCAAAAAAACCAACAAATATATCAATCATTAAAAGAGAGTATTTGAAACCTTATTAACAATTTTGCTAATATTAATGAATATTTTAATAATATTTTATTAAAACCTTCAAATATTTTTATTAACAATTTTCAAAAAATATTTATTCAACTTAATTTATATACAAAATATAACATTGAATTATATAAATTTGCAAACTATGCAGAATTTATACAAATTAAGGATAATTTAAAAACCATATTTAATAAGAAAAGTGAAAATAACAAGTTATTAGATGAATTTATTGAGCATTTTGTTGATGTTAATGTAATACAACAAATTAAGATACAAGAAATTAATAGTAAAATACCTAGCATAGAAAACTCATGAACTAGAATATTTTCATCAACTTGAAAATATGCTAAAAAACAACTTAAAAAATCATCGTTTAAAGTTTTATCTAAGCAAGATAAAGGGATTTCAAATTTATACAAAAAGGTTGCACAATATTTAAAAAATAAATTAGATATAAAAGAAATTTGAAATAAGTTAGGTGTATCTGATATAGATGATGTTGATAAACTAAATGAATTAATTGATGTCTTTGATAAAATTATTGAATTTAATGATACAGAAAGTAATGGTTTTATTTCTTTTTTGACTAACCTATCATATATTAATCAGATGATAGATGATTTTGAAAAATTTTATTCAAATTGAAACACCTTTATCTCATTTTTTGATAAAAAACAAATTGATTATGCAAATTATGATTACCAACAATTAATATCAAAAATACAAACATTACAAAAAAATTTTTATGATACATTGGAGCCATATATCGAATTAAATTGAACTATAAGTGAACTTAAATATATAAACTTAGAATCATTTGTCAATGCAATTATTAAAAACAGAATAACTAATTATTTTCAAGAAATTTATTTACGCAAAAATTATCAAATATTGATTCAAAATATATTATGAAATGAAGTTAAAACAAATCAAGCACAATTTCTATCTACACACCTTGATATATTACGCGAAAAAGAAATTGAATACCTTTCATTTTCGAAGCAAAAAGTTAAACAAAAAATTGATGAATATTTAAGTTATAAAGTCATTTTATCTAAAAATAGCTCCGAATATAGAATAATTAAAGCAGAAAGTCAAAAGAAGAGAAATTTTTTACCTTTTAAGAAAATCTTTGAAAAAGCGTATAACTTTATATTAGATGTAAAACCCTGTTTATTATTATCACCCTTAATGGTATCAAATTTATTCAAAGATATTGATTTTGAATTTGATACAGTGATTTTTGATGAAGCTTCTCAAATAAAACCTGAAAAAGCAATTTGTTCACTTTTTCGTGCTAAACAAGCTATAATAGTTGGTGATCAAGAACAAATGCCTGCTTCTGACTTCTTTGAAAAACAACTCATATCCGAAACTTATATTGATGAAGAAAGTGAAGATATTTCATCTGGTTACGACTCGTTGCTTGATTTTGTTGCTTCTAGATATGATTCGATAAGACTAAAATGACATTACCGTTCAAAATTCGAAGAACTAATTCATACATCAAATCAAATGATTTATAGAGATTTAATAACCTTTCCTAACTCAAGAAACCCTAAAAAATTTGAGGGATTAAACTTTATTTATGCAGAGAATGATACTTTTAATAAAAAAGAAGATATTTTTGTATTAATTGAAGAAACTAAAAAACTTCTTAAAGATATTATTGAAACTCATAGAGATAAGTATTCTGTAGGTATTGTTGTATTTAATGTTAATATCTTAGATAAAGTTGAAAGAGAAATTGAAAAATTTAGAGAAAGCAATCCTGAATTAGCTTATTTCTTTGAAAAAAATAAAGATGAACCATTTTTTGTTAAAAACATTGATGGAGTCCAAGGAGATGAAAGAGATATTATTATCTTCATAATTGAAGCAAAAAGAATTTCAAACGATCGTTTTGGAGCAAGTTTTGGTGCAATAAATCGCAGTAATTCAGGTTATAAGCGTTTAAATGTTGCAATAACTCGTTCTAAAATAGGAATGCATATAATTTCTAATTTTAAAAGTTCGCAAATAGACTGATTCCGTAGTGAAAGTCGTGGGATAAAAATCTTAGAGCAATTTATTAAAAATGCAGAATTTGGTATTTCTAATCTAAGTGATAACAATGGTAATAATGGTAATCTAAGTATAAATTTTGATTCAGGTTTTGAAAAACAAGTATATGATAAACTAATAATGCAAGGCTTACAGGTTCGCACCCAAGTTGGTGTTTCAGGGTATCGAATTGATTTAGGAATTGTAAATCCTAAAACAAACAAGTTTATTTTAGGTATAGAATGTGATGGAGCTTTATATCATTCTTCTAAATCAACTCGTGATAGAGATCGCTTAAGACAACAAGTCTTAGAAAGACGTGGTTGAACAATCCATCGCATCTGGTCTACTGATTGGTTTAATAATTCGGACCGTGAAGTTCAAAAAATATTAAATAAATTAGAAGAATTAAAAATGTCTAATAAAAATCAATCGCAGCAAGTAACAGGTATACCTAAAATAGCAAATAATACCCATCAAGAATCAACAGTAAATACATATTTAAAAGAAAATAAATGTCCTAAAGATGAAATTTTTGAACAATATTGACCAATACAAAAAAGCGCACGACACTATCAAGTAGAATTTAATTTACATTCTAACTTGAGAAATACATTCAAATGTAAAGAAATATTGCTCAAAATTTTTGAAAAATCAGGAGCATTAGCATTCAATAAATTTCTTACCTTAATAAAAATTTTATTAGAAGAAAATTCTGTAACAAATAAAGT
Organism: Mycoplasma sp. 6243; assembly: GCF_051200785.1. Lineage (NCBI taxonomy): Bacteria > Bacillati > Mycoplasmatota > Mollicutes > Mycoplasmatales > Mycoplasmataceae > Mycoplasma > Mycoplasma sp. 6243. The sequence continues at coordinate 1,041,351 of NZ_CP195154.1, forward strand.
AAAGGATTTTGCTCAGTCTGTAATAAATAGATATAAATTGGTTTTGGATTCTGATGAATTTGTTTATCCTGATTCAGAAAATTTTAAATTCATCTTTAGACAATCAGATGAAGATGATGAACGCAGACCGATAAATGAAATTCATAATAATGAACTTCAATATTTAATTTTAACACTATTTAAATATGCTCAGGTGTTTGATTTGAAAGGTATTTGCACTGAAATTCTTTTACGAACTAACAATAAAGCATTAACTGTGAACACTAAAAATAAAATAAAATCAGTAATCGATAAAATGATTGATAACCAACTACTTGAAGAAATATCGAATGAGCATTATAAACTGGTAAAAGCAAATTAACTTGCTTTTATTTATACAACTTTTTAAAACTATTATAATTTTATTATGTTAAAAAGTCATTTATGAATCATTTTGCTTTTTTATCCAATTATAGTGTTTTTAATCATATATAATATCACATTAAAACGAATACAAATCTATAAAAATAGTTATGAATTAACTATTTTAATAATTTATGCTCTAAGTAGTATCATTTATCTTTTAGCACTATATAATAGTGCTAAAAGGAATATTTTATCGTTTATATACTTTATTATTTATTTTGTTATTAATTGTATTTTCCATTTAATTTATAAAAATTATATTAACTTATTTACTACTTTAATAACTTTTATTATTCTAACTTTATCAATCTTAAAACAATTAATAAGATGGCATAAAACTAATAAAGGAAATAAATTTATATATTATCGGTTAAATATTATTTCTATTTTATTTTTAATAATTTTATTTATTCTTATTTTTAATTTAACTTATTTTTTAGGTTTTTGGTTTAAAAATACTTTAAAAAATTACTTTTTTACCTATGATACAGAATCGAAAGTAATTTTTAGTATATCAGAAAGCATTTATATTATCTTTATTTTGATGTTAATTTTTGGAATCAGATTTTCATATATATTAACATTTTTATCTAGTATTTTTGCAATTATTTTTTATTCTTTAAAAATAGTAGATATATCAAAAATACTTTTAATTTTAATATATCAAATTATTTATTTATATTTATTTTTTATCAGTAAAAACAAGCAACTTTCAATAGCATTTATCGGTATGGGAGCCTCAGGAAAATCAACATTAATAGCAAAATTAGATGATTTTTGAATTCCTAATAATTTTATAATTCTAAATGATCGCAGTAAAATAATAAAACCATATAATGAGTGTTTAAAAGATTTAAAAAATAATGCTTTTAAATATCAATGAACTTTTTTTACTGATCGCCTTAGACAACAGCAGATGATGCAAAAATATGATTGTTCTGTAATTGATCGACATTTAATTGAAGAATTTATTGCTCATAATGTGCTTGAAAAAATGCAGTTTTTTAACCAAAAACAAAAATTTTTATGATACATATGGTATAAACCACTGATGAATTTTATTCTAAATTCACAACCCAAAACAACTTTAGCTTTTATTATTCTTAAAAATCCAGAATTTATTAAAAATAACCGTTTGAATGTTATTAATAGTAAAGATATACAGCAAAGTCAAAAAAGACAAAACGAACTAATAAATACTGAATTTATAAACTTAATAAATAAAAATTATTTAGATCAGCAAAAGGTTGGTAAACCTTTAAAATGTCTTTTAAAACATATTAAATATTCATATATATTCATTGATGAACAATGATTTGGAAGTATACCTAAAATTAAAAAAATAATATTATCGCATCTAAATAAATATGTTTAAGTCTAGAATATAGGTTTAGACATATTTTTGTATAAAAAAAGACCAAAGGCCTTTGGTCAATTACTTGAAATGGTACGTCCTAGAGGATTCGAACCTCTGACCCAATGGTTAAAAGCCATTTGCTCTACCTGCTGAGCTAAGGACGCACAATCCTGGTGCCCAAGACTGGACTTGAACCAGCACGGTCTTGCGACCGAGGGATTTTAAGTCCCTTGCGTCTACCATTCCGCCACCTGGGCAATTCGTTAATTGCTTATAAATTATAGCACAAAAGAATAATAACATAATTTTTATTTTATTTATTTTTCTTATGAACACTATTAATTTACAATGCAGTTTTTCACATATTTTTAAGCAAATAAAGAATTTTATGATATTTAAAAGAAACTTTTAAATATCTAAAATAAATGAAGTAAAATTAAAATATGAAAGAACATTTACAAAATTCTAAATATGCTGCTGTTGATATTGGCGGAACCAATACTCGCTTTGCTGTATTTGATAAATATGGAAACATTATCAAAAAGAGCAAAACACAAACTGATTATCTATCAGCAGAAAAAACTTGTGATTGAATAATCGAACAAATTAAAAAATATGAAATTAAATATCTTGCTTTATGCATTCCGGGACCATCTGATTATCAAAAAGGTATTGTTTTAAAGAGTCCTAACTTAGCAGGTAGTTGAGTAAATTTTGATGTAAGAAGTTATCTTATGCAAACAAGCACACTTTCTGATATTGTTTTTGAAAATGATGCAAATGTTATGGCCTTAGCAAATCATGTAAAAGCAAATGGATTTAATTCAGATAAAATAAGTCAATTTTTTACTATCAGTACAGGTTTTGGTGCAGGACTGATTATAGATAATAAAATTTATCATGGACGTGATTATTATGCACAAGAAATTGCCCAACTACCTGCAAGCAAAATCGGTTTTTATCAAGAACATCGTCTTAAAAATCCTTATGCATTAGAGTTACATTGTTCAGGTAGTGGTATTGAAACCAAGGCAAAAGCATTATCATTAGCAAATTCAGCAAAAGAGGTGTTTGAATTAGCTAAAAATAACGATGCTAAAGCCATGAATTTAATTAAAGAAGCGTCTGATGTATTAACAAATATTTTTGCTACTTGTGCTGCTTTGTTATCTCCACATAATTTTTATATTGGCGGAAGTTTAGCACTTGCTCAAAAATATTTTGTAATTGATGCATTTGAAAAAGCAAAATTAATTAGTGATCCTAATCATTTTAAAGATGTCAAACTTATCTTTGATCAACACGGTGATGATTCTGCATTAATCGGTCTATATTATTTAACTAAAATGCGAAATAATATGGATAATTAATCAAAACAATCACATCTGCTTATAAAAGTTTATAATTAAGATGTAATAAGGAGAATTATGAAGAAATTTTTATTACCTTTTTTAACTATTGCGTCAGTTGCTACCCTAATAGCAACAAGTTGCAATAGTCAAAGCAATTCTACACAAGAAAAAACAGACAAAAATTCACAAAAACCATCTGAAATAAGCATCCCTAAGGAATCAGGTGGTCAAAAACAACAAGCCCCACAAAATCCTGTGAATAAACAGCAACCAAAGACAGAAAATAAGATTCCTAAGGTCCAATCTGAATCAGGAAATTTTAGTGGAAATGAATTAGATAACTTTGTTTCAAGTCATTTAGATATGGTTTCATTGCTTAAGCAAGATTTATTAAATGAAGTTGCTACGAGTGATTTAAAAATTGTTTATGATTGGAAAAATAAGAAAATTATCAAACTTAATAAAGATGAGTCATTAAACTGAAAAAACCTTGGGGATCGTAGTTTAAGGAATATTTTTGATGTCAATATAGATAAAACATATAATATGGTAAATGATCAACAACCAAAGCAAGAAAATAACGAAAAACCAAATGATTATTTAAGATATACAGCTGAAAATAATCAATTTAAATTATTTTTTAAAGTTGCTAAAATTTCCAAAGGAAAAGTTACATTACTTTCAGATAATACTTTTTCTATAGTTTTTGAAGTGCAAAAACAAACTACTCAAACAAATTCATCACCAGTTCAGATACAACCAAAACAAGAATTTAATATCCAAATCCCAAATCCAGTTGAGACATCAAATTTAAAATATAAATCAGATAATTATTATCAAGCAGCAAATGGAAAAAGTGGAAAAGCACTTTGAGAAGCCCTAAGCAAGCTGCAAAAAACACATTTAAATGAATTAAAAAATAAAGATTCATATAAGAAATTACCTGAATTTTATAAGGATTCAAAAGCATTCATAGATTTATATTATGAAAAAGATAATTCTTTATTGGATATTTATTCAGAAAATCCAAACGGTAAAGATCCTTATGAATATAAAAGTTATCAAGGTGGAGACTCTGCTAATACCGAAGGAAAAGGTACAAATCGTGAGCATTTAATACCACAAAGCTGGTTTAATAAAAATCTACCAATGCGTTCTGATCCGAATTTTGTATGACCAACTGATATCAAAGTAAATTCAGAGCGTGCTGATTTTCCACATGATAATGTAAAGAATGTAGAATTAACAACTGAAAATGGTTCAAAATTAGGGACAAACATTCTAGGTCAAAAAGTTTTTGAAGTAATTGATACTTTTAAAGGTGATGTAGCACGAAGTTATTTATATTTTATTACAATTTACCATGATAACAGTATTTATCATAAAGAAACTAATATATTCACTCAAACATTTCCAAATATTAAAGCACACTTTTTGAAAACTTATTTAAATTGAGATACTAAAGACCCTGTCGATGCTTTTGATATCAATCGAAATAACGAAACATATCGAGTTTATGGATTAAGAAATCCTTTTATCGATTATCCCAACCTTTTTGAAAATTTATTTTCAAAAAATCCTAAACCATTTATAAACAAAGGAATTTTAGTATCAAATGGTTCATCCGAGATACTAAATTCATAAAGGAAGTATATGAAATTTAATAAGAAATTATTATCATTATCATTTTTTATCCCTGCTGCAGCTGCAATAGCAACCAGTTGTGCATCACATCCGAGTAAGGTGGATAAAAAGTCTGGTGATAAAGACGATAATCAAACTACTACATCAGGACAATCTGCTGATAAAACAACAAATCCAGGTTCTAAAACAAACCCAGCGACAACAGAAGAAGATAGAAGTCCAATTAATTTGACGGATACAAGTAATTTAGTTTATAAACCATCTAATTATTATGCATCTGCAGATGGTAAAAAAGGTATGGATTTATGAAGAGCATTAGAAATGCATCATCACGGAATCCGAGCTGGTATTTTACACGGTTCAGTTATATATGAAACATTAAAAACTTTTTACAATGAATCTAGGGCATATAAAGATTTATATTATAAAAAAGATGGATGTATTTTAGATATTTTTACAGCTCAACCAGATAAAACTAATTTTGCTTCAAAACAAACTTTTGTAGAAAATGCTAATTCATCATCTGAAAATACTGCACAAATGCGTGGACATTTAATACCAGAAAAATGATACTCAAGCGATGATCCGATGCAACCCGATCCATTTGTAACTTGACCATTAGATACATTTGTAAACTCTAAAAGGGGTAATTTTCCTTTTGGAGAAGTAAAAAATGTAACTTTTACCTTTAAGAACGGGTCAAAACTTGGAACAAATAACAAAGGACAAATGGTGTTTGAAGTGATTGATAAATTTAAAGGTGATGTGGCTCGTAGTGTGTTATATTTTATTTTAATGTATTATGAAAAAAATATTTATTCAGATGCATCTAATAATTTATTTATAAGTAATTTTCCTTATATCAAAGATGATTTTTTACATACACTTTTAAAGTGAGATATGCAAGATCCAGTTGATGCTGTAGATATTAACCGAAATAATGAAATTTTCAAAAAATACCAATTTAGAAATCCATTTATAGATTATCCAAACCTTCCCGCAAATCTTTTTGGTGCAATGCCAGACACATTTAATGATAAAGGTATTTTAGTTTCAAACGGCGATAATGCTGTAATCAAAGAGTAGTAGTTGTATTTTTTTGGTATTTTTATAAATTTACTAATTGCAAATTTATAAAAATCATATTTTCGCAAAAAATATAAATACAAAAACAGATAAAACACAACATTTAAAAACACAGATTATTTATTGAATTTTTTTACATATAATAATATAATTAAGACATTAAAATATTAAATATACCTTATTGGTAGTTATATAGGAGTTTATATGAGTGAAAAAAATACTCACAGTGAAAAAGAAAGAAAGCACCGTGTAGGAAAACAAGCATTTATAGTTGCTTTTGCTGTTGCAACTGCTACTGCAGCATTAACAATTGCTGTTGCTACATCAGGTGTTAAAACTAACAAGGAAGCACAAGCGAAGTATGAAAAAGCAGTTAATGATTTTTTAGCGGTAGTACCAAGGATCCAAACTGTTGCTAATCGTAATTTATTAGTTGAAGAATTTCATAAAATCCCATTACAATATTCTGATGCTTCATATCGTAAAGTATTAGATTTATTTAAGCAAGCTAACGATTTTATTCAGGCTGAATTTGATGCTAAAATTAAGGTTCAATTAGATAATATTAACTCACAAATTGGTGCTGTTAAAAATCAGGATGCACAAGAAACTAAGGCAGTTGTTGATAAATTATACCAGTTAGTTGAGAGTTCTAAAACCCCAAGCGATAGTTTGTTACAAAAAGATGGAATTTATAATGAAGGTAAATTATTAGGACTTTACTCTTCTGATTTTATTCCTAAATTCAACCAACCACTTAATTTATTGGATAAATTGTTTTACAGTGAAAACTTTACCAAACAAGCCGATGATAAAAAGTTGAATATCGAAGGAAAAACAACTTTATTAGATGCATTGTTACAGACTATCAATTTAGATGTACTTAAGTTTAAACCTACAAATGAAAACAATTTAACAAAAGTAAAAGATCAAACTATTGCTGCTTTAACTGCATCTTCATCTGCGTTAGATGATGTATTATCGCGTATTAATATCGCAATTGATACACAGTTTGCTAACTTTAAATTCAACCTTGATAAATCAAGTGAATATTTAAATAATAAAAAATATGCTAATCAAGCATACTTTAATCAAAAAGTTATTGAATTTAAACTAGATTTACAAAAATTACAACCTAAATTGCAACAAAAAGATGCTTTAACCAAATCTAATGTAACTGATCCAGAAGTTTTATATTGAAAATCTAGATATTTACTTGAAGCAACTGAGATGACTGAAAGTCTTTTTGATCAAGCAAGTAAGAATACTGCTCGTGCGATGATTTTAAATTCTGAATCAATCAATGATTTTCTTAATGTATTAAAATACATCGAAGAAAAACGCAAATCAGAAGCGTCTATGAATCAACAAAAACTTGACTTAATTTTAAGTGTAGTTAAACAAATTAAAGATAGTGCAAAAAACAAAGAATATCAAAATAAATATAATGCACTTGTGCAACCATTGAGTGAATCAATGATTAATCCATTATTATCATATGCACATGCATTATTAACTGAAGCAACTACTTTTACCAGCGATCAAAAGAGTTCATATCAATCACAAATTACAGATTTTGAAAGTAAATTAGGATCAGATTTTGATGAAAAAACAGGTTCTTCATACTTACAAGAACTCAATTCTATCGTAGCACATATGGAAAATGATTTAAGATCATTACCACTTGCTGACTTTGAAGCAAAAAGATTAGCTGCTAAAAAAGCAGGTTTAACCAACTTCATTAAAAAATACTTACCTTCACTTTCATTAGATTCATTGAATATTCCAACAATCAGCAACGATGATGATTACAATACTTTATACAATAATGTAATGTCTAAATACATTGATTTATTTGTAGCGACTCATACAGGATTGATCGCTTCACGTTTAGCAAACTTTGATGAAGCAGATTTAGTTGCATACCGTCGTACAGATTTAGTTGATGCAACATATAAAATGTATGACGGAGATGCATATGAACCAAGTTTTGTAAGAACCCAATTTAATGCTCTTTATGCAAATACCTTAGCAAAACAACAAGCATTATTTACTACTTTACAAAACAGTTTTGATGCACAAAAGCAATCCTTAACCGACGATATTAATAAAATTACAGATGAAAAAGTTAAAAACTTATATACAACTGAATTAAACCAACTTACATCAACTGATTCAAAGACAACTATAAATGACTTTAAAAACTTACATCAAAAAGTAATATATCATTTATCATTGCAAACTTATCAAGACCAAATTATTAAAGAAGCAAATGATTCAGGTTTATCAAATGATTTTAAAACCAATTTTGCTAATGCGATAAAATTACCAGAGAATTTTACTTATGTTAATCTAACAAAATATCAATCAGTTTTAAGACTAAAAGAAACTGAAAGCAAAATTAGGACACAATTACAAGAATCTATTAATAAACTACCCGATGTAGATAAAACAAAGATGCAAGTTGAGTTTGATAGAATCAAGCAAATTAGCACTGATAATTTATCTAGCATCCAAGCAGCTGTAAGTAGATTGACTCAAATTGCAACAATTTATGAAGCATCATTATCACAAAATAATGCTCCAAAAGCAAGTACAAACGATTTAACCATAGTAAATTTTGGTTCTTATGCTAAATTACAATATCAAATTGCACAAGCAACCGAATCGACTTCACAAACAGCAGCCTTAAAAACACTCTTAAATTCACAAAAAGAATACCTTTTAAAATTAGCACAACTTTTTGGTCAAGCAGCAATTGATGAAGTTAATAAAGTTGATAAGAAAACAGTCGATGGAAAATTAGAAGACGAACCCGATTTATACACAATTCGTCATAATATTGATAAAGTTCAATATATGCTATTTTATAATAAATTAGGCACACCTGGATTTATTACAAAAGATGAACATAATGATTCAGAAGATAAAACTAATAATAAAACAACTGAAAACAAAACTGATGCAACTAAAAATACAAAAGATCAAGCAGCAGGTTCAAATGCTGCATCTGGTTCAACAGATAAAAAAGATGCAGCAAAAGAAACAACTAGTGATAATTCACAAAAACAAACAAACGTAGACAAAACTCAAACAGAAAATGCAAAACAGCCATCAGACAAGACTGAATCTGATGCAGCAAGTACCGAAACTAGGGATAAACAAGGTGCTACAAGTACACCTGCTACAAATAATGCTGGGGCAGGACAAGGTAATAATAATGAACAGCAAGGTTCTCAAACCCCTGCATCACCTGCAACAAGTACTACTTCTGAAAACACACAAAATCAAAAACAAAACCAAGCAACACAGTCAGCAGATGAAAGTCAAACTAATGCATCAGCAAATACAGATGTTATAGCAAACAAAGTTAAATATGTAGAAATTATCTTAAATGAAATTAATGATAGACTTACTGTTTTAGCATCTACTCAAGATGCAACTACTAAGAATTGAGCAACAATTCTTAAAAACACATATACTACTCTTAGTGATACAAATAGTACAAATAAATATAAAAATGCTTTAGCATCAGATAAAACAGAAGATAAAGTCTTTGTTAATTCATATTTAGATAATGTAATGACATTAAAATTCCAAGTTGATAAACTTGCATATGATAATATGTATCGTAGTAGTGTATGAGCATATTTAAAACCACAAATAGTCCAATTGCAATTTGCTTCTGATCGCAGCAAGATTATGGCATTAATTCGTGATAAAAATGTAGATAATTTATTAACACTTGATAGTATTAAATCTCTTATCGATTCATATGCTTCATTAGTTAATCGAAATAATTTCTCAAAAGTATTCTTAATTGCAGCATTATCAGTTGTTTCAGATACTTTAAAAGATGATAGTCAACTTAAATTAGATTACTACCAAAGTATTTCAAAATACTTTGATGCAGATAAAGATAATTTAGTGCATTCTAACTTAGGATATAACCAAGTTTTTGAAATGTTGCTTTCAAACTTTGACTTAGCAAAACAAACAGCAAAATTACTGGAATTAGGTAAATCATTACAACCAACTGGTTATGCAAATTATGAAACAAACAAAAAAGAACTTGATCAAATGCAAAAATCAAGAAATTTTGATCAAAGTAAGTTGATGCAAATTAATTCAGATGTGCAAAGTGCATTAAACGAGCAAAAAAATTCTGCTTTGGATGAATTGTTAACTTGAAACGGCCAAAATCCTAATAAAGAAAAATTCCTTAGTCAACTTAATACCCAAACTGCACAAAATCTTTTTGATGTAGTTCAAGAAATCAAATTTACTACATTATTGCAAACACTAATTGCACAAGTTAAAGATGATAACAAAAAAACAGAATTTACCAATGAACTAAATTCTGCTACTAATTTAACTAAATTGACAGAATTAAAAACAAAGGTAGATGTTCAAATAGAATCACAGAAACCAAAAGAACAAACACCTCCTGCAAACACAGCACCAAGTGATCAACCTAGTTTACCAGCAGAAAATAACCAAAGTGCAAAAACACCAGATAATGCTAGTGGACAAGGTGAGCAAACAAAGTCACCACAAACCACAACCACTGATAACACCGGAAATAACCCTGAAACTTCGACTGAATCAAAAAACACACTTTCTGGTAATGGCGAATCAGGAGGTCAACAACAAACCCAAACTGCACCAAAATCTAGTAAAGATAGTGTGTCTGGTTCAACAGGGGGGGACAACAGTCATAATACCACTGCACAAGTTCCAAACTCAGGTGGTTCAACTGCTTCAAACAACCAAACAAGTAATACTCCTGCTGCACAACCTGGACAAAGTGAATCAAGTGGATCAGCACAAACTGCAACAAATCCATCATCAACAGCTAGTTCATCGACTACTGGAACTACAACTTCTCAAGGACAAACAGATGCATCTAGTTCTGGTAGTTCACAAACATCATCAGGACAAACTGCTTCAGCCACTCATACAGAAAATAGTAGTTCTGAACAACATACAGATCAAGGAGCTTCTACAATAACCCAAACTTCAGAAGCATCAGAATCAAGTCCACAAGGAGCAACTTCAACTGATTCACGGGCAGCAACACCACAAGCATCTGCACAATCACAAGGACAATCATCCGAAGCTTCAAGTACACCTGCTAAACAAGCAGCTTAATTTACTAAAAATAACCCAAGAATGGGTTATTTTTAAATTATTTGATCTTTATTAATGCTTATGTATTCTCCTGGTGATAAATCATCTGGCAATATAAACATACCAAAAGCAACTCTTTTTAAATCGATTACCTTATAACCAAGTTTATTAAACATCCTTTTGACTTGATGGTATTTACCCTCATTTATAGTTAAATAGCAGTTATATCGATCAATAATCTCTAGTTTAGCACTTTGACATACCTTTGCTTCACCAATATCGATACCTTGCTTAAAAACTTCTATCATATATACATCAAGTTCTTTATCAACTTGCACTAAATAAACTTTTTGAATATGGTTTTTTGGTGATAACACCCGATGAGTAAAAGCACCATCATTTGTAATAATTAGCAAACCGTGTGTATCTACATCAAGTCTACCTACGGTATGGATATTTTTGGCAAACCTATATAAATCTGAAATAAGATGCAAAACACTTGGATACTTAGCATCCGCATTTGCACAAATATATCCTTTAGGCTTATTCAGTGCTAAATAAAACAACTTTGTATTAATGTTCTGATTATCAACTGTGATGATATCATCAACATTTACATAACAACTTTTATAGACAACTATATCATTTACCTTTATTTTACCTTTTTTAAGCATTTTATTTATCATCAAACGAGAATAATTAGTATTATTAGCAACCATTTTTTCAATACGATGTTTCATATAATTATTTTATCTATTTAAAATTAAAAATAAAAAATTTTTTGTTTTTATTTTAAAAAAGGTATAAAATAACTAACAGCAAAACAAGGAGAAAAATGCATAAATTCCAAAGAGATTATGAAATAGTATTTTGAAGTCTTTTTGGGTTTTTATCAGTTATTTTTAGTATCTTATCAATATGATTTAAAGGTAGTTTTTTTGGTTTTGCGATTGGAGCGCTAAGCTCATATTTGCTTTTTATGATCACAAGAATTTTCGGGATGATACCATTAAAAAAACGAAAATCACTAATATTTTTAAATATTTTAAAGATGTTTGTCTTTTTTATTTATTTAACTGCAGTAATTTTAAGCATATATCATATTAATTTAAAAATATATGCATTAAAAAAATATACTTGATTATCTGAATTTACTCTACCAATTAATATGTTTGTGTTTTTTGGGAGCGTAGGATTTAATTTTTTTGTGATTATAGCAACATTTATTTATTCAAAATACAAAGGAGGCAAAATTGGACGAAATTAAACAAAGACTTTGAAAATTTGATTTACCTCAGTTATTTTCACTGATTGTAACAGTGATAATTATCGTGATATTCTCGTTAATTATCTTTTTCAAAGTTCGCAAACAACGTGCTGATCAAGCTCCTAAAGGTATCACTCAGCTTGCTGAAGGATATTTAGGATATATAGATAATTCGTATCAAGAAACAGTTGGTGATCAACTACCAGGTTCGCGTTTTTATATTTTTACCTTAGCAACTTTTTTACTTGTTGGTAACTGAGTTTCAATTATCGGTTTAGAACCAATTGGAACTGCATTTAGTGTTCCAATTACCTTAGCAGTTGCTACTTGATTAGGAATTATTCTTTCAGGGACTATATACCGTCGCTGAAGATATTATTGATCCATTATTAAAGCACCTTGAGATATTTTTGGTAAGTTTTCCCCACTTATTTCCTTAAGTGCTCGTATGTATGGGAATTTAGTTGGTGGATCAACCATTATTGTTTTAATTTATGCAATGTTTGGATATATATTTAAGGTTGCTTTAGGCACAGATAATAGTGCATTTCAAAATATTTTTGCCATATATTTCACACCATTGCTACATATGTACTTTGATTTATTTGATGGAATATTGCAGGCATTAATTTTCACAATGCTGACTGCTGTATATTGAACAATAGAATCGCAATCTACAGAACCAGCTAAAAAAACAAAGAATTCTGAAAGTAGATTCTTTAAGAAATTTACCAAAAGAAAGATACAATCGATTTATTAATAAGGAGATAAAATGATTTTAGATTTACTTACAAAATTAGCCGATGGAACAACCACTACTACAGCACCTGCTTCAAATGCTGCAGCTGCAGCAAAAACAGCCATATCAAATTCTGCCAGTGATATGGGATCTAAGGCAGGAACACACATTGGTTTAGGTTTAGTAGCAGTTGGTGCTGGATTAGCAGCAATCGGGGTTCTTGGTACTGGAGTTGGACAAGGATATGCTGCTGGTAAAGCAGCTGAAGCAGTTGGACGTAATCCGGAGGCTGAAAGCAAAATAAGAACTATGCTAATTATCGGTGTTGGTATTGCTGAAACAGCTGCGATTTATGCTTTCGTTACTGCGATTATTATCTTATTCGTTTTCGCAAGTAAAGTAGTCTAGAAAATGATTACTACATCAGTTGCTGCAGCAGTAAAGTTTGAGTCAAGTTCAGATGTAGGACAAGCTGTAGCAGGAAAATTTGAAGGATTATTTCCTAGCATCCCAATTATGATTGCAACTATTATTGCATTTATAATTGTTGCTATTATTCTCTGAATTTTCTTTTATAAACCCATTAAAAAAATGATGAAAGCACGCAGAGATTTTGTTCAAAACAATATCGATGAATCTGTAAGACAAAAAGAAGCAAGTATTTTAGCTCTTAATAAAGCAAATGAAAATCTTAAAAATGCCCACACACAAGCAGATAACATCATTACAAATGCTAAAATAAAAGCTGAAAAAGTTGCTGAATTTTATACCATAAAAGCACAAACCGAAGCAAAAAGGCTTTTATCTGAAACTGCTTTGGATATCAATGCACAACAAAAAGAATTTCAACAAAATGCTAAAAAATACATTGTTGAAGTAGCTACAGACCTTTCGCAAAAGATTCTTAGACGTGAAATTAGTCAACAAACACAAGATGAAATTGTAAATCAATTTTTAAATACAGATAAAGAAGTAGAAGACTTATAATGCAAATTAAAAAGAACATTCAAGCTTATTCTGTAGCAATATTTGACTTAGTTCATGAGGCAGATAAATTTCAACAATTACATACCCAATTTGAAGCAGTCAAAGAAATTTTTAGCAAACATCCTGAGTTTGTTGATTTCTTTAAAGATGAGTTTGTTCCTGAAGAAGAACGTTTGAAAACTGTTGATTTAGCATTCAAGGACTTTGATTGAATTATTATTAATGCATTAAAGGTTATAATAATGCGAAAGGTTGCCAAATATATTCGTAAAATCATTATCGAATATCTAAAACTTTCAAACCGTGAATTAAGAATTCGTTTTATTGATGTTATTTCAGCTTTTCCACTAACAAATGAGCAACTTGAAAAAATAAAAACTAAAATTCAAAATAAAACTCGTCGTACCATTGAGATGACCAATCATGTTGATCCATCTTTAATTGCAGGGATAAAAATTGTGTCACGTAGTGAAACAGTTGAAATGAATATCAAAAACAACTTAGAAAAACTAAAACATGAACTTATAAAATACGAAAAGGAGGTGTAAATGGCAATTAAATTAGATGATATTTCAGCAATTATTAAAGATCGCATTCAAAATATGGGATCTAAAGTAGATTATTCTGAAATAGGACGTGTAATTTCAGTAGGTGATGGAATTGCTGTTGTCACCGGATTAGATAAGGTTAAAAATAGCGAGATAGTTATTTTTAACAAAAGTGTCTATGGTTTAGCATTAAACTTAGAAGAAGAAACCGTCGGGGTAGCACTATTTGGTAATGCTAACTCAGTTTCTGAAGGTGATTATGTTGAACGTACCGGAAAAGTTATCTCTGTTGAAGTAGGAGATGCTCTTTTGGGTCGTGTAGTCGATGCTTTAGGAAATCCAATTGATGGAAAAGGTAAGATCGCTGGAACTCACCGTTCAGAAATTTTTAAAAGAGCATCAGGTGTAATGTCACGTCAAGAAGTTAATCAACCACTTGAAACAGGTATTTTAGCAATCGATACAATGATACCAATTGGTAAAGGACAACGTGAATTAATTATTGGAGATCGTCAAACCGGAAAAACAGCTATTGCGATTGATACTATTATTAATCAAAAAGGTAAAAATGTTAAATGTGTTTATGTTGCAATTGGACAAAAAAATTCTACCGTTGCTCAAATAGTTCAAAAACTTTCTGATTCACAGGCACTTGAATATACCACAATTGTGGTTGCAGGGGCCTCAGAACTTGCACCACAACAATATATTGCTCCGTATACTGGAGTTACAATTGCTGAAGAATGAATGAGTAAAGGACAAGATGTTTTAATTATTTACGATGATTTATCAAAACATGCCATTGCATATCGTACCTTATCATTACTTTTAAGACGTCCACCTGGTCGTGAAGCTTATCCTGGTGATGTTTTCTATCTACACTCACAACTACTTGAACGTGCTGCTCGTTTAAATTCTGAATATGGTGGTGGTTCAATTACTGCATTGCCAATTATTGAAACACAACAAGGTGATATTAGTGCTTATATACCTACTAATGTAATTTCAATTACAGACGGACAAATTTTTACCAAAGAAAGTTTATTTAATGCTGGACAGCGGCCAGCAGTTGACATCGGTTTTAGTGTTTCACGGGTAGGTTCTGCAGCGCAAACTAAGGCAACAAAGCAAGTTGTAGGTTCATTAAAATTAGAACTTGCACAATACAATGAAATGCAAGCTTTTGCACAATTTGGTTCAGATTTAGATGATTCAACTAAAACTATTTTGGATCATGGAGCAAAGGTATATCAACTTTTGAAGCAAGAACAATACTTTCCTATCCAACAACAAACCCAAGCGATTATTTTGTTAGGTGTTAAAGAACGTCTTATCAACCCGCTTCCTCTTGATTATATGCATGAATACCGTGATCAAGTAATTAATTGAGTTACTAATGATAGTGAAGGAATGCAAGTATTTAAAAACATTACTGCAAGTGGAAAAATTTCAGAAACAGATTATCAAGTAATTGCTAAAAAATTAGCAAGCATCATTGAAGGTATCATTGCGACTATTCCGAACTATGATAGACGTATGTACAAAGAAATGCCATCAAAATATAAGGTTGCATAATGCCGAGTTTAAATAGCTTAAAAAATCGCATTTCAGTAGTTTCTAATACTCAAAAAATTACCAATGCGATGGAATTGGTTTCAACTTCCAAATTAAGACGTTTGCGCAATGAATACACCCGAATACAAGCATATAAAGAAACATTAGAAGATACTTTCAATGAATTAATTTCACATGTTAGTTCTCGTCAATTTTATGAAATTTTTCCTAAAAACGAAGGAATTGATGGTAGCGTATATATTGTAATCACAAGTGATTTAGGTTTATGTGGTTCATATAATTCTAATATATATAAAATGTTAAATGAAAATCTTAAACCACAAGATAAAATTGTTGTAATTGGTACCAAAGGATTTAGTATGATAAATTCTGCGACAATTAAAGCACAAATGATTAAATATTACATTAATAACGGAGATAAAATTACATATAAAATTTGCAATGATATCACTAAAATCGCATTCGAGTTATATAGTAAAAAACTAGTTTCGCAAGTGAAATTAATTTATACTAAATTTATCAATAATATTAATCAAGAACCGCGATTAAAAACACTTTTTCCACTAGATTTTAGTATTCAAAAACAACATAATGCACAAATTATTGAATTTGAACCCTCTGCTGAAGAAGTGCTTTCCGATTCAGTTCCGATGTATGTTGCAAGCATGATATATGCTTTATCAGGTGAATCAAAAATTTCAGAAATGGCATCACGTCGAAATGCAATGGAAAATGCAACCAATAATGCTGAAGATTTAATTAAAGAACTTAGATTAGAGTTCAACAGACAACGTCAAGGAAAAATTACTCAAGAAATTACCGAGATTGTTGCTGGTGCTGATGCAACTTAATAAGGAGAGAATATGAAACAACATAATGGAACAATTGTTCAAATTTTAGGACCTGTTGTTGATGTGCGTTTTAGTGAAGGAAAACTTCCAAAACTTCTTAATGCTTTAACTATAACAACTGATAATGGACAAGTTTATACATTAGAAGTAGCGCAACATATTGGTGACGATACTGCTCGAACCATTGCGATGGGTAGCACAAATGGGTTGCAACGTGGAATGACAGTTGTTGATACCAAAGCACCTATTTCGGTTCCGGTTGGAAATATTGTTTTAGGTCGTATTTTTGATGTTTTAGGTAACCCTATTGATGAGTTATCGCTTGAAGGTGAAATAATCCGTGCTCCAATTCATGCTCCTTCTCCATCATATGAAGAACAAAAAACATCTTCTGAAATTTTAGAAACCGGGATTAAAGTTATTGACTTATTAATCCCATATGCAAAAGGTGGAAAAATAGGTTTATTTGGTGGTGCAGGAGTTGGAAAAACAGTTTTAGTACAAGAGTTAATCAATAACATTGCTACCCAACATAATGGTCTTTCAGTGTTTGCTGGTGTCGGTGAACGTACCCGTGAAGGTAATGATTTATACCACGAAATGAAAGCAGCTGGTGTGCTCGATAAAACCGCCTTAGTCTTTGGGCAAATGAACGAATCCCCTGGAGCTCGTATGCGTGTTGCTCTAAGTGGTTTAACAATGGCTGAATACTTTCGTGATAAACAAAATCAAGATGTGTTATTGTTTATTGATAACATCTTCAGATTTACCCAAGCAGGTTCAGAAGTATCGGCACTTTTAGGACGTATGCCTTCTGCAGTTGGTTATCAACCTACCTTAGCAACTGAAATGGGTGCTTTACAAGAACGGATTACTTCAACACGTCGTGGATCAATTACATCAGTGCAAGCTGTTTATGTTCCTGCCGATGATTTAACTGATCCAGCTCCTGCAACAACATTTACCCACTTGGATGCTAAAACTGTTTTAGACCGTGGAATTGCATCCTTAGGAATTTATCCTGCTATCGATCCACTTAACTCCGCATCAAGATTACTTGATCCACTGGTAGTTGGAGCAGAGCATTATAATGTTGCACAAAGTGTAATTTCGATTTTACAACGCTTCAAAGAACTACAAGATATCATTGCAATTTTAGGAATGGGTGAACTTTCTGAAGAAGATAAAAAAATCGTTGCACGTGCCCGTAGAATCCGTAACTTTTTATCACAACCTTTTACTGTCGCTGAAAAATTCTCGGGAATCAAAGGACAATATGTACCACTTTCAAACACCATACGCAGTTTTAAAGCAATTTTAAATGGTGATTATGATTCATATCCTGAAGATATCTTTAGATATGCAGGAAGCATTGAAGATGTAATCGAAAGATACCAAAAGAATAATGGCTAATACATCATATCTTAAAATTACTGCACCAAATGGAATTGTTTATGAAGGTAAAGTATATATTGTTACCTTAAAAACACCTAAAGGATACATTGGATTGCAACCAAACCGATCTCCATTGTTTTCAAGTATCGAAATTGGAACCTTGAAGATTGAAACATCTAAATCTGATACTTTAACATATTATATTGGTGGTGGAATAGTTTATGCAGACCAACATAAAATCAATATTATAACCGATGATATTATTGATGTTAAAAAAATCGATATAGAACGAGCTAAAAAGGATGCTGCATCATTAACTGAGGCGATTAAAAGTAATAAAGATACAGTTGATTTAGCCTTATTAGAAACGAAACTTAAAAAAGCTTTGTTTCGAGTTGATACATATAATTTATTCAATAAATAACACCTTTGGTGTTATTTATTATCATTTGGGTAACAAAAACCTACTAAGTGTATTAGTAGGTTTGATCATAAAAATGAAATGGTACATCGTACAGGGTTCGAACCTGCGACCCGCTGGTTAAGAGCCAGCTGCTCTACCGACTGAGCTAACGATGCAGGAATATTATAAACCTTTTTAACAAAAATATAAAAATATTTTTATCCTATCCAAACTATCCAAATTATTTTTGTTCTTTTTTAGTTCTTAAATATGCATTTTCTTATATATATAACGAGGTAAGAATGAAACTAGATGAAAAATTTAAACTAACCAGTAATATCAAACTTTTTAAGTTATACAAAATGAGTGAGAAACTCAGTAAATCTATAAGTAAATTTACTGAGCAGCAAACTGAGCATTTGCTTCCGATTTTATATATAGGTGATGATATTATTTTTGGTGAAGTGCGAGCACAGGATAAAACTGAAAATATTGAGACAACTGATTTATATAACCATGAGAAAATGTGGGATGTTGCTTTATATTATAAAAATTTCTATCGGATGAACTCAAAAATCTTAAAAGAATATATTTATGAAGATGAGCAAACTATTTCATTAGGACATGTTAGCGAAGTCAATGAGTTAAATATTTTAGATAAATTAAAATACTGCTTTACAAGTTTAGATGCTGATACTAAATTAACATATATTTATCCGAAAAAAACTGAAAATAAAAGCATTGCTAATTAAGAGTTTCTGCTAGAATTTAGACATGAATATTTTAACGATAGAAAAAAAGTTATGAAGGTATTGATTTACCAATACTTTCATAAAACTATTATTTATAGGTTTGCTAATCTTTAGCATCGTTATCATTCCGAGTCTTAATCTAGTTGATATCAAAATCAAGCAAGACTCAGATCTTGCTTTTTTATTTTTAATTGATGTAATTTTGTTTATTTTAAGCATCTTTTTTGGGTATTATGAGCAATTTTACTGAAAAAAACTACTTTATAAGCATTTGGATGATAAATATCAAACAAATAGGTTTTTAAAACTATTAAACATCTCTTTTTATACATATTTATCAGGACCATTGTATCGAGCATATTTATTAATTTCATTATTTTTTGAAGATGGTAAATATCATTTTATGTTTAAATATGCCAGACGCAAAAAATATGGTTTTTCAATTCAAGATATTTCATTTTCAGGAATTTTATTTGCATTATTTTTGACATTAACTTTAATTAAAAACTTTACAGCAGCAAGAATAATCAATTTAGATTTTGAATTTGCTTTTTATATTCTCTTTGCTTATTTTTTAGGTAAATTCAAAGGTGCTTTATTATCATTTATGGCTGATTTTTTTGGATTGCTGTTTTCAGGAAGAATTGGTTTTTATCATTGAGTTTATGCCATCGTTCCGATTATTGCAACGATATTGATTGGATGATTTATTGATTTATTTAAAAAACATAAACAAACATCGATGATTGTGATGAATATTGCATTGGTTGTTATTTTTGTTATTTTGCTAGTTGTATTTTTATCACAAGTTAATAATCCTAAAGGAATAAGAATTTCTAAAACCTTTGGAGTTTCAAAAATATCACTTGCAGCTGGGATAATTTTATTAGTTTTTGCTGCTGCATTTATATTTATTATGATAGCCTTAACTATTTATTATTTAAAAACTAAAAATGATTCACAAAGCAAAAATAGAATTGGCTTTTTAGTTCTATCATTCTTTTTAACAGTTGCATTAATTGTTGTAGCCCGTTGAATTTGAGGACCATTTGCATTCATTCGTTTTGCTAACTACTTCTTAGGTCGTAAATACACATTATCACAACACTATTTAATATTTATGACACCAATTGTAATTAGATCACTGATATCAATTCCGATTTATGTTTTTATTTTATATATTATCTTGCTTCCGTTATCTATAATGAAGAAGCAATATGAAAAAAAAGAATATGGTATTACATATTAATAAGGATTCGTTTCCTTATTTTTATAAAAAAATTAAATAAATTTCCTATGTGTTATAATTTATAAGTTATAAGAAAACAAAACTATATAAGGAAAAAAATGAAATCAATTAAATTAATGTTTCAGAGATCTACACAAAAGAAGAAATTAAATAACTCTGGATCTGGTAAGGTTCGTAAAGTGTTATCAAAAATTTCTGGCGCTTTTATGTTACCAATCTCTGTTATGTCTATTGCTGGTTTATTTTTAGGAATCGGTGCAGCAATTGCAACTGGCGCACCTGAAGGAAGCACAGCAAATATAATAGGTAATTTAGTTAAACAACTAGGGGATCCGGTTTTTGGTGCATTACCATTGTTGTTTGCAACTGCCTTTGTGATTGCATTCACGGATGAAGCAGGAGTCGGAGTGTTTGCTACGATAATTGCCTTTTTAATCTTTACTGCTGTTCAGAGTGTCTTTATTTTTGATCATACAGTAAAGTATATGGGTAAGGAGTGATTTAATGGTGCATTACGAGATTCTGTAAAAACAAAAATAACTGGTTATACAATATTCTTTCAAGGAGCAGGACGTAATCCACAAAACTTAGTTAAATTAGTTGGAACTACCTTAGGGATTAAGTCAATGCAAACTTCAGTATTTGGTGGGATAACAATCGGATTATTAGTGCAATGATTATATAATCGTTTTCACACCATACAACTACCACAAGTTATCTCTTTCTTTGGTGGTAAAAGATTTGTTTCAATAGTTGCAATCCCTGCTGCATTTATTGTTGCAATCATCTTCTTAATTTTTTGACCATGGATTGGAGTTGGATTAAATGTTTTTGGAACAGCACTTGGAAAAGCTCCATATGGTATAGAATCACTTGTTTTTGGTATCATCGAAAGATCATTGATTCCATTTGGATTACACCATGTATTCTATGCTCCATTATGATATTCAAGTGTTGGGGGAGATTTAAATACATCACTTGTTAACTGACAACAAGGATTACAAAAAGAAAATATTACATTAATTCCAGGTGATACATTAACTACATTAATAAAAGCTATTACTAAGGACCCTGATAAATACCAAGGTGATTCAACTGCTGCATTATCGCTTGTTGGGATGCCAAACAATATTGATTATACCTTGCAGCAAGCAGGTAAACCTGATTTGCATATATCTAAACAATTATTTGTTTTTGTTGCAGATGAATTAGGAACAAAGATAGGACGCTTTACTGATGGTAAGTTTGGATTTATGATTATAGCACTTCCTGCAGCTGCTGCAGCTATGATTATGGCTGCTCCAAAAGAAAATCGTAAAGTTGCCTTAGGGACAGTGCTACCAGCCGGATTTACCGCAATGCTTACAGGGGTAACTGAACCAATCGAATTTACCTTCTTATTTTTAGCTCCATATCTATTCTGAGGTTTCCATGCATTTATGGCTGGATTGTCATTTATGTTTGCTAACTTAGCTGGAGTGCATATCCCACAAGCATTCTCAGGTGGATTGTTAGACTTCTTTATTTATGGAGTAATAAATGTAGCAAAAGGAACTCATTTCTGATGAACTCTTGTTATAGGTGCTGCTTATGCACCAGTATACTACTTTGTCTTCTACTTTGTAATTAAGAAATTCGATCTTGCTACTCCAGGACGTGGAGGGAATACTAAACTATTTACAAAAGCAGATTTTCAAAATAAAAATGCTCAAGTAAAGACTGAAGCAGCAAGCGAAATAGATCCTACTGCATTAGCAGTAGTTGAAGCATATGGTGGTTTAGAAAATATTACAGCTTTTAATAACTGTGCCTCTAGACTTAGATATGATGTTAAAGATGCAAGTAAAGTTGATGTTGATAAACTAAAGGCTGCTGGTGCATTTGGTGTAAAAATTGAAGGAAATAACCATGCACAAGCAATTATGGGTCCTGTTTCTGAGCAACTTAATGCTAAAATAAAATCGCAAAGAGAATTAATTGCTAAATATGAATCAGAACATAAAGGGCAAGAATTTGTTGCTCCTACAACATCACAGTCACAGCCAAAAATAATCACTTCGGCTAAATCGCTTGAATTACATACTGCTGCTCGTGGAAAAATCTTACCATTAGAAGATTTAAAAGACGGTATCTTCTCTGAAAAGATGCTTGGTAATGGTTTTGTAGTTAAATTTGATTCAACTACTGAAGGAAATGTTTATACACCTGCTGCTGGAACTATTGATTTAGTAGCAGACACTAAGCATGCATACGGAATCACAACTGATGAGGGTGTTAAATTGCTAGTTCATATTGGTCTTGATACCGTTAAATTGAATGGACAAGGATTTAAAGACTTAGTTAAAGTTGGTGATAAAGTAAACATCGGTGATAAACTTGCAAGTGTAGACTTAGAATTTATTAAATCACAAAACCTTCGCAGCGATGTTATTGTCGTTGTGCTGCATGAAGGAAGTATGTCAAACTTCGAAGTTTATAATAATTCTAAAGCTGACACCACAACTGAAATAGTTGGAATTGTCAGAAAGTAAAAAAAGATACTAACCGTATCTTTTTTTTATCTCTTATGGTTCAATATGTTCATATTTATATGTAGTAAATTCTGCTTCTTGATGGATAATATTTTCTGGTATCAATTGGCTTTTATCAATGTATTCAAAATATGTATCACATTTATAAGTACCATTAATCACCGAAACATATACTTCCTTAGTTATTTGTCAATAATCTAAATATAAAAATCTTCCACCACAAATAAAAATATCTTTATCACATTTAAGAATCGCAGCAGTTGCTGGGCCTGAATCAAAGAAAACACGATGTGGTCGTAATTTTTTGTTTTCTGGTAGCTCAAAAGGTTGATAATAGGTTAAAACTCAAATTTCCCGATTTGATGTATCAAAATCATCTGGTAATGAGAAAAAAGTTCTTGCACCAAAAACCAAAACACTATTTTGAGTTATCTTATTAAAAACTTTTAATTCGCTTTTTGTCTTTCAAGGAAGATGGTTTTTATATCCAATGCAGTTTTTTTCATCAACTGCGACAATTAATTTAATCATAAAAATCCTTATCTGCTTTCCCGATGGCTTTTCATCTTGCAATTAATTGGTTATATTGTTCATAATTTTCACATTCTAAATATTCAAGTTGATCAGCATCATTACTAAAATCAAATTGTGGAGATGTATCGGTACTGGTATATTTATAATATCATTCTTTAACCAATCGAATATCTTCTTCAACTTCAGCATTATTAACATTAAAAGTATATGATTTGATTTTACGTTTATTTAAATCTACTGCTTGTGGGTTTAAATAATCACCTTGAGCATCTATTAAAAAAGCAGCAATAATTGAATAAGTTGTTATCGGTTTATTTAACTTTTTAGACATTAAATATGCATATAATTGTGCTTGCTTGCGATATGATGCATCAACACCTTCAATTTCTCATTTATCTTTTTTACTTTCACCAGCTGTTTTAATTTCTAAAATTCTATTTAGTGATGGAATATATCCATCTGGAACACCACTTAAAACATCATCAACACCTGCAAAATAATCATAATTGAAGTTTTTTGCTTCATAGTTTTCTATATACAAATTTGGTGATTTTGCTCTTAAAAGATCAAAGATTTTAGGTTCTAAAATAGTTCCGGCATTAATGTATTTTTTACTTAATACAGGTAATTTAAGTCTTGTGATATGACAGAAAGCATTAAATTGTGATTTATATTTATTTTCAATTAAAATATCACCAACACTGCTTCCTCCAATCTTTTTATACCCTCTGAATTTATCAAAAGTTTTTAATTCTGAATAAAATTCGGGTAGCAACTTAATTACCCTATTTTCCTTATCGATAATATAATGTTGTTTGTTAAAATATTTTCTTGCCATTTATTTAAAGAAATTTTTCACAATAGTATTTGCTGAAATTTCTACTCCTTTAAAATCCGCTTCCCATTCTTCATTAATCATAGTGTTTTGTGGGACAATATGGTCAAAACATATATTTACCAATTTATCAAAACTTGTTTCTGTTGAATTATCATCAACACCCACCACAAACTTATTAGCATCCATAAACTTTTCAATTCGAATTGATATCACACGACATTCGTCATCACTTTTTTTCAAAGTTGCTTCTAAATCCTTAACATTCTTTTTAAAGAAGTCTAATTCGTTTGGAAAGCGCAAATCATCTATTATAAATAAGGTGCTTTTGTCGCCCTTAATTGATTGTTTCACAGTTGCTTTTATTTTATCAAAGACACGTGCACATCAGATGTTGCTATCGATGTTTCGACCTACTTCACCCATTGCAATTCATAACGGACGTACAATTTCTTTATTTATTCCATCTCATTTTATTTCATCTAAAATCGGTTTAGTAATACTTTTTATAGGTTCTGCAAAGGATAAAATATGTACATTGTTATCAAATTTTTTAGCTAACTTTTTAGATAATGCTTGTGTTAGCAATCCTTTTCCACTTCTTCTTTTTCCGTTAATTAAAACTATGGTATGTTTTCTCATCATTCTCCTTTTAATAAAACAGTGTTTTAATATTATATATATAAAATAAATTCTGTTATTTATTTATTTATTATATTTTTTGATTTTTGCTTAACTAGATAACTTGTTTATAAAAATGTATAAAAATTTTTATACCTATCATATAGATAAATAAGTTTTAATAATATATAATAATAAATTAAGTTAATATTCTTAAAAATGACATATTTACCTAGTATATAGCATAAAAAGAAAATACAATTAATATGGAAATTTTGCAGAACTATTTTTATTAAGGTGTACACAGTCATTAGAGTCTTTAGATAATATAAAAATCTTTTTTAATTATATAAGCAACATTATTCATGCAGAATTCATAACATCAATAATTTCTAATATCTAAATATTTTACCAAATCCATATAAAAATAATTTTATTTGTTAAAATTTAAATATATAAAGGAAAATAAATGACATTAACACAACTTATAAAAGCAGAATTAATTAATATTGTTAAAAAACTACAAGAATCACATTATTTTGATGTAGATTTTAATGCAGATGATTTAAATTTTATCTTAGGTGAACCTAATTTATCTGTAAAAACAAGTTCGGTTGCAAAAAGATATGATTTATCAACTAATTTAGCATTTGTTTTAAAAGCATATAAAAAAATAAATCCAATGAAAATAGCAGAATGTCTCGTTGAAAAGTTAGCAAATTCATTTAAATTTATTTATCAAGTTGATATAGCTCCGCCAGGTTTTTTAAATATTGTTTTAAATGATTCTGCTTTTATTTATATAATATCGAATATCTTAGAGCAAAAATCTTTGTATGCAAAAAATCAAGTAGAAGGACAAAAGATAAATGTAGAATATATCTCTGCTAATCCGACAGGTTTTTTGCATGTTGGTCATGTGCGTGGTGCGGTTTTCGGAAGTACTTTAATTAATGTTTTAAGGCATATTGGATATAATGTCGAATCTGAATATTATATAAATGATGCCGGAAATCAAATTAATATCTTAGTTAATTCATTATATGTGCGTTATGCAGCATTGTTTGGTAAAAATCTTAAAATCTCAGATGAATGCTATCAAGGTAATGATATCATATGAGTAGCACAGCAGGTTAAAGAAAGTTATAAAGATTACTTTTTGGATCTTAATACAAATAAACATAGTGAACTTAAAAACCTTGCTGTTGAGATATTGTTGAATAAAATAAAAGATGATTTAGCAAAACTTAACATTCATATTGATACTTTTACATCTGAAAATTCTCTATATGAGCAAGATATGATTAAACCAGTATTGGAAAAATTAGCTCCATATACATATTTAAAAGATGGTGCATTATTTTTAAAAACCAGTGATTTTGGTGATGATAAAGATCGTGTATTAATTAAATCGGATGCAAGTAATACTTATTTATTACCTGATATTGCATATCATTTGACTAAAATAAAAAAAGCAAGTCGTTTAATAAACATCTGAGGTGCAGATCATTCTGGTTATGTTGCTCGGATGAAAATCGCTTTTCAGTGTTTAGGATATAATCCAAAAAATCTAGAAGTACTAATTATTCAACTAGTTAGATTGATAAAAGATGGTAGTGAATTTAAAATGTCTAAAAGAGCAGGGACATCTGTCACCTTAGCAGACCTTTTAGATGTAAGTTCATCTGATGCAATTCGTTTTATGATGCTAACTAGAGAAATATCAAATAAATTTGATTTTGATATAGATTATGCTAATTCAAATAATACAAACAATCCTGTCTTTTTAGTTCAATACACTTATTCACGCATTGTTTCGTTGCTTAAGAAGATTAAAAAACCACATTTAAATAACACTGCCAAATTTACTGATAAGGCTAAAAAAATCATTATAACACTTGATTTATTTTCAGATTTAATTAAAACGATTTCTGTGACATCAAAAGTAAATTTATTAAGTCAATATTTGCTTAATTTGGTAAAATTATTTAACAGTTTTTATGAACAAACATATATTCAAACAAATGAGCAAGAAGAATCATATGCAGCAATGATTGAATCAATAAGAATTGTAATGAAAATTGCTTTAGATTTGATGGGTGTAAATGCACCTGAGCAAATGTAATTGATTCCATATTTTGTTATAATCAAAGTGATTAAATATTTAAAAAAAACAAATAAATATATAAAATAAAAAAGGAGAAATTATGAAAAATACTACAATGTTAGAAGTAGCGATTGAAAAAGTTAACTCTAATCCACTTTATTCATTCACATTCGCAGAACTTTTTGATGCAGTTGAAAAAGAATTAAAGGATAACTGATACTTTAGATTTGTTAAAGGTGAACCTAATTTACCTTATGAAAAAGTTCGTGAAACCAAAATGGGTGAGCTTTATCGTTTGTTAACAGTAGATAAAAGATTTCACAGAAACATAGATGGTAGCTGAAGAGCTGCAAATTAAGGAGAATTATGCCATTAGTAAATGCAAAGGAAATGCTACATAAAGCAAAAGAAGGAAAATATGCGATTCCACATATAAATATTAACAACCTTGAATGAGCAAAAGCTGTGCTTTTAACAGCTGAGGCTGAAAAATCACCTGTGATTATTGCAACTTCTGAAGGAGCAATTAAATATATGGGTGGATTTAATGTTGTTTCAGGGATGATGTTAGGATTGGTTCAGGATTTAAATATTAGTGTTCCAGTCGCATTACATTTAGATCATGGAACATTTGAGGGAGCAAAAAAAGCAATTGCTACCGAAGCATACACATCATTAATGTTCGATGGATCGCATCTTGATTTTGAAGAAAACTACTCAAAAACCAAGGAATTAGTTGAATTAGCAAAAGAAAAAAATATGTCATTTGAAGCTGAAGTAGGAACCATCGGTGGCGAAGAAGATGGGATTGTAGGAAACGGTGAATTTGCTGATCCTGAACAAGCTCGTAAGATGGCATCACTCGGAATCGATGTCTTAGCAGCCGGAATCGGAAATATTCACGGACCATATCCAGCAAACTGAAAATCACTTAGTTTTGAAACTTTAACTAAAATTTCATCAGCAGCAGGAATAGGAATTGTATTACATGGGGGCAGTGGAATTCCAAGTGAACAAATTAAAAAAGCTATTTCTTTAGGTGTAACTAAAATTAATGTTAATACCGAACTACAACAAGCAAATAATAAAGCAATTCGTGAATTCATCATGTCTGGAGAAGATTTAAAAGGTAAAAACTTTGATCCACGTAAATTATACAAACCAGGTTATGATGCAATGTGTCAAACAGTTCGTGATAAAATTTATGAATTTGGTTCAAACAATAAAGCATAAACTAACGAAAGTTAGTTTTTTTATCCCTTTGGTCCTGGGATAAAAAAATCACATTACTGTGATTGTTCGATAGGATTACATTCATCGGTGCAACTTTCTGCATGTTTGCATTTAGGGAAGTTTTTGCAACCAATGAATTTTTGACCTTTTTTATTATTGCGAATTAGCAAGGTTCCGCTGCAAAGTGGACAAGGACGTTTTAGTTCTTCTAATTTAAATTGCACAACATCAATTTTACCCTCTGCTTTAACAATTTCTTTTTGAAAATTATCTCAAAAAGATTGCATTAATTGATTCTTGTTTAGTTGTGATTCAGCTACCTTATCAAGATCTTCTTCAACTGCTGCGGTGTATTTTTCGTTAAAAATATCTGGAAAAGCTTTAATTAATGTATCATTGACTTTCATTCCAAAATCAGTCGGGATAAGTTGTGTTGAATTTGTTTCAACAAATCCACGATCTTTAATAATATTAACAGTTGAAGCAAATGTTGAAGGTCTCCCAACTTTGATAATATCAAGCATTTCAATTAAACTACCATCATTATATCTCGGAGCAGGCTTAGTTTCATGATCTTCAAAATTAAAACTTTCAACATTTACTTGCTGATGAAGTTTATAATCCGGATCTTTGTTATCATTTTCATAACCAGAAACTACATAATATCCATCGAAAATAACTTTTGAATAAGTTTGTCGAAATTGATATCCGTTGTTATCAAATGTATATGCTTTTGATTCACGAATTGGTTGTTTTATTAGTGCCTGCAAGGTGGTTTCGTAAATCAACTTATAAATTCTTAACTCCGATTCACTGATATTAGGATATGTTTGTTTTAGTAGTTGCGGTGTCATAAATACATCAGTTGGTCGAATCGCTTCATGAGCATCTTGGTCACCACTAAATCCTTTTATTTCGCTCGCTACATAGTCTTTGCTTCATTTTGTAGTTATATAACTTTGTGCATTTGATACAAATGAAGCAGACATACGGGTTGAATCAGTTCTTGGATAAGAAATTAATCCACCGTCACCAAAACCTTCATATAATCTTTGCACAATAGCCTGAGTAGTGGCGGCACTAAACGGACTCTTTTTATATAAAACAGATTGTTTTAGTGGGGTAATAGCACCGATTTTACGTTTGGAAACATTAATATCAGTAACCGTTAAAATTTTCTTAGTTTTTTCAATATCAGCTTTATATTGATCAATTTGACTCGGATAAATTCAATCACGATGTTCTGAATCATTTTTTGGATTGAAATAATTTGCTAAAACTTCATTATTAACAAGTTTTGCATTTAATTTATAGTATTTTTCAGGGATAAAAGCTTGTATTTCTCGCTCACGGTCTACAACTAATTTTAGAGCAATTGACTGCACACGGCCTGCTGTAGGGGTTCCGGGAGAATTTTTAAACTTATTTTTAATTAAATTAGTTACTCTAAAACCGATAATGCGATCAAGCATACGACGTGATTTTTGTGCAGCAACTAAATCATTATCAAGTGAGTTTGGTTTTTGAATCGCATGTTTTATAGCATCCTTGGTAATTTCATTATATTTTATTCTTGAATATTTGTTTTCAAGTTTAAAATAGGAAATCAAATGACTTCCGATTGCTTCTCCTTCGCGGTCTGGGTCAGTTGCAATATAAATATGTTCTGCTTGCTTAACTAACTCGTTAATATCTTTTACTACCTTTTTCTTAGTTGAATCTAATGAATATTTTGGTTCTCAATTTTCAAAATCAATCCCAAGTCCATAAATACCTTCGGTTTTCATTTTCAAAAAATGTCCAACTGAAGCAACTACTTTATATTCATCACCCAAATATTTTTGGATGGTTTGAACTTTATTAGGGGATTCGACTATTACTAAATTTTTCATATTCAATAATAATACAATATTTTGTAAGAAAAATTTAAAAAATTTATAGAAATTTATATAATCACTTTCTATAAATTTTTGTTGATTTATGCAATAATAAATATTATAATTTAATATTTTAATGACAATTATTTGTAAATTTTTTATTTGAGTAAAATTTAAATTTACAAATAACACTAAATTACAGAACTTTTATCCCTTTGATACAGGATTATAAGAATATAAAGTATAAAACAACCTGTCTATAAATTTAATTTATATTATAGTAACAACACACAAGAAAATGATAAAATTAATAATGAGTATTATATTAGATACTCCTTGGCTAATTTAGCCCAGTAAAGACCATAAGGAGAAAAATGTTTAAATACGAAATTATGATGATCGTGAATCCAAAAGCAGATGTAAAAGTTGCTTTTGACTTGCTTTCAGAAGTTTTCGGCAAGGGTATAAAAAAAGCTGAAAAACTAGAAAGACACGAATTAGCATATGAAATCAATAAATCAAAACATGCACAATATGTTTTAGCACATGTAGAGGCAGATGCCAAAGCACCTGCAGAATTTACCCGTCGGGCAAATATTATTAAAGATATTTGAAGAACATTGTTAATTAACTTAGATACTGAAAGAGGGATGCATCCAAAAAAAGAAGTAAAACAATCTAAACCAAAAAGAACATATGCAAAAAGAGAAGTTAAAGCTAACGAAGAAGGCGAAAAACCTAGAAGACGTTCAAGAGTTAGCAAACCAGTTGAAACATCTATAAATAAGTAAAAGGTAATTATGAACAGAGTAATTTTAATCGGAAGAACAACTACAAATATTGAATTAAATACTACATCATCAGGTGTTGCTTGAGTAAGATTTACACTTGCAGTAACACGCAGAAGCCAAAGTCGCAATGAAATAACTGATTTTATTCCTGTTGTTGCATTTTCACATTCAGCAATTTTGTTAAAAAATTCAGTTCCAAAAGGAACCTTAATTGCTGTAGAAGGTAATTTACAATCAAGTTCTTATCAGTCACGTACATCGAATCAAACAATCAGAAGTTTGGATGTGCATTTAGATACTTTTTACTTCTTAGAATCAAAACGTGTTACTGATGAACGTGCTAAAAATCGTTCTTCTGATGATTTTATTGGCACTAGTCCATTTACTGGTACCAGTTCATATCCAAAAAATACTTATTCACCGGAAAAAGTTGAACCAATATCATCACAGTCATTTTCACCAAATCCTGTAGTTGAAGAGTACCCAAATAAAAAACCAATTGAAGAAAAATTACACGATTTAGGTGATTTAGAATCAGATGTTAATGATGATATTGATATATTTTAGTTAAACCAAGGAGATTTATGGCTTACATTAAACGTAAAAAGAACTTCTCAAATAGAAAAAAAGTATGTGCTTTCTGTGAAGAAAAAGTTAATTATGTAGATTTTAAAAATGTTGAATTATTATTCAAATATATTTCTGGAACTGGATCAATTAAAGCAAAATCAATGACCGGAACTTGTGCAAAACACCAAAGAAAGGTTGCTAATGCAATTAAAAGAGCCAGATTTATGGCCTTAATGCCTTATACAATCGTTCGCACACGTAATTTATCAAAATAATATAATATCCCAATAAAATACAGCAAACAGCTGTGTTTTTTATAAAAAAATAATATAATTAAGAATATTAACATTAAAAGGAGATTTAATGAAATTTAAAAAAATATTCTTAAGTTTAGGAGCAGTTTCAGCATCGGTTGCATCAGTATCTGTTGCTGTTGCTTGTCATCCAGAAACTCACGAAAATGCTAAAATTGATTTTAAAAGCATCAGAGTAAATTCAAACATTTGAAATAGCATTTCGGCTGAAAAAGATGCAATGACATTAGGACAATACCGTTCAGCACAAAAACAATTTGATGCTATGGTGCAAGGACAAAAAACATTATTTGATACTGATAAAGTAAAGGTAACAGATAAATCAGTAACTGTTACTAATCCAGAAACAGGCAAAGCAATTCCGGTTGTATTTATGGATATCGATGAAACCATTTTAAATAATTTTGGATATCAAAATTATTTAACTGCTAATGGACTTTCATTTAGTCCTAAAACATGACATCAATTTGTTACTGATGAAGTATCAACAGCAATTGCTGGCGCAATTGATTTTATTAAATATGTATGAAATCACGGTGGAGTTGTAATGTATAATTCTAATCGTGACCAAGCAACTGAATTAGATGCAACTATTTCAAATCTTGAAAAAGCAGGATTAGATGCTAAATACCTACCTAAATGAGCATTCTGAATGCAAGGTGTAGACTTATCTAATGCTAAACCTTGAACAGCAATTGACAAAACTAAAGTTAAAGATTCAAATGGTAATGTTGTAAAAGAAAAAGTAACTGTTACTGAAAAACAAGCAGACGGAAGTGAAAAAACAGCTGAAAAAGAAGTTGATAAAGAAAAAGTTGTTAACTCTAATAAAGAAGCAAGAATGAACCTTGTAAATAGTAAAGGATGAGATTTATCAGGTGAAAACTCTGATAATGGTAGTTTCGGAAATAATGTTGCTTTAAAAACTGTAATGCGTATCGGGGATAACTTTGATGATTTTAACGATATTGCTAGTCATGGACTTTTAAACATCAATCAAAATAAAGAAAAAGATAAAAAACAAGATCGTAAAGGTGTTTTAGAACAAACAGATAAATTATTTGGTAACTTTGATGTAAATGTTAAAGGTGTAATGTTTACCAAAGACGACAATGGAAATCCAGTTGCATCAAATGAAGCATGATCAGAGTCATATGTTTTAATCGGTGGTAATTCATCATATGGAGGTTTTGAAAGTGGTATTATGAAAGATTACTATAAAAATGTTGCAACAAAACCAAATGATGCTCAAAAAGCTATTTATGAAGCTTTAAAACCATTTACTTGAGATCCTAATAAGAAAGCAAATGAAACAACTCAAAATAAAGCAAAATAAGTCAATTTTAAAAATCATCAATTGGGTGATTTTTAAAATATTAATTTTTTTATACTATATATAAGCAAAAAAAGAAAATAAAAAATTTACATAATTTTACTATTTTAATATAATTATTTTGCAATACATCCAGACAGTAACGGCAAAATTGCTTAATTATGTTACCGAGTGTATCCTTAAGATTGCTCTTGTATTGCTTAATTATGCGAAAGGGGGCATTATGTCAGAATCAAAATTTAAGTTAGCTAAAAGAGAAGTTGTTCTAGAAATCTCACAAAAGATTCAAGAATCACAAGCACTTGCTTTTGCTGAATACCGTGGTTTGTCAGTTTCTGAATTAGAAAATTTAAGAAATGAAGCTACTAAATTAGGTGTTGAAGTTAAAGTATATAAAAATCGCTTATTTAAACTTGCAGCAAAAGCGGCAGGTTTAGGTGATTTAGACCAATTTCTTGTAGGTCCAAACATCTTTGTTTTTTCAAAAAACGATGAAATGTCAGCAGCAAAATTACTTACAGCATTTGCTAAAAAACATAAATTAATGGTAATTAAAGCCGGAACCTTCGATGGTAAAGTTGTTGATGCTAAAGGTGTTAAAGATGTAGCGACATTACCTACATACGATGAAGCACTTGCTATTCTTGCAAGATCATTGATGTCACCATTACAACAACTAGGTATGGCACTTAAAATGTATGCAGAAAATTTACCTGCTACAGAATAATAAATAAAATATCAAATAAACGAAAGGAATATATTATGGCAAAATTAACTAAAGAAACATTTGTAGAATCATTAAAAGAAATGTCTATTAAAGAAGTAATGGAACTTGTAGAAGCAATGAAAGAAGCATTTGGAATTGATCCGATGGCCGCTATGGCAGTAGCTACTGCCCCAGCAGAAGCTGCAGTTGAAGAAAAAACAAGTTTCAAAGTTGTATTAAAATCAGATGGTGGAAAGAAAGTTCAAGTTATTAAAGCTGTTCAATCAGTTTTAGGTGTTGGACTTATGGATGCTAAAAAAG
Organism: Mycoplasma sp. 6243; assembly: GCF_051200785.1. Taxonomy (NCBI): domain Bacteria; kingdom Bacillati; phylum Mycoplasmatota; class Mollicutes; order Mycoplasmatales; family Mycoplasmataceae; genus Mycoplasma; species Mycoplasma sp. 6243. The sequence continues at coordinate 1,075,864 of NZ_CP195154.1, forward strand.
TTGTTGATGCACTTCCTGCTGTAGTTAAAGAAAATGTTAACTCAGATGAAGCTGAATCAATTAAAGCAACATTAGTTGCTGCTGGTGCAGAAGTTTCAGTAGAATAGTAAAATAATATTAATACCATTTTGGTATTTTTTTTATAAAAAACATAAGCATTAATGTTTATGTAAAATTTCATTTGAGATAAAAGAAAAAATCAATAAATTTTAGTTTTTCACTTGGTTTAGTTTTGCTAGTTAACAAAATTCTCATTGTTAAGATAATAAATATAAATAAATCAAAATATGATGATCCTCAAATGAAAGTTGAATCATATTTCATCACACCTAGTGATACTGATATAATTACTAATAATAATGAAAATATAGAAAAACCAAATATAAAACCTTTAATCCCATATTCTGTTTTTGCTTCAATATTTTTTTAGGTGGTATATAATATTTTTTAAAGAATCATTGTAAGTAAAAAAATATAAAGGAATCAAATATAAATAATATTTCTGGAAATGATTAATTCTGCTTTTCTACTATATAATTTTTATACATTGTAACTACATAAAGTTTTGAGTAATATTTCAGAACATTTAATAAGTTACTTATTTATTCATTATTTATAGTTTATAATATATAAATATGAATTCTTTAGAAAAAATTATAAATAAAATTCATCTAGGAAATAACCTTGACTTGTTTAAACAAATACCAGATAAAAGTATTGACTTAATCTTTTCTGATCCTCCTTATAATATGAATTTGCAAAAACAATTATATCGATATGATGGAAGTGTTTTTGATGGAGTTAATGATGCTTGAGATAAATATGAGTCATTAGAACATTATGATGCTGAAACTAAAAAATGACTTATAGAAAGTTTAAGGGTTTTAAAAGATAATGGTTCTCTTTGAGTTATTGGTTCATATCAAAATATTCATCGTTTAGGATACTTATTACAAGACTTAGGTGCATGAATAATTAATGAAATTGTTTGAGAAAAAAGTAATCCTGTACCAAATTTTGCTGGAACAAGGTTTGTTAATGCGCAAGAAACTTTATTATGAGTTACTAAAACTAAAAATGCTAAGTATACCTTTAATTATAAAACAATGAAACATCTAAATGGTAATTTACAGATGAAATCCATATGACGTTTTCCAATATGTAATGGTAATGAACGCTTAAAAGATGTAAATGGTAAAAAAATTCATTCGACTCAAAAACCACTTGTGTTATTAGAACGAATTATTTTAGCCACTTCTAATGTGGGTGATGTTATTTTAGATCCTTTTTCGGGAACCGGGACCACAGCACATGCTGCCAAAAAACTTGGTAGAAATTATATTGCTTTTGAGCAAGATCCAAAATATTATCAAGCAAGTGTCGATAGACTTGCATCTGTAACAGAAGATAATGATAACAATGATTTAAAATTTGCAATATATGATCATAAACCTAACAAAGTTACTTTTAAAGAGTTAATTTCAAATGGTTATCTTGATATAAAAATTCCGATAAGAATTTATAATTTCCAACAGGATTTATATTTTAATAACCAAGGACAAATTTTATATAATAATGTTTGATATACTCCGAATGCACTTTGTAGAAAGCTGTTTAATAAACCAACAAATGCATGAGAGAATATAATCTATCAAGGAGAAAAATTATCTTCACTTCGTGAAAAATATAGACAAGAAAATTAATCTTGTCTATATTTTAAAATTTTCAAAATTCTTTGATCGATTTTTTTAACTAAATCATCAGTAGTGGTAATGTGTTCAAAGATAAGTGAGTTTATATAGTTATTGCTCACTATTTCATGATTAAATTCAACAATTTGTTGCTTTAATGTACATCATTGTTTTGATAAGTTTAAATATTCAAATAATTGGTCGCCATATAAAACTTTTGCATCTTTAAGGTTTAAATGATCTTGGAGTTTATTTAGCTCATTTTTATAAAAATTATAATTTTTGTTTTGACTTGGATCTATAAAATAAAGCAAAACAACAATGTTTGAATAAGAACTTGAATAATTAGTTACTTTTGACATTAAATTTTGAATTTGTCCATGTTTTTTGGTGCTATCATGATTATCTCTGATTTTGATTTCACCGATATAAATAGTATTATTCATCTCAAAGACTAAATCAATATTTGATGTTTGATCATTTTTGTTTAAAGTTGCTCCATTTTCAAATAAGAAAAAATTGATAACATCTTCAAGAAAATACCCATATCTGATGTTTTTAGTATTACTTATACATCCATAAACATATTCATAAATATCATTTGGACAATGATAAATATCTTGTTTTATCTGATTGGTAGTTATTTTTGATGTAAAATAACTACCAATTGATTTAAAATGCTTATCAAATAAGGATTGGATTTGTTGTTTGTTCATAAGATAATGAGCAGATATAGAATGTACAATTTGTTGATATATTTAAAAACCGGGACCTTAAAAAAAGTTGTGTATTCATAACTGAGTTATCTTCACAAAAAAAGATTTTTTAAAAAAATATTAAAAAAAGAGTGAAACTCCTTTAAAATTGTATGTGAAATAAAACAAAGGAGAACACATGACAGATATTATATCAAAAAATTTGTTAATTTCAGAAAAGATTAATGAAATAAAAGAAAATGGGTTTAAATTCGTAGCAGAATTTTCAAGAGATATCATTACTAATATAATGAATGCAATCTTAAAAGAAGAGTTTGATGAGAACTTAAAATTTGAATTTGAAAATTCTAAATATGAAAAGAAAAATACACGAAATGGTTATTATACAAGAGCACTAGATACACCTATTGGAAAAGCATTGCTAAATGTTCCAAGAGATAGAGCAGGAAGAATTAAAAGTAAATTATTTACCAGATATAGTCGAAGAAGTGATGATCTTACTCAGATGATAATGTCCTTTTGCAAACTAGGTGGTTCTTATAAAGAAATCACTGATTTCATTGAGAATTCTACAGACATAAAAATGTCAAGACAAACAATTTCTAATATCTTTACTACTACAAAGGAAAAGGTAGATGAATTCCAAAATAGAAAGCTACCAAAGAAATTTCAAGCAATTTTTCTTGATTCTACTTACTTTTCCATCAAACGAGGAAGTTATGCAAAGGAAGCTATAAATATCGTTATGGGAATTGACGAAAATGGTTATAAGCAAGTGCTAAACTTTGAAATTTGTCCAAATGAAAACAAAGGAATTTTTAGAGAATTATTACTAAAAATCAAGGAACAAGGTGTAGAAGAAGTTGAAATTTTTGTCTTTGACGGTTTACCTGGTTTAGAAAATGTTGTAAATGAAATTTTTCCAAAATCTAAGACTCAAAGATGTCTTGTACACATTCAAAGAAATATTGTGTCTAAAGTAAGGGTTTCTGATCGTAAAGAAATTTCTAATGATTTTATGTTGATTGCAAAACGAAGTAATATAACTTGAAGCACAAAAAGAACTAGAAAACTTTGTATCAAAATGAACTATAAAAGGTTACAAAAAAGAAGTCTCATATCTTTTGCAAATGCAAAATTTATTAACATTTTTTGATTTTCCACCTGAAAAGCGTAAATCTATTTATACAACAAATCCAATCGAATCCTTAAACTCGAATATGAAATTGATTTTAAAAAGAAAAGTTTCATTTCCTAATACGGAAAGTTTATCACTGCTTTTAGCACATATTTTTGATAACTGAAATATTGACAGAAGTTTTAGAGCAACAAACGGATTTAGAAATATTGGTTAAACTTCGATTTGGTATTGAAAAACCTGCAAAATATAAAGCAAAAGAACAAAAGATTACTTTTGTTCGCTTTATTTTGCGGGTTTTTCAAAAAAATTTTTAAATTTTTCTGATAAGATGCTATTATATATACTACTTACCTTTTTATAGGATATAACTTAGATTTTATTAAAATACACAAGAATTTTTATAATGTCGTTCAAAAAGTTGCATAAATTTGCAATAAAGAAAAAATGCTGCTAAAAAAATATAATATTTTTGGTACAATAAATAATATATCAATAACAAGGAGAATTAAATGAAATTAACCGATAAAAGAACAAAATTAGTCGCTACAATCGGTCCTTCTAGCGATAATTTAGAAATGATGCATTCTCTTGTTTTAAATGGTGTATCAACCATTAGAGCAAACTTTAGTCATGGTTCATATGAAGAACAATTAAATAAATTTAATCTTGCAAAGCAAGTATCTAAGGAATTAAATATCCCTATCTCTTTAATGTTAGATACCAAAGGTCCTGAAATCAGAATCGGAAAAATGAAGGATGGGATGCAAGTGATAAGTGCTGGTAGTGAAGTTTTAATTCATACCACAGCAGATAAATATGCAACTTTTGAAGGGACTCCAACTGAAATAACAGTTGCATATGATATGTCGCAAGATTTATGTGTGGGTAATGAAGTTTTAATCGATGATGGAAAACTTACTACAGTTGTAATTGAGGTAGGAACTGGGTTTGTAAAAGTCCGTGCTGAAAATACTCATAAAGTTAAAACCAATAAACGTGTTAACTTACCTGGTGTAGACTTTTCACTACCTTTTTTATCAACAAAGGATATTGAAGATGTTAAATTTGGGATTAAACAAAATGTTGATTATATAGCAGCTTCATTTGTTAATACAGCAAAAAATGTAAAAGATCTAAGAAAACTTTTAGATGAAAATGGGGGCAGTCACATTCAAATTATTTCAAAAATTGAATCGCACCTTGGATGCATTAATATCGATGATATAATCAACGAATCTGATGGAATTATGGTTGCTCGTGGTGATTTAGGTCTTGAAATCCCTTACTACGATGTCCCATATTATCAAAAGAAAATTATTCGTAAGTGTCGCGAAGCAGGTAAACCAGTTATTGTAGCAACCCAAATGTTGGATTCAATGGAAAATTCACCACACCCAACTCGAGCAGAAGTTACAGATGTTTACTATGCAGTTGAATTAGGAACCGATTCAACAATGCTTTCAGGAGAAAGTGCAAACGGATCATTTCCTCTTGAAGCTGTTAAAACAATGACTAATATTTCTAAACGTGCTGAAAAAGAATTTTATTCTAGACACTACTACGGAAGACAACTTGAAAGTGTTTGAAATAACTCTAATCAACACGATAAAAGAACCCAAATTGCTTACCACATAGCAAAAAAAGTAAAAGATGGAGATTATAAATATGTTGTAGTTCTTTCAAGAACTGGACATCTCTTAAAACATGTTTCTAAGTTCCGTCCTAATACAATTACTATTGGATTGGTAGATAATGAAAAACTTATAAATGGTTTCGGTATCTACTCAGGTGTCTTTGTATCAGTAGATTCAAAGAAACTATTTAATGAAATCAAGGCGGATTATAATAAAGCTCAATTAGCCTTAGTTCCTTACGGAATTCAAAAAGGTGATAAATTCTTAGTAGTAGAAAACGAGAAATTTACCGAACATACAGTGGAATAAGAAATTTTATAATTAAGAAACATTATACTTAGATGAATTTAAACACAGTGTATCGTAATACACAGTGTTTTTGTATGACATTATCACTATACTCTGCTTTTTTATATATTTTAAATCACTTAACATTATTATATAAGAATGATCAATTAATGATAAAATAAAAATATGAGCAAAGTAAAATATTTAGGAGAAGTTTATACACCCAAGAATGTTGTTGATATGATGCTAGATAATATATCTTATAAAGATGACATTATTCTTAACAAACATATTATTGATAACTCTTGTGGTGATGGGGCATTCTTAAAAGAAATTGTTAATCGGTATTGTGATGCTTATTATCAAAAAAACGGTAGCTATGATAATATAGAAAAAGATTTATCTAAATACATACACGGTATCGAGATACAAACAGATAAAGTTGAACAATGTATAAATAATTTAGATTCTATTTTAAAAGAAAGAAGAATAAAAGAAGTTTGATGAGATATATTAAATGCAGATACAATACAAATCGATAAATATAACAATAAAATGGATTATGTTGTCGGAAATCCTCCATATGTTAGAATCCATAATCTAGCGAAAAATTATGATGCTGTTAAATCGATGAAGTTTTCGAGCAAAGGGATGACAGATTTATTTATAGTTTTTTATGAAATAGGAATTAATATGCTTAATGATACTGGAATATTAAGTTATATAACACCTACATCTATAACAAATAGTAGAGCAGGAACAAATTTCAGAAAATATATTATCGATAATTTACTTTTTGAAAGTTTTATCAACCTTAAGCATTATCAACCTTTTCAAGGTATTACTGCATATACTGGTATATTTACCTTAAATAAATCCAAAAAGAATGAAACAACTAAATATTTTCAATGATTAGGTTTGGGTAAAAAAGAATTTATATCTGAATTAAGTCCAAGTATTTATTTTATTAATAATAACTTCTATTTTTCGAACATTGAAAATCTAAACACCATTAAGAAGATAATAACATTTCCGGATAAAAAATGCAAAAACTTTTTTGTAAAAAACGGAATAGCAACTCTTGCTGATAAAATATTTATTAGTAAAAAATTTTTATTTGATTCAAAATATATTATCCCTGCATACAAAGCTTCGACAGGTAATTATGAAAGTATAATCTTTCCTTATGATATCAATGGTAATTTAAAAAATTTTTCTTCTTTTGAAAAGAATTTGCAAGATTATTTTTTATACAACAAGGATGTTCTTAATGCACGAAGTATAGAAAAAAATGGCATCTGATATGGTTTTGGAAGGACACAGGCTATAAAAGATGTATATAAGGAAAAAATATCTATAAACACCCTGATAAAAGCACAAAAAGATATTAAACTAAATATTATAGATCCTGGAACTGCAATTTACTCTGGACTTTACATTACCGGCGATATTTCTTTTAAAAAGATAAAAGAAATATTAGATGAAGATTTTATTAAATACATTGAAATTTTAGGTAAATATAAAAACGGTGGTTATTACACCTTTTCAACTAGTGATTTTAAAAAATATATATGTTATAAACTATATGCAGAATGTTTGGATAATAATGAATAATAAGATTTTAGAAATTTTAAAAGATAGTTTTGTTTCTTATATTATCAATGGTTCAAGAAGTAATAGGAAGCTAAAAATTTTGCACAGTCAGATTGCAATGGATATAATTAGCAAATTAAAACAACTTCAAGATAAAAATGATATCTACAAAGTTGTTTCATTAGATTTAAAAGATGGCAAAGAAGAGAAGATTTGTGGTAGATATATGGATAAAACAGTTGATATATTGATAAAGAAAAACGATGTAAATTTCGCTGCAGTCGGGGTAAAATTTATTATGTCTAATTTTAAACAAAATAAAAATAATTATTTTGAAAATTTATTAGGGGAAGTAGCAAACATCCGAAGTGCAAATATTCCTTATTATCAAATCTTGTTTATACCTGAAAAACTTCCTTACTTTTCTAAGAATGCTGGCATTATCAAAAAATGAGAAACAGTTACTGAAAATGACTTAATCAAATACAGAATATTAGGTAAAGATAATACAAAAATATATTTTCACTCCCCTGAAAAAATGTTTATCGGTATTATTGATTTTAATTATGATAATATAGATTTTAAAGACTATGAAACTTTTTCTACATTTTTCCTTGATATAAAACATAATAACAAATTCTCCTTCTCTAAAATACCTTCATATGATAAAAATACACAAGCAGATTCAAATTTAATAATAAACGATTATGAATTATTTATTCAAAAAGTTGTTTTTCACATCCTTTCGATTTAATAATAAAGTATCATAACCTTGTTTTTGAAACTTCTTTGGTATTTAAATGTATTTTTACTATAAATTTTCTCTTTTAGACAATGTAATAAAGTAGGACGCCGGGGTGGTACCACCCCGGCGATTTTTTTGATAAAAAAGGAGTAAAAATATAGCGAAAACACCTAACTCACGAACAATGAAAGTTTTGAATCGAAAAATATCAAAGTTGTAAATCTAAAATTGAAGTAAATATTTTTTGAATTGAATTTTGCAAAATTAGAAATACAAAATTAACAAAAGAAGTAATTAAAAATTTCAAAAATAAGATAAAAATATATAATTTAAATATGAATTTATGCAGCAAGACAGGAAAGTCTTTGAAGAAAAATAAAGGTGTCGGAAGAAAGAAAATTAAGTTAAACATTAAATACGATGAACTGAATAATTACAGCAAAGAGTTTGTGATAGAAATTTTGAAAATTTTTACTGAATCCACAAATAATGAAATCGATTTAGATGAAGCAATTTCAAAAATTAAGAAGTTAAATTCTTATGTTTCGTTAAACAAAATTCTTTACCTTTTAGGTATTTCAAGAACTAGTTATTTCAGATGAAAGAAACAAATTAATTTACCAAAACCAGAAGCTAAAAATACTTCTGATGAAGAACTTGTTATTAAATCTTTCAAAGAAAATAAAGGTTTATATGGTCGTGTAAGATTATCGATTTACATCTACAAAAAATATAAAATAAACCTAAATTACAGGAAAATAGGGAGAATAATGAACAAATTTTCTTTAAAATGTCTCGTTAGACAAAAGAAAAGAAAAAAAGAAAAAAAGGATACAAATGTAAAATTTATCGATCTTGTGCAAAGAGATTATAACGGTGAAAAGAATAACATTGTTTCTACAGATGTTTCATATATTACTGCTCCAAAAGATTCAGAATCAAATCATTTATATTTATCAGTTGCAATACATCACAAAACAAAAGCTGTTGTGTCTTGAAACCTTTCAGAAACAAATGACACAAAACTTGTTATTGAGCATATTTCAAAAATTCATTTTAAAGATAAATGAATACTTCATTCCGATCACGGATATCAATATTCTTCAAAAGAATATATAAAGTTAACACAAAAATTAAATGCTCAAATTTCAATGTCACGAATAGGAAATTCACTGGACAACAGAGAATCAGAATATTTCTTTTCTGTTATAAAATCAGAATGCTTAAATTTATACAACTTAAATAAATTAACATTTAACGAAATTTATCAATTAATTGATGAATATATAAATTTTTATAATAAAATTAGATTCCAATCAGTTTTAAATTGGAAAACTCCACAACAATGTTGGAGAGAATTCAATTTTTAACAAAACACATTTTTAGTACCACAAAAGTGTCCATGTTTATAACAGCGAAATTAGAAATTTTAGTTTATAATTTATATAAATATTTTTTATGTTAAATACAAAGTATTAAACATAAAAAATAAGAAAGGAAGTTAAAATATGAAACTTATAAGTACTGCTCATATATATATATATATATAGAAGTGTAATTAAATATTTTAACTTGCTAAAAATTCAAACAGCTTGTATTTTTAATACAAGTTGTTTTCTATATAAATTTAGCAAGTTAAAGGGGGTGTGTTATTAAAATAACAGATTCCCAAAATAAGAACAATAATCTTCATTCGGCAAAAAGAGCAAAAAACGATGAATTTTTCACTTTATATGAAGATGTAGCGAATGAAATAAAATATTATGAAAATTTTCTACAAAATAAGCACATTTTATTTCCTTGTGATTATGATTACGATACTTTAAAAGAATCGCAAAAACAAGAATATCGAGAAAAAGGTTTTGTAAATGGTATTAATGATAATTTTGCTTTTTCTCGCTTTTTCAATGCTAAAAATCAAGGAAATGATTTTAATAAAGGTTGAAATAATATATTACATTTTAGTAGTTATAATCCAGAAACAAATGAAGGAACTACTTTTCAAACAAGCATCCCAGAATTTGCTAAAAAACATCCTGATGGTGTAGTTATAACAAATCCTCCATTTTCTCTATTAAGAGAATTTATAAATTTACTAATTGAAAATAATTTGAAATTCCTTATTATTGGTAATAAAAATGGAATTTCTTATAATGACATCTTTAAATTAATAAAAGAAAATAAGGTTTGATTAGGAATTACAAGTCCCGGGGACTTTGTTACAGGTGAACAACCAACAAAAAGTCTTAAAGGTTTAACTCGTTGATTTACTAACATTGAAAACACAACAAGAGAAACTAAATTAATGTTATCTAAAAGTTGAGCAGAAAACCCCGAATATTATCAAAAATATGACAACTACAATGCAATTAATGTTAATAAAGTTATTGATATTCCATATGATTATGATGGAGCTATTGGAGTACCTATTACATTTTTAGATAAATACAATCCAGACCAATTTGAGATCATTGGTAAAATGTCTACAACAAAATTAGATGAATTTGAATTAGGTTACCCTTTTATAAATAAAAAAAGAATATATAGTAGAATAATAATCAAAAACAAAAATCCACAAAGGATGGTGAATAATGGAAACAAAAGAGTTTAACATAAAAGAATTAGTTGATAAAACTAATTCAGGTGATATTATAAGTGATATAACATTACAAAGAGAAATTATTTATAGCTCAGAAAAACAATCGTTAGTTATAGATACTTTGATGAAAAAACTTGTTCTTCCTCCTATTATTTTGTGAAAATTAAATGATAATAAGTTAGAAGTAATCGATGGAAAACAAAGAATTCATTCTATAAAGAAATATATAAATAACGAAATTACTTGAAATGGTCAAAATTTTAATGAACTTGGTAAAAGCGACAAAGCTAAGCAAGATGAATTTAGTAAAATGAAAATTAGCGCTGTAATTCATACAGGAACCGAAGAAGAAAAACGAACCGCTTTTTATCGAATAAACACTTGTGGTGTTCCTTTAAGTGAGTTTGAAGTTATAAACGGATTGGTAGATAACAAATTCATCCAAGAATTAAACCAATATGTAAAAGATAACAAAAAATTAAGAAATCTCTTTGGTGAAACAAACTCAAGAGGAAAATATCAATTTATCATTTTAAAACTTGTTTCTAAACTTTCTAATGTGGAAAATATAGCAAAATGAATGAAGAATCAAGAAAGTTTTAGCAATCATAGTATAAACATAAATAAAATACTACGATTTATCGAGAAAATTTTCCCACAGATTAACAATAAATATAAAGATATCCCTCTTCTTTTAAAACTTGCAGATAAATATAAGGATAAACAATCTCAAATTCTACAAAATGCAGTGCAAATAAAAGCACAAATAACATTGTTTTATAAAGATAAAGATTTAATGAAAATAATCGATACAAAACAAAAAGAGAAATATTTCATCGAACTTCTTGAATTAAAAACTACGGATGTAGATAAACGAAGATTCTTCAATCTAGAAGAAAAGGAAACTTTATTTAATAAAAATAAAATAAATAAACCAGATAGCAACTTAGTTGTTGCTAAGTGTGCTAAATGTTTAAATGAATTTGAAAAATCTAATTTAGAAATGGATCATATTATTCCATGGAGCTTAGGTGGCCCAACTAATTTATCAAATGCTCAATTACTTTGCAAAAGTTGTAATAGTTCTAAAGGTAACAAAGAAAACACAGTTTAACTGTGTTTTCTTTATCAAATAAGTCTATTTGAAATAACATTATATGTTTGTGAATTGGATTGTTCTTCTTTGTTTTCTGATACTTCTTGTTCTTCTTTTTCTTCTTGTGCATCTAACATAATTAAGGTGCTAAAGTTTTTAACTAAATTGTTTTTGAATACTGCTTTTTCTAATGCATAATTAATTGCTGGTAGACTAAACAATAAAATCAAGTTTAAAAAGTAATATAAAACAGGTAAGTAATTAGGTATTAATCCACCTTTATTTTGGTCGTAGAATACTCCTCATCCATTTGGATTTGTTGCATTTGAACCTAAGAATGTAAAGATAACTACTAAGTATACTATTTCAGCAACTGCTATTCCTGTGACAGCTAATGCAGCAGAAATATAAAATACTCATTTATTAATCTTATTAGTTTCACTGATTTTATGTCTTTTTATTGCGTATAATAAAATTACCAGTGCATAAATATTAAAGAAGAATAAGGTTGGATAATTTGATACTGCATCGATTAAGATATCAGTATTTAATACAATTGCAGGGATGTAAATTAAAACACCTCAAAATGCAAAAATAATTGTGATGTAAATTCAAAATGTTTTTTGTAATCCAAAACGTTTAATCAAAGCACTTGATCCAAAGTATAGTTTGGCTTTTACAGTATTATGGGTTTCATTAATAAATGCTGCACTAAGTCCGTTTAAAACCCCAAATGTTGAGATTAAAATAAAGAATCAAATAATAGGACTGATGTATGCTGCAACTGATTTAGGTAAAGTATCTGATAATAACCCACCGATGTTACCTTGATTATGTAAAATTGATGAAAGTGCAATTAAGGTGTATATTACCACCACAAAAGCCATTCCAAAGAAAATTGCCTTCGGTACATTTTTGTTCGGTTTTTTAATCTTATGTGACATTGATGCATTACCTAAGAAAGCATCGTAAGCAAATAATACAGCAGGTAAAGCAGCAACCAATCCTTTGATGCTAAATGATTTACCTATAATGGTAAATGCATTTACTCCACCAGCATTATGTACATTTGGTAGCACAATTCCGATGAATAACGCTACTAATATAGGTACAAATTTTAATATAGTAAAAAATGACTGTAATTGCCCTGATGTTCGAGTTGATGCATAGTTTAGTAGCATAAACACGATCATAAATAACAATCCAATAATAATATGAACCACACTATGAATATGTGATGTATCAAGTTTTGAAGCAGCGCCAATGAAGGTGAATCATACTTCAGAACCAAATATTCCAAGTAGTGCATTTAAAGCACCAAAGTAAAATGTTGAAAATGATATGGATGTAAAGTATCCAAGTCGTGAACCACCTACTTTAAAGGCTCAATTTGATAAACCTGTCAGTTTTGTGTTCTTAAATGAGCCAATTTCAGCAAACGATAATGCTGCTGTAAGTGAAATTAAACCTCCTACTATTCATGCTAGTAATCAAGTGACTCCATCTCCTCCTGTGGTCCTAGAAATAGAACCATTTTTGAAGAAGATACCAATTCCGACAACAGAACCGATTACTAACATTAAGGAGAAAAATAAACCAATTTTTTTATGTTTCATTACTTCCTTTTATGTTTTGATATGGTATTTTTAGTTTGTATGTATGTATTTTAAGATTCTGAAATTTTGCTTGCAAAATTTCTTGTATATGGTTTGCAAACACCTGTTCTACCAGGTGTGGGATTGCTAGAACAGCAATTTTATGTTCTTTATATGTAATTCAATCACTTCATTTAACATCTGATGTGATAAATAATGCAATAGGATATTTTTTAGTTAACTGATTGATTGTTATAATATCACCTGAACCTGCTAAAATAACACAATATGAGTATTTATATTCTAAATCAGATGCATTGCTTTGAAAGTTAGATAAATTTAAATATTCCCAAAAAAGTTTTTGCACATCTGAAATAGATATTTTTTTAGCAATTATCGCTGTGTATCTAGGACCTTCAGAAATTACATAGTTTGATAAATTTATCGCTTTTGCAATTTGATATGAAGTTCCATTTACATCAAAATCATAGTTTGTATGTATTGAATATGCACTAATTTTATTTTTAACCAACCCTTTTTTGATTTGTTTTTTATACTCTGCTTTTTGTAGCATATCGGTCTTTGTTTTTTCAAACAAAAAGGGATGGTGGGTGATAATCAAATTACACTGATTTTCTAAAGCAAAGTTATAAACATCAGATGTTAAATCGATAGCTAATACAACTGCTGTTACTTTTTTATTTTTATTTGCTTTCAAAGCATATCCAGATGGATCTCATATTTCTTTATTAGACAAAGGAAATAGATTTTCTAGATATTCTATAATAGTGTTTACGGACATTAATATCTTAAATAATCCCTTAAATTTTTACCGTATTTAGGATTTCCTTTTAATTTGCGTAAGATCTTGTTTTCAATTTGTCTAATTCTTTCTTTTGAAACATTGTTACGCATTTTTGCTAGTTCTTCTAAGGAGTGAATCCGATATCGTTGTCCGTTTTCATCATATCCTATTCCATAGCGACGGCATATAAGTTCTTTTTCTTCTTTTTCTAAATAATTATCAATCATATCAAGCAAAATAGTATGTAACTCCTCGTGGGCCGCAAAATCCACTGGATTAATTACTACTTCATCCTTAACAAAATCACTAAACGATGAATCATTTTCTTTTCCTACTTGTTTGTCAAGTGAAATAGGATCAATATTTATTTTTTTAATGTAACCAACTCTTTCAGCAGTGAAATCTCCACCAATACGCTCAGCAATTTGTGCTAAGGTAGGTTCATTACCTAACTCATGTTGTAATTCACGTTCGATTTTAGATACCTTATTAATGGTTTCTACCATATGAACTGGGACTCTAATGGTTCGTGCTTGATCAGCTACAGCACGGGTGATAGCTTGTCTAATTCACCATGTTGCATAAGTTGAAAACTTATATCCTTTATTAACATCATATTTTTGTACTGCTTTCATTATCCCTTGATTTCCCTCAGAAATCAAATCAATAAACGAAAGTCCTCGATTTTTATATTTTTTAGCATTATTAATCACAAGACGCAGGTTTCTTAAAATTAATTTATCCCGAGCTCTTTTACCACGAAAACCACCACGGTCCATTTCTTTGGATAATTGTACTTCTTCTTCTTCAGTTAATAGTTTTCCATACTTACCAATTCAACGCATATATCATTTGACTATATCATTTGTTTCAGTAAGTTTGTTAGTTAAATTACGTGCTTTTTTATTCTCGGTTTCTAGCAAAGTTGCTTGTGAACCTAAGGTTTCTAAATCAAAGTCACCAAAACTAAATTCATCATCAGAAGCATCATCAAAAAACATCGAATCTTCTTCTTCAGGTTCTTCATCTTTTTCTTCATCTTCTTCATCATCTGTTGATAATGATTCTAAATCATAATTAGGTTCTTCGGTGTCTTCTGAAAAATCTTCATCTGCATCAAATTCATCTAATGGAAAATCTACATCATCTAAATCTAGAGTATCGGATTTGAAATTAGGTTCCAATTCTTCTTCGATTTGATCTCTGCTAACTGCATCTAAATCACCTGCATCACTGTGGTTTTCTAAAATATTTGCTTGAAATAAAGCATCTAAAAAATCATCGTTTTCTTCTGCATCAACATATATATTATGATTTAATAAAATGTCAAACACTTTTTCTTGAGAAAAATGATTTGTTTTAGATTTTTTCATCTCTGTTTTTAAAAGCTTGATAACATCTTTGTAATCTGACATTTTACCTCTTTTCTATTCTTATTTTTTTGTTTTGTATATTGGCTAATTCTTTTTGATATTCACTTTTACGACGAAAGTTTTTAATTTGATTTTCAATATAAAATTGCTCATTTGCTTGTGCCGCTTCCTTAACATATGGAAGTAAATTTAACTCAACTGTATCATTTTTTGCTGCATTTTGATACTGCAAATCTATATCATTTTGACATTGCTGCATATATTCTTGAAAATATGAATAACTTTGCTGGTCGCTTTGAAATTTACTTAATTTCAAAAAGGTTTGATATAAATGTTCTTTTAGTTCTGTTAATTTTGCTTCGATGTTAATGTTTTCGATTGCTTTATCAGCACTTTCGAAGATATCTTGCTCAATTACTTCATTAATTTTTAGGTTGAACATTTTTATTTCAGTATATAAATCTCGCAGTTGTGCAGGTTGGCTAAAAATGACTTCTAAACCTTGTTCACTATAAAATAAGTTTGAAAAATCATTACGACAAAGCATAAAAATCAAAATCTTTAATCGCTTGAATTTGCTTATTTCATCAAAAAAATGTTTTTTATTCGGTTTTATTTGAAATTTTGGATTAACAGGAAATTCAAAATTCATATCAAAGGGATGTTTTTGAATTTGTCTAGGTTGATAATCAACATAAATATTATTTATATCTATATCATAGTTAAATTCACTCTTTATTTTATTTTTAAAATATGCTTTATTTTCGTTTGATAAGTATGATAAATAACTATTAAATTCAATTACAAATTCCTTGATTTTATTAAAATCAGAATTTTTTGTTATAGCAAAATTTATTTTTAATGTATCATAAACAAAATCAATTGCTCCCCGTGTGGTTTGCATCAGTTGTTTTAAGGTTTCTGCTCCTTCTTTATTTAAAATCTCATCAGCATCTTTTTGGTATGGATTTATAATAACATCAATGCGATTAATTTTATTCGATAATAATGTCTTAATAGTTTTTAATGTAGCATTTATCCCTGCTGCATCATTATCTAAAAATAATTTAATTTTATAATTATATAAGAGTGGAATATGTTGATTAGTAAGTGCTACACCCATTAAAGCAACAACATTTTTTATCCCTGCTTTATAACATGCAATCGCATCCATAAAACCTTCTACAATTACAACTTCGTTACTGCTTTGAATGTGATCTTTTGCATTAAAGTAGTTATACAAGATTTTGGATTTATTAAATAAATTACTTTCAGGTGAATTTATATACTTAGCTACTTCGTTGGTTATTGTGCGGCCACTAAAACCCACTATTTGACCATATTGATTTTTAATCCCGAAAACAACCCTATTATGAAAGTATTCTACATAGTTTTCGTTAATCAAACCACTGCTATATAATTTATCAAATCCATAACCTAATTTTTCATTTAAGTGTTTTGATAATAAATTAAAGTCAGGTGCAAATCCTATATCAAAATAACTTATAAGTTCGCTATCAAATAAATTACGTATTTTCAAGTAATTAATAGCTGCATTGTTTTTAAGTAGTTGCAATTTATAAAAAGTGTTTGCTGCTTGCAAAATTTCTAATTGTTCTTGCTCTTGTGTATTATATTCCACTAAATCGGATTTATTTAATGAACTAAAATCTAATTCTTTTCCGATGTTTTTTGCTAAATACACAATTGCATCAGTATAACTCATTTGTCTTTTTTTTGTTAAATAAGTAACTATGTTACCACTTTCTCCGCAAGAAAAACATTTATATATTTGTTTTATTGCTGACACAGAGAAACTGGGATTGCTATCATTATGAAATGGACATAGTCCTACATAATTATTACCTTTTTTATTTAATTGGACATCTTCAGAAATGATATCCACTATATTATTTGAAGAAGTTATTTCCTTAATCAATTCATATGAAATTGCTTGTGTCATTACCCTCCAAACTAAATATATTCATTAATTTGCTCAATCAAAATGCGAAATTGCTCCATTGTATCGCGATTTCTTAATGTAACAGTTGCATCTTCTAAACTTTGATGATCAACTGTTAAACATCAATATGTCCCAATTGCATCATTGCGACGATAACGTTTTCCGATTGAGCCACTTTCATCATAACTTGTCGAGATTCCTAAATCAATTAATTGGTGATAAATTTTTAATGCTTTTTCAGAAAGTTTTTTAACTAACGGAAGTACAGCAACTTTATAAGGTGCAATTTCTTTTGGAAATCTTAAAACTATTCTTTCATCACTTTCTGTCACTTTCTCAACATCATAACAATTTACAAGGATAGCAAGCATTAAACGATCTAAACCAATACTTGGTTCAATCACATAAGGAATTAATTTAGTATTTGTTTCTGGATCTAAATATTCTAAACTTTCTCCACTTGCTTGCATATGTGCTCTTAAATCAAAATCAGTTCGATTCGCTACTCCTAAAAGCTCACCTCAACCAAACGGGAATAAAAATTCTATATCAGTTGTTGCATCTGAATAATGCGCTAACTCTTCTGGGCTATGTTCTCGAATCCTAACATTTTCTTTTGTTATGCCAAGTTTTTTTATTAACTTCATACTTTTTTGGATATAATAATCAAACCATTTTGGCGCGTGCTCAGGATAACTAAAAAATTCTAATTCCATTTGCTCAAATTCACGAGTTCTAAAAATGAAATTTCCTGGAGTAACTTCATTGCGAAAACTTTTTCCTACTTGTCCGATTCCGAAAGGTAATTTAGCACGAGTTGTTCTTTGCACATTTTTAAAGTTTATAAAAATTCCTTGTGCTGTTTCTGGACGTAAATAAATTTTTGATTTATTTCCTTCAATTACTCCTTGAGCAGTTTCAAACATTAAATTAAATTGCTTAATTTCGCTTCATTGTGCTTTGCATCCATCATATTCAGGTAAATTTTGATTTAAATATTCTCGCATTTGATCATTGCTAAGTTGTTCAGGGATAATGTTGGAATTAATTTCATTGATTAATTTGTCAGCACGGTATCTTTTTCCGTTCACTTTGTTTTCAATTAGTGGATCATTAAAATTCCCGACATGTCCACTTGTTTCTCAAACTTTTGGGTTCATTAAAACTTTTGAATCGATTAAAAAATTATTAGTTTCTTTTAAAATAAATTCTGTTTTTCATATTTGTTTGATGTTATCTTTTAATAAAGAACCTAACGGACCATAATCTCAAGTATTTGAAAGACCTCCGTAAATTTCACTGCCTTGAAAAATAAACCCAGTGCTTTTAAGATGGTTAACTAAAACTTGCATAAATTCTTTACTATTTTTATTAAACATTTTATTATTATACTATTTTTATATTTTTTAAATATAAAAATTTGCTATTTTATAACTTTCTACAAAAATGCAAAATAAAAAAGTCAAAAGACTTTTAAATTTAGTTAAGCGGTGGAATTACACCTACTCATAATAAAATCACAAGAACAAATAGTATTGCAAGTGCTAAAGAAGCAAATAATACTGTTCAGAACATATATGGAATACGTTCTTCAGTTACTACAACTTCGCTTTCTTCTTTTGGTTGTGCTTTTGCTACATCTGAAAATACTACAACATTAGTTTGTGGTTTAACTTCAGCTGCGATAATAGGATAGTGATATGCTTGTTGTGGAACAAATGCTAAATGTAATCCTTCGAACACAAGATATGATAATCAGTGTACTAATAATACATTTCTACCACATTCTTTTCGATAATATACGGCTGTTTCTGGATTGAATTCGATTTCAGGTTTACCAACAATTTTTTCAGATAATGATTTTACAGATGTTGCCAATGAAGCAGCGACTAATTCGAATAATTTTTGTGCTTTTTTATCATCAGTAAATTTATTAGAAAGTTTTTTAGTAACTACTAAAACATTTTTCAGTTGTTCCTTGATTCTTGTTAAATCTTGCTCAGATGTTGTTTTTTCTTCTTTGAAAAATTCAGCAACCTTAGAAATTCTTTGTGCATAAACAGCTAGAGCCTCAAGTTGTTTAGTAGGTTGTAGATTTTCAATAAATTCGAATCTAATAGGTTCTTTTGAACCTGTAGAAACTTCCTTTACTACTTCCACAGGTACTTCTTTTACCACCTCTTTAATAACTTCGACTACTTTTTCAACTGGTACTTTTACTTCTTTGATAACTTGAACTTCGATAGGAACTTCTTTAGTAACTTCTACTTCCTTAACAACTTCTAATGGTACTTCTTTAACTACTTCAATTTCTTTTACTACCTCAAACGGTACTTCCTTAATAACCTCAACTTCTTTGATGATTTCAATCGGTACCTCTTTAATGACTTCGACTTCTTTAATAATTTCAACAGGAACTTCTTTAACAACTTCCTTTACCACTTCAACAATTTTTTCAACAACTTGAACTTCTGGCTCAGTTTGCTTTACTTCTTGAACTATTACCGGTGCTGCTTGACCTTGTTTTTGAAGTTCTTCGTTTAGTCTTTGTAGTTTTTCGATTTCTAAATCTTTAGCAGATTTTTTTCTTTCAATAATAAATTCATCATCAACAGGGAAGTATGTTTCATGTTTTCTAAGAACTTTAAAATCGTTTAGTCTTTCAAGGTAATCACGAGCCTCATCTGATTTTCTTGCTCCTGTTTTTGAATCAATAAAGAATTCAGATAATACATCACTTTCAACTACATTACCATCAAATTTATCAACATTGATTTCGTAAAAATCAACACCTTCTTTTCATTCTGAAATGAAAATTCCCCCAAATACTTTTTGATCTGTTTGGAATCAAGTTGCACAATCATATCCCAGTGATAAAAATCAGTTCATCGCATCTTTACGAGTTTTAAATTGAGCTAATGCATCTTTTACTTTTGGGTGCTTAAGCACTCATGGATAGTTTTTATTTAATGCTGGTTTATATAAACATAATAGACGTTTCATATTCTTCCTTTAATTTTTTTAATTTTCCTCACTTTTTGCTTACAAATAAGAATATTAGAAATAATTGTTAATATTATATAATATTATTACCACAGCAGATATTGCTAAATACATATTTTTATTCCTAAAAAATAGGAAAAAAAGTAAAAATTCAACTTTTTTTCCTAAAATAAGCAAAGAAAAAGTAATTTTTTTCTTTTTTTCCTATGGTATAGGCAAAAAAAGAAAAATAAACGAGGCAAAATGAATAACAAAGAACATATATTGGAGAAAATTAATCAAATTGTTCCAGATGAATGTGGTGTTTACTTATGAAAAAACAAGAACAACGAAATTATTTATGTGGGAAAAGCTAAAAATCTAAAGAAAAGACTTAAGCAATATTTTGAAGGACATAATAATTCTTGATTAACACCAGTAATGGTTGATCAAATAAATGATTTTGATTTCTATATATGTAAATCTGAGCGAGATTCTTTTTTAACAGAATTAAAATTTATAAAACAATTTCAACCTCGCTATAATATAAAACTTACAAACAAAAATACATATCCTTATTTTATGTTTGTAATTGATAAAAATGGTTTACATATAGATATTAGTGACAATCTAAATAAAAAAAATCTAAAATATTATTTTGGTCCGCTTACACCTACATCACAATTTTCAGCTTTTTACGATGTTTTATGTAATCAGTTTTTATATTATAAAGGACTTAAAATTACCAATAAAGATGAATCGTATTGATTAAATGCCCTTGAAGAAATTAAAAATATTTTCAAAAATAAATCGCCTGAATTTATTAAATTAATTGCACAAAAGGAAGCAGAATACAGCAGCAAATTAGAATTTGAATTTGCACAAGTTTATAAAAATGCTTCTGTGTTTATTAAATCATTATTACAAACACAAATTCTACAAATTAGCAACACTAAATCACTTGATTTTTTTGCTTTTGAAAAAGTGAATCAAAACATTTTTATTTCAATCCGATCTTACCAACACGGTTCTACCACTTATATTGAAAACATAAATCGAAAATTTCAAGGTTTGCTAACTGAATTTATCGAAAAATTTATCAACGATTACTATAAAAAACGACCAGATATAAAAAGCAAAATCTTGCTAGATTTTACTTATAAATCTGAAAACCTTATTTTTGATGATAACCTGGCTAAAAGAATCTTATATCCGCAAAAAGGTGTTTATAAAAGTATATTAGAAAACCTTAAATCAAATGCTCAAATCCAAGCAAAAGAATATGCACGAAAACATATAATCAAAGATAATGTAGCTTTATGAATTAAACTAAAACAGGAATTAAATTTATCCGAAATAGATAAATTTATTATTTTTGATAATTCTTTTGAGAATTATCAAAAGGATGTTGCTGGTTCTTCTTTATGTTTTGATATCACGGGTCAAATAAAAAACTTAACTACTTTTAATAAATTATCAGAATTCAATCAAAAAATTGATAAGCATTCAGATGTACAATTTACTTACTATAATGCTGTTTCTTTTTTACAAAAGCATAAAAATAAAATAAATGCAAATGATGTTTTTATTGCTGATGGCGGCATTGCTCAAATAAACGAGATTAAGGAAGCGTTAAAAAACTTCAATCTTAATAATCTTGTTTTTGGTTTGGTAAAAAACGATAATCACAAGACACAAAAACTTATTAATAATTTAGGTAAAACTATTCAATTATCTGATGAAAGTTTTTTATATTTCTCTGCTTTACAAGAACATGTAGACAAAAATGTGAAAAGATATTATCATCAACTTGCTGATTCAAAAAACACACTTAAAGGGTCATTAAACATCCCTAATATAGGTAAAAAAACTATCACTGCATTAATTGCTAAATTTGGAACTTATGCATCTATAAAAGAACAATCGCTTGAAAATCTTACAGAAGTCATCGGAGCAAGTAGAGCCCAATCTGTTTATAATTATTTTTACAAAAAATAGTATTTATCACAAACGGATAAACACTATTTTACATCCTGATATTACCTGTGGTTCTCGGGAATGGAATGCTGTCTCGAATATTATCCATCCCTGTTATAAACATCACAAGTCTTTCGAATCCGATCCCGAATCCAGATGATTTAAGATGTCCAAAACGTCTTAAATCAAGATATCATTGTAAGTCAGCTTGATCAATACCGAGTTCATTTACTCGTTTTACGATTTTAAAATAATCTGTTTCTCTTTGACTTCCACCGATTAATTCCCCTATTTCGGGAACTAATAAATCAAAAGCCGCAACTGTTTTACCATCATCATTTTGATACATATAAAATGCTTTAAATGATTTAGGAAAATTAATAACAGCAACTGGAGATTTATATACAACATCAGTTAAGTATTTTTCATGTTCGCTTGCCAAATCTAGTCCAAAATGGATATCTTTTTCTTCAAATATATCTTTTACTTTTTTAAGTTCTTTTAATGCATCTTGATAATCCACAATTTTTAATTCTGAATCTAAAAAATTGTGGATTTTATTTAATAAGTTTCCATCACTTAGTTTATCTAAAAACTCCATTTCAAAAGGATGTTTAGCCATGGTATTTCTTAAAACAACCTTTAATAAATCCTCTGATAATAAAATAGTTTGATGCAAATCATAAAAAGCCATCTCGGGTTCAATCATTCAAAATTCTGCTAAATGTCGTTTAGTATTTGATCGTTCCGCTCTAAATGTTGGTCCAAATGTATAAATATTTTTAAATACATTTGCATAACTTTCGCCATGAAGCTGACCTGTTACTCCTAAGGTTGATTTGTTCCCTTTACCAAAAAACGGATCATCCACATTCGAATCAGACACATTAAACATTTCCCCTGCACCTTCTCCGTCATTAGAAGTAATAATAGGTGTAGTGACATAATGAAATCCTTTAAACATAAAATACTTATGGATTTCTTGTGCCAAGGTTGAACGAATTAACATCACTGCTTTTAAAACATTTGTACGGTGACGCAGGTGTGGAATTTCCCGTAATGTTTCAAGTTTCATTTCTTGGGCTTGAATTGGGTAATCTTCATCCACTTTTTTATATTCAATTAACTTGGTAGCAGTCATTTCAATAGGTTGTGGTGCATCTGGTGTAGCTCTCAAAATCCCATGTAAAGAAAGAGCGGATCCTGGTTTTAAAGTATCAAGAACATCAAAATCAAAATCACCTTTAAACACTACCTGCAAGTTTTTTATGGTTGACCCATCATTTATTTCTAAGAAGCGAATCTTTTTATTTCCACGATTAGATGAAACTCACCCTTGAATTTGAATATCTCAGTTGTTATAAAAAATAGGTTTTAATAAAATACTTTTTATTGTATGCATTTTTCTCCTTTACTATATTATACTAAATTTGCTATCTTGCTGTGTTAAAAGTTGTTAATTCTGAAATATTATTCAAAACTTTACATAGTTACAATGTATAAAAATTATATAGCATAAAGCAGGATTAATCACTTTTTACCAGTTTTTTTAATACCATAAAAAGTTTAATTTAAGATTTTTCTGTTTACTTTTTATAATAAAACACCTTTATATAAAAATATAAAAAACAAAATCTGAAAAAGTGAGCTTGTAGCAAATAAAATATTTGCGTATCTGCCACAGATATAAAGTTTTTTGTTTCTTTTTTCAAAAAGAAAATTCCCACCTATTTTGCTATGTAGGCGGGGTTAGGAGTGGTAAAAGTGAGAAACCCTTAAAAACATTTGTATGTGTATGTTTTAAACGATTTTCCTGTAAAGGAAAATCCCAAAACTGCTTGTGGTAAAATATTCATAAATTTTGTTTGTTTGATTTTATAAATTTGTGATGTTATCGAGTTTTTTACGAGCATCTTCGAGTTCATCTAGTATTTGTTGCAATATTTTTATTTCATCAGTCTGTATATTTATCAGATGAAGCAATTTTTCTAATTTTTAAATCAAGTAATTTATTAAAGGAGAAACCACTCGAAAGAAGTCTTGATATGATTTGTACTTCTTTTACCCCTAATTACGAGCGTTTTTCAGAATGCTATTTTCTCATAATGAGTCATATCTTTTGTAGATATCGGTTTTGCTTCATATCTTTTATTTTTGGTTCTAAAATATAATTTTTCGTCTGTTCCTATGACAAATTTTATATCTGTGCTGCTATTAATTTTAATTCTTTTGTCATTTTCATAGGGTGCATAATTTACATTATTATAAGTTACTGCAGCAGCATTAATTTTTCTTTTTATCTCTAAATCAAAGTAATTTTCTAGGTATTCTTTATGTGGTTGTCTAAAGAAATTACTTTGTGGATTTTGTATAACACTTTTTCTTGTAATATTTAAATAATTCATTAATTCACCTATATTTTGGTTCAATTCTTCAATTGTTTTATAATTGTGGTCTTTTATTCAACTTGGAATTCTCTTTTGTGCAAAAATCTCAAAAACGTTCAATATGTGGTTTTCCGTTTGATTCAGAAGTGGTTATAAATTCTATTCCTAAATCTCTTACAGCGTTATATGTAGAAGCATTTGATTCAGCAGAATTATAAAAATTCTTTCTGTTATCTGTAATAATCATTTGTGGAATTCCATAATTATTTATCATTTTTTCAATATTTGATTGATGTCCATTTAATGATTCTGCTTTTTTCTCAAAATGTAATGACAAAATTAAACCTGTTGCTACATCAATGGAACCAATTAATGTTATTTCTTTATTATTTAAGAATTTGTGTGAGCATCCATCTATTTCTACCCTTTGACCAAATGAGAAATTTCGTCTTTGTTCGGTTCTAATTACTTCTTTTTCTTAGGTTTTTAAAAACCATATTATCAAAAAGATATTCCTTATTCGTTAATTTTGCATACTTTACATATTTTTTGCAGAATTTTTCTTACTTTTATAAGCAAAAGCAGATGTAACACCTAATTTTATTAGTCTTTTATGAAATTGAGAGTAAGATATATTCGAGTTTATTTTTTCATTATATAAAAACAAACTCAAATATGAATCTGTTGAACTCTTCCCGTCGCTAAGTGAGGAGTTTTTTATTATTATAATCTTCTGCTAATTTC
The DNA here is from genome assembly GCF_051200785.1 of Mycoplasma sp. 6243. Classification (NCBI taxonomy): domain Bacteria; kingdom Bacillati; phylum Mycoplasmatota; class Mollicutes; order Mycoplasmatales; family Mycoplasmataceae; genus Mycoplasma; species Mycoplasma sp. 6243. The sequence goes on from NZ_CP195154.1 coordinate 1,101,193, forward strand.
TTTATCTCTTCATTTGAGTATTTTCAGGCATGAATGTTATCTCTATTCTTATGAAGAACAAATTTTTTAATAAACTTCTTCTCCCTTTTGTATAATTTTCTTATATTTAATAACAGTTACGAGAGATTTTCCGATTTTTTTGCTAAACTCTGTATTGTTAAATCACTAAATTGCATTACTGTTTGTAAATTTATCAGTCTTGTTTTTCTGAAATTAGATAATTCAAAGTTATTGTTCATTATTAAATCCTTACAAAATTATATACTATAGTAATTAGTAAAATTTTGTTTAATAATTCACGATCTTGCTGTGTTAAAAGTTGTTAATTTCTATATATCTTCTAAATTAAATATTTCATTTTGCATTTTATTTACTTTGTTTTATTGTTATTTTTATAATATAAAAATGCTTGATATAAATCCTTATAGATTATATTCCCATAATTTATTTGCTTAAAGTGATAACCAAAAATTAAGAAATAATAAATAGCTAACTTATTACTTTTTCTTATTATAACCGTATCGATAACCTTATAATTCATATAAAATATCTTATTAGTCTTATAATAAATATGACATAAAAATTTATTATCATCATACTTTGCTTCTTGTTCGTTATTTAGATAATATTGTTCATCTGAATATTCAAAGTAATCAAATATCTTAGTTAATTTATTATATAAATATTTATATTTTTTATAATATAAAACTATGAAAACTAATTCTATAACTAATGAAAAGACATAGAAAATATCTAAATATCTTCATTCCTTAAAATAACCTATTTTTATTTGAGATGCAAGTTTATTGTATGCATCCAAATTTACAATTAATTCGTTTATAAAAAATAATAAAAGTATAATAAAAAAAGACATAATCATATTTTTAAATATAAATTTGTTTTCTTTTAAATATAGTTGCCCTCCTTCTTTAAATAGTACATTTGTTTGCTTTGCTTCTGTTATACTAACAAGTTTTTGACACTTATAAATAATGAAATTAGTGAATGAGTTTGTATTAAATAATATAATGAAAGAAAGCACTAAGATGTTTGTTGATATAATCACCCCTAAACACATTAATATAAATAAAAATAGCGACATAAAGCTTCCTTTAATATCAAATGTATATTAATCGCTTTGTTCTTCGTTAAAAAAATTAACATAATCAAAATACAAACCTTGATAATATTCACTATGCTCATCTTTTCATGATTTGTGCATATCAAAAATAAAAAATGCAAAAACCTCATATGCACTATCCTTAAATATTTCTTTAACTCTTTGTGTTGTCAGTACCCTTACCCTGACATCAAAAAAGTTTGTTCTAAAATATATATAATTATTTGTTGTGAGTCCGTTGTTAAAATAAATGGTATTATCAAGCATATATTCACTATCGATTATTTTGCTACTTTTGACTTTTTCTTCAAAGTGTTTTTTAACTTTTTTTCCTATATGAAAGCACTGAAAGTAATAATGAAATGTAAAGATATCAGTAATGATATATGTAATAAAGTTTACTATAAAAATTATTATCATTTCTGGTGCTGTTTTTTTATTATAATACTTATCTAGTAGGATGAATGTTATTGTTAAGATAATATGTGTAACAAAACGAAAAATTATAGCTATTACTCAATAGAAAATTTCCTTATTATAAGATATAAGATACTTTCTAAACTCATATCATCCCTTTACAAAGTTTATATGATACTCTTTTGTTTTTTGACTTATATCTCTGTTGTATGTATCTTTTGCTATAAAAAAGAAACTTTGATATCTTTTTGTATATGCAATTATAAAAACAGGATAGAAAATAACAGCAAAACAAGCATTTATTATCAACAAAATAAAAACATATTCAAACATTTTATCCTAAATTATCTGTTTTTGTTTTATTAGGTAATTTTCTTATATATCATTCATTTGATTTTTTATTATATATCTTTTGCATCCCTCATGCATAAAGCATTCAATCATGTTTTGCTAGCATTTGCTCTAAGGTTAATACCTCAGATGTTTTAAGATTCTTAAAAACTAAATTCTTTCCACCTTTACCACCTTGATTATAAGGTTTATCAAGTGGTGTCTCTTTTACTACTACTCATTCAACTCTTTTAATATTTTCTAAATTTATTCCTATTGTTTGTAACTGATTCTCTAATTCTGATAAAAAGTTATTTATCTTTTTATTTTTATCTTCCATACTATCGATTTCTCTTTTTGTTAAATAGATATCAATTGAATCAAGAACAAATCCTGTTGTATGTAAAAAAGCTTTTTTGAAAAATGTTTTATATGGTACTTTTTCAATTGCTCAAAATTTACCTTTATAATTCTTTACTGCAGAAAAAACATTTCAAGTTCACCCAGAAATAACATTTTTACCATATGAATAACCTGATAACGCTTCATCTGTTGAACTTTTTTTAGGAAACTGAAATATTTCTGATAATAATTTATGATTCTTTATATATTTATCTCTTCTGGATTCTAATATACTAATCGCTACACTTAATCCTATGGATGCACCTGCTGATAATGCAGTACCAAAAAAACCTAATCCAAAGCTAAAAATACCTGCAAAAAAACTAAATATAGATACAGCAGACATCGCTATTTGTGCATTTAGTAATCTTTTTATTATATTGTTATACCAAAGTATATTATCATTTATATCTATATAAATTTGTTTTATATCTTGTGATTTGGATTCTAATTCAAAAAATTGTTTTGTTAGGTTTTTTGAATTAATTTCATTGCTATCTACATTTATTACATAACCTTTATTTACATCTAGAACGGTTCTTTGTATTGTAGATTCATTATTATTTAACTTTGCTACTTCTTTTTTAACTGTATGTACACCAGATTTAAAAGTATTTAAGGACTTTGTTAATTCGTTCTTAAATTTTTTATATCCTGTCTCGTTAAGATAGTTATTTATATTTTCTTGTTGGTCTTTTGTAATCAGATTATTTGTTTTATAAATATCCAAAAAATTATTCATTATTTCTTTATAATCATCTAAGGAAATTTCACTAATTACTTTATTAATACTTTTATTCTTTTTAATAATTCCTTCCGATATTTTATCTATTATATTTTCTTTATTTTTAAATATATTCTTTGATAATTTTTCTATATATTCTATATTTAAATCCTTATTAGGGTGTTCCATAATTTTTGGAAAACTTGTTTCGAATTTTACATCATTGTTGTTTATACCAGTTAACCCGCTCAAACCAGAAGTGACATCACCTATTTTAAAAATAATATTCTTCATTTTATTCCTTTCTTATATAAATAATTCTATCAAAGAATCCAACATAAGTGGTTTATTTGTTGAATTTATTTCACTTTTATGATATGTATGTTGTATATGTATTATTGATTCGGTATTTCTTTGTGATATAAATTCCTTATATAAAATAATTCATTATAATTTGTCTATATAGGGGTTATATGAACAAAAAATTAAAAACTTTATTGATATTATCAACTTTAACAACTTCTACTATCGCAGTAAGTTGTGGAACAACTACATCTGCTAATACAAATAAACCAGGTAGGGGTGATTCTGGAACAGATGATAAGAACAAAAAACAAGAGCCTTCTCCACAAGAATTAAGGGATAAAGCAATCGAGTCGTTTGTAAAAGAAAATAAGATTAATGATAATTATTATAAATATGATGGACAAAAAGATAATAATCCGTTCTTAAAAGATTGGGATTATTGGTTTGCAAAGCCTTCTTATGTTCTTAAAAGTTATGATGTAACTGATGTGCAAAATTGAAAAGCACATATTAGTCATCCATATATGAATTTAAATGATTATAATGCGATTATTAAAGCATATGATGTTAAAATACAAAGTGATAGTTTGTATCAAACTAAAAAAGCAAGGTTTGAAAAATGAGCAAAAGAAGAGTTCGACTTTCATCCTGCTGATGCGAAATTAAAAGGTACTGCGTTAAATATCAATGTTAGTGAAAGAAATTATAACGGGGATTTATATCAATTAATTAACGATGTGGTAAATGATAAAATAAATATCGATGAACAAACAAAAGAAAATTTTTATAAAGAAGTTTTAGCATATTTAAAGTTAGCTAGTGGTAAAAATACTTATACTGTAATCAAAAAAGATGATGATAATAATTATTTAATAAGTGATAGTGATTTAGATAAGTTTGCTAATGAAAGTTATAATCAATATCAAAGTAAATATCTAAGATATTTTGCAACAACTCCTAATGAAGAATCTGGGGTAAAAATATTAACTGATGCATTTAAAGAATTAAGAAATTTTGCAAAAAAATTTATTGGTTTAGATGATCAACAAGAAAATATTAAAGCAAAGCCTGAAGATATACCATTATTAAACTTAGTAAACGGTAATTATTATGCACAAAGAATAAGAACATGATTTTCATATGTATTTGCTGATTATGATAAAGGACTAATCAAAATAAAAACATTTCATATAGCGATTATTTAAACAATAATACTAAATACTTACAATTTGGTTTTAGTAGTGATAAAAATTATTTGGATGGTCAAGATCCTGTGTATGATCTTAGTTATATTAATAGTGCTGATTCATTAAAAAATTATAGCAATGAAGCAAAAAATAAGTTAAAACAACAAATGATTAATTTAAGTGAAAGTGATAGTTTTAAGTATACTTTTTTACCTTATACTTTTAATTTAAACGGGGTGTATGATCCAAAAATGGATGTATTTAGTTATGATAAAGGGATGAAGATTTTAAAAAATGATGCTCTTTACGGCCTTAAAGATCCAAGTGAAGATATTAAGAAATTACAAACTAAGAATTTATTTTTATATGCTCCGATATCGATAGTGGATGAAGCAACGGATGCTGGTGGTAAATTTATGGCCGTCGATGATAATCAAAGAAAATATTTTATAGCTCTAATAGAATATAAGCAAGCATTAAAAAAATTAAATGATGCTCTTAAAGTTATGGATTATAAGAAAAATGGTGATCAACAAGCAAGCAAGATTGAAAAAATTGAAGAACTTAATAAAAATAATGATGCTAAATATACTAATCAAAAAAAGATATTTAATGATTTTAAAACAAAGTTAAATACATATACTAGTGCTCTAATAGCGATTTTAGATATTAATAACTTTATTGGGACTGAAAGTGTGTTTCCTCAAGCAAAGAACTTACAACAAATATTAGTAAATATGTTACCTTATGGTAAAAATAGTAATTTCGAGTTTAGCTATAAGGATGCTAATGAAAAACTTAATAACGAAGTGCTGGGGTGGTATACTGTGTTAGATGAACAAGATGATAGAAATTTAAGTTCGTTCTTGCTGGGGTATGATGTAGATATAAAAAATGATAATTTTAATGTTGCATCATATAACTATTTATTTACTTATTTAAATACTATTTATGCTAAAAATAATTTAGAAAAGATAAAAAGAATTAATTATAGCGATTATAAAAAAGAACTTGCTAAAAATAATAAAATAAAGGCTAAAGAAATTATTAATAAGGTGTTGGTGTAATTAATATTGTAAGTATAAGTGCATATTTCTTTTCCATAAAATTTGCAGATATAAAAAGTTTAAATGACTTTTATATCATTATGATATAATTATTTTGATATTTCAAACATACTATATAAGGACAAATTATGGAAAAAAACATAGACCACAACAAATTAATTAGTTTTATTTGATCAATAGCAGAAAGTCTTAGAGATGTATATAAAAGAGGAAAATATAAAGACATTATACTTCCGATGATTGTTATCAGAAGATTTGATGCTTATTTGGAAACTAAAAAAGAAGAACACGAAAAGTTAATCGATGAATGTAAAAGTAAAAATTTAAATGATCATGAAATTCTTGCATTAGAAAAATTGCCTTATTTTAATAGAACCAAATTATTCTTAAGAAATATGCTAAATGAATCTGGACAACAAAAGTTAAAGGCTAAATTTATCAGTTACTTAGAAGGATTTTCAGTGAATGTTAGGGATATTTTAGAAAAATTTGATTTCTTTCACCAAGTTGATAAACTTTCTGATAGCAATGTTTTATTTACCATAATTCAAAAATTTGTTTCAAATAAAATAAATTTAAGTCCTAACGACATCGATGGTGAACCTGGTTTAGATAATCATGCAATGGGTACTGTGTTTGAAGAAATTATTAGAAAATTTAGCGAAGAAAATAACGAAGAATCCGGAGAACACTTTACCCCTCGTGATGTGGTTGAACTAATGGGTGAACTTGCTGTATTGCCAGTAATAGATAAAATGGAAGAAGCTACATATATGCTTTATGATGGTGCTTGCGGAACTTTAGGAATGTGTACAGTCGCTTCAGATATCATCAAACAGCATGCATCAGAAAGAAATAAACAAATCGATGTCTTAATTTATGGACAAGAAGTTAATGCTGAAACTTATGCTATTGCAAAAGCAGATATGCTGATCAAGGGAAACTCTAATGATAGTGAATACATTAGATATGGTTCTACTATATCAAATGATGGATTTAAGAGTGAGAAATTTACTTTTATGTTATCAAATCCCCCTTATGGTAAAAATTGAGAAAATGATTTAGCACTACTTACTACTGATACAAAAACTGTTTCTGATTCCAGGTTTTTAGCAAAAGCAAAAGATAATACACAATTAAATATGATCCCACCTGTTAGCGATGGACAAATGTTGTTTTTACTTAACAATATTTCTAAGATGGAGGAAAGTGGTATTGGAAGCAGAATTGTCGAAGTTCATAATGCTTCTGCTTTATATAACGGAGATGCAGGGAGTGGACCTAATAATATTAGAAGATATATTATTGAAAATGATTTGTTAGAAGCGATTATTCACTTGCCTAAAAATATATTTTATAATACAGGAATTCCTACTTATATTTGAATTCTTGGGAACAAAAAAGAAGAAAGAAGAAAAGGTAAAATTCAACTTATTGATGCTACAGAACTTAAGACAAATATGAAAGCTAATTTAGGTCAGAAAAGTATAGAAATATCACAAGAAAATAAATTAGAAATTCTTAAGTTATATCAAGATTTTAAAGAAACAGAGAATTCAAAAATTTTTAATAACGAATTTTTTGGATACTATGAAATTACAGTTGATAGACCTTTAAAGGAAGCAATTAATTTAAGTAACGAAAATATTAACAAGATGGAATCTTTATATAATAAAATTAGCGGTTTAACTGATACCGAACTCATAAACAAATTAACACAACTTGGTTTAAGTAAAACTAAAACTTCTTTATCTGAATTAACAGATAAAGAAAAGATGTCTGCACATTTTGAAATTTTAAAACAACTCCAATCTGTAGATTTGTATTTAAATACAACAGAATTTAAATACAAATACAATAAATTAGCAAAAAATTACAATATAAAAGAATTAACATTTCAAAAACTTAAAGACACAGGGTTACTTTCTTTATGTATACAAAAAAATCAAAATGCAGATATTATTTATGATAAAGATGAAAATATTGTACCAGATCCACAACTTAGAGATAAAGAAATCGTTCCTATGAACTATAAAGGTGGTATACAACAATTTATTAATGATGAAGTGCTTCCTTATTTCCCAGATGCTTTTGTTAACGAAAAATTAACAAAAATAGGATATGAAATAAGTTTTACTAAAGTTTTCTATAAACCTTATCAATTAGAAAAAGTTACAGATATAATTAAGAAAATTAATGACTTAGAAAAAGAAACATCTGGATATATTTCTGATGTTTTAAAGGATATCAATGAACAAGTATAAGCAATATAAGGATGTAGATTTTCTTTTTTTAAAACAAATACCGAGTCATTGAAATCTAAAGAGAAATAAATTCATCTTTCAACATAAAATAGATATATCAGGCGAACAATGAAAAAATTATAATATTCTTTCTCTATCAACTAACGGAATTGTAGTTAAACCAAAAGATGATCTAAAAAACAAAGGAAGAAAACCTGCAAATTTTGCTAAATATCAAATAATCAATCAAAACGATTTTGTTCTTTGTTTATTTGATTTAGATTTATCTGCTGTTTTTTCAGATGTATCAAATTATAACGGAATCATAAGTGCTACTTATGATGCTTTTGTTGTAAAAAATGGATTTGTAAGATATTATAAATATTTATTTGATTATCTTTTTCGAAGTAGAACCTTGCAAAGATTTTCAAAAAATGTTAGATATAGCATAACTGTAAGTAGTTTTTTGTCATTATATTCTTTATTCCCTCCCCTCCAAGAACAAATTCAAATTTCTAAGTTTTTAGATTGAAAAATAAATGAAATAAATAAGATAATTGATAAAAAACAAAAACACATCCAATTACTTGATCAACTATCTAAATCCCTTATCAACGAAGTTGTAACTGGACAAATAGATGTTAGAGATATCGATGTTAACAATATAAACGATATATATATATAGTTAACTAGCCTCTAAATAAAAGACTCACATCTAAATATAGGTGTGGGTTTTTAGTTAATCATATAGGAGAATTATTATGTTTAAAAAGTTAAATCAAAAGTTCTTTAAGTGACTTATATTTCAAAGAAAAGATTACAAGAGCATTATTAAAAAAACAAAACAACATAAATGCATATTTTGCGAAAGTTATTTATTAAGACTGCAACATTGCTATATATATCAAATACCGGAAGTTATTAAGTTAATGCGCGAACATTCTTTTGAGCATTTAAAAGTTTATAAGATATTAATTCCTTAATGTGACAAATATCTTTATTACTTTCTATATTTATATAAATGTGGCGATGTTTTAAAAAAATCGCATAAATAAAGTCCAGTAAGTTATTAATTAAATAAGGTTCAAGTGGTAGGTATTTAAATTTATAAATTAATTTATTGCTATATCTTAAATAATTATCAACTTCAAAAAACACAAATTTATTATTCTTTAAATCTATACCTTCACCGAAATATAAATATAAAACAAGTTCGCTTTTAGGTAATTTAGAGAGTTTTAAATATTGTAGTGACTTAGATCCGTGACATCTATCGCATAAAGTTTGTAAATTGTTAGGATCTAAAAATTTATCTATATCACCTTGGTGTTCTATGATATGGTCGACTTGTAAATTTAAGGTTGTAGAACATTTGGAGCAAAAAGGCCATTTGTTAAGATGAGCATCACGAAGCGCCTTTCATTCTTTGGATGCATAAGGACGGTTTCAATTAATCATATAAAAATTATATTATAAGGAGCAAACATGGAAAGATTAGTTATTAATTATATAAACATTGAAAACTTCAAAGGGATCGAACGTTTTAATTGAAAAGCAGAAGACACTAATAATTGAATTTTAAAACAAGGAGCAAATGGGATTGGTAAAACCAGCATCCTTGATGCGATATCATATGTATTAAATAATAAAAAAAGATATGATGGATCACTAGCAAAAAATATCAACAGAATCGATGAGAACGGAGTAGAACGCCAAGCACTTATTTTTTTAGAATTAAAAGTTCTTACAAATAACGAGATAACAGGGACATTTGTTTTTCTTTTAAAAAAGAATGAGTGAATTATATGTATAAATGATGAAGTGTATAAATATGAAGTAGGAGACAACGGGTTTTTTGTTAAAGTTCAAAACTTAATTAATATGTATGATCAAGATTACAAAGCACTATGCACCCCTGTAGCATTTTTAGCAGCACAACCAAAAGAGCAGTTATATTATTTTATTAATTCTTACTTCAAAACCAGTGACTTTAAAGACAGTTACAAAAACTTTTTGAATGAGAAACTAAAGTATAATCAATATAGCGAGTTCTTTAAAGACACATCTGAGCTATTAATCGCAGATACCTATAAAGCAACTTATGATACTTATAATAAACTACTTAAAGAAGCCAAAAAGCGATTAGAATTCTTTAATAACCTAATTAATAACTACCAAGAACTTATAGCAAGAGAAAAGGTAAGCAAACAAGAAGAATCGAAAGTTATTATTGCGTATGCACAAGAGATGATTAAAACTATAAAACAAAGTCAACATCCCTTAGCACAAAAACAAGTTGATAAATACACAATCGCATTATTGTTTATTAATATTTTCCAATATCGCATCGCTAAAGAGATAAATAAACTTATTAAAGAACATTCATTTAATTTTGAAATACAAATTGCATCAGATGATAAAGGAGAAAAAGTAATCATCAAAAAAGACAACATCGAGTTCAAAAATTTAAATCGAGCACAAAGACAGATTATCGCAATTGAACTTTCATTGTTCTTTCAAAAAATACAATCAAATTATAGTTTTATCTTACTAGATGATCTCGAGATGTTTAGTATAGAGAGTCGAGAGAAAATAAACAAGGACATAAAAATTAACAGAAAATTAACATTGTATCATCTCGGCATATTGCTGAGGTGATTTTCAATCTAAAACAGATTGAATTCGTTTTGTATTATATCAAATTATGTATTGGTGTATTAGTTTTTTTAATTCATCGAAAGTAATTTTTGAATAATCAACCTTTTTAGTCATTCTGATTTTAAGCAAGAAAATCAATACTCGATTTCTCTATTATCCAAAGAATTACCAACTCTTGAAAATGATACTTTTCCATTCTTTCTTTCTATCATATCAATATAGTATTTTGAAGTATATTGATATCCATGATCCGAATGGATTATAAAAGAATCACGATTAAAATCTTTAATGTTTTTAAAGTTATCGATAACAAGTTTTAAATCATTTTTGGTGGATATTGAATATCCTAAAATTCTTTTAGTTTTATGTTCAATAATTGCAGATAAGAATATATGGTTTTGGAAAGGTTTTAGGTCAGCAGGAGCAGGGATATATGTTACATCAGTAGCGATGATTCCTCTAGAATCTTTATCATTAAAATCTCTTTTAACTAGATCTTCTTTTTGAAATTTTGTATTCTTCTTTTCACGAACTTTTTCTTATTACGAACAAAAGATTTTATATTTAAATATTTCATTATTCTTCCTAAAGTCCTGTAATTTATGTATATTCCGTATTTTTCTCTTAATACAATAGACATTTTTACACGACCATAAACTTGCTTGTTTTCGTAAAAAACTTTCAGGATTATTTCTCTGTACTGCTCGTATTTTTCTTCCTTTTTGCTTATTGAATTTGTTTTTCATTTTGAGATAGTTTGTCTAGTTGCATCTAATATTTCTGCTGTCTTAGTTTGTGATAAGTCTTCTAATTCATGAGACTCATTTTTCTTTTGATTCTTATCCATTTTTTCTGCGATTTCATAGTATCGAGTCGCGATAATTATTAGATCTTGTCTGGTAAATTTTTCAAAATTTGGAACCTTAGATTTCTTGTCTTTCTTCGGTCTTCCAGAACCTGGTTTTCTTTGTGAACCACTTTTGGTTAATAATTGATTTTCCATATTTAAATTATAATATGAAACAATTTTTTCAATCTATTTCTTAAACTTGTTGATTTAATAAAGATTAATTTTGACTGATTTCTTTCATAAAATATAAAGCTTTTTCGGTTCCTTCACTTGAATAAATTTCAAAAATTTTATCAAATTCTTCCTTCTTAAAATGCTTTGACATTGCTTTCCTTTCTTTAATATTTTTGGGCGCGGACACCCCTAGGGGTGTTGGTTAATCCTATTAATAAAACAAAAAAATTAACAGAATTAATTGTTAATCTTTTTGTCCTACTTTAGGTTAATAGATTATTTTTTCTTTGCTCTTTTGAATTTCAATTCGCTCAAAAACCAATTGTCTTAAACAAAGAGAACACTTATAAGAATGTTCTCTTTGTGTATTTATTATTCATCTTTATATAAATTTTTCAAATACTCATAAAATTGTTTTGTTTGATCTTTGTTTAATTCAGGATTTATAGTTATTGTCTTTGTTTTATCAAGGTATTTTATATTCATTTTTAATTCCGACATCATATTATAAAGTGGTATATCATAATTTACTCCTAAATTTGTTGTATCTACAACATTAAAGTGTAAATTTATTTGATCTTTGTTTTTATCATCGACAACAAGACTTATTTCATCAATAGCAGGACCCCGAGTTCAACTTTCATACATTAATAAATTTTTAGTTTTAAAAAATTTATTGATATCTTCATTATTTAAATAAATTTCTTTGAATTTTTCTCTATTTTTTTGTTGAAACTGTTGTTGTGTTAATGTATTTAAGTATATTTTTAAATTTGTTTGTATGTGATTTCTTCAGCTAAATACCCTTGCTGTCTCTAGACTAAATTTGTTTAGAAATTTTTCGTCTAGCTCTTGCTCAGATGTAATTAATTCATATTTATGATCAAAGATATATTTAAACTTTCCTTTATTTTCTGTATTACCTGATCAAAAGTAAGTAAAATAAGGATCATAAATTGTTTGGATATTATTATCTTTATTATATTTAGAAATAAGAGATTTAAATTTTGTTATATCTGATATCTCATAATCTTTTATTTCTTTTTTAGAATTAACTGATGATGCACAAGAAGCACTTAATAAAACTAAACCTAATGAAAAAGGAAAAATGAACTTCTTAAATTTGTATTTCAACTTTATTCTCCTTTTAGTAATTTTGTAAGAATCAAATTACTTATTTAATTTCTTACAAAATTATTTTACATAAAAAGAAATATTAATACCAGAAATTTTTATTAAAAACATATTTTCTTTTTGATATCTGCAAAATTTGTGAAAACACACAATCCTTGCTTCCTACATATTTTATTATTTATTAAAAAAATATGTTATATAATTTTTTAAATATTTAATATTTATAAAATATGAAATAACATAATTTATATAACATTTTAGAGGAGACATAAATGTCAGCAATTAAAAAAATACATGCACGTGAAGTGTTGGATTCTCGAGGAAATCCTACTGTTCAAGTAGAAGTTACAACTGAATTAGGTGGATTTGGTTCAGCAATGGTTCCTTCGGGGGCTTCAACTGGTTCAAGAGAAGCTTTAGAACTAAGAGATAAAGGTTCTAAGTATGAAAAAAATTGATTCGGTGGAAAAGGAGTTATGTTAGCTGTTGATCATGTTAACCAAATTATTGCTCCTGCTATTGAAGGTATTGAAGTTACTGAGCAACGTTTAATTGATCAAAGAATGATTATTTTAGATGGAACACCAACTAAATCTAAATTAGGTGCTAATGCTATCTTAGGTGCTTCGTTAGCTGTTGCTCGAGCCGCTGCAGATGAATTACAATTACCACTTTATAAATACCTAGGAGGTTTTAACTCACATCAATTACCACTTCCTATGTTAAATGTTATTAATGGTGGTGAACATGCTTCTAATACCCTTGATTTCCAAGAATTTATGATTATGCCAGTAGGTGCTAAATCTTTACGCCAAGCACTACAAATGGCGAACTTTGTTTTCCATAACTTAGCTAAGTTACTTAAGAAAAACGGACACGGTATTCAAGTGGGTGATGAAGGTGGATTTGCTCCAAACTTTAAATCACACGAGGAAGCTTTAGATTTTTTAGTTGAAGCTATTAAACTTGCTGGATATGAACCAGCTACATCTGGAGAAAATGCTGTTGCAATCGCAATGGATTGTGCTTCATCAGAATTATACAAAGATGGTGTATATACTTTCGGAAAACTTAAAGAAGCAATCGAATCTAAAAAACCTGGTTTTGAACACTTAAATGATGTTAAATTAACTTATACAACTGATGAAATGATTAAATACCTTGAATCTCTTGTTTCAAAATACCCTATTATTTCTATAGAAGATGGATTAGCAGAAAGCGATTGAGCAGGATTTAAAAAACTTACTGCTGAAATAGGAAATAAAGTTCAAATTGTAGGTGATGATTTAACAGTTACAAATACCGAAATCCTTAAACGTGCTATTGAAGAAAAATCAATGAACTCTATTTTGATTAAAGTAAACCAAATTGGTTCATTAACAGAAACTTTTGATGCTATCCAAATGGCTCAAAAAGCAAATATGACTGCTGTTGTATCTCACCGTTCAGGGGAAACCGAAGATAGCACTATTGCAGATATAGCGGTTGCTATGAATACAGGACAAATTAAAACCGGATCAATGTCTAGAACAGACAGAATTGCTAAATATAATCGATTATTAGCAATCGAAGAAGAACTAGGAAATACAGCAACTTTTAAAGGTATTAATTCTTTTTATAATATTAAAAAATAATGGCTAATATTTTTTAAAAAATCTTTTTTGTGAAGATAACTCAGTTATGAATACACAACTTTTTTAAGGTCCCAAAAGTTTTCTTACAATCTAAACATTCTATAACGAGGCGATGTTGTTTGTTGAACCGTGCTTGTGTATCTTTACAGTATCCACATCTATGACAATATTTAGGTTTTTCTATTGTTATATCTTTACTATTATTTCATGAAGTAATATAAGATGCTAATACTTCTTTAACATCATTCGGAAGGTCAGTAAATGACTTTATTCATGAATTTGTTATTAATTTTAGTTGTTTGAGTTTTTCATCTTTTGTTGACATTACTAAATTATACATTATTTTCAAATAAAACACATTTAAAACATATATAGCCTTTTTAAATTTAGCATTTAAGTTTTGTAATTTATATTCTACAACTGAATAATCACAAGGTCTAACATACGAACCACTAATTGCAACATTATGTCTTCTAAATAATCCTTTATTTTCTATAATATTATTCATTATAATACTATGAATTAGTTTTATTGTTTCGTTATCTATTTTTAAATTATTATAATTATCCAAAATATATAAAATTACTTTTTTAAAATTTAGTAACTCATACACTTCTCTTAGTTTTTTAGTACTGTATTCATTAAAATTTATTTGTTTTTGTGATAATAATTCCTTTGTTTGTTGATATGTAAATGTATTATTCTCTATCACGCAAGAACTATGAGTTAATTTTAAAGCGAGTATTTCAATTTCTTTTTTGTTTTTTTTCATCTTTATTTAATTATATATAAAAATATTTAATAATAAAGCAGTAAAGTAGGACGTCGGGGTGGTGCTCCCGAGCGTCATTCTTTAATATTTTGCTTCAGTTTTTTTTTTTTTTTG
This sequence comes from Mycoplasma sp. 6243, assembly GCF_051200785.1. Lineage (NCBI taxonomy): Bacteria > Bacillati > Mycoplasmatota > Mollicutes > Mycoplasmatales > Mycoplasmataceae > Mycoplasma > Mycoplasma sp. 6243. Next base: position 1,116,325 of record NZ_CP195154.1, read on the forward strand.
TATTATTAACTTATAAAGAAAGGAAAAATGAAAAAAATATCTAAAACTTATAATTTATCATTAACATCTACGATATTAAGTTATGTTATCATCTTATTTATAACACTTGTTTTTGTCTTTTACTTAGCAATGATATTTGGTGGTTTTCCATATGTATATATTGTGTTTTTAGCTTTTGTTATTTTATCTATATTAACTTATATACCAGTCCTTGTTTTAAATACCATAATCTTTGGTTACCAAATTAATAACAAAGAAAAACAAGATATAACTTATTATTCTATATCTATATTTGTTCTTACTTTACTTGTTCCGGTTTTATTTGATTTATTTATTATCCCTGTAGCAATATTAAATACTATGTTATCTACTAAGATTAATGAAACTAACAATTTAAGTGAGAAATCAAAACCATTTGAACAAAAAGCAATATAAAACATCACAATGTGATGTCCCAAAATGCAATCTAAAAAGCTACACAATAACTTAATTTTTATAGTGTAGCTTTTTAGATTGCATTTTGGAAATAAGTATAACCACTTATTTTTTACTTGCTCCCATTATTAACATTAATAATTGTAATAATATCGATGCTGCATTAACAAATAATCTTATACCAACACTTAATGCATATTTAAATTGAAAATTAGAATCTGTATAGACCACATAATTTAATTCTTTACGTACTTGATATATATCAGCTGCTGTCATCGCTGCAATCAATACAATAGCAACTGCTGAATAATATCAAGTAATACCAAAAGCAAATATTGATATAAAAAACATTACAATTAAAGCAATTGATAATACACCTATAAAAGCATATAAGAATTTTATTTTAATTACTTCAAAATAACCTATTAATCCAAAAACTCCAATAATTAAAATTGGTAATAAGCTTATTCCTAGAAATCTAACTGTATCTAATTTATAAAATTGCAAAAAGAAAAATAAAATTCCTGTAAATATTAATATCCATGTTCCTAACTGAAACAGATAATAAAAATAAATAAATTTACTTTTAATTTTATATAAAAAACCTGATACAAGCGATAAAACAAACAATGCTGCTAAACCTACTCATAACATTATAAGTGCTATTTGGGGGTTATTATTTCTTCTTAAAAAATATTGAATCACTAACGAAATTGTTATAACAAAAGCAAAAGAAAAACCTAATACCGCTAAGGAAATTCCTCATAATTTTGCTTTCTTTTTTCTTTCAATATTTATATCTATTTCGATTCCTGATGCATTTAAATTTATATCATTCATATTACTCCTTACCTCTCTTCTTCATTAATATTTTCAGCTGTTAATTTTAATTCATATGGACATGTTAATAATTTTTGATCCTTGCTAAATTGCACATATTGTGATTGTTGTGGGTTATATCTACGATTATATTCACTTCCGTCTAAAAATTTCACTTTTAACAGCGGAACATTTAGAATATCACGTTCTTCTTTGGGTTTGGATAGAATAACCACAGGATATAGTTCTAACTCATAACCTGTTAATATATTTTTCTTTATCATCTTTATTTCTTCTTCTCAAAAGAAATTAAGAATATTTTGATAATTATGTTTTAATATATCATTCTTTTCTTGATCAGTTAATTTTTGATATTCTACAATATCTTTATTAAATAAATCATTAAAGTATTTATAAAACTCTTCTTCTTTAAACAAGTCCTTTTGTACTTTTTTATACTCACTTAAAAATAAATCGAATAATCTTAAGTCTTCAGAAAAACCAAAAATATAATGAGATGTTCGACCACATTTGTTACATTTTGCAGTTACATATGATGCCATTTTTTCTCCTTTTGTAATTATATAATAAATTATAAAATATTGTTATGTTAAACTTTGAAATAGAACATCTTGGTGAATATGATTATATTGCTGGTTGCGATGAAGTCGGTCGAGGTTGTATCGCCGGACCTTTAGTTGTTGCTTGTGTGATGCTTCCAAAAAATTATCTTAATAAAGATATAAAAGATTCTAAACAAATTGCACCAAACAAAAGAATTCAACTATCTAATCTTATTAAAGATATTGCTATAGAATATAAAATAAAATTTTATGATGTTTTTGATATAAATAACTCAAATCCAAAAGCAATATCAAAACTCGGAATGAAACAATGTATTGAATCATTTGAAAAAACACCCCAGATAACGATTACAGATTATGAAAAAATTGATCTTGATATTAAACAAATAAACTTGGTTAAAGGTGATAATAAAGCTCTCTGTGTCGCTGCTGCATCCATACTAGCAAAAGTTGCAAGAGATAAATATATGATGAATTTACATAAAATACATCCTGAGTATCATTTTGATAAAAACAAAGGATATCCTACTAAAGAACATTTGCAAGCCTTGAAATTATTTGGTATATTAAAAGATTATCACCGAATTAAATATAAACCTGTTTTAAATTTAATACAAAAAAAGAACTAATCTTGTTCTTTTTCTTGCTCTGTTGAGAAAATTAAATCATCAACACTTTGATCACTTGAATCACTTTCTGATGAATTATTATGTTCAGGTGGTAATTCAAGATGTTCAGCTATATAAGATATTTCTTCAGCTATAATTGTTTCTTTTTGAAGCAATAATGTTTTGATTAATTCTAATAATTTTGTATTTTCTGAAATTGTTTGGTATGCACGACGTTGTGCTTCTAAAATAATCTTTCTTATTTCTAAATCAATTTCATGACTTACTTGGTTAGATAAAGATGAATTTGTAGCAAGGGTTTTTCCTAAAAACGGACTTCCATTTTCTTCATGATATTTTATCGGACCTAAATCGCTCATTCCAAATTCTGTTACCATACGACGAGCAATGTTGGTTGCTTTATCTATATCATCAGAAGCTCCTGTTGAAATATTATCTTTTCCATAAATAAATTCTTCTGCTGCTCTACCACCCATAAATGAAGCAATAGATGCTAAAAGTTCTTCTTTAGTATAATTATATTTTTCATTTTCAGGCATCATTAAATTATAACCACCTGCTTGCCCACGTGGGATAATGGTAATTTTTTGAACTTTATTACCTCCTGGAATTCTTATCCCTACAACAGCATGCCCTGCTTCGTGATAGGCAACTGCTGTAAGTTCTTCTTTAGTAATTGTTCTTGATTTTTTAGCAGGTCCTGCCATAACACGATCAATTGCTTCATCTATAATTTCTAAAGTTATTAAATCTGATTTTTCTCTTATAGATAACAAGACTGCCTCATTAACAACATTTTCCAATTGAGCACCCGAAAATCCCGGAGTTCTTCTTGCGATGTTTGAAAACAATACATTTGATGCAAATCTCTTTCCTTTTGCATGAAGTTTTAAAATTTCTTCTCTTTCTTTTATATCAGGTAATCCGACTGTTATAACGCGGTCAAAACGACCAGGTCTAGTTAAAGCAGGATCTAGAACATCAGTCCTATTTGTTGCAGCAACAAATAAAAGTCCTGAGTTTTCTTTTATCCCATCCATTTCAACAAGTAATTGGTTTAATGTTTGCTCTCTTTCATCGTGTCCACCACCTATACCTGATCCACGTGTTCTACCGATTGCATCTAATTCATCTATAAATATAATTGCTGGTGCGTTTTTTCTTGCTTCTGCTATAACTTGTCTTACCCTTTTTGCACCCATACCAACAAATAACTCAACAAAATTAGAAGCAGAAACAAAGAAGAACGGAACATTTGCCTCACCTGCCGTAGCTTTTGCTAATAGAGTTTTTCCGGTTCCGGGAGGACCACCTAATAATATCCCATGTGGCATTCTCGCACCAGAATCTTGATATTTTTTGGGATTTTTTAGATAATCAACTATTTCAGAAATTTCTTCTATTGGTTCTTTGTTTCCTGCTATATCACTAAATTTTTTATCAGATTTGATTATTTGAGCCGGATTTTTTTCTCCAAATGCTCCACCTTGACCTGACATCATTTTTGCTTGAGCTCGATATACAAAATATATTATTCCAATCAATAACAATGTTGGGATCAAACTAATAAATAAATTTAAAGCAACATTCGGTTTTGGTGCCTGCACTCCCACTATCCCTTGTGATGTGTCACCAAAAAATGCATCTGATAATTTAATATTAGAGTTTATATCTTTTAAAATTGATTCAAATAAGTTATAACTTCCATAGATAACATAATTACTTTGTATAATAGAACCATCAACCACTTTTTGATTAAAAGTTGCAGATATTGTATTAGAAAAACTATCAACTCTCATTTGTGTAAAATAAGTTGAGTGGTTTTTATCAGAAGCAGCTGCAACTACTTTTTGAGCTAATTGAGTTAAACTTATTGTTTTTTCTTTAGAACCTAAAAAACTTGTTATTAGAAAATAAAGAATGATTGCGATTATTATAATACTTATAATCGTTCAAAATACTGATTTTCTGTTTTTTGAAAACATTTTTCTCCTTTATATTAAATTATAAATTGTTTTTCTTTATTCTTTTGCAATTATTTTTCCTTTTTTCTTCCGTAGTTTGTTTTTATCATTTAATTTAAATTCACTTGTTCTGTTATTTGAGAGTATAAATTTTTCAATCGCTTGTATCTTTTTGGATGATAATTCAATATTATCAAAATTTAAATGTATAAATTTATATATTAATTCTTGTTTGTTTAAAAAAAAACGAAATATTTCCTGAGCAAAATTTGATTCTAATCATATTTTATATTCTTTTTCAGTTATTTGATTATTTTTGTGTATTTTTCTGTTTTTTAAATAAATATTAATTAATATTAGTATTTTTTGAAATTTTGACAATAATTTATTTTTATTTCTTTGAATATTTCTTAAATATTTATTCTGATTATTTGTATAATCAATATGAAAAGGTATATTATATTTTTTACATTTTTTTAGTATAGTATCCTTAAAATAACGAAACAGAAATGGTCTATATATATTCATATTAAATAAATAACTTTTTTTTCTTATCCCTAATAAAGAAAATGTTCTGTTACTTGCTAATTGCATTTGTGCTGTTTCTAAATAATCATCTAAATTATGTGCAATATAAAGTATATTACGATTATATTTATAATAAATTTCTTTAAAAAAAATAAATCTTTTTTCTCTTGCTCAATCTTGAAAATTCCCTGAGATATAATCACTTTTATTTAAAACTAGTTTTTCTAATTTAATTTTGTTTTTATTACAAAAATCTGTAACTATTTGCTCATCTAAATAACTATCTTCCCTTTGATTATAATTAATATATGCAACAACAACATCTAAATGTTTATACTTATTTAACATATACATACTATCAGGTCCGCCACTAACGGCTAACAAAATTTTTTTATATTCCATTGTTCTTTTGGTTAAACTTATTCATTACTGTTTTTATATCATTAAACGCATATGAGATTGCTGCTTGTGCTGAAATATTTAAAATAGGTTTTAATATTTCAAATTCTTCTTTTGTAAATTTTCCTAGTACAAAATCCTTTAATTCTCCTTGAAAAGGGGTTTTTATTCCTATACGAAGTCTTTTAAATTCCTGAGTCCCTAATTGGTCAATTATATTTTTAACACCATTATGACTTCCTCCAGAACCACCTATTTTAATAGTTGCTCTTCCTAGTTCATAATCTTTTTCATCGTGAATTACCATTACGTCCTCTGGTAATATTTTAAAAAAACTACACATTGAAGAAACAAAGCTACCTGATAAATTCATAAAGGTTTTTGGTTTTGCAATAATTAAATCATCGATTTTTACAAAATCACCATTAAATTTTGTTTTATTTAATGATATATTCAATTTATTACAAATTTCATCTATTACTAAAAAACCTGCATTATGTCTTGTATATTTATATTCAATCCCTGGGTTTCCTAAACCTACTATTAATTTCATATTAATCCTTCAATAAAATCTGCATATTTGTATATATTTCTTTTTCTTTTGTAAATTGCGGAACTAAAAGTTGTGAATATAAAAATTCAGTTGGAGAAAATATTCATATTTCATTTATTGCACGTGAAACCGCTGTATAAACAAGTTTTCTGTTTAGCATATGTTTAAAATTATTATTTATTATAAACATTACTGCTTTTGTTTCACTTCCTTGAAATTTATGAACTGTTATAGCATAAGCTAAATTAATTTCAGCATTAAATTCTTCTTTATTATAAATAATTTTTATATTTTTATTTCCTTGTTTAAAAGTCACTGTTATTTGACTCTTACCATCAATTATCTTTTCATCAGTTATATATCCTATATCACCATTTGAAATATTTTTATCATACTTATTGACTAATTGAATTACTTTATCACCTATTTTATAAATAACTTTATTATCATTAAAATTAGTTGAATGAATAATTCTTCCTTTTGGATTATAAAGTTTTTGTATCAAATTATTTATTTTGTTTATCCCATATAAACCTTTATATATAGGGCACAATATTATAGAATCATTAATACCATATTTATTTAGAATTCCATTATATATATTAACTATATCTTTTTCGAAGTTTTTATAAATAACAAAATTAACTTTTTCTTTCTTTATCGAATATCCCATTCAATCATTTCAGTTATTTTCAAATGTTAGAATCTTATTAAATATATTTGCTTCAGAAGGCAAATAATCTATTGATATAACCTTTTCATAAAGTTGTTCGTTTATATAATTTCTTTTAAATAACTCTTTTATATATTCTTTTATATTTTTTGTATATCTGATATCTTTATAATTACCAAGAAAATTTATAAAATCAACATATGATTTAATCTCTAATGAATCACTTCTATAAAATTTTTCTAATACTGTTGTTTTTATTTTTTTACTATTTATTAAATCATTTAATATATAACCAGGCCCTATTGCAGGAAGTTGATCCTTATCACCTAACAATACTATTTTTTCTAAATTTGGACAATTATTAAGTAGTTTATAAAACAAATTTATATTAACCATACTAAACTCATCGATTATTATAACTTTTGCTTTTTCTGCATCTTCGTTTTCTAAAACTTCTTCTTTATCATCTTTTATTTTTAAAAAACTATGAATAGTTCTTGCATAAAAATGTCCTTTAGATGATAAATTTGAAGCCGCTCTACCTGTTGGTGCTAAAATAAAAAAATTAGATTCAATTTTATAATCGTTTTGTTTTAAGGTATTATAAAAATGTTTTATCAAACTACTTTTACCTGTTCCGGGGTTTCCCGAAATAATTGAAACATTATGATTTATAAAAGCAAAGTATGCGTCTCTTTGTTCGTTTGATAAATAATTTAATTTATCTTCAGATTCTTTTGTTAGTATCAAAGGTTCTTTTTTATCTATTTTAACTAATTTATCAACTATAAATTCTTCTTTTTTTTGCATTTCGATACGACAATACATAAAATGATCATTAATTAAATATTTTAATTTTGTAAGTTCTTTTAACCTGTTTTTTACCATTTCTTGGTAATCTGGTAATTTTTCTAAGGACATCATAGTCAATGTTTTATCAACAATTTCATTTGAATTTATATAAGTCGAATTATTGTCTTCTAAATCTATAAATGCTGTATGAATAAAAGCATCTAATCTTTCTTCGCACAACTGATTTCAACCAAGCAAAATCGCAAAACGATCTATGTCATATAAATTGTACGAATCTTCAAGGTAAAGTTTATACGGATTAAGTAATTTATATTTTTTTATAAAATCCTCTAAATCTGTTTGATATTTAATTTTTAGAAAAGTATATAAATTTACTAAATCATTACCATAAAAAAATTCAATATTTTTTCTATATTCTTCTGAATCGACAGATGCGGCATTTAACACTTTTTTTACTGAATCACTATTATGTTTATAATATTTAACAGAATTTTCTATTTGAACATCTGAAAGAACACTTTTTAAAATTTTGCTATTCTTTTCTGGATCTTCTAAATAGTCAAAAAACTTCCTTCCAAATTGTTCAAATATTTTTTTTGCTGTTATTTTTCCTACTTTAGGTATCTTTTCTATATGTTGTTTTAATTCAACATCTATATCAACATACTCAATAACAGGTATATATGATGTAAGTTTTATTCCTTGTCTATTATCTTTGTAATTTGATATTTCATAAGTTATTTCATATTTTTTATATAACTCAGGAACATTTTTTCTTGCATAAATTGCTTTTTTTTGTTTTTTTTCTGTTGATTCAAAAATCATAAAAGCTCATCCTTGACTAAAACCACCAGAAATTATTTTTACAAACTTCCCTGTTTCTTTATAAATTGAATCGTTTTTTTCTTTCATATATTATTAAATTATACTTTTTTATTTTATATTTAAATGGTTTTAAAGATTAATTATCTGAAATATTAT